>CAYYOL010000036.1:0-22512 GCA_964473245.1 uncultured Spirochaetaceae bacterium
AGTTGAACCGTAGCGGTTTTCACCCTGGGCCCTTCCACTGAACTGTAGTGAGAGTAGGTGGAAAAATCAAGGAAAATTGTCTCTCGTTCTGATCGTACGTACGAGAAAATAATATAGCGAAAGTCCTGCAAGAAGATGAAATATACTAAACATATACCTTGAAAGACATACGTATTCCAGCTATAGTAGATTGAATTCTTATACGCCGGTTTTACCGGTGTTGATAATATGATTCAAGGAGCACAGCACATGCTACAGCAATTGCCGAGAGAACTACTTGTCGAGCAGCTGAACAATGGTCTGATCCTGCTAGTGTTGGGAATGGGAGTGGTTTTCCTGTTTCTGACCCTACTGGTTTTCACGACCAAAGGACTTTCAGCGTTCGTACGGAAGTTCATTCCTGAAAAAGTATCAACCGTAACGAAACGTCCAGTTTCCGCCTCTGGTTCCCCCGTCGCAGACACTGCGGGAGCAGAGATCGCCGCGGCAATCGCCGCAGCCGTCGCGCAGTCGAAGCGCTAACACCCCCTTAAGGAGTTCCAATGAAAAAGGTAAATTTCATGTGTACGGCTTTCCGAGACGGATTCCAGTCGGTCTATGGAGCCAGAGTTTTCACCAAGGATTTTCTGCCAGCTGTCGAAGCAGCTCGAGCAGCTGGAATCAATCATTTCGAAGCAGGTGGTGGAGCACGTTTCCAATCGCTCTATTTCTACACCAATGAAGATGCATTCAAAATGATGGACGATTTCCGTAAAGTGGCGGGACCCGATGCCGACCTCCAAACCCTCTCAAGAGGTATCAATGTAGTCGGTCTCGATTCACAGCCCCGTGATATCATCAAGATGCACGCCGATCTTTTTGCAAAGCACGGAATATCCACCATCCGAAACTTCGATGCGCTCAACGATGTAAACAATCTCATCGACAGCGGTCGTGCCATTCACGAAGCTGGAGCCCGCCACGAAGTCTGTGTCACCATGATGGCTCTTCCCCCTGGGGCAAACGGAGCACACGATCCTGAATTCTACGAGAAGACTCTTCGCAGCATTCTCGATGCCGGTATCCCGTACGACTCGGTCTGTTTCAAGGATGCTTCGGGAACCAGCACTCCGAAGATCGTGCATGAGACTATCAAGCGAGCCCGAAAAATGCTCGGCAAGGATATGAACATCGTTTTCCACTCACACGACACCGCGGGTGTCTGTATCCAGCAGTATGTGAGTGCTCTCGAGGCAGGAGCCGACCAGGTCGACCTCTCCCTCGTGCCTGTTTCCGGTGGTACCTGTCAGCCAGACGTTATCACCATGTGGCATGCTCTTCGTGGAACCGACTATACGCTCGATGTAGATATCGAAAAAGTCATGGAGGCCGAGAGAGTCTTCCAGGATTGCATGAGCGACTACTTCCTTCCACCCGAAGCGACACAGGTCAACCCGATCATCCCATTCTCCCCGCTCCCAGGTGGAGCTCTTACTGCAAACACGCAGATGTTGCGTGACAATGGTCTCATGGACCGTTTCACCGATATCACACATGCAATGGTAGATGTCGTTGCAAAGGGTGGTTACGCTACCAGTGTGACACCTGTTTCTCAGTTCTACTTCCAGCAGGCATTCAACAACGTCATGTTCGGACCTTGGAAGAAGATCGCAGAGGGATATGGGAAGATGGTTCTTGGCTATTTCGGAAGAACTCCCGTTGCTCCGGATCCAGAAGTCATCAAGATCTCCGCAGAGCAGCTCAATCTCAAAGAGACCAAAGAGAAGGCAGTCGATATCAATGACAAGGATCCCAAGAAGGGTCGTGATGCCGCGATTGCAATGCTCAAGGCAGAGAATCTCGAGATCACCGAAGAGAACATCTTCATTGCAGCTTCGTGCAAAGAGAAGGGAATTCTCTATCTCACCGGCAATGCAAAGGTGAACGGTGTTCGTCTGAAGAGCGCTGAAAAGAAGGCTGAGCCAGCAGCTTCTCCTGCCAAGAGTGGTGGAAACGACTACACGGTCAAGGTGAACAACAATACCTATGCTGTCCAACTCAAAGAGAGTCAGGCTGTGGTGAATGGTGTTGCCTACACTATCGCTGTTCAGGAAGGAATCGCTGCAGGGGCGACCCCGGCGGCAGTCGCTGCACCAGCGGCATCCGGAGGCGCAGATGTCCCGGTAAAGGCTCCCATGCCTGGCCTCATTCTTCGCACCGATGTGAAGGTTGGTGACAAAGTGAATGAGAACGATGTCCTCATGGTCATGGAGGCCATGAAGATGGAGAATGAGATCTTCGCTCCCGTATCCGGTACAGTGAAAGAGATCAAGGTAAAACAGGGCGATCAGCTCAATGCCGATGAAATTCTCCTCGTTATTGGTAGCGAAGGAGCTCCAGCAGCTGCAGCTGCACCCGCTCCTGCTCAGCAGGCTCCCGCCGCTAGTGCCGGTGGTACAGAGACCGAGGTAAAAGCTCCCATGCCCGGGCTTGTTCTCCGCATTGACGTGAAAGAGGGAGAACAGGTTGAACAGAACACTCTTCTTCTGGTCATGGAGGCTATGAAGATGGAGAATGAAATCTTCGCTCCTGTATCCGGTACGGTCAAGCAGATCAAGGTGAAGCAGGGTGACCAGCTGAAGGCAGACGACGTACTCGCGGTAATCGGGTAAGGGAGTTTTGACATGATTGGACAAGCATTTTCACAATTATGGCAGACAACCGGACTGGTAGGGTTCCTCTCTGCCGGTGGTTGGGGCAACATAATCATGATCCTAGTCGGATTTGGATTGTTGTACCTTGCCATCGCAAAAGGGTTTGAGCCACTGCTGTTAGTCACTATCGGTTTCGGTTGTATTTTGGCAAATATTCCGTTCGCCTATATCGCAGGAGTGGATCCTTCGAGTAGCTCCGGAGGAACGGGATTCATAAAGCTTCTCTACGACATGGGTATCGAAACAGGACTCTTCCCGATTCTGATATTCATGGGTGTAGGAGCAATGACGGATTTCGGTCCGCTCATTGCAAACCCGAAGACCCTGCTGCTCGGCGCTTCTGCCCAGGTGGGTATCTTCTTCGCACTGATTGGAGCCCTCGCGCTGTCGTTCATCCCTGGTGTGAACTTTGATCTGCATGCAGCAGCATCGATTGGTATCATTGGTGGAGCCGATGGACCAACAGCTATCTATGTCACGAGCCGCCTCGCTCCCGACCTGCTCGGGTCGATTGCCGTGGCAGCATATTCGTACATGGCGCTGGTACCCATCATCCAGCCGCCGATCATGCGCATGCTCACCACGAAGAATGAGAGACTGATCAAGATGGAGCAGCTTCGCCCTGTCTCGAAGGTCGAGAGAATCCTCTTCCCGATCAGTGTTCTTACCGTCTGTGCAATTCTCCTCCCATCGGCAACACCGTTGGTTGGTGCACTCATGTTCGGTAACCTCGCCAAGGAGTGTGGTGTCACGAATCGGTTGAGCGATACCATGCAGAATGCTCTCATGAATATCGTAACCATCTTTTTGGGCCTCTCGGTCGGTTCCAAGATGGAGGCTGCATACTTCTTGAACCTGAATACCCTTGGGATCCTGGTCCTCGGAATGGTCGCATTCTCGTTCGGTACTGGAACTGGTGTTCTGATTGCCAAGGTGATGAACAAGATCGACAAGAAGCACCCGGTCAATCCGCTCATCGGTGCTGCAGGTGTATCTGCTGTTCCCATGGCAGCTCGTGTCGCGAGCAAGGTCGGTCAGGAGTACAATCCGCAGAACTTCCTTCTCATGCACGCCATGGGACCAAATGTGGCCGGTGTTCTCGGTTCGGCGGTCGCTGCAGGTGTCCTCCTTGCGGTCGTTCCTTTCATGGAACAACTGGTAAATGGTGTTCGCCCAGCACTTGGAATGTTCATGTAACACAGTGATTTTTGCAACTACAGCTCCTCAAACCGGGGAGCTGTTTTTTATCCCCATGTTCTTGTCGCCTCGCCGAATATCGTCTATGCTACCGCTATGATATACGTGGTTATCACCGTAGCACTATGTCTGATCTTCTGCTGGAGTGCTCTGCTCTGGGGGTATCGAGACAAGAACACTAAGCAGATCGAACCACATGTGGATGCTGTATTCGATCCGAGGTGTTTACCGATTGTGTTGCAACACGACCCTCCCGTCGATCGGGCTGTGATCATGATCCATGGCTACCCGAGTACGCCATCCTCATTCGAGTATGCTGCGAACAGAGCATACGAACGGGGATACGATGTGTATGCTCCCCTCCTTCCTGGTTTCGGCACCAATCCTAAGGATCTGTACAACACCACGTTCACCCAATGGTATGGATATCTGGAAAGCTACTACCGTGATATCGAACTGGAGTATGACCACGTCTTTGTGTTAGGCACTTCCATGGGGGGTGCTATGGCACTTCGCATAGGGGAGGAGTTTTCCGATTCTGAAGAGGCTCCAGATGCGATAGCAACGGTGGCGGCACCTGTCTTTCTCAACGATATCCGGTTGGGTGTCGTGCAACGGTGGGGATACTACTTCATGCGTCTGGTCGCACTGTTCACTCCTGCGTTGAATCCACATATCCATACAGGGGGAAAACGTGAGAACGATGGTGAAGAGTTGTGGATCGGATATGGCGGTGCTTTCGTAAGAGGTGGAGTGAGTCTCATGTATGCGTTAAGAGGCATACGCGCCAACTTGCACAAGATAACCGTACCGCTCTATTCGGCACACGATCTACAGGATAGGACCATCGCTTTTCAGAATCTTGCCGTGATTCAGTCTGGTGTCCGATCACAACCCTTCTTTGCCCGGACTACCAGAATGGAGGCGAATCACAACAGGCATGTATTGCTCATGTATCGATCCATCCAGGAGGAGCTCACCAATGAGATCCTTTCCTTTTTCGACAATCACACCAAGGAGAAACAATCGAGATGAAACGAGACGACTACATAAGCTGGGATGAATATTTCATGGGTGTTGCGTTGCTCTCTGCGCAACGAAGCAAGGATCCGAATACGCAGGTGGGCGCTTGTATAGTCAACCCAGATAGGAAGATCGTGGGTGTCGGCTACAATGGGTTTCCCTCCGGTTGTAGCGACGATGAACTTCCCTGGGAGCGCGAGGGAGCATACCTAGAGACCAAGTACCCCTATGTCTGTCATGCTGAGCTCAATGCCATTCTGAACAGCATCTCATTGAATTTGAAAGGGTGCTCCATCTATGTCGCCCTCTTTCCGTGCAATGAATGCGCAAAGGCAATCATTCAGTCTGGTATCAAGGAGATCGTCTATCTCTCGGACAAGTATGACGGTACCGATAACGTGATAGCCTCCAAACGGATGCTGAACCAGGCAGGAGTTCAGCTGAGAAAGCTCAATCTGAATCGGCCAGAGATTACCATTTCTTTCTCAGTGGAGGCTTAGCATGGGTTCGATACTAGTCATTTGTCTTAATCCGACGTTTCAACGAACTATGGTTTTCAATCAATTTCTCGAGGGGGAGGTAAATCGGTGCAGTACCTATCGTCTCGATGCATCGGGAAAAGGGGTGAATGTAGCCCGAATCATCGCACAAGCAGGTGGTCATGCCATCCATCTTACCCATGCAGGAGGTCCTAGAAGGCAAGAACTACTAGATATGTTGGATGCAGATGGCTTCGAAACGATCTATGCCGACTCCAAGAGCCAGATCAGGACCTGCACAACCATCATCAACACGGAAAACTCTACTACCACTGAACTAGTCGAAGAGCCGGAACCGGTATCTCCGGATACAGATGCTCTTGTCCGAAAGCTGTTCACCGATGCGCTTACAGAAGTTTCGACTGTCGTTATCTCTGGCACTCGAACACCCGGCTATTCGGAGAACCTCTACCCTTCGTTCGTACAAGAGGCAAAAAAGGCTGGAAAACGTGTAGTGCTCGATGTAAAAGGGACGGACCTCGAAGAGAGCCTTGCCTTCAAAGTTGATGTAATAAAACCGAACTTGAGCGAGTTCGCGGCAACATTTCTCCCCGGCGTCCGCGTACTGGAACAGGAGGACTCCTCAGAAATTCAGGAGATCGTCGTAACGAAACTGAAGGAATTGCATGCTCTGTACGGAACCGCAATCCTTCTCACCAGAGGAGCACATCCGGTTTGGATCTACGATGACTCTGGATTTAAAGAGCTTCCAGTACAGCAAGTACAACCAGTGAACACCATCGGTTGCGGCGATGCAGTGACTGCGGGGATAGCCTTGGAGCTCGATAGAGGTGAAGATTTCACTAAAGCTGTTGCAACGGGACTCTCCTTCGGAAGGATAAATGCGGAGCGTCTCAGACCAGGCACGATACTATAACAAATATATGCGACTTACTACCTTTCAGTATCAAGCAATCTTTTATCGATATATTACGGTAAGGATAAATTTAACATGACTATCATAAGCAGAACTTCAAATCATCAAACAATGATAGGATAATTTACTAACGATAGTCTTTGACAACACTCTGCAACACCTAGTATACTGGTGGAGAAGTGTACAAAACAGTCCAATTACGGGTTGTAGTGAGCACAGATCACACACCACACAAGGAGAGGTTATATGAAGAAGTATCTCATGCTCTTGATCATGTTGTCACTGGTTGCCACCATGGCATTCGCTCAGGGTGGGGCCGAAGTACAGGAAGACAGCGATATCATTAAAATCGCGCTCATCATTGAAAATACCATCGATGACAAAGGCTGGTGCCAAGCAATGCACGATGGCATCATGCTCGCCATGGAACAGAATCCTGGTCGAATCGAATACAGCTACAGCGAAAAGATGAAACCAGTCGATGCCGGTTCGGCAGTATTGCAGTATGCAGGACAGGGGTACGACATTATCATCGGCCATGGAGCTCAGTATAAGAACCTGATTACCGAGATGGCAGAAGAATACCCAGATATCTCCTTCGCATTCGGAACCAGCAGTGAAGTCGTTGGCGACAACGTATTCTCCTACATGCCCGAAAGTGAAGAGACCGGCTACCTGAACGGCCTGATCGCTGGTATGCTCACAAAGAGCAATATCATCGGTCTGATCGGCCCTGTCGATGGTGGAGATGCTGCACGGTACAACCGTGGCTTCGTGCTTGGAGTCAGAGAAGTGAATCCTTCGGCCAATGTCATGGTCGCTCACACAGGAAGCTTTTCCGACTTCGTGAAAGCTACCGAGGTTGCTCAGTCCCAGATCAGAAGCGGAGCCGATATCCTCACCGGTTCGTCACAGCAGGCTCTTGGTGGACTTCGTGCTGTAGCCGACTACCGAAACCAGGACATCTGGTGGGTGGGTCAGGATCTTGCACAGATCGGCATTCCTGAAGGATACAAGGTGCTCAGCGCCTCCTCCTACAACTATGCTGCCGTGATCAACACGCTTGTCGACAAAATCGATGCAGGAGTTCTCGGTGGAGAGAACATCCCCATGAACTTCAACAACGACGGATTCGTCTTCAAGTTCAATGAAGCGACCAAGTCGAAGATCACTGCTGAAATCGAAGCCAAGGTCAATGAAACGCTCAACGCATTCAAGGGCCAGGCAGGACATCCGGCAGTGGTGAACTGGAGTAGCGTAAAATATAACTAATAGCGCTTCAGGAAGATGTAGCAATGGATATATTCCTGCATGGCGGTGAGAGACATCGACGTGCAGGAATTTTTTACACCACGTACACGGTCCGAATTGGAGGACTTGCATGGAACAGATGACGAAAGCCATCGACAGCTTACGTATTGAACACATCACCAAACGGTTCCCCGGGGTTCTAGCCTGCGATGACGTTTCGTTGGAGATGAAGCGAGGTGAGATTCTCGCTCTTGTGGGAGAGAATGGAGCGGGGAAGACCACACTCATGAACATTCTCATGGGTTTGTACTACCCCGATGAAGGAAAGTTATTCATCAACGACAAGGAAGTGCACTTCAAATCACCCAACGACGCCTTCGCATATGGCATAGGCATGGTTCATCAACAGTATATGCTGGTACCGAATATGACGGTCCTCGAGAATATTGCGCTCGGATACAAACAAGCATGGAAGGGGTTGAGACTCGACCTTCAATCGGTACGAAAACGGGTGAAGGAAGTTGCGAAGCAATACGGTCTCGTCGTCGATCCCGACTCGTACATCTGGCAACTCTCGGTAGGAGAGCAGCAACGAGTGGAACTGGTGAAGACCCTGTGCCTCGGAGCGAAGTTTCTGATCCTCGACGAGCCGACCAGCGCACTCACTCCTCAGGAGACAGACGATCTGATCGCACTGCTGCGGAACATGTCCGAAGAGCTGTCGATCGTATTCATCAGTCACAAACTGCAGGAGGTGAAAGATCTTTCAAGCAAGGTGGCTATCCTTCGACATGGTAAGGTCGTGTTTCAAGGGAATACCATCGATCACTCCTCGAGTGACATCGCTGCGCTCATGACCGGGCATGAAGTGGTACTCCCACACAACGATGCTCCGGCTTGCACACTCGGTCCTATGCTGCAATTGAGAAATCTCAAAGTGCGTAGTGACAGAGGCCACCTTGCGCTCGACGACCTCTCCCTCTACGTATGCAAGGGAGAGATTGTAGGTTTAGCAGGTGTATCAGGCAACGGGCAGAGAGAACTTGCCGAGGCAATCAATGGACTGAGAAAAGTGGAATCCGGACAGATATTGTTCGACGGTGAGGACATCGCCAACCACACCCCTGCTCATGTGATCTCCTCGGGCATGGGATACATACCGGAGGAGAGAAACACCGAGGGTATCGTACCCGCATTCTCAATGAAGGAGAACTTCATTCTCAAAGATTCGGAGTCTCCGCTGTTCAGCTCTCACGCTTTCCTCAAGAAGAAGGAGATCGACCAGACCGCCGAACGTCTGAGAAAGGAGTTCGACATCAGAAGTCCGAACACCGATGTCGCTGCAGGATCACTCTCGGGAGGGAACATCCAGAAAGTGATTCTTGCCAGAGAGATCTCCCGCAATCCAAAGTTTCTCATTGCAGTCTATCCGACACGAGGATTGGACATGGGAGCTGCAGAATTCATACACAAACAGCTTCTACACCTGAGAAACGAAGGCGTCGGCATTCTCCTTATCTCAGAAGAGCTTGAGGAGATCACGAACCTTTCCGATCAGGTAGCGGTAATCTTCAAAGGAAAAATTCAGAAAGTAATTCCCAGCAGCGAAGCAAGCAGACGCAGACTGGGTATTCTCATGGCAGGAGTGAAAGATGACGAAGAGATTTAAAACCGGGTACAGGATTGGGGTCATCATCCTCGCTATAATCACGGCAATGCTTCTGGGAGCAATCATTCTCTGGGCTATTGGGGCAGATGTGTTCAAGACCTACCTCGTGATTCTCACCGAGCCTTTGAAGAATAAGATCGGTATCACAGAGGTGCTGTTGCGTACTGTGCCTCTGACCATAATAGCACTCGGAATCACCGTGGCGTATCGGAGTGGGATCATCAACATCGGAGCCGAAGGACAAATGGCAATCGGTATTCTGGCAACCACGGCAATCGCACTGGCCTTTCCCAATCTTCCTCGGGGGGTGCTGATTCCATTTGCCATTCTTGCCGGTGCAGTGGGAGGGGCGGCATGGGGATTCATCCCTGGAGCATTGAAAGCCAAGCTGGAAGTCAGCGAACTCCTCTCTACCGTGATGCTCAACTATATTGCTGCGCAGCTCTATACATTCTTTCTTCGAGGCCCAATGCTGGATCCTGCAGAGCTCACCATGGGAAGCGGGACACCACAATCCATGCGGCTCAGCCGAAATCTCGATTTGACTCGATTCATTCGGGGAACGAGAATACACAGCGGCCTGTTCATCGCTATCGCTCTCGCAGTCATCATCTTCTTTCTGTTGTGGAAAACCTCATACGGATTCAAGATGCGTGCAGCAGGAGCTTCGGAACGAGCAGCCCGATACGGAGGAATCCATGTTCCCAAATATCTCATCATAGCCATGATGATCTCGGGAGCATTTGCTGGAATTGCAGGCTCTATTGAAATCGCTGGAGTCCATAGACGAGCGATCGAAGGGGTCACCAGTGGATACGGATTCTCGGGTATCGTCGTTGCACTCTTTGGTGGACTGCATCCGGCGGGAATCGTCCCGGCGGCATTCTTCTTTGGTCTCCTGATCTACGGTGCCGACATGACCCAACGGCTCGTGGGGGTGCCGGCAAACATGGTTCAGGTGCTCCAGGGAGTGATCATTCTGGTGATAGTCGCAACGAAGATGATCATAGCGAACCCCTATCTCATGCAACGGGTAGAAGCTAGATGGAATGCGTTGTTCGCAGGAAAAAGCTCCTCCAAGGAGGTTGAAGCATGAACTTCGTCATAAATATTCTTTCACTCGGTATTCCGTTCTCGGTCGCACTGCTCATCGCCTCTCTTGGAGAGATGTTCAATCAACGAGCTGGTATCTTCAATTTGGGGTGTGAGGGGATGATGGCCATGGGCGCCTTTCTCGGCATGCTTGTCCCCTACTCGATCGGCCAGGGTGCCGATGTACCAGGAATATACAACTACCTCGGACTCCTGCTAGCCTCAGGTGTCGGAGCGTTGTTAGGGCTCTTCTTTGGACTCGTGGTCGTCACGTTCAGAGCCCCTCAAGGTATTGCCGGAATCGGCATGCAGATGTTTGGTGTAGGGACCGCAGGAACACTCTTCCGACACTTCGTCGGAGGAACACAGAGTATCCCGGGTATCAACACAGCTCCAATTCCAGGGCTCTCCAACATACCGATTCTGGGTCCGTTGTTTTTCAACCACAACCCTCTGGTCTATGTGGCTTTCCTCTTGGTTCCGCTCTCGTGGTACGTGTTGTTCAAGACTCCATGGGGCCTCCGTGTCCGAGCAGTGGGGACACAACCAAGAGCAGCCGATTCCATAGGCATTCAGGTGAACCGGGTACGGTTCCAAGCACTAGCACTCGGTGGGGCGTTAGCCGGCTTGGCGGGTGCATATCTTAGTCTTTGCCAGGCCAAGATGTTCAGCGATGAGATTATCGCCGGGCGTGGATTCATTGCTGTGGCACTCGTCTACTTCGGACATTGGCACCCGGTGAAGATCATGGGCGGAGCCTTGCTGTTCACACTTGCACAAGCACTGCAGCTAGCGATTCAGGGCCTCGGGATCGACTTCCCGTACGAGTTCCTCGTCATGCTCCCCTACCTGTTGGTTATCATTGTCCTTGCATTTTCGAAGAAAAGTCTGCTCATGGGACCCACAGCGCTGGGAAAACCCTTCAACAGGGAAATGCGAACCTGACCAGACCGATTCCCACCTCCAGAACGACCTCCTGTCAAATCAGTGGCGGGAGGTTTGTCATAGCTACTCTACCGTGAGACCGCTAAACTGTGTTCCGGTAGCTTGAGTCATAGTATATGCCTCCTGTTCCAACTCCTCCACAGCCACTCGCTCCAGTGGCTCACCAATATCCTCCACGACGAACGAACTGTACTGTTTCACACACTTCATTCGCCAGCTTGCCACACACCGACCATCGGAGAGAACCATCCCTCGCTTCACATCGGAGCGAAAAAAGTGAGTATGTTGCCGCTTCCCATGGATAAGGAGACTCCTCTTGGGTAGCTGGAGAAAAGGATCGTATGCATCGATGAGCCTGAGGCCAGTTGGTGGCTCGATAGACTCCAGATGCTCCAGATCGGAGACAAGCATCCAAGCTGGTTTGTCTTCCCAACTCACCTGTATGAGCTTGGATGGATCGAGCAGATTCCAGAGACGCTCGGCGTGTGAGATCGAGATTCCGGCCCACAGGGCAAACTCCTTGCAGTCCGACGGTCCGTAAGCATGAAGATATCTGTATGTAAAGTGCTCCTCGTTCGTTACGTTGTTCAGATCTGTCTCTGGTGTAGTTAAAGCAAGTAGATATCCAGAGCTTTTTGGGTCGGAAACGAGCATAATCGGAACAGAGAGGGAAGCCCCTGGTAGCAGCACACGAACAAGGGTCTCACCGAGAGTTTCGTGTTCAATCGGAGATGGCCATGCCCATACTTCTCGATCGCCCGGAACGTGATACTCAGAGACGAGTTCTGCAAGCTGTTCGATTAGTAGAGCCTCTGACAGAGGACCGTGTTCCAGTGCCCGAGGCAGCAAATTGGCGATAAGGTGCATAAGATCCAATGCCGACATATCGAGAGAAGTCAGTAGAGATGAAGCATTTCCTACTATGAATCGAATTTCCTGTTCATCCGAGGGTACGAGCGCTTCCTGATACATGAATCGATCATGGGGGCATATGGTCATGGCCTTACCTCGAACATCGTACATGCGAACCAGTTTATGCTCATTGAGCAATCGCTCTGCATCCTGTTGAACATATCCTGTAATCCTCGATGCGAGTTGCCTGTCGAGTGTATCCTGTGCAGGGGTATGAAAACCGATCACTCGGACAACCGATGGTATAGCAAAGACGGAGCTTCGCTGTGACAGCGTGTGGACACTCACAAGACGATTGAGAATATCCTCTTTCTTCAAAGTGATTTGCATATCGTCCTCTCCTATCATTCACAGTATTACAGTCCTTGTGGAGTCTTGCAACCATGGCGACTCAATGCACGCTTTTGCAACACTTTTCTTGAAAAAGCATTGACAAATACCCCCTGTCAGATAGAATTGAAGACGATGATAGTATCACAGTCAGTTGCATCGAAACTGCGCGAGCAGATAACCGAAAGCAAGCCTCTGTAGCACGCAGGGATGCAGGTACTAAGCGGCTAATCATTGACAGATCACCAGCGTGTTTCAGGGGAGACTTCGTGGCCTTCCGGTTTATAGAATTCACTGGACATCTGGTGGCAGCTAACGCTTATGGGGGGCCCTTCGTGTATACATTCTTTGTGAATGGGAAACGCATCCAGACGGAAATCAACAAGAAGCTACTACCATTTCTTCGAGAGAATCTCGGTCTCACCGGAGCCAAAGATGGTTGCAGTGAAGGAGCTTGTGGTACCTGCACTGTGATAATAGATGGCAAAGCTTTACGCTCTTGCCTGTTACCAACAGAGAAGCTTGAGGGGAAGTCGATCATCACCATCGAAGGACTCTCTACACGAGAACAGGAAGTCTACAGCTATTGCTTCGCCACGGCAGGAGCTGTTCAGTGCGGATATTGCACTCCTGGCATGATCATGTCGGCGAAAGCGCTCCTAGACAGTAGTACCGACCCCACGAGAGAGCAGGTAAAGAGAGCGATCAAGGGAAATATCTGTCGCTGTACAGGATATGTGAAGATCGAACAGGCAATCCTCATGGCTGCCCGGTTCTTCAGAGAGAATCTCGAGATTCCGCACGAACATGCCGAAGCCCGCCTGTCACAACGATTCACACGGATAGATGCCGCTGAAAAGGCCCTTGGAAAGGGAATCTATGTCGATGACATGCACATGGAAGGGATGCTCCATGCAAAGGCGCTACGAAGCGCATATCCTCGAGCCATTGTGAAGCGAATCGATATCTCCCAGGCTCTGCAACACCCCGATACGGTGAAGATATTGCTCGCAGAGGATGTACCGCAAAACAAGATTGGCCATATCGTGCAGGACTGGGATGTCTTGATTCCAGAGGGTGGTACCACTCGATACATCGGCGATGCACTCGCACTGGTCGCTACACGAACCCGTGAAAGCCTAGATGCCATTCTCGATCTCATCTTGGTGGAGTACGAGGTACTGGAACCGGTAACCACTACCGAGCAGGCCCTAATGGAGGATGCTCCTGCTATCCATGATGGTGGAAACGTGCTTACCACTGAGCGGCTCAAACGGGGCGATGCCGATACCATGATAGCGCAATCTGCGCATGTGGTGACGCAGCACTATAGCACCCCGTTTACTGAGCACGCATTCATGGAACCAGAGTGTGCACTGGCTGTTCCTGAAGGAGACGGACTGTTGGTCTACACCGCAAGTCAGTCGGTCTACGACGAACAGCGAGAGATCGCCACCATGCTGGACCTTCCAAGGGAGAAGGTACACTGTCAGGCAAAACTTGTCGGAGGTGGTTTCGGAGGAAAGGAGGATATGAGTGTGCAGCATCATGCAGCACTCATGGCGTGGCACACCGGGAAGCCGGTAAAGGTCCGTTTCAGTCGGCAGGAGAGTATCAACATCCACCCCAAGCGGCATGCAATGGAGATGGATTTCACCGTTGCCTGCGATGCAGAAGGCCGCCTTACCGCAATGAAAGCTACACTCATAGCCGATACGGGAGCCTATGCCTCGCTAGGAGGCCCTGTCTTACAACGAGCCTGTACACATGCTGCTGGTCCATACAACTTTCATGACGTCGATGTTCTCGGAAAAGCCGTCTATACGAATAACGTACCCGGAGGAGCTTTTCGTGGTTTCGGCGTAACCCAAAGCTGTTTCGCCATGGAAAACACGCTGAATCTGCTCGCTGAACAGGTGGGAATATCTCCATGGGAAATTCGATTTATTAATGCTATACGGCCGGGACAATCACTGCCAAACGGTCAGATTGCCGATCCGAACACCGCACTGGACAAGTGTCTACTTGCCGTCAAACCGGCATTCGAAGCACATGGCCGTACGGGCATTGCCTGTGCGTTCAAGAACAGTGGCTTTGGTGTGGGTGTTCCCGATATTGGGCGATGCACCCTCTCCGTTGAGGAGGGCATTGTCCATATTCGTACCTCGGCAGCCTGCATGGGACAAGGGTTGGCCACCGTTGCCACCCAGCTGGTATGTGAAACTGTTGGGATCTCACCTGAACAAACCTTCTGCGAGCCGGCAGATACTAGGAGGACTCCCGATGCTGGGACCAGCACGGCCTCGAGACAGACGGTGATCACAGGGGAGGCAATTCGTCGTGTCGCGCTCAAATTGAAGAGTGCTCTTTCCGATGCAGGATCGCTCGGTGCTCTCAACGGAACTGAGTACTATGACGAATTCATTGCGATAACCGACCCAATGGGATCTACGAAACCCAATCCAAAGAGTCATATAGCCTATAGCTATTCGACGCAGGTCGTAGAACTCGATGACCAGGGAAAGGTGGTCAAGGTGACGGCTGCAGTCGATGTTGGCACGGTAGTGAATCCCACTGCTATCGAGGGACAGGTTGAAGGTGGTGTCGTCATGGGTCTCGGATACGCGCTCACAGAGAACTATCCTATTGAAGCAGGGTATCCAAAGGTGAAATACGGTACGCTCGGACTATTTCGAGCCACCGAAGCCCCGGTCATTGAGACATATATGGTGAAAGGCGACCAAGTATCATCTGAGGCGTATGGAGCGAAAGGAATCGGGGAGTTGAGCACTATCGCCACGGCTCCAGCAGTGCAGAACGCATACTACCGGTTCGACCATGAGTTCAGAACCAAACTCCCGTTGGAGAAGACTGCCTATAAGAAGGGGTAATCAACTCTTTCGCGTAGACTCGGCCAGCTCACTGACAGCCCCATCTCTGGCAACCATAAGGAGTGCCACGAGATCTCGCTCAATGTCGTTGCTTCGGTGCGGTGCCTGGACACGGAACTCTTCTACGCTCTGGGGTGGATTCTTTGCCAGAGATACGAGTACGCGCTTGTCCAGAACCTGAAACGCTGGCTTGTTCAACTTCCTAGCAAGCATGTCCCTTGCCTCGAAGAACCAGCGGAGGTACACCCGCTGCTCTGGCGACAGGTAGCGATAACCGGGCAACTTCTCCCATCCTGGTCGATCGGGACCTTTGGGAAGTGCTGCACTTGCTTGCAGCTCTCGATTCCGTTCGGTGAGATTCTGCTTCTCCAATGCACGTATGAGCGCATCTTTCAGCTCGAACAAGTGTTCAACATCACTTAGAGCATAAGAAATCAGCTTCTGCTTCAATGGGCGAATTAGCCAATTCGCCGTCTGGTTGCCCTTCTTGCCCGTAGTCGACGGAATTCCGAGATACGCCTCCATAAGCTTGGTCAGGTTTCCATTGAATCCAAGCAGTTGCGCGGCGATGCGCAAGTCGAACACATGGGTCAACGTTATGCCATACTGCTTTCTCACCAGAGCGGCATCACTTGTACAGTCGAACATGATCTTCTCGATGTACTGAGACTCGAGGAGCTCCTTGATGGACTCTTTCGATACCCGAAACGGATCGATCAGATAGTAGTGCGAGCCATCATTGATCTGAATAAGGCACAGATGCTCCCCATAGATATGGAGGTTGTATTCACCTTCGAAGTCCATGGCTATGGAGGAGACCTGTTCGCTGTTCCATCGCTGAATCAACGATCGCAGAGCTGCGTCCGATTGTACAAGTGTATAATCCATCATACTCTCTACGTTACGGCACAGTCTTGGGAATGACCAAGTTCAATACGATACCGATAAGCGTTGCAAGGGCTACACCACCCATCTGGAACTCAAGTCCACCACCGATAGGGAATGCTACCAAGCCTCCACCTATTCCAATGACGAGAATGACCGAGGAGATGATCAGATTCCGCTTATCTTTGTAATCCACGCCACTTTCCACGAGGTTTCGCATACCGCTCGAAGCGATGATACCGAACAACAACATCGAAATTCCTCCGATAACCGGAGTAGGAATCGTTTGAATCAGTGCGCCGACCTTAGGGAAGAAGGAGAGGATGGTAGCAACCACCGCTGCACCACCTATGACCCAGACACTATATACGCGAGTTATTGCCATAACACCTATATTCTCTCCATATGTAGTGTTTGGCGGTCCTCCCCAGAAAGCTGCCCATGCGGTCGCCACACCATCACCGGCGAGAGTTCTGTGCAGTCCTGGGTTCTGCGTAAAGTCTTTCCCTACGACATTTCCCAAAGTTACCGTGTCTCCCAAGTGCTCAGCCATGGTCGCAAGTGAAACTATGATGAAAGTCACCATAGCTACAACGTTGAACTTCGGAACCTGGAACTGCGGAAGGCCCATCCAGGCAGCCTCTTGGACACCACTGAAATCGATCAGTGCGTAGAGGGGAAACACAAAGCCCATGACAAGTGTGAACAGATACCCGAAGACCAGTCCAATGAGTATGGGAATAATGCTGAAGAATCCCTTGAGGAAGATGTTTGCCACCACGGTGGCGGCAAGGGTGACGACGGCCATCGAGAGATACACGAGACTGTAATTGCCCGATGCATCGTTCATGGCCATATCGATGGCTGTGGGAGCCAGACTCAAACCGATGACGATGATTACCGAACCTATCACGACTGGAGGTAATGCCTTCTTGACCCAAGTAAGGCCCGATGCTCGAATGATGGTGGCGATAATTCCATAGAATATGCCGGCAGCGACAGCTCCTCCCATAGCGTACGGTACGCCATAGGTTGCAGCAATTCCGATGATGGCTGGAATGAAGGCGAACGATGAACCGAGGAACGCAGGAACTTTGGCTCCTGTTATCAGAATATAGATAAGTGTTCCTGTTCCCGCAGTGAACAGTGCTGAGGTGACACTCAGACCGGTAAGGATGGGCACGAGAACGGTAGCTCCGAACATCGCGAATACGTGCTGTATGCTGAGCGGGATCCACTTCGATACAGGGGGTCTGTCGGCTGGCATGTATATGCCGTCTCTCTCTTGCATTGGCTGGGCACTCCTTCGACTTTTTTCAGATTTCCCGACAAGTGTACTCGGAGTGTCCCGTTATGCCAAGAGGGAGCGGGCTCTTACTTGTCATATCCAATATCTTTTGGAACATGATGCTCGCTGGAGAGCAGATAGATCACAAAATACTCTTCCAATGATCGTTTTGGGCCACTATCGCCCCTTACAGCCCGCTTCTTTGCCATGCTCTGCCGATCCATGAAGCTCTTGTAGAGCGCCAGAGCAGGGTTCACTTCGACCGGATCCGCCTCATATTTCTCTAGCATGAGCCATGCTGCGTTCCGGTCAATGATCGTAATATGTTCCTGTTTCATCTTCTCCCTGAGCAAAGCAAGCTCCTCGTATCGAAGGTCGAAGATGAACTCCTCCAAGGCGAAGACCATGGAATCGGAATCCGATGCATTGCCTATGAAATCCAACCAGACCGGTGGGAGCATTGAGTTTAGTCTCATGATCTCCATGGTTCCCAACAGGGTTCCGAGAACGGGGACGATCGCATGTCTTACGTGCCAGAGTTCCCTGATTGCCAGTGCGAAGGTTTCGAGGTATCCACTGGTTCTATGATCCCACATGGTGATCAGTTCGTGTGCAGCCTCCTGTACCCAGGGAGCGTCGATATCCTGCTTTGACACAAGCGAAGTATAGAGGTCTTCGGCCATGAGCGTGAACAGGAGATCGTTGTACTCTTTGTCGATACTCGATCTCAATTCGGCGAGCTCTTCGGATGTCTTCGCTATCTTGCTGAGAAATCCGAAGACATGAAGCTTCATCACGGTGAAGCCGTGACCCAACACGGCTTTAGATGGGAGATTGATGATATGATCGAGACCGTGGCTACATAGTTTATGGGCTAATGATCCGATCGACCGCTCCCCTTCTCCCTTCATGAGATCCACCGAAGGCGATGGGGCGCGATCTACGATTGCTGCCAGTTGCTCAAGATCGGCCACCTGAGACTCCACCAGCGAGGAGAACGAAGAGTCTTCTTGTTTCAGTTTTTGCAGACATCCATCAAGAACTCGACGTTCGTCCCGAGTGAAAGTAATCATATGCTCACCACCATCTAATAAAAAGTCTTACCCTCTACCATAAGCGAGCAACCACTAATAGTCTAGAGACTTGGAACAACCAATGGTGGTATGGTATGCTCAGAAGCCATACTTCAGGAGGAATCCATGCCTATATCGCTTGCAGAGAAAACTGCTTCCGTTATGATCGATCTAATCTCGGTGAATTCGCCTTCGGGCCAGGAGTCCGAGTTCCGCACCTATCTCGATGAGCGTCTCGTTGCTCTGAAAATCGCAACCGAAAAGGATGCCCACGGCAACCTCGTTGGGAGACTCCCTGCCTCACCAGGGTTGGAAGGAGAGCCGGCGGTACTGTTCAACTGCCATATGGATACTGTTCCAAATGCAGTGGATGCGAAGCCTCGGATCGAGGATGGGCTCGTCGTAAGTGATGGAACTACTGCTCTTGGAGCAGATGACAAGGCTGGAATTGCAGCTATACTCGCTGCTGTTGAAGCCCTCACCCAGTCCGATACGCCACATGTAGCGATCGTTCTCCTTTTCACTGTTGCAGAGGAGGTGGGTCTCGAGGGAGCCAAAGCATTCGACATGCGGAAGCTCGGACCAATCGAGAGGGGGTATGTACTGGATGCAAGCGGTGCTGTCGGCACGGCCATAGTCAGCGCTCCGAGTAAGAGCGATGCAACCATCGTGTTCCATGGGAAGTCTGCGCATGCAGGATTCGCTCCCGAGACTGGAGTCAGTGCAATCAGTCTTGCAGCCAAAGCGATCGACGGCATGCAGCTACTGAGAATCGATGAAGAGACAACCGCTAATATCGGGACCATTCGTGGTGGCGAAGTGACAAATATCGTATGCGATCGTTGCGAGGTGACCCTCGAAGTTCGCTCCTCCACCTCCGAGCGGGTGAATCGCCATCTTGCTCATCTCGAGTTCTGTTGTATCAAGGCAGTCGGAGCACTCGGCGGATCCTACGAATTCTCGCCCATCGAACTCTATCCTGGATACAGGGTCGACTCGGATGCTCCCGAACTGGCAGCCTTTAAACAAGCCTGCACAGCTGCCGGCATACCGTTCAGGACCGCACCAACAGGTGGAGGAAGCGATGCGAACATCATGCGAAATCAAGGGCTCCCGGTTCTCACCTTGGGAATCGGCTACAGTGGTGCACACACCAGTACCGAATCGATTTCGCTCGCTGAATTGGAGCAGCTGACTCGATTAGTCATGCAACTCTGCAGACCATTGAGTTAGGGAGGGGCGTATCATGATCCGAAAAGTCTCTATCATAGGTATCGGTGCGGTGGGAGCTATCTATGCATGGCGCCTATCGGAGTATCTGGGATATGACCAGGTGAGTGTGATTGTGAACGAAGAGCGGAGGGATCGCTATCTTCGCGATGGACTCCTGCTAAATGGAACACGCATCGATTTCAATTATCAAAGCACAACAACAGCCACTGCTCCGGCCGATCTGGTGATACTCGCAACAAAGAATCATCACCTTGAGCAGGCAATAAAGGATATTGCAGGCCATGTAGGTCCGCAAACCACGATACTCTCGCTTCTCAATGGAATAGATAGCGAACACCTGCTCAGCGAAGCATACGGTGCCGAAAAAGTCCTCTATGGCTTCACTACTGCACTGGACTCCACCCGAAGAGGGACCAGAATCGACTTCTCGACCGAAGGCATCATCTATCTGGGAGAACGGAACAATCAGATGACCGAACGGCTACAATCGATCACGACGCTGCTAGCTGAAGCGAAGATTAATTTTCAGGTACCAGAGAACATTGAACGAGAACTGTGGGCAAAGTTCATGGTCAATGTGAGCATCAACACGATCAGTGCCATCACTCGAGGAACCTACGGTGATTGTGCGAATATTGAGGCAATCAGGGAACTCATCATCCAGGCGCAACAGGAAGTGATCGCTCTTGCCAAAGCCTACGGTATCACGGGACTAGATGAGAGCTACATCGACAAGTATCAGAAGATCTTCGCCTCTCTCGAATATGAAGGCAAGACATCGATGTTGCAGGATATCGAGGCGGGAAGACCGACCGAAAATCGATGGTTCTGCGTACGTGCAAGTCGACTCGGGAGGGAGCTCGGAGTTCCCACACCGCTCATAGATATTCTCGGACGGGTCGCTGAAGGTAGCGAGGCTGTACAGGTTCGTCACCTCACGTCTGAAGGATAGTGTGGAAACAAAGAAAAACCGCCCAAAGCACGTATACTCCGGACGGTAATCTATATGTAACTGCTCGGGAGGTCTCCCGGCAGGGAAGGTGCGGACTCGCGAGATACTCGTCTATCCGCACATCTTCCAGTTCATATTAGCAACAACTATCACAAGATCCAGCTGATTTCAAGTTGTTTTCCATGATATCAAGCATTTCAGCCAGTTCCTTGGGTAGCTTGTCGCCAAACTTCGGATAATGGTTGGCACGAATGTCGGCAACCTCTTTCAACCAGCCTTCTGTATCGAGACAGAGCAATTCAGCCATGTCCTCTTCGGATACACCTTCAGGTCGGTCGATTGCATCTGGTGTCGGCATGATACCGATTGCGGTATCGACTGTCTTTGCAGTACCGGCACAGGCTTCGAAGATCCATGTGAGCACACGACTGTTCTCACCGAATCCGGGCCACAACCACTTCCCATCATCTGTCTTGCGGAACCAGTTGACATAGAAGATCTTAGGAAGCTTCTCCTGGTCACGATTCGCGCCGAGATTGATCCAATGCTGGAAGTATTCGCCCATGTGATATCCGCAGAACGGAAGCATGGCGAACGGGTCACGACGAATGGTTCCTGCCTTGAGGTCGAGTGCGGCTGCAGTGATTTCTGAACCGACGATCGAACCGAGGAAGACACCGTGATTCCAGTCACGAGCCTGGTGTACCAAAGGAATGGTATGAGGTCGGCGACCACCAAAGAGAATCGCATCGATGGGTACGCCCTTCGGGTCTTCCCACTCGGGAGCAATACTTGGGCACTGGCTTGCAGGTGCAGTGAATCGAGCATTCGGGTGAGAAGCAGTTGGCTGCTCCTTGTTTCCCTTATCCTGGACCCATTCGTTCCCTTTCCAATCGGTCAGCTTGCCTGGAGCATCGTATCCGATTCCTTCCCACCAGAGATCCTTGTCTTCAGTGAGTGCACAGTTGGTGAAGATCGAGTTCTTCTCCAACGAATACATTGCATTGGGATTGGAGTCCATGGAAGTTCCGGGAGCCACACCAAAGAAACCTGCTTCTGGGTTGATAGCATAGAGACGACCATCTGCACCAAACTTCATCCAAGCAATATCGTCACCGATGGTTTCAACTTTCCAGTCCTTGATGGTAGGAACAAGCATAGCCAAGTTGGTCTTTCCACAAGCACTTGGGAAAGCAGCTGCGACATATTTCGCAACACCTTCCGGGCTGGTAATCTTGAGAATGAGCATATGCTCAGCGAGCCAACCTTCGTCACGTGCGATTGCAGATGCAATACGTAGAGCAAGACACTTCTTTCCAAGCAGTGCATTTCCACCGTAACCGGAACCGTAGGACCAGATCTCACGGGTCTCGGGGAAGTGGGAGATATACTTCTGCTCAATTGGAGCACAAGGCCATCTGCCTTCATCCGATTCACCTTCAGCGAGAGGCTTACCAACACTGTGGAGACAGGGGACATATTCGCCGTCTGTTCCAAGTACATCAAGCACACGCTCACCGACTCGAGTCATGATCATCATGTTTGTAACAACATAGGCACTGTCTGTGAGTTCGACACCGATCTTAGCGATATCGGAACCGACTGGACCCATGGAGAAAGGAATCACATAGAGTGTTCTCCCCTTCATACAACCATCGTAGA
>CAYYOL010000037.1:0-21733 GCA_964473245.1 uncultured Spirochaetaceae bacterium
GCAAGGTGGTATCGCGGAACAAGAAGACATCACGTATGCCACCCGCCATGCAGAATCGGTTGCGTTGGGCCAGAGCTCCTACGATAAGCCCTCCCGCCAAGGAGAAGATGATCGGGGCCCTGAAACTTCCAGGACCAGTGGTACTGAACTGTAAGAGTGAGGGGATAAAGATGAGCGCGAACAATATGACACCGAAAACGCCGCCGATTGCTCTCCCTTCAACCCTAGATTGCTTGTAGCTTCGTCCCAAGGAGAACCCGCGATTCAGCAGCAGAGATCCCAAAACGATTCCTGCAACAAAGCCGAAAAGGCCGACAA
The DNA here is from genome assembly GCA_964473245.1 of uncultured Spirochaetaceae bacterium. GTDB lineage: Bacteria > Spirochaetota > Spirochaetia > Sphaerochaetales > Sphaerochaetaceae > CAYZJV01. Next base: position 319 of record CAYYOL010000037.1, read on the forward strand.
TCGCGTTCAGATCTCCCCCGGCGAGCCGAAGAATCATTCTAAAAGGGCACCCCAAGAACACCAAAGCTCCTACCATCACGAAGCAGGAGATGATGAAACGGAGCACGGGGCTGGAGCCTCCTTTTGGATTGAACTCTTTTCTGATGGTGCTAATGAACATCGATCCGAACAGCAGTCCAATAATCTCCGGCCTCACATACTGTACCACTGCGGCACTGTGTAGCGAGAGAGCTCCCGCAATGTCCCGATAGAAGCAGGCAATACAGAATCCCATATTCGTTGGATTGCCCAACAACACGAGAGCGACGGAGATGATTCCCGTGATCACTCCCGCAACTATAAGTGATTTCTTTTCGTTTGAGATGTTCATGGAGCCTCCTCTACACCTGATATTCTGATTGTAACCGTTGTTTATTGAAACATACAATGGGAAAATCACCTCCCCTATGGTAGAATTGCTGTATGAGAACCATTTATCTGGACAATGGAGCTACATCTTGGCCGAAAGCTCCCACAGTGGCTCCCGCCATGTCGTCTTTTCTCGCACACCATGCGGTGAATATCGGAAGAGGCGGGTACGATCGAGCCTATGAGACAGCAGGAAGTATCCAAGAGTGTCGAGACAAACTTGCTGTAATCTTTGGAGCGACCAACAGCAGGAACGTCCTCTTCAGTCTCAATGTGACTCATGCGTTGAACACCCTGATAGCCGGACTATTCACACCAGAAGATCACGTGCTGGTAAGTGGAATGGAACACAATGCGGTCATGCGTCCATTGACTCAACTACGTATCCCCTATTCGATCATCCCCTGTGATATCGATGGCCTACTGCGGGTAGATCAGATACCATCACTGATCAGACCAGAGTCTAAGGCTATCATACTTACTCAAGCATCGAACGTGACCGGTACCATACAACCGGTCAAGCTTGTCTCCGAAATCGCACATCTGCATGGATTGCGATTGATTGTCGATGCTGCGCAATATCCACTCTCATCGACTCTATCGGTAGCGGAAGACGGCATTGATGCCATTGCATTCACCGGACACAAGAGTCTGCTCGGTCCGCAAGGTGTGGGAGGCATGGTAATTTCCGAAGAGCTGGCAAGTCTGGTACGTCCTTGGGCGACCGGTGGAACCGGGAGCAGAAGCGACGTCTTAGAGATGCCAGAGTTTCTCCCCGACAAATTTGAAGCGGGAACACAGAACCTTCCCGGTATCGTGGGACTCTCTGCAGCACTGGACTATGTGCAAGAACACAGATTGACCATCATCGAGAACGAGCGCATAGGAACTGAGCTGCTACTCTCCTATTTCACCAACGATTCACGAATCAGGGTGGTTGGCCCCACATCGAGTGGCGACCGGACCAGTGTGGTCAGTGTGGATTTTCCCGAACACGATAATGCGCAAATTGCCTACGAACTGTTTCTGGATTCGGGTATCGAGACGAGAGTGGGCTTGCATTGCGCTCCGACCGCGCACCGAAGTCTGGGAACGTTCCCGAAAGGGACGGTTCGTTTCAGTCTCGGCTATGCAACGACCAGACAGGAGATCAACGACACCATCGATTCGTGCATGCGGGTTCTCCAGCGGACCGAGCAAGGAGAGCGAAGGAAAACCACCTGAGGCGCAGACTGTCACGAAGACGCCAGTTCTCCCCGTTTTTTCCCCGTGCTGTTCACCAGATAGATTCCCGCAGCCACGGCAGGGAGTGCTATGAGATATTGGATCTGCAGTATCGACTCTCCCAAGATTGCAGCTGACAAAAGAGTTCCCGATACTGGGATAATGAAATTGAACACCGTGATTGAACTGACCTTGTTGTGCTTCAGAAGCGAAGTCCAGACGGAGAATGCTACGGCAGAAAGGAGCGCCATGTAGGCCAATAACAGGTAGGCTCCGGCACCGCCGGTCGGGAATGGGGCTCCCATGAGCATACCGATGATGAGTAACAGCACACCACCGAGTAGCAATTGGCTCCCAGTGAGCAATACCGGATCGATTGTCTGACTGATGCGCTTGCTGTAGAGCCCAGCTGCTGAGTGGAGAAGTGCTGCGATCATGACGAAGCCCTCGCCCTGCAGCAAAAAGGAGAACCCGATATTCGGCTCGAAGTTCACGAGAATCACTGCGATGAAACCGATGAGAATCCCCACCCCTTTCCTGCCGGAGACCCTGTCATTCGCATAGAACAGATGTGCCAGTAGCGCACTGAAGAATACCGATGATGAGTTGATTATGGAACTCTTAGCCCCGGTGGTAAATGAGACGCCCACGTAGAAGAAATAGTAGTGGACGGTTGTCTGGGCAAGGGCAAGCACCATGATCTGAAACCACTGCTGCCCAGTAAGGGAGCGCAGACTCTGTCGATGCGTTTCTTGCGTATGCATGTGTCGGCTGGACCGACCGGCAAAGAAACTGAACAGGAGGACCATGACTCCTGCAATCGCGAATCTGATTCCGGCAAAAGCTAATTTCCCCGGGGTGTCTGCGGCATCCACGGAGAACAATTCATAGCCGAGTTTGATTGCCGGATATGCACTTCCCCAAAGGATGGTACACAGAATAGCCAACAAAGAGGCTATCAAAGGACGAGACAATCGCGATTCATCACCATGCTGTATCATACTAATTCCTTTCACCCCACCGTTGGCATCGATTTGCAGTATTCGAGAAGCTCGGACAGAGAGCCCCGACGAAACGAAGTAATATCTGCTTGATTGGGATTGATGAGATTATCGGTAACCAGAAACACATCCATACCCATGCTCTGTGCAACCATGTCCTCTTCAACATTGTTGCCGACCATGAGACAAGCTTCTGCATCGACAGCCAATCGGTCGAGAATCTGCTCGTAGTATGCAGTGTTTGGTTTAGTGTAGTGGTAGTACTCATATGTGGTGATACTATCGAACATCTCGGGTGACAACCCGGCCCAAGAGAGCCGTTCGAATGTCCCCGACTCGGGGAACAAAGGGTTGGTGGCGAGTACGGTGCGGAATCCTTTCCGTCGAACCTCGCTTACAATCGCTTCCGACAGTGGAGATGGCTGCACCACCGACCGCACCCGTTTGAACTCCTCCGAGTAGAATGAGACGAACTCTTGCCTTCTCGTATCGACACCCGGACCGAGTCGTGTGGCAAACTCCTGCCAGAAAGCCACCTCGTTCGTGACCGATCCATCGTTGTCGAACATAGCCTGTATTCCCAAACCGAAAGCGTGAAGACCCAGCTTCGAATCGAGACCAAGGCTCGTACACTTAGCGGTGAATTCGGCGAGATAGGCTTTCATGAATGCATCGTGATCCATCTGCAATAGTGTTCCATCCAGATCGAATAGGCACGTGGTAATCAATTGTTCAGACATGCAAGAGAGTTTAGCCGCTTGGGTGTGAACAGTCAACTGGACGAGAGCTTATCGGGAGCTGCTGCGTGAATGCATGCTCTGGCTAAAAGTAGGGTTGGATCGATAAACGGAGCGGGAAGCATGCCGAATTGCAAGGCGAGTGGTAATTCGGTACACCCAAGTATCAGAGCTGAGGCTCCTTGCTCTGCTATCAGCGAGTGCCCGACTTCGAGAAGGATCTCCACACTTTTCGCACTCACAGGAGAGACTGCCTTTATACCGTACGTGCTGTTGTAGATCGCATCGTGCACACTTCGTTGCCCCTCGGCATCTGGTTCTACCAACGTGAGGTGCGGATAGGGGACAAGATACTGCTGATAGAGACCGACAGCATGGGTCCCTTGAGTAGCGAGAAGACCAATCCGTGCCCCCTCGGGATATTGTCGAGCAATGTAGGCGCAGGTCTCCTCTATCATGTTCAGCAAGACGATGTTAGGGAACTCCTGTGCAGCTCTACGCTTGACTACATCGTAGATTGCGGGGGCATGAGCGGTATTGCAGGGTATCGCGATTATCGTAGCACCCATGCGAGCCAGTTTCCTGAGACTTTCAAAGAGACCATCTGCGGGATTCGGTCCGCCGGAGAGGAGGTACGCAGTCCTATCTCCGATACTGGCAGGAAGGTTCGTCATGTAGAGGTCGAGATGATCTTGATCTTTTTCTGCAATGGTATTGTCGAAGATCTTCTGTACAAGATCGATTCCTGCATAAGGCCCAACTCCACCGATGACACCTATCGCTCGCTCCATACGCTACTCCCCCGTCTCGCTGTCAGAAGTGATATTATCGAAGAGTTGGTATATGGACAAGAGTTCCGCATGTGCTATGATGAATTTCTATCCAGTACAGAAGATGAGAGGTAGCATTGTGGCGACAAACAGACAGGGCTTACGGGAGATTCGAGAACGCATGCAGGAGCTGTATGTCTACGATCTCTACGGATTCAGAACAGAGATCAAGCCTCTCGCATCGGTACTCTATCCCTTGGAAACCATAAACTGCTTTGCAATGGGGATACATGAAGGGAAAAGAAAACTGATAGTCGTCACCTATTACCGTATCATCATCGTCTCGACTTCGTTCGGTTCGCCTGCCCAGATCACCGAAATTCCTCGCGAAGCAGTCGGTGAGCCGAGCTACAAGAAACGGTTCTTCACCAGTTCGATCTCATTCACTGCAGATGGGAAAGTACACACATTCTCTCTTGTGTCGAGAAGAGTGCTGGAACTCTTCGTCTGGGCAGTCCAGTTGCCTGCTCCGATCCGATCCTGACTCGAAAAGAGGCTACCGAACTCGGTAGCCTCCAAATCGTTACATGCAAAAGTGCACTATGCCCACATTTCGGTGTCGAGCTGGTTCATCCCCTTCGCCACAAGTGTGGTGCAGGTGAGGTCTCCAGTGACATTGAGTGCAGTTCTTCCCATGTCGAGAATGGCGTCGATACCCAAAATCATGGCGTATGCGCCAGCTACTGCTGTTCCTGCCACGACAGGAAGGCCGACAGCTTCGAGAACCATGAGCAACATGATAGCTCCAGCTCCAGGAACACCAGCAGTACCGATCGATGCCAGTGTTGCAGTTAGGATGATGATACCCATCTGACCTGGGGTAAAATTGTGCCCGGTAACCGTAAGGCTAATGAAAATTGCACAGACACCCTGGTAGATGGCAGTTCCATCCATATTGATAGTGGCTCCTAACGGAAGTGAGAACGAGGAGATATCCTTCGGAATTCCGAGGTTCGCTGATGCCTTGATAGTGACAGGAAGCGTACCGCCCGAACTACGAGTGACGAATGCCGTTACGAACGGATCCTTTGCATCTCGAAAGAATCTTCTGATACTCAACTTGTTCCACTTGAGCAATCCACCGTAGACCAGCACGATGTGGATCAGATACCCAACGAAACAGGCAATCGTGACGATGGCAAGAGATCCGGCAACCTGGGAGCCCTGTTTCGCGAACACCTCTGCAACCAATGCAAGGACACCAATCGGCGCGTACTGCATGATTCCGGTGACCATTCGCATCATGATCTCTGCAGTTCCATCGAAAACGAGATAGATGGTGTCTCCGGCTTTCTTTAGTCGTTCCTCTTTGCTGATACGCAGATACGAAACTCCGATACCGAAGATGATAGAGAAGAATATCACCTGCAGAACAGTCTCATTCACCACAGCCTGTGCGACACTGGTGGGAACTATATTGACCAGAGTCTGAGACACTGGCTGACTCGCTGCAGCTCGACCGGCAGCTTCGACAGAGAGGGTCGCCATCTCTGCACTTGGCTGGAAGATGGTACCCATCATCAGACCAACGAACACCGCGAATGCCGAGGTCAGAAGATAGAAGGCTATTACTCGCACACCGACTTTTCCAAGAGTTGCAGGGCTGATCGAAGCAGCTCCCACAATCAGAGTAGCAAGGATAATCGGCATCATGATCATCTTCAGCAAACGGACAAACAAAGCTCCAAATGGAGCAACCCACAGAATCTTGTCACCAAAAATGATACCCAACAACGCACCAAGAATCAGACCAATCAAAATTCGATACAACAAGTTGAAGTTGAAATACCAACCGAGCATACCCTTCTTTACGGGTGCCTTTTTTTGTTCTCCCATATACAGCTCCTTTTCTGTTTTTTTGCAGACACCATGCCCCCGATAGGGGCTGCCCACACCTGCTGTAACTGTACACTACCGGAACCGATTTTTAAACAAAAATCTACTTAATTTGTGTATTGGGGAACAGAAGGCTTTTTGAGGTGATCGAAAGTAAACAAAGGGACGATTCACACTTCACGAAATTGATTTGCCCGAGTATGATGGTAGTATCATTCTCATCAAGGAGCGAGACATGAATCCATTGGCAAAAGAATTGAACGATGTGTTGGCTGGAAGCCTCGCATTTGACCTACTATCAGACTATGGTCGCCGTATGTATTTCCCGAAGGGGATCATTAGTCAGTCAGCAGAGGCGAAGCAAAAAGCGCACAAGTACAATGCGACTATCGGCATTGCCACAGAACAGGGAAATGCCATGTGCATTCCATCCATCTATGCGGAATTCACAGGAGATATGTCGAAAAACGATGTATTCCCCTACGCCCCCACCGCTGGAGATCCTGCACTGAGAAAAGCTTGGCTTCGAGAGATGATTAGAAAGAACCCCTCCATGGAGGGGAAAAGCACCAGCCTCCCCGTTGTCACCGGAGGCCTGACACACGCAATCAGTCTTGCAGCATCGCTGTTTCTCGATAAGGGAGATTCGATCATTGTCCCAGATATGTATTGGGGAAACTATAACCTCGTCTTCACCGAACAGCGCGAAGCGAAACAGGTCTCGTTTCCTCTGTTCAGCGATGGTGCATTGAACATCCAGGGACTTGCCGACACCATCGATTCGATCGAAGGGGATCAAGTCTCCATGATTCTCAACTTCCCAAACAATCCCACAGGCTACACACCAACTGTGAAAGAGGCCGATCAACTCGTGTCCATGCTCGTTTCGAAGGCAGAGCAGGGCAGAAAACTCCTCATCTTCACCGATGATGCCTATTTCGGACTCTTCTTCGAGGAAGATATCTGCCGTGAGTCGCTTTTTGCCAAACTCTGCGACGCCCATGAGAACATCTTCGCAATAAAGGGCGATGCAGCGACAAAGGAGGAGATGGTCTGGGGCTTCCGGGTAGGGTTCATAACCTACAACTCGAAGGGGTTGAGTGACTCACAGTACGAAGCTCTTGTAAAGAAAACCATGGGTGCTATCAGAGGCAATGTCTCTTCTTGTTCGAAACCTGCTCAAACCATTCTCCTGAAAGGGATGGAGAGCAAAACCTACCATGCCGAGAAAGATGCTGGAATCGTACAGATCGGCGAGCGGTACCGGCTCATGAAGCAGGCTCTCGCCCGTCATGCAGACAATGGGAATCTCACACCTCTCCCATTCAATTCGGGATATTTCATGTCTTTCATCTGTGCTGGGGATGCTGAGAATCTAAGGACCCATCTCCTCGATGAATATGGGGTTGGAACCATTTCCATCAAGAACGCATACCTGAGACTGGCTTTTTCGAGCACTGATTTGAACGAGATTGAGGATCTGGTGGATATTGTCTACCGCGCTGCGGGGGAGGTATTCTCCTGAACAGCTCTCTATAGTACACTCAATGGAAAGGGAGCTATAACGTGAACGAAGGATATTACCGGATAGGAGAATTGGCTAAGAAAGCCCATGTCACTGTCCGAGCTGTGCGATACTACGAATCTCTGGGTCTGTTGAAGACCCAGAGTCGTTCTGAAGGCGGCCAACGGTACTATTCAGATACCGATCTGATCTATCTGTTGAGAATTCTCCAGTTGAAACGATTCGGATTCTCTTTGGATCAGATCGGAAAGATCATACGTATGGGCCCTGAGGATACGACGGGGGCAAAACGGAGAATCGAACTACTCAAACAGTATCGACACCATATATCCGAAACACTCAGAAAGAAGCGAGAGCTCGAGACTCTGCTCGAAGAGCTCGACTGGCATGTTGCTCAGCTCGAGTCTGTGCGGGATGGCGGCTTTCAATCCTGTCCCGGCTCCTCCTGTCCAGACTGCGAATTCAAGGAACGGTGCGAATTCTATCAAGGCCCCCCGATAGAATCCGCCATTCACTAGTATATCCGCTACCGATTCATCCGATTGTACTCATCCATATACCGATTCAGGGTGTTCGAAATCTTCTGAACGGCCTCATCGGTACTTCGATTCTGCTCAAGCATCTCGATGATAGTATTCTGGATCTCGTAATAGGCTTGATAGCTGTTCGGCCACCAGACACTCTGTATACGGGGGTCACTATCGTTGAGCTGATCGATAGCAACCTTGAACAGAGGGTTCTCGGCAAGGTGTTCGGAGAACTCCTCCATCTCGTAGGTCGCGAGATTCACGGGGAAATACCCTGTTCTCATGTGCCAGAACAGCTGAGACTCCGCACTCACGAGATACTTAAGAAACTCCCATGTAGCAGCTTTCCGTGGATCGTTGTCATTCTCGAAGACAAAAATTGCTCCACCGCCGATATTCACACCTCCGGTCGACGATTCATTCACCATGGGCAAATACCCCGCACCGACTTCAAATCGATCACCCACAGAGCTCAGAATCGTCGCGAGACTGCTGGTCGAAATCGCAAACATGGCGGTTCTTCCTGCAATGAACTGCTGACGAACATCGCTGGTCAGATTCCCCAGACCTCCCTGCTCATACACCTGTCTCCACTCATCCAGAAACGTTGCAAGAGTCCCTTCGGTGTCGAACACCACACGTGTCGGATTCCCATCGTGACCGTTTCGCTTGTCTGTGAGGTAGGAGACTCCATTCTGCTGTCCGATCCAAGAGACCAGCTCGTACGAGGAGGGAACACCAGCAAATCCGTAGCGGGTGATGGTTCGTCCGTCCGCACTGGTTTTCACGAGCAACTCAGCATAATCTGCCAACTCTGCAAGCGTTCGAGGTGGCCGCTCGGGATCAAGACCGACCTCCCTGAATGCATCCTTGTTGTAATAGAGCAGAATGGTCGAAGCGTTGAATGGCATGCCGATCATGACATCTTTGTACGTCATGGAGAGCACCGTTCCCGGTTGCAGATCGTCGAGGGAAAAATCGGAATCAGATTCGACTAATTGCTGAACTGGAACCATGAATGCAGAATCACGCACATCCATGACTCCGGTCGCATCGACCTGAGCGAGGTCAGGCAGATCCTGCGCTCGTTCTGCCTGAAGACTCGCACGGAGCTTCGTAGCGACATCCGAGGCCTTTCCCTGGTAGACTTCTCGCACTACGATTTGTTTCTCTTTTCCGACGGTGGCGTTGAACTGTGCAACCAAATCGCTCATGACATCTCCAAGAAGACCACTGTTTGGATGCCAGAACTCGATTTCGACCACTTGTCCTTGCATATCAGAATCTACAGAACGCTCTTTCGTTCCTGTCGAGAAAAGTACCAGTGGCGCACACAAGGCCAAGATCAGAATACTCATAACGAATTGAAATTTTTTCATATACATACTCCCCGTATGGTTTGTTATCCAACTATGACTCCCGACGTAATTCCAGCTACTATGCGCTTTCTCAGCACGAGAAACAGAACTACAGATGGGAGGATGATTATGGTGATCGCTGCAAAGACTGGACCAAAGTCGAGACTGTCCGCGTATCTGAGCATGGTGATTCCTACCTGCACCGTCCGCATGTTCGGGTTATTGGTTACCAGCAGCGGCCAGAGATAGGTATTCCAGATGGTGACGAAGGAATGGAGTGAGAGTGTGAGCACTATCGAACGAGAGAGCGGAAGAACGACCTTAAGCAGAAAATTCAGATCTGAACAACCGTCCATTGAAGCTATCTCCCGGTAGGTTTTCGGTATCGTCTTGAAACTTTGCCGAAGCATGAACAACTGTACCGGACCAAGTAGATAGACAGAGATTATTCCGAGATACGTATCCACCAGACCCATTCTGCTCACCGCCAGAAAATTCTCTATTATCAGGGCATCTGCAGGAAGCATCATAGTTCCCAGCACAAGAAAGAAGAGCAACCTTCTACCACGGAATTCGAAGAAGGCGACTGCGAATGCTGCGAGCACGGCCACTACCATGCGAATGATGGTCCCAATACCGCTTGCGATGAGCGAATTCACCATGAACCGGACAAGAGGGGAGCCAGTTACGGCTCTCACATAGTGTACAGGGGAGAAGGAAGAGGGGAACAACTTAGGTGGATAGGAGGCAAATTCTCCGATCGAGAAAAACGATGCTGCAAATGCGTAGTAGATGGGAAACACTACGATCAGGCCGAGAAGTGTCGCAAAGAGCATCTTATTGATATTTCCTATTTTCCGAGCTTGCATCATTGGTAGAAGACCCTCCGACGCTCGAAGCGAAATGCCAGAAGAATCATCAGGAACGTAAGGAGAAACACCACCACGCTTATTGCAGAGCCTTTACTATAGTTCCCCCCTGAGAAACCCTCTATATACATTTGATAGACCAACGTCTGTGTCGAGCGGAGCGGTCCTCCTTCAGTCATAACCAGGACAGGACCACTGAGTAGCATACTATCGCGCAGTCGGGTACTCACGATGAACAGTATGGTGGGACTGATCAGTGGCAGCTGAATTCGAAAGAACTTTGCAACGGCTCCTGCGCCCTCCATTTCGGCGGCCTCGAGCAATTGGGAGGGAACACTTCGTAACGCCCCAAGGAGCAAAAGAAAGTCGAGTCCGATAGCCATCCATACTCCGAGAACGATGATGGTGAACATAGCCCAGACTGGGTCATTGAACCACTGTATCGAGAGCCCGAGGAGATAGTTGACGACCCCGATGGTGGGGTTGAACAGTGCCCTGAACACGAGAGCTGCTGAGCTCATGGCAACAGCCATGGGGAGAATGAACAAGGTCTCGTTGAATGCGGTGAATCGCCGTTTCCGGTACACGAGCAGTGCCGCTACCAGACAAAACACCAGATTGATCGGGACAAAGAACAACGCGAAGCGGAAGGTGTTGAGAAAACTGATCTGGAAATTGTGATCAGCAAAGAGATTTCTATAATTCTCGAATCCGACGAATTCGATGATCCTTCCAGAGAAGTTAACGAGAGAGAAACTGTTCGCAATGGTCTTGAAGAATGGACGGTAGCTGAACAGGTACGCAAGTGCCAAGGCTGGAAGCATGAAGAGATAGGGTTTCAGCTGTCGCGTTGAGAGACCGAATTTTCGAATCATACGAAATGTATACTAATCATCACCAGATAATTTTGCAATAGATTTGATAATAATTCCTTTCATTGAATGAAATTCCTGACGAAACTATCCACAACGTAAGGTTTTTCCTTCTGAGCCGTTTGCTAGAACTGCATAATAATTCCATTTACCTCTTGCATTTTATTCACCCTTGGATAAAAATCTGAACATGCAGTGGGATATCGCTCCAGAGATCCTCTCAGCTCTCATCATCGTCATTATCCTGGGCAACTCACGCAGAGGCAACGCAGTGCCTACGATACGGGACAAGACGTTCCGATTCTGTCTCTACTACACGATCTTCTGTACTGCACTGAACGTCCTATCGATACAAACCGTGTACCATGCTGCGAGTATCCCCCTCTGGGTGAACATGGTGGTCAATACCGCCTACTTCGCCTTATATCCCCCGCTCCCTCTCATCTTCATACTCTACATCCTCCTCTATGTATTCGAGTTCACACCTCAGGAACATCGGAGCAGGCTGCGCATCGTCATTGCCCTTCTCTTCCTGAGCATGACGTTCTACCTGGTCATTGTGGCTCTGAACATCTTTACCGGATGGATATTCCATTTCGATGAGTCCCACCAATACTTTCGCGGTCCACTGAATCGACTCTCTCTCGTAGTTGCATCTTTTCAGATCACGGTAACACTGGTGATCATATGGATGGAAAGGAAATATCTGGACCGCTCATTCTTTGAAGTCATACTCTGGCTCCCCTTTCTCTCGCTCGGTATCATCACCGTCCAGTTCCTCTACCCGAATATTGTGCTCACAGGTACGGCAATCACTTTGGCGATCCTCTCTGTCTATCTCAACTTCCAGACACGACGCATCACGATCGATTTTCTCACCCAATACCCGAACCGTGGTAGTTTCATCACCAGTATCAACCAAATTCGCCGATACAACAGGAAGGCGCTGATTCTCGTTGTCAGCCTCGACGATTTCAAGGCTGTGAACGACACCTATGGGCAGAGTCGTGGCGATCTCCTACTGAAGTCGATCGCAGAGAACCTGCACGAGTTGATTCCTCAAGGGCAGGTGTTCCGGTATGGCGGGGATGAGTTTTCCGTTATCGTCAATGCGAAGTATGGGGAGAATCTTGCAAACAGCATCCTTCAAAGGTTCCATTCCAGTTGGCACATCGGAGGGCTCTCCATCCAGCTCAGAGCGTCGATCGCCACCCTGCATCTCCCCTTCCGCCCGGATGCAGACTCGGATCCGATCACCCTCCTGGACCATGCCATTCGAACAGCGAAGAACCGTGGTAAAGGACAGGTCGTCCACTGTGACGCCACGCTGCTCAGTACGATCAAGAGGAAGAATCAGCTTGCTGAACGACTCATGGTGGCCATTGAGGAGAAGACCCTTTACATCGAACTGCAACCCATCTTCTCCATCGAGAGTGGAGAGCCGGTGAAGGCCGAGGCCCTTCTTCGCATGAACGATCCACAGGTGGGAGTGGTCTCCCCTAGCGAGTTCATTCCCTTAGCGGAGGAGCTCGGGATCATCGGAGATCTCGGACGATGGGTTCTTGACCAGGTGTGTGCCCTACTCGATGCGGCAAGGGCGAAAGGGCAACGAACATACCCCATCTCGGTGAATTTTTCAGGTATACAGTTTTCACACACCCATGTAGTTCATGAGATTTTGGAGATCATACAGCGGTACCACATACCTCCACACATCATCAATATCGAGTTGACCGAAAGCACCTTCATCAGCTCCGACTACAATGAGGCTCTCTCAGTCATGCGCCCACTGATCGATCGCGGAATCAACTTCCACTTAGATGATTTCGGGACAGGGTACTCCAATCTCGCCTATCTCGTGAATCTCCCGTTCGACTGCATCAAACTCGACAAATCGCTTCTGTGGAATCTCAGTGAGAATGGACGGGCACACCGCCTCATAGAGAGCGTGATCAAGGCGGTCAGGGACATGGGCTTTCATGTGATCGTCGAGGGAGTGGAGAACAAAGAGCAGCTGGATTACCTGCATTCGATCGAATGTGACATGGTGCAGGGCTACTATCTGAGTCCTCCCAAAGCGCCTGAGAAAATCTTCACTGCTGAAAGTGTCTGATCATTATCTGAAACTCTTGTCTTCAATACTTTTCCTTTAGCATACATTCAATCTCTCTCTGCGCAAAATCAGAAAGCTTTTTAAATGGAGCCCTGCATGAACCGCAAGGAAAACCCTTTATGGACATTGCATATTTGACACCGTTGAAGATTCCATGCTTAACCAATAACTCTACATTTGAGTTAAGGATTGACTGTTGAACGAGAGCTTCCGTCATTCTTCCATCTTTGTAGAGATCTCGTATTTTCCTAAACCTCGAAGCAAAAAGATTTACCGTTGTTCCTATCGTGGAATCAGCTCCGATTGAAAGTGCGGGAAGGAATGTTTCGTCAAAGCCATTAAAATATAGCTTATCAGGAAATGCTGCCTTCATTCTTTCAAGCTCGTATAGATTGTTCGAGGTATGCTTAACTCCAACAACCGAATCATTTTCCAGAAGGACTCCTGCATTCCCCTTGTTGAAAGAGATTCCCGTAAACTGGGGGATATTGTAAATTATTATCGGTAATTCAACTTCCTTTACAACATCGAGATAGTACCCAATGATCTCTTCCTGAGTAAATTTGTAGTAATAGGGCGGGATCATTGATACGGCAGATACTCCATCATCAAATGCTCGGGAAGCTAACCAAGTTGCATCTTTTGTCCGTATAGTTCCCACATGAGCAATGACAGGAACTCTACCTGCAACCTGAGAGACCACTGCCTTCACAATGGCCTGCCGTTCTTCAAGAGTAAGTAGTAGCGCTTCACCGGAAGACCCACAACAATAAAAACCTTCTACACCTTGGGAAATTTGATATTCAACAATGTCCCGTAATACCGAGAAGTTGATTTCCTCAGAACAATCCATTGGTGTGACTAAAGCTGAATATATCCCCTGTAGCCATTCCAGTTCATTTTTTACCATGCTGTCCAACCACCATCCATTACAAGATTCGCTCCAGTCATATATTTGGAAGCATCTGATGCGAGAAAAATGATTGCTCCATTGAACTCATCTTCTCTAGCCATGCGACCGACAGGCATTCTTTCACAATAATTCTTCTGGAATTCCGCATCTTGAGTCTCTCGGTATACACCGCTAGGACTAAGAATATTCACACGAACGTTTTTCTTAGCCCAGTAAGTTGCACAGTATCTTGTTAGATTATACAGTCCAGATTTGGCAGCAGAATAGGCGACAGGCTTTATAAATGGCACTCCAGTTTTCTCTTTTTTATATGCATAGATATCCTGGACTGGAGAAAGCATCCCATATATTGATCCAATATTAATTATTGATCCTCTTTCCTGATCTGCCATGAGAGCGCCCACGGACTGGGTCATAAGAAAGGTGCCGGTGAGATTCACATCAACAACATCTCTAAAGACCTTCTCAGGAAATTTTTCAAACGGTCCAGAAACTTCTGGAGGTGCACTTGGTTGTGTATCAATTCCAGCATTGTTAATAAGTATATCCGGAACGCCCCATTCACTCACAACTTGACCAAGAGCCTTCTGAATGCTCGCACTGTCTGTAATGTCGACTTGATGGAATTGCACGACTCCAGCATCGCGACTTCCCTTGGAGAATAATTTTTCTATAGATTCAGGACGAAGTGTTCGGTTAAATACAGCCACCTTCGCACCTCGAGAGATTAGTTCATTCGAGAATTGCGCTCCAAGCTGACCAAGACCGCCCGTAACAATGGCGATTTTCCCGCTGACATCAAATAATTTATCCTTCATGTAGTTATGCTCCTTTTCTTGTCACTGACAAAATAGTGTCTCATCAAACATTACTTTTTAGATTTATAGTGTTTAAAGACATTTGATCCGATTGTTAAAACAATAATGATGATGAAAAATATCGATATAGGTCGTCTGAAAAAAATTGTTAGATCCCCTCCAGAGACCAGCAGCGTCCGTCCTAGATTGGATTCTACAAGAGGTCCAAGAATTACTCCTAGTAATACTGGAGGAACCGGATAGTCCAAGAGGGAAAAAATGTAACCGAGAAGACCCGCTGCCATCATGACAAGAATATCAAACATGCTATTTCTCATGGAGTATGCACCAAGAACAGAAAAGACAAATATAAAGGCAACAATGACACTCTTCGGCAATGATAAGACCTTAGCAAAGAAACGAGCTCCTACAAGCCCAAGCACAATCATGAAGAGATTGGAAGTGATTGTACTTGCGAAAACTGTATAAATTACTTCAGGGCTATCAGCGAAAAGCAATGGGCCGGGCTGTAACCCGAGAACCATAAGTCCTCCTAGGATGACTGCAGTCGCGGCTTCCCCAGGAATTCCTAGGGTGAACATTGGAATCATGGCACCGTTGACACATGCATTGTTACCCGCTTCAGGAGCTGCAACACCTTCTATCGACCCCTTCCCGAATTCCTCTGGATGCTTCGAAGACCTTTTAGCTTCCCCATAAGAAAGAAATGCGGCAATATCGGTTCCCGTCCCCGGAACTGCACCAACAAATGTTCCAATAAATGCAGACTTTACGATATGAGGTAGAATCCTAATAAACTCCTTAATTGAAATTCCGACATTTGTTAGCTTGACCTGTGGAGGAGAGATCTCCCTTGAGTCTCGCACTCCCTCGATTGCTTGTGACATTGCAAATATCCCGATAAGAATTGGAAGTAACTCAAAACCTGTTAGAAGATTCAGTGTTCCGAACGTGAACCGAGGAACACTTGTGATTGGATCTATACCGAATGTTGAAATCAGCAAACCAATACACCCCGCAAAGAGTCCTTTAATAAGGGACTTACCTGAGACATATGAAATCATTGTAAGACCATAGACCCCGAGCAGAACATATTCAGTAGGACCAAAGCGAACTGCAATCTTTGCAATCTGTGGAGCAAGAAATGAAAGAATCAGGGCTCCAATCAGTCCTCCAATTGCGCTCGAAATTGTAGCGATCGCAATGGCTTTACCAGCATGACCACTCTGGGAAAGAGGATATCCATCCAAGAGCGTTGCTCCAGCAGCAGGAGTTCCTGGGGTTTTCAACAATATTGCTGAAACAGAACCTCCATAGATTCCTCCAGCAAATATTCCGATGAGCATCGAAAGACCAATTCCCGGAGATACATAATAAGTCAATGGAATAAGTAAAGCGATACCCATTGTCGCCGTCAGTCCAGGTAATACGCCCAGCATTATTCCTAAAACAACTCCTCCAAACAGTGCAGGTGCAGCCATTGTGGTGAACAAAAATCCAAATCCACTCAGTAAATATTCAATCATCTCATTCTCCAATTAAAACAGGATTGCTTCAGGGAGGGGAACACCAAGTAACACTTTAAATGATATATAAAGGAACGCCACTCCTATCACCGTTACCAGAATAACTTGGAAGAGCCTTCGGTATTCCAACACATACAGGATCAAAGGCAAAAAGATCACTGTTGCAAAAATAAAACCTATCAAGGTTAGCAAGAGATAATAGATCACCATCAATCCAACTGCAATTTGTACTCTGTACATTCGAATACAATCATGAAGTCTATTCCCCGATTTCGCTTCAGAATCCTGAATTACCTCAGGCTCTGATTCAGAAAGGAAACGTTTCAAAGCTACAGAAATATTCACTATTCCAAAAATTGACATTATTGATCCTATCAGTATGGGAAAAGTTCGAGAGCCTAAAAGAGTTCCTCGAACAAACCTATAATCTTTAGAAATAATGAACATTCCAATCGCTATAGAAATGAACAATGTATTAAGAACGACTTCCATTATTGTTTTCTGTTTTGTTGTCATTTGTTAATCCCAGAATTTTTGTTTCGCCCCAGGATGGCCTGGAGCGAAACGAATGTATCTTCACAAACCAGACTTATCTGATTTCAAGAAGACTTTCCAATACGGGTTCCAAGGTTCGTGCAGTATCTTCTGTTAGCTTGTAATAGTCTTCGGTATTCCGATAGTCGATTCCAAGCCCCATGTTGCTAATCACACTTACGAATTCAGGCTCCTCCATCATCTTCTTGAATCCTTCATGAAGAATTGCAACTCTGTCTTCTGATATTCCTGCAGGTCCCCCAAGCCCTCTAAATGTATTTACAACGACATCAAAACCTTGGTCTCTTGCGGTAGGAATTTCTGGAAAAATATCTAACCTGTTCTCGCCAAAGACTGCAAGAATCTTCATCTCTCCAGCTCTCACTTGCGCAGAAACTTCTGCTCCACTAACCGTGACAGCATCAATGTTTTGGCCTAGAACACTAGCTATAGCATCTGCGGCTCCATTGAATGGTACATAGGTGTATTCTGTTCCTGTCTCCAAGGCAAGAGTCGCTGCTGCGAGATGCCACAACATTCCAGTACCAGAGTGTCCAATCTTGATACTACCTGGATTCCTCCTAGCATAATCTACAAATTCTTTCAGACTATTCCATGGTGCATCAGCTTTGACTGTCAATGCAGAAGGATCAGTATTCAGGTTCATAATCCGAGTAAAATTACTAAAATCAAAGGGATAGATTCCTTGATCCTTCAAAAAGCTCAATTCGACAGGAAGGAGAGCTAGGGTATACCCATCTGGGTTAGCTTTGACTGTCTCACCAAGCCCCACAGCTCCTGTTCCGCCTGGTTTGTTCTCAACTACTACGGGAACTCCCAAATGCTTTTCGCCAGATCGAGCAAGAGCTCGCGCAATTGCATCCGTTCCGCCACCCGCAGACCAAGGGACAATTAGTTTGATCGGCTTGTTAGGAAAAACTTCACTACTTTCACTTGCTCCTTGTGCGAACACCATTGGTACCACCATGACCAATGCCAACATAAGAACGATAATCTTTTTCATCATTCTCCTCCTTCTAAATTATCCCGATTGCTTGTAAAACTTCCTTCAGTTCGGTAGTTTCTGCATCGGAAATATTCTCTAATGGTTCTCGGACGATTCCTCCTGGAAGTCCAACTAGTTCCATAGCCTTCTTCAGTATTGACTGGTAGACCGAAGTGGCTTTACCTCCCCACTCCTGACCTAATATGGTAGGAATCTTTCTTCGTGCAACACAGCGCCCCACAAATTGATGATAGGGAATGAGTGAGTCTAGAAGTTCTTTCATCTTGATAAAGTCTCGTGAAACGGAAGCCTCATATATATCGAATGCCAATTTAGGTGCAAAACAGAGAAGCTCAGAGACAAAAGCAGGAGAACCCCAAGGAGCTTCAAACATGAACATAAGATGCCCAATTCCACAAGTGATTACCATATCTTTTGGGTCCACCACACTTCGCATCCAGTAGTAACTCTCAATATTGGTTGAATTTTCCTTCACACCGATGATGTTCGGCACTTTTGACAGTCGTTGCATCAGATGTGGAGGTATAGCAATTTTACTTGTTGTTGGGTTGTCGTATATCATGAGCCCCACATCAAGTTGTTCTGCTATCTGCGAAAAATGTCGGTAAAGTCCTTCTTCAGTAACGTGCATGTAATATGGATTGCTCACCATTGCGAGGTCTATACCAAGATCCTGTGCTCTTAAGCTCATATCTATGGATAGACGTGTTGCGGCACGGCCAGTTCCTACAATGACAGGGACCGAACCAGCAATTTCATCGACAACCGTCTTTATGAGAGCTAGAGACTCTTCATCGGTCATTGCATAAAATTCACTCGTACTACCTGCAATCATGACACAACCATCATGTCCAGCGTAGACCTCCTTCGCATATTGAGCCGATGCTCGTGTAGCGCCAAGATCCAGATCTCCATTAGCTGCAAAATGCGTTGGAAAGATCGTCAAAGGACCTTTCAATCTTGTTATCATCTCCTCAGGTCTCAAACTCATACTGCTCTCCTCGCTTCTGTCTCATACCTCAGTCTAGAATCCCGACCTGATTCATCATCGCCTTTACGTTAGCTACTTCTTCGGGTGTTCCTGGTAGAAGAGGTTGCCTCGGATAGCCTGCAGGATATCCAACCATTTTCATGGCCTCCTTGATCAGACACACGGGATTGGTCCGACCTCCCTGCCCCATAATGCGGTACAATGGGAAAAGCTTTCTCTGAATCAGCGAGGCTTCCTGCACTTTCCCCTCATGAATACAGTCAATCATCTTGCGTATCTGATCGCCTGCGATATGTGCTCCTCCACTGATGACTCCTCCAATTCTTTCAAATCCCTGAGCGTAAGACTCTAGAACCATCGTGTCATCGCCGTTATAGATGATGAAATCGTCCGGTGTGACATTCATGAATGCTGTAATCTGTTTTGCATTCAGCTCTGCCTCTTCCTTGATCCCAACAATGTTTGGCTCCTTGGCAAGTTCTGCCACCATGGCGGGTTCTGTGTTTACACCAGTGAAAATTGGAATATTGTAGATCATAATATCTATGGAGACGTTCCGTGCCACCGTCTGAAAATGGGTTAGAATTTCTTTTTGGGAAGGCTTCGTATAATACGGGGCAACTACCATAACCAATTCAAAACCGATATCTTGAGCAGCCTTGGTCAAGACGAGTGTTTCACGTGTAGAAGCTGCACCAGTTCCTGCGATAAGAGGGATCCTTCCATTGAATGCTTCATGCATCGTCTTGAATATCTTTATTCTCTCTTCTGTACTCATGGTGAAGAACTCACCTGTGGTCCCACTTAAGACGAATGAATCTGCCCATCCTTTCTCGAGGAGTTTTTCTCCAATCTCAACCATTGCTGAATAATCAACATCGCCTTTCTCTGTAAATGGTGTCACTACAGGAACTAGAATTTTTCCATACTTGTCTTTGTTAAACATATTACTCTCCTTAGATATATGTAGCTACAATACTTTTTCTTTTTTGTCTGCTATCAGACAATTTAGTATATAAGACGAACTATTCCGATATAACATCTTCCATATCCTTAAGGGCCATAGTAAGATGGTTTTCTATACTTTTTTCAGCACGAGGCGCATCTTTTTGCTTTAATGAATCAAGAATCTCCAAATGAGGTGCAATTGCATTGAGAGCATTCTTCCTTACTTGGAACGAAATGCTTCTATATTTCTTGAAAGCCTGGGCAACAATCCCATTGATGTTAATTAATAATGAATTATGTGACATATCTACAATTATTCTATGAAACTCCTCATCCAGAAACGCCATCGATTTGACCTCATCGGCGTATACAGCCTTCATAAAATGATCATTTATATCTTCTAATTTCTCAAACTCCTCTTCAGAACTACGTTCAACTGCAATGCGTATTGCTAGACTTTCTATGGCTTTCCTAACCTCAATGAAATCAATTAATTTGGGGGCGTTCACTTTGAACCAGTCTCTCACATCCACTGATTTATCTGGTGTTGCGCTCAGTACGAAGGCTCCTCTACCTGGCTTTAGTTCCACATACCCCATTGTCTGTAATACCCGAAAGGCCTCGCGTACAGTAGAACGGCTTACTCTTAAGGATAAGCATAGAGCCTGTTCAGAAGGTAGCTTATTTCCCTCCTCAAATTCACCTTCGATAATAGAGTTTCTAATTTTTTCAACCACCTGATCGGTGATTGGCATCTTCCTAACAGGGTCCATGTACGCTCCACTTCTACATTGTCTGACAACAGACTAACCCGACATTTCGCTGCTGTCAACAATTTATTTTTTCCCTAGACTCCAGACACCCGAAAACGTTACACATCGATTGTTCATGAATGCCCAGAACCATACTACTATATCCCCTAAAACGATTTACAGAAGGTAATGACTTATCATGATAATGCTATACCGTATAGCATGAGCAATGCCTACAAATTCGTATGGAATAAGTAACAAGGTCTCTACAATGCCAAAGTCGAAAGCCCATCTATAATCCGAATACCAAGAATACCCTTCATCTTAACAAGTTAGAGGGGATAGCCACCGAGAAAAGTGGCGAGATCACCTTCAGTTTAAGTTATCGACTATCCTTGCGACCAGAATCCGTGCCTGAGAAAATCTTCACTGCTGAAAGTGTCTAATCCATTGCCGAGGTAAGGGAAATACCGCAGGTCCTGGCTATGCGGGATTCATTTCAAGTGGATTTCTCTTTGTGTGGTCCGAATAATCATGAGGCAATGCGATCACTAGACAAAATTCTGCGATTGACATACTATTTTTCTTGTTGCGGGGGTATAGCTC
>CAYYOL010000038.1:0-21452 GCA_964473245.1 uncultured Spirochaetaceae bacterium
ACCCCCGTCACGAGCTTGGGAAGCTCGGGTAATAGCCGTTATACGACAGTCGCAACTGCAACACAATCATAGCCAAAACCTGTTGTTCTTGCAAGTAGTACACCATCGATTGCACGGTTTGACAAGATTTTCCTTATATACTACTCAGCAGTGATATACAAGCTCGTTTTCTCCATAATTCCTAGAGATTTTCCTTGCGCAACGCTCATATTCGCCGGACAATGTATCATGCACATAGTTCTCTAGGAGGAACATCATGAAAAAAATTGTATCTCTACTGTTACTTGCAGTTCTCCTTGCGCCTGCAGTATTCGCTCAGGGCGGAGGAGAGAAAGCTCCGGAACCTCAAGCAGTTCCTGCTGCACCGACTTCTGCAGGAAGTGTAAGTGCCTACACAACGCTGGAGGAGCCACTTGCGGCAGCTTTGTTCGATCTCTTTGAGAAGGAGACTGGAATCAAAGTCAACTTCGTTCGTCTCTCTGGTGGCGAAGCCGTGGCGAGACTGGAGGCTGAATCCTCTAATCCGCAGGTTAGCATTTGGGTCGGCGGTGTCGGTCTCGACCATATCACAGCAAAGACGAAGGGGCTGACCACTCCCTACGTTTCCCGCTATGCGAGTAAGACGCCGACACAGTATCGCGACCCGGAAAACTTCTGGATCGGCCTCTATGTCGGACCCCTTACCATTGTGACCAACCTCGATCGTGCGAAGGAGTTGGGCATCCAGGCTCCCACCAGCTGGGCAGACCTTACCAAGGCGGAATACAAAGGTCTTATCAGAGTAGCGAACCCGAATTCATCGGGTACCGCGTACAATGTGTTGACTACCATGCGGTATGTGCTTGGTGGGGAAGATCAGATGATGGACTACATGAAAAAGCTCGACAAGAACATCGACCAGTACACCAAGAGCGGCTCAGCACCTGGAAAGAGTGTGGCCATTGGAGAGATTCCTATTGCTATCGGCTATGCTCACGACCAAGTGAAACTCAAAGATGCTGGAGCCAATATCAAGATTGCAGCTCCCTCGGAAGGAACCGGATTTGAACTTGCCTCCATGTCTCTGGTGAAAGGTGGCAAAGATGCCGTAAATGCTAAGAAACTCTATGACTGGATCATCTCATCACCCGTGGCGCAGGAAAAGTTCACCGAATGGTATGTTGTCCTTGTTGCAGATGGTGCAGCAAAACACCCAGAAGCTCTCTCGATCGATGAGATCAAAACCGTGGAGCAGGACTTCGCTTGGGATGGAGATACTGTGAACAAGACTCGTCTGCTTGACAGATGGACACATGAGATCGGACAGTATCGCTAAACACCCTGAATGACAGCCTTGTGCTGTATTGGACAGCAGATGTTTACAAAAAAAAGAATTATTCAATTCTGTCTCGTGGCGGTGGTTTTCATCGCCGCGGACATTTGGATGTACAGGACACTCACTGATTCGTTCGTAGCGTACGTTGAAGAGCGGAACTATAACGAAGTGGGTCTCTTCGTTCAGACAGTACCTGAAGATGAATCGGACATTCCTCACTGGCTAGAAGGAGTCTCTACAATCATCCCCGACGCTCAAGCTATGTATTTCACCTTCGATGAGAACCGATTCACCTTCGTCCCGGCAGCAGGAGGATCTCCTGTCGCTGAACAACTCTGGAACCAGTACGGGAGAACCGAACCGTTCACCAATGCTCTGGAGAGTGCCTACTACCTAGAAGCGATGCAACTGCCCTCCCGATATCCATCGGTTATCAACAATGATGCCAGTGACGTTCGTGTCTTTTTCGCTCCTCTCATCGCAGAGAACGGTTATGAAGCGGTTGGAGCGGTCATGATACTCGTCCCGACCAGTGGCGCTTCGGGGTACAGCCGACTCTTGGCAATATTCGCAATCGGAGCGGCCATCGCTTTCATTGCCATCTCCTGGGTGATCATGTTCACTCGGGATCCGATCACTGGGTTCATGGTCCTCGGCCTGTTCATTATTGTAGGGGTTTTCGTGGCCTTCCCGCTCTTCGAGGCGCTTCGGCTCTCGTTCTTCCGCAATAATCAATTCTCCATGGACCGCTGGAAAATGGGACTCTCTCCTGCCTACATCGTTGCACTCTGGGGATCTCTCAGATTGGGCGTTTCCACAGCAACCATCTCCACCATACTGGGTTTTCTCATTGCATTTCTTGTCGAACGAACTTCGTTCCGGCAGAAGAAACTGGTGACGACACTCGCCACCATGCCGGTAATCTCACCTCCATTCTCCCTTTCGCTCTCGATCATACTCCTGTTCGGAAACAACGGACTTATCAGCAAACAGCTTCTGAACATGCAGAACACTTCGATCTATGGATTGGGAGGTCTGACACTGGTACAGACCATAAGCATGTTCCCGATTGCCTACCTCACGATCAGTGGGGTCCTGAGACAGATCGACTCGACGGTTGAGGATGCTTCGCTCGACCTCTCTGCAACGAGGTGGCAGACCTTCAAATCGATCACCTTCCCGCTCACAGTTCCAGGAATCTTGTCTGCGTGGATGCTGGTATTCACCAATTCACTTGCAGACTTCGCGAACCCGCTACTTCTTTCGGGAAATCTTAGAGTGCTCTCGACTGAAGCCTATATGATGGTGACAGGACGCATGAACGATCTTGGAGGAGGCGCTGTACTCTCTTTCATGCTGCTGCTACCGACTGTGACTGCTTTCATGGTCCAGCGTTTCTGGGTCAGCAGAAAGAGTTTCGTTACCGTTACTGGTAAACCTTCGACCACGCTTACAGAGCTCACCACGACTCCTGTTCGAAATATATTGGCAGGAATCACTTGGGCTGTGCTGGGTTTCATTCTCATGCTCTACTTGACCATTGTAGCCGGTTGTTTCGTACGGAACTGGGGTATAGACTATACATTCACGCTGGAAAACTGGAAAGCGATCCCCGATAGCTGGGACTCACTCACATCCACGGTACTGCTTGCACTCATCTCGGCACCGCTGGCAGGGCTTATCGCAATGGTCGCAGCCATGCTGCTTGTACGAAAGAAGTTCCCAGGCAAGCGGCTTCTCGAGGTACTCATGATGACTCCCTATGCAATTCCGGGAACACTCATCGGAATCGCGTATGTCATCGCGTTCAACAAGCAGCCGCTCTTGTTGGTTGGAACCGGCGCAATAATCGTAATCAACTACGTGATCCGAGAATTGCCGGTCGGCCTGGAGAACGGTATCACCGCATTGCACCAGATCGATCCCTCGATCGAGGAAGCAGCGCAGGATCTCGGAGCCGATGTACCGACAGTGTTCAAGACCATTGTCCTCCCGCTTGTCCGCCCTGCATTCCTTTCCAGCATGTCTTATACTTTTGTTCGATCCATGACAGCGGTAAGTGCAATCATCTTCCTGATCTCGGCAAAATGGTACCACCTGACAATTAAGATTCTCAGTTATTCGGAAAATCTCCGTTTTGGCTTGGCCAGTGTCCTGTGTACGGTACTCATCATCATCGTTCTGGGAGTGTTTGGACTCCTGCAGATTCTGGTGAAGGACGATAAGCTTACACAGAAGACAATCTCCACTCGATAAAGGGACCGATATGAAAAAGAAAAGTGTTTCAGTTACATTGAAGAACGTGACCAAGAGATTCAAAGATGTGAAGGGAAAAGCCGATGTCATTGCGGTAAATGGTGCCGAATTCGTTGTAGAACCGGGAGAGTTGGTGACTTTGCTAGGGCCTTCGGGCTGTGGCAAGACAACCACACTCCGTATGGTCGCAGGATTCGAACTCCCCACCGAAGGGCAGATTCTCATCGGAGATACCGATGTGACCATGCTCCCGCCGAACAAGCGAGATACAGCCACCATGTTTCAAAGTTATGGACTGTTTCCGCACATGAGTGTGTACGATAATGTTGCCTATGGACTTAAACTTCGTAAGGTGGCACCAGATGAGATACGGAAACGGGTCAACGAATCGCTCGACCTTGTCGGCCTTGCCACGTATGGAGATCGGGCTCCGGGGAAACTCTCCGGTGGTCAGCAGCAGCGTGTGGCGTTAGCACGATCGCTGATTGTAACACCATCTGTGTTGCTGCTAGACGAACCACTGTCCAATCTCGATGCACTACTTCGCGAACAGATGCGGGTGGAGATCAAGAGAATACAACGAACTCTCGGGATTACCGCTATCTATGTGACACATGATCGAGTGGAGGCCATGAGTCTCTCAGATAGAGTCATCGTCATGAAAGACGGATTCATCAGACAAATCGGGGCTCCAGAGCAGATCTATGAAGAACCCGACTCACGATTCGTCGCTGGATTCGTGGGGAAAGCTGCATTCTTCCCAGTGGAGATCGGAGGCAAGGATGATGGTCTATGGTCCTGCAACCTCGGAGGAAAGGAGGTCAAAGTAGCCAAGGCAGCCCCCAATGTCCAAACCGGAGACTCGGCGGTTCTCATGGCTCGACCCGAGTCTCTCAGGCTTCAGGAGCATGGCAATGGGCATCTCGATGGAAAAGTGCGCATGAATGTGTACCTAGGCAACAGTCTAGAATCGTTCGTATCGACGCCATTTGGTGAAGTATTGGTTCAGATCGACGACCCTCACTCGAAACGGGTGTTCAAAGAGGGAGAGCTGGTATCCATCGACTTCAACAGTGAACGTGTTCGCATACTGAACACAGACGAAGCCTGAGCCAGCCATTCACGCCCCGCTGTAAATATCGGCCTCACATGGTTATGATTGACAACCGCTTGAGGTCGGAGTAAACTGGCTGTAATAAGATAAGTAGGGGGTTTTTATGGCCACTGTAGAATTGAAAAACATTTCGAAGGTGTACGATGGCAATGTGAAGGCTGTCGACAATGTGAACATCGAAATCAAGGACAGAGAATTCGTCGTTCTCGTAGGTCCTTCCGGTTGTGGGAAATCCACCACACTCCGTATGGTCGCTGGGCTGGAGGATATTACAGACGGTGAACTGTACATCGATGGTAAAATGGTGAACGATGTCCCACCGAAAGATCGCGACATCGCGATGGTATTCCAGAACTATGCACTCTATCCGCACATGACCGTGTATGACAACATGGCGTTCGGACTCAAGATTCGGAAGTTCCCGAAGGAAGAGATCGACCAGCGTGTTCGCGAAGCTGCCAAGATTCTCGATATCGAGCAGTTGCTCGATCGTAAGCCGAAGGCACTCTCTGGTGGACAGCGTCAGCGCGTAGCTGTAGGTCGTGCCATTGTTCGAAAGCCCAAAGTGTTCCTGTTCGACGAACCACTGTCGAACCTCGATGCAAAACTGCGTGTGCAAATGCGTGCCGAGATCTCTTCGCTTCACAACAGGCTGAAAGCTACCATGATCTACGTCACACACGACCAGATTGAAGCACTAACCATGGCAGACAAGATCGTCGTCATGAAATTAGGTATCATCCAGCAGATCGGTGGACCACTCGATCTCTACAATGAACCGAACAACAAGTTTGTAGCAGGATTCATCGGATCACCTCCCATGAACTTCATGACTGTCGATATCGTGGCCGAGGGAAAGCAGCTGTTCGCAGATGAGGGCTCATTCCGAATCAAACTCACAGAGAAACAGAACAAGCTCCTCGCTGACTACGCTGGCAAGAAGGTGACATTCGGGATCAGACCGGAAGATGTAAAATTCTCCGATGATCCGATTGAAGATACCACCATCAATGGACAGGTGGGGGTTGTCGAACCGCTTGGTTCCGAGACTCATATCTATGTGGCAGCTGGTAAGCACCAGTTCATCGGGAAGATCGAGCCGCACATTATTCTCCACGTAGACCAGAAGATCAGCCTCATTCCAGACTTGGAGAAGGTGAAGTTCTATGATTATGAGACTGAATTGGCTATTCGCTGATTAGCCTACAAGAAACAAAGTCGGCTGTTGCATACGAATCGATCTATGCAGCAGCCATTTTTTTGAAGAAGTGGAGGAGGTTCCATGCAGCAAGATTCACGTAAGGCCATCATTGCATGGTCTCTCTACG
Organism: uncultured Spirochaetaceae bacterium; assembly: GCA_964473245.1. Taxonomy (GTDB): domain Bacteria; phylum Spirochaetota; class Spirochaetia; order Sphaerochaetales; family Sphaerochaetaceae; genus CAYZJV01. Next base: position 6,014 of record CAYYOL010000038.1, read on the forward strand.
ATTGGGCAAACAGCGCATTCGCCACTACGGTCATGGCGGGCTTCTTCCCGATATTCTTCAGTAGTTACTGGACCAGCACACACAGCGTGCAGGAGAGTACTTTTTATCTCGGTCTGGCAAATTCATTGGAGGCCATTCTTGTAGCATTGCTCGCTCCAGTACTCGGTGCGATAGCTGATCGAGGAGGCTACAAGAAGCGATTCCTCATTTTCTTCACCTTTCTCGGATGTGTCATGACAAGTGGCCTCTGGTTCGTCCAAGCTGGCATGTGGCCCCTCGCTGTCATGTTTTACATACTCGCTATGATCGGTTTCTCCGGATCATTGATCTTCTACGACGCCCTGCTACCTGCAGTTGCTTCCCCAAAGCGGGTCGATTTCGTCTCATCGCTCGGGTACGCACTCGGTTATATTGGTGGAGGAACCCTATTTCTCGTGAATGTGCTCATGTACCTGAATCCGTCATGGTTCGGGTTTGTTGATGAAGTGGCTGCCGTGAAAGCCGCCTTCATCTCGGTCGGCATCTGGTGGGCAGTCTTTACGATCCCAATTCTCATCTGGGTGAAGGAACCACGGTATGGAGCTAAGGAAGACTCGAAGCAGGCTGTTCGGAATGGGCTGCGTCAATTCATCGTGACCTTCAAGGCTATTCGCGATCTCAAGGTAGTGGGCCTTTTCCTTCTTGCCTACTGGTTCTATATCGATGGCGTGGACACGATCATACGTATGGCGGTCGACTATGGTACAGCGATCGGATTTCCTGCCTCATCACTCATCGTTGCGCTTCTCATCACACAATTCGTCGCGTTCCCAGCAGCAATTGCATACAACTTCCTGGGAAAAAGAATTGGGGTGAAACGGGCACTGCTGGTGGCGATTGTCGCATATTGCGGCATCTCTATCCTTGGATTCTTCATGTCCCAGATATGGCATTTCTATGCCTTGGCGGGTATGATTGGTCTGTTCCAGGGAGGTATTCAAGCGTTAAGCAGAAGCTATTACACCAGACTCATTCCGACCGAGTTCTCCGCAGAGTTCTTTGGTTTCTTCAATATGTTGGGAAAATTCGCCGCAATCATCGGCCCGATACTTCTCGGAGTGGTAACCATACTCTCTGGAAGCAACCGACTCGGAATCCTTTCGATAGTTATACTTTTCATTGCTGGCGGCATCCTACTCATGAAAGTAGACGAACAAGAAGGGGTCGCGAGTCTAGAATCTTTCCGCTCCAGCATGGCAGCCGAGGACTTGAATAGAACGTGATATAGCGTTGTTCCCCCATCTCCGGTGCACCACAAATCAGGGTGCTGGTTTCCCAGCACCCTTGATAGCACTTTCAAGCTAATTCAGTCACTATTTCTTGTAGATTTTTCTTTCGGTGTATGTTGTGTGAAGCAAGTGGTGAGCCTTCTCACTCAACGGTTCTCCAAAGTAATCCTTATAGATCTGCTGAATTTCTGGATTCTGGTGCGAACAACGGACCTCACTGTTCGCATCGTCGGTGTAGAGTGCCGCTATGCGCTTCTCTCGAATATCATCGGTCGTTGCGTAGGGCTGACCGCCACCTGCGATACAACCGCCACGGCAGGCCATGACTTCGATAAAGTGGTATGGTGGCTCCTTTCCGCTGTCTCGCGCTTCACGAATTTCATCAAGCAGACAACTTACATTCGCCATTCCGTGTGCGATAGCAACCTTCAACTTGGTTCCCTTCACATCTACGACGCCCTCTCGAACTCCATCCATTCCTCTGACAGCTTCGATCTCCACAACCTTCAGATCCTCTCCGGTCATGAGGTTATATGCTGTTCGAATAGCGGCTTCCATGACACCTCCGGTATTACCAAAGATGGTACCGGCTCCGGCGTATGCTCCAATTGGGCTATCGGCCTTCTCGTCCTCAAGGCTGGTGAAATCGATTCCCGCTGCCTTGATCAGTCGTGCAAACTCACGTGTAGTCAGAACTAGATCGACATCGGCAAAGCCGGAAGCGAACATATTCTCATCTCGTGAAATCTCAAACTTCTTAGCAGTACAAGGCATGATTGCGACCGAATAGATCGTCGCCGGATCGACCTTCGCCCTCTCGGCATAATAGGTCTTCGTTACTGCTCCCTGCATCATCATGGGACTCTTGGCAGATGAGAAGTTGGGAATCATGTCCGGATAGTATTTTTCCATGTAGTCGGTCCATGCTGGACAACAACTGGTTATCTGAGGTATCGCTCCCTCGCCGGTCGTAAGGCGCTTCACCAACTCGGTACCCTCTTCCATGATGGTGAGGTCCGCCGAGAAGTTGGTATCAAACACTTTATCGACACCTAGCTGACGCAATGCTGCATAGATCTTTCCTGTGGTGATCGATCCTGCAGGTAGATTGAAAGCCTCTCCGAGAGCAACTCTCACAGCAGGTGCAATCTGTACGACCACGTGCTTGTCCGGATCGGATACAGCATGTACCAGATCTCTTGTCTCATCCTTCTCGAATATGGCACCTACAGGGCAGTGAGCTGAACACTGACCACACTTGATACAGGGGCTGTCGTTCAGTGGCAGCCCTGCTGCCGGAGCCATGACCGTCTGATCTCCACGACCGATAAACTCCAGTGCATAGACTCCCTGCAATTGCTGACAGACCTGTACACAACGACCACACTTGATACACTTGGTAGGATCGAGAACGATCGAAGTGGTGGACTTGTCCTGTGGGAGATCGGCAATACGAACTTCGTATGGTTGCTCACGCACACCGAACTCGGCAGCAAATCGCTGTAGCTCACAAGTCCCGTTTCTTCCACAGGTGAGACATGTGTTCGGGTGAGTGGACATGATCATCTCAATGACTGTCTTCCGAATCTGATAGAGCTCGGCATCGTGTGTAATAATGCCAAGATTTTCCTGAACCGGTGCTGCACACGCCCGTAGCAACTTGGGAGAATTCTCCTGCTTCACTACACAGAGACCGCACGCGGCCCATGCAGGAAGATCGGGGTGATAGCAAAGGGTTGGGATGTTGACATTTGCTTTCTTGGCAGCCGCCAGGATGTTGGATCCTGCCTCAATCTCGACTGGCTTGCCATTTATTTTCATATGAACGGTATTCACTGGTATCCTCCTCAACAATCAAAGCCCTAACGGACTTCGATGGCTCCGAACTTACAAGTCTCGTAACACACACCACACTTGATACAGGTTGCCTGATCGATGACGTGGACTTCCCGTCTCTCTCCTGTGATGGCTGCAACTGGGCACTTACGTGCACATGCGGTACAACCGATACACTTGTCGGGAAGAATATGGTAACTGATCAAACTCTTGCACTTGCCCGCCGGACACCGTTTATCTACAACGTGAGCAAGATATTCATCTCTGAAGTAGTGCAGTGTCGAGAGAATCGGGTTCGGGGCAGTCTGCCCGAGAGCGCAGAGCGAAGCCTTCTTCATTGCCTCGCCAATTTCCACCATCTGATCTAGATCTGCGAGAGTGGCATTCCCCTTGGTGATCTTCTCCAGTAGGTTCGCTAACGATCGTCCACCAATTCTACAGGGAGAACATTTTCCACAGGACTCTTCAACAGTGAAGGTCAGGTAAAACTTTGCAACGTCTACGATACAATCATCTTCATCCATGACGATCATACCACCGGAACCCATCATAGATCCCAACTTGGTAAGTGATCCGAAGTCGATCGGTGTATCCAGGAAATCTTTGGTGATGACACCACCGGAAGGACCTCCGGTCTGGACAGCTTTGAACTCTTTACCGTTCGCAATACCGCCACCGATGTCGTAGATGATCTCTCTGAGTGTGGTTCCCATGGGGACTTCCACGAGTCCAGAGTTTCTGATCTTACCGGTGAGTGCGAATACCTTGGTTCCATGACTGTCAGGAGTACCGATTCTGCTGAACCAGTCACCACCTTTCAAGATGATCATAGGAATATTTGCCCAAGTCTCAACGTTGTTAATGACTGTGGGCTTGCCCCAGAGCCCCTTGACAGCAGGGAACGGAGGGCGAGGAATAGGCATGCCTCGCTTACCTTCGATCGATGCAAGGAGTGCAGTCTCCTCACCACAGACGAAGGCACCTGCACCGAGTCGAATCTCGATATTGAAATCGAAACCGGAACCAAGGATGTCTTTGCCGAGCAACCCATATTCACGGGCCTGCTCCATAGCTATCTCGAGTCGTTTGATGGCTAGCGGATATTCTGCACGAATGTAGATATACCCCTGATTGGCACCAACGGTCTTTCCTGCAATCGCCATCGCTTCGAGAACGGAGTGCGGATCGCCTTCCAGTGTGGAACGGTCCATATATGCACCGGGGTCACCTTCATCTGCATTCACGACTATGTACTTCTGGTCCGAGACAGCTTGTCTGGTGAAGTTCCATTTCATCCATGTCGGGAATCCGGCACCACCACGACCACGAAGTCCTGCTGTCTTCATCTCATTTATAACATCATCTGCAGACATATCGAACAACACCTTCTCAAGTGCTGCATATCCTTCACGAGCAATGTATTCATCGATATTCTCAGGATCGATGAATCCACAGTTTCTCAGGACGATACGGAACTGCTTCTGATAGAACTCTATGTCCTCGACCTTGGCATGCTTTCGGCTTCCCTCTTTCACATAGAGCAATCGTTTGACCTCACGGCCTTTTACTACGTGCTCAGCGATCAGTTCCTTCGCATCTTCCGGTTTCACTTGAACATAGAAGGAGTCTTCGGGAAGAATCTTGACAATCGGGCCCTGCTCACAGAATCCGAAGCATCCAGTCTTCACTACTTGGACTTCATCGGCAACACCCTGAGACTTGCACTCTGAGAGCAAGGCCTCGTAAATTGCATTTGCTTTGCTGGATTCACACGCTGTTCCTCCGCAAACCAAGATGTAGTTTCTCAATGACATTACTTGCCTCCATCTTTGATGATATCCGCAGAGGGACGATCGAATACATGTTCGGAGACCATCTTGCTGCGCATGATATGGTCTTCAACGATTGCCTTTGCAACTGCCGCATCCACTTTTCCATAGATAACGGGAGGCATACCCGGAGTTATGACCTCAACTGTGGGCTCCACATAGCAGAGTCCCATGCAACCCGACTGCGTAACCGATACATTCTCGATTTTATGGGAATCCAGTTCCTGCAGGAACGCGTCGAGCACAGTCTTTGCGCCTGCTGCTATACCACATGTTCCCATTCCAACGATGATCTGGGAATCCTTGCCGGCGATGTCTCGCTTCTGGATCTCACTCTTCTTGGTGTCCCGAAGCTTGCGCAACTCCTCCAACGTCATCTTAGCCATTTCAGCCTCCTACTCCAGGTTCTCACCCAACCTGGTTCCGAATTTCATCCAAAGCAGTCTCTTGGGACTGCAAATATGTTCGTAACAGCTGCAAGGCTCCAACGTCCTCGAAAGAACCCAGCAACTCCTCCAATTCAGACCGATCCACCTCATAGGCGTCGCTCTTTCCATCGACAGCGAGCGACCGGTGTATCACCAGTCGATACGCTCCAGGAAACGAGATCATCGACAGAAACGTCGAGACCAGGTTCCCCTTCGGGGGAGAGTCGATATGCTCCAACGGGAACGAATATGAAACCTTCGTTCCTCGACCCTCCTCCGACTCGAGAGAGAATGACCCGGACACCGCTTCCACCGCTTGCATAAGAAACGGAATTCCCAATCCGACCTTCCGCTTTCTGTGCTTCAGGCCGTCGGTATAGAATGGGTCGGTCACCCTTCTTCTGATCTCCTCGCTCATCCCCTTGCCGTTGTCCTCGACCATGTATGTCATGACCGAGTCGTTCTCTCTGACTTCAACCCGAATAGAATCGGCTCCCGACTCCACTGCATTGTGGAAGATATCGGACAGGAAATCACACAGGGACGCGTGCATGGAGACCCATCATCAATTGAACTTGGCAATGATGCCAGGCAACTGGTCTTTAGACACTTTTCCGAATACCTCGCCACCAACGGTCAATACGGGTGCCAGGCCACAACAGCCCACACAACGGACACCCTCAATGGAAAATTTCCCGTCGTCCGTGACACCATTCACTTCAATGCCCAGCAAGTTGGTCAACTCCTCAATGAGCATATCTCCTCCCTTCAGGTAACACGCAGTTCCAAGACAGACCTGAATGTTGTAATCACCAGGCTTGGTTGTCTTGAAGAAATGGTAGAAGGAAAGGACACCATAGATGGTAGCCAGTGGTGTATCCAGCAATTCAGCCACCTTATCGGCAGACTCTCTAGATACAAAACCGAACTCTTCCTGCACACGGTGCAGAACCATAATTAAATTGCCCGGCTTATTTTTCCATTCCTTGATGAATGCAAGCAAGCCTTTGGAGAATGTAATCTCTTCTTTCATAGCGGACTTGGAACCTCCAGAACTCAGTATTCAATTATCTATTGTAACGCGGATAAGTGAATTACTCAATATAAAAACCGAAGATGAAATCCAGTTTTTTATGTTTAGGTCAATTTTCCCATCAAGATATTGTAAATATGTGAGATTTATTATATCATTTTTCACATTAAAGGGGATTTTATCATGAATAGTGACATGATTATTCGCATAACTCGGTATTATCGTATTCTGAACAGACTCCGGTCTCTAGGATTGGAGAAAGTGTTCGCACATAACCTTGCCGATGCAGCCGGTGTCTCGGCAGCCGTCGTGAGAAAGGACTTCTCCCTTCTGGAAATCCATGGACAGAAACGTGGTGGCTATGAGATCAACGAACTCATAGCGCATCTCGGGAGAATTCTCGGTAAAACGGACGAGCCACAGAATGTGATCATCATTGGTTGTGGCCGGATAGGAAAGGCACTCATGCACTACAACGGGTTTGAACCGGATGGTATTCGTGTAGTCGCAGGATTCGACTCCGACCCACTGGTCTACAGCGACAGCACACATCCAGTGCCCGTCTATCCGATCAGCAGACTTGAAGAGGTTACCAATGCGTTCGATGTGAAGGTTGCCATCGTAACGGTACCAGAATCGGCCTCCGCTGATAGTTATCAACGTCTTGTTGCAGCCGGGATACGAGGAGTGCTGAACTTCAGCCCCATAACGCTGAAGCCGGTCAAACTGGAGGACGGAACATTTCCCGTGGTGCACAACATGAACATCGCACTTGAACTCGAACAGATCTTCTACGAGTTGCAATTTCCCACCACCGGGTCATAATGCTCACCTGTCGAGAATGACGATAACGGGGAGGTGGTCAGAAACGCCAACTCCCTTCGTGACATCCCACCTACGAGGGCGGCCTCTCTCATCGATCAACATGGACGCCGCTCCTACCTTACCTTCAGAGAATTCCAGCCCATACCCATCGAAGAATCCCGGAGAGAGAAGCACCTGATCGAAGGTCTCCCACACGCCTTTATACCAATATGAGCCGGGCATCTCTGCAAGAAGACTCTGTCCCGGGTCCAACCACCAAGTATACCAGTACCCTTGGCCAGGCGGAGACCCTCCAACAATGAGTGAACCCCTCTGTCTATGATATTCCGCGCTATCCGATTGAAGGGGAACAAGGGCAGTCTGGTACTCGCCATTCACCCGATGATAACTGTCAGCACTCACATTGAAGTCTCCTGCAACCACCACAGGCATGAGTGGCTCGTACTCATGAATCTCCCGCACACGTTCGCCTATCATACGAGTCATGGCAATTCGCATCGGGGCAGTCTCTTCCGCCCCTTCCCTTCGCGACTTCCCGTGGAGTGCAAAAAGCGTCAAGGAATCTCCTTCCAGATCGAACAATGCCTCCAGAACGGATCGCTGACCCTCCAGACTGTGAATTCTCATTGCATCGATGGGGAACCGACTCAGGATCCCCGTCTGAATGGCCGAATCGGTATCGACGGTTGCTCCATACCATTGATATCCTCGAGACGACAACGGTCCGGATAGCAGATCCTCAAGCACCCCTACATGTTCGATCTCCTGGAGTACCACGATATCGGGGATCACTCCATGTCCCTGCACTATGGCACGAGCAGTCGTCTCTAACCGTTGATCATACATACGAGTTGTCCACCCCCCTTCCGGCGTGTACTCAGGATACTCGTTCCCAGTCACCAGCGCATCGAACAGGTTCTGGACATTGTATGTCATAATGACGAGCTGGTCGTCATCTGACCGTTCATTGAATAGCTCGCACCCACATCCGACCAGCGCCCATAGCATGAGCATGAGACCAACGACACACACTATATAGGATGGGTTTTTCGATCGTACGGCGGTCATGTGTTCCACTGACATAACTAGTCCCTCCTTTTCCGGTATGTGGATATACCTCAGGAGGACTTCATTTGCTTTACCGACAGGGAATCAGGTGCTGAGTTTTTTCAGATGATAGGAGAAATAGAGAACAGCAAGAGCATCATCTCCATCGGTCTGCGCTCTTGGCATGGTCTGGGCCTCTATGATGGATTGATAGAGGTGGCGGTGTCTCGACTCCTTGAAGGTAAGATCTCGAGTCATGGCAAAACACATGGCCCAGATTCTCGACCATTCTCGGTGTTCGAACGCACTCACAATGGCACCCAATTGTTGCTCGATCTCTACGACATCACGTGCCTCTTCGAGAAATTCATACAGATAATCATCCATATCAAGATTCTTCTGCACATAGAGTTCCGAAAGATCGGGTGAGAGTTTGAGGAATTTCGCAATCACTGCATAGCGAGTCTGTCTAAAGGAGGCACTACGCCCTTTCCTGGCAGCAAGGAACAACTCTTCAAGAAACACCCCCTCCTTGTCCATGATATCTCGTGCAACGAGAAAATTAAGCTCATCACCGATAGTGACCGCAAGATCGCTTATCGACTCCACACGGGAGAGATAGCGTCCATCTCGTGTCACTCGAGCGAGCGACTTTGCTGCGATCGATCGTGTCTCTATGGTTCCATGTTCAAGGAGATAGACTAACGCCTTTTCTACCTTCTCGTTGTGAGTGAGTGCTCCGAGCGCATAGATCGATTCCGCTTGCGTGTAAGATTCGTTATCGAAGGCATCACGTATCAGATCATCGACAAGTGCATAGCGGGGACGGTCGAACAGTCCCCGTATGACCTCTGCCTTGTCTATGGAGAATGGTGATGCTAAAGTACGTCGGATCTCTCCTGTGGCCACTCCAGTGAGGTTCGTACCGAGACTGAGTAGCAACGATTTCCGTTTGATCGGATCCGTGGCTTTGTTCAGCTTGTCCATGTCGATAAAGGCACGGATTCCGTGCAGACTGAACATGACTTGTGCGGCAGCTTTGGTTGAGTAACTACCCTTTTCACTGAGAGCTGTCGACAGTACCAACCCGAGCGTCGCCAATGCAGTTGCAAAAAAGAATGTCAGAACGTATGAATTCCCCAAAGCGAAGCCCATGATGTGCAGTTCATGCGGTATACGCTCCCCCTCGGTAGCCAGAGCTCCCCCGGCAAGACCACTGATCAATGCGATGATCGCAATGATGAAATTCACCATCGAATTGAAGCCAACGCCCTCATCATCGGGAATGACACCAGCCAGAAGCCTTCGAATCAGAATGCTAATGACGCCTAGGAAGAAGTTGCTCAGGAACCCGAGCGCAAAGAACCAGGCAAGATGTGCGTTGAGTGGAATGACAATCCAGCCCAAAAGCGATGCAACGAGAGCGAAACCGTTCGCTATGATCAGCGGTCGTGATCCTAGTCTATCGCTGAAAAATTTGCAGAAACTACCCGAGAAGACTACGGCCAAACCAACGCCGATAGTGTAGAGGAAGATGATGTTGGACTGCAATCGCACTTCGCTGGTGAGAAACGCGACACTCATGCCGAGCACGACAGTCACGGCCATATAGGTCCAGTAGACGAGCAACCGGACTCTCGATATCCGATCGGCCATGGCCTCCTTGAAGAGAACGAATATTGTTCGCCCCTTCCGGTATTCGATGTTCGTTCGACAGGGGATCTTTCCTAAATGGACCGATGCAATGGTATTTGCGACCACTCCCACCATCTGGAGCATGACTAATCCGACAACTCCAGAGAGAGCGCCAATCGAGGTCACCACGAAGTTAAGGAACCGGGCGAAGATTGTGGTCGACTGAAATGCTACATTAGTATTTCCGATGACCCGGCCACGAGTCTTGTTCGATGTTATGGTCTTGAATGTATAGTCGTAGAGCACCACGCCAATCAAGCGAAAACAGCAGAACAGGGTATAGACCGACAGTAGCAACACGACAGCAAACGAGCCCTCCAACCAGAGTAGCGGAAGGTAGAACAAGCAGACCAGACCTCGCAAGATCCAAGTGATCGTCTGCACACGGACGACGTTTCTGTTTCGAAACAATCTGGACATGACTGGGAGTATGGCGCCGACTATGTACATGGCAGAGGCAATGTAACCGAGGGCCAGGTTCCCGGCACCGAACTGGACAGCCAGGATGTACACGATGGTGTCTCCGAGCATGCTGAAACCAAGTCCATTCCATACCTCGGACTTGTACAGTCGGATTTGCCCAGTGCGCTTCTCCGATTCAGATAGATATTTTGATCGGACCATTGCCTCTACCCCACCCCAAAGCTAATTTTGAGAGCTGTCCGTATCGAGAGGAAGTATAGTTAAATCTCCCTTCTGTTCTGCACGATCTTGCTGATCAATCCGTAGGCGAGCGCCTCTTGGGCATCGAGCCAGTAGTCTCTATCGGTGTCTTTCTTGACTATGTCGATACTCTGACCGGTCTGTTCGCTGATGATCACATTGAGTCGGTCTCTGGTCTTCTCGAGCTGTCTGGCATAGATTTCGATATCGGTCGCGACACCTTCCATGCGACTCATGGGTTGATGAATCAGATAACTGGAATTCGGCAGGCCAAAACGATGCTCAGCAGGTACGGCAAGCAAGACAACTGTAGCTGCGCTGGCGATGAGCCCCATACCGATCATGTAGACATCGTTCTTGATGAACCGAGCCATGTCGTATATGGCTAGTCCGGCATCGACATCTCCCCCTGGGGAATTGATGAATACCCGTATCGGTTCGTCGCTTTCCGCTTCGAGTATCAGTAGCTGCCGAATCACTTTATCGGCGCTCTCCTTGTCGATTTCTCCGGAAAGCATGACAGACCGTGTCTGTAGGAACTTGTCCGAGTTCATATCGGTCGTCTGCTCTTTCTTGTCGTTCTTTTCAGTATCTGCCATTGATATCTCCACTAGTCTCAGATTTCCAAAGTATACGGAACAAATCATGAAATGAAAAGCCTTGCCACTCCACCTGTTTACTCTTATCTCGCCTCGGTCTATATTCTCGATATGAAATGTGCCACAGTTGCCATCATTGGCAGACCATCGTCGGGAAAATCCACCCTGGTCAACACGATATGTGAACGGAAAGTGTCGATTACCGCATCGACTCCCCAAACTACCCGGAATGCAATCCGGGCTATTTTTACAGATCAACGCGGTCAGTTGATTCTCACCGATACTCCTGGATACCATGTGGGTGAACAGGTCATGAATCTCAGATTGCAGGATACAGCGCGCTCTTCGCTTGGTGAGTCCGACATCATCCTCTATCTGGTGGACCCCAAACGGACAGCTGGTGCGGAAGAGCAGGCGATCGTCAATCTTTTGTTGAACGAGCGGTCCCCAGTGGTGATTGCCATCAACAAGCAGGATATTGCACGGGAATCCGAGATCGCTGAAGCTCGAGCCTTCCTAGAGGCACAGTTCCCTTCCGGTACTCCGATTCTCACCTGCTCTGCTCAAGATGACACGGGTGTCGATGAGTTGCTGATCGAATTGTTCAAATTAGCTCCCGAAGGGGAACTGCTCTACCCGGAAGAGACCTACACAGATCAACCGCTTGAATTCCGTATTTCCGAAATCATTCGGGAAAAGGCCATTGCACTGGTTACCGAGGAGTTGCCGCATGCTATCTATGTCGATGTCGCCGATCTTGAGTATACTGCCGACACGAAGTCCATATGGGTTCGTGCATTCATCATCGTGGAGAGGGAGACTCAGAAGGGCATCGTGGTAGGAAGAGGTGGTGCGGGAATCAGAAAGATCCGTCAGGGGGCGTTCAAGGATGTCAAGAAACTGTTCCCTGGCATGCAGGTGCATCTTGATCTCCGTGTCAAAGCACAGCCAAAGTGGAGAAAGAATCAGATCATTCTGGATCGTATTCTTCGCTAACACTTCAACTGTGGGGTAGGCTCCTACAGATAGCGGTTGAGAATGGGAAGGATTTTCTCTTTCCCGCAGGTCTTGATGAATCCGGCCAGTTTCGGTCCCCGCTCTTTGCCGATGATGACTCCGTAGGCAACTTTGAACAGTGCTGGTGCCGGGATGTCCAACTCTTTTGCAATGTCGTAAATTGCAGTACTCAACTCTTTTTCGTCGTAGCGATCGAGTTCTTCGACCACGCTATGCAGTTTTCCGATTGCCTGTTGTTGGGTGTCATCGAGTTCCATGAGTGGATCGTTCTCACCTCGTAGCACCCATCGAAATTCCTCCGGGCTGAAAGTCGTTATCCAATTCCATGCGCAGACACACCGTTGTCTCAGTCGTTCAATCTGTCCGGCCGATACGTCGGGGAGGCTTGCGATCACTGTTTCGGCATCTCCACTGTGTATCTGTAGGAGGTTGCATAGGTGTCTGAACGGTATCTGGTATGATGGTTCACTTGGGATCTCTTTCACTTGCGAGAGTTCGTATATTCGCTTCTCTTTCGCTTTACGTTTCTCATTGGCTTCCTGGAGGCCGAAGTAGATGCGTTCACAGGTGTCGTAGTCTTCGTAGATTTTCAATACATCGAGATCGAAGGAGATGGCGAATTCGGTATTCGGTCTCGTTCCCACGAAGAGGTATCGGGTGACTTCCGGTGTGTAGACTTCCAAGACGTCTGGGAGGCTCACGACTTCTCCGGACGATGAGGAGATCTTTCCTCCGCGACCTTTTATGCTGATAAAGTCGTACTGAAACGATACGGGTGGGGTTCCGCCAAAGACTTCCACCACGTGTTTCGAGGTGTCGAAGGAGCCTCCTTCACTGTGATGATCCTTTCCCGCAGGTTCGAAGTCGACCTGTTCATATGCCCACCGCATGGGCCAGTCTATGCGCCACGGGAGTTTTGCGGCGCTGGTGGTTCTCAGGTCGATGGTCTCTTCCTCTCCGGTTTCATCGTCTCGGTAGGTCACGCCCCATTCGCCGTCCCATCCAAGGATGGTGGTGGTGTCTTTTCCAGTAAAATTGCTGAACACGCTGATGGGGTACCAGTCGTCGGGGAGTGGTGTGGTTCGGTACCGGTCGAGGATCTCTTTGATTTCGTTCCGTTTTTCCAGGGCTGCTCGGAGGCCTTCTGCATAGAGGGAGCTGCGGTATCGCTGTGCTTGGTAGAGGTATTCGGGTTCTATTCCTACGATTGGGAGAAGGTTTTCAACGGCTTTTTCATTGGCTTCCGCGTAGTTTTCATGTGTTCCGGTTGTGTCTGGAACAAGTGTGATGGGTTTTCGCAGGTATGTTTTCAGGCGTTCCGGGTCGGGCATGTTCTTGGGAACTTTTCTGAAGACGTCGTAATCGTCCCATGAGTAGATGAAGCGGACGTTGTGTCCTTTGTCTCTTAGCGCACGAACGATGAGTTCCACTGAGATGATCTCTCGGAAGTTGCCAATGTGAACTGTTCCTGAGGGTGTTATGCCTGAGGCACAGGTGTAGTGGTCTTTCGGACCTTTTTCTCGAACTATTTTGTCGGCGTATATATCCGCCCAGTGTAGTGATATGGGTTGTTTGCTCATAGGCGGGATTATAGGGAATCTACGTAGTGGTGACAAGACTGGAGCTCGTTTTTTTCCGAATGTGGCAACAACTCCTTCCTCTTTTGCCGTTCCATGCATATAATCTGGTTATGAAGATGGTTAGCTATACGCTGCTAGTGCTCTGCATGCTGATGGTTCTGCTCTTTCCAGTTGCTGCAGAAGATGGTAACGGTAAGCACACGGATTGGGAACAGGGCATCGCCTCCTGGTATGACAGCGATCCTGAAGGACCACTTACTGCCAACGGGGAACGGTTCGATCCTGAAGCATTCACCGCAGCACATAGATCACTTACGTTCGGGACGATCGTCCGTGTTCACGACTTGGCCAATGAAATGACCGTGGATGTGCGAATAAACGATCGAGGACCGTATGTAGATGGAAGAATCATTGATCTCACTCCTGCCGCTGCACGGGCTATCGATATGTATGAACGGGGTATTTCACCGGTAGTGCTGGAGATAATCTATTCACCAAGGGTCCCGGAGTCTCGGTACAATCGTCCTGGTGATACAGGTTGGTACAAGCTGCAGATAGGGTCATTCTCTCATACCAGAAATGTATATGAACTCTATATGAGGCTCCATGATCTGGGGTTCAAGCCCTCGGTCGAGGTTGTGCAAGAGCAGTTGCTTCGCTTGAGTATTCGTTGGATTCCCGAACGTCTAAAAGAGGAGAGTATCATGATCCTTGATAGCCTCGGTTTCCAGGATGTTCTCGTGCGGGGAGATGAGTTACCTTTCTAAAACTCCAGGCTTGTCATCACTAGGAATGTTGACAGTCATAACGATTCTCCGTATTATCACCAAAGTCGGGCCTATAGCTCAGTTGGTTAGAGCATCGGACTCATAATCCGTGGGTCGAAGGTTCAAGTCCTTCTGGGCCCAAATTGAAACTCCTTGCATTGCAGGGAGTTTTGTTGTCTTCTGAGATCTGCATGAAATGACTGAAGATCGATAAGCAGATATTTCTTGACACACTTCTCCAAGACCATGCTATACAAAGATATGGCCAAAGCTCAACGAACCATGAGAGAATCAATAGCGACCTATATCCTGAAACAGGTCATCTATATCTTTCTCGTTGCGTGCACCCTTTTTCTCATTGGAGGAACCTCCGCGTGGCCGGAAGCATGGGTGTACCTCGGAATGATGGCCCTAATCACCATTGCCAATTCGCTGGCGACCGAGCCATCACTGCTTGCTGAACGCTCCCGATTGCAGGAAGGCACGAAACGTTGGGATATACTCCTCTCAAGCTTCACCGCACTGTGGGGTCCGCTCATCGTACTGGTGATCGCAAGCTTGGACAAACGTCTCGGTTGGTCAGCACCCCTCCCAACCTGGGTAACCGTGAGCGCACTCGTCCTGCTTCTTATAGGAGCGGGCCTCGGAACCTGGGCAATGCACACCAACCGTTTCTTCTCCGCCACCGTACGCATTCAACACGACAGGAACCAACAGGTGATAGACAGCGGCCCCTACCGGTTCGTGAGACATCCCGGCTACATTGGGGGAATCATCGGCCACCTCGCCGTTCCCTGTCTTCTGGGATCGATAGTCGGATTGCTCGCAAGCATCCTTGTAGTGGCCGGCATC
>CAYYOL010000039.1:0-6105 GCA_964473245.1 uncultured Spirochaetaceae bacterium
AGGGTCGCCATGTGGACAGCTTTTGATTGACCTAGGGCGCAAACCACTGTATAGTCTAGACATCTGGACGTTCTAAGTTCCGGGTCATTGTTCTGTAGGCCGTGTGTTTCCAATCGGGGGAGAGGTAACATACGGTCTTTCTTTGTGCTTTGGACATGAGCTGTTCACCGTGAACACTACTGGTGCTTGATAAAAGTCCCCTCATCGAGCTCAGCGAATGCCTGTCTCAGTTCTGCACGTGTGTTCATGACGATGGGACCGCCCCAAGCTATCGGTTCACGCAACGGTCGTCCCGAAACGAGCAGGAATCGGATACCTGTATCTCCGGCTTGTACCGCTATCGATTCTCCATCTTTCAGTAACACAGCTCTATGAGATTCGATCGTGGTCCCGGTTTCATCGAATATTCCGGAGCCTGATACGATATAACAGAACAGTGTAGCCTCCGGATCGATCATCATATGCCAAGAGGAGCCGGCTTTGATCGTTACATCGAGATAGAGTGTCTTCACGTAATCTCCCTGGACAGGACCGACCTTCTCTCGATAACGGCCAGACACGATTCTCACCGTGGAGTCGTTATCCGAGACCACGGGAACCATCTCCGCAGTGATATCCCGATAGGCAGGTTCGGTCATCTTGTCTTTGGAGGGGAGGTTTATCCATAGCTGCGCGCCGAGTATCCGATCGACCGCCTGAGGCATCTCCTGGTGGATGATGCCACTTCCCGCGGTCATCCACTGACAACAACCATCGAGGATGCTCCCACTGTTTCCCAACGAGTCGCCATGCTCTATGTCTCCATGGATAAGATAGGTCACCGTCTCGATCCCTCGGTGAGGATGCCAGGGGAACCCCTTCACATAGTCTTTCGGATCGTTGGAGTCGAAGGCATCGAGCATGAGAAATGGATCGAAATCCTCGACATCTGCATGGCCGATCACCCGCACCAATTTCACGCCTGCTCCGTCGTACTGAACAGCGCCTCCAACTACTTTGTCTACCCTTCTCGCAGTCATATGCACCTCCGATCAACCCAGTATATCACGAGTTCGTGAAATAGGTACCGAAACTAACCTATTGTGGGAAACTCCCATGAGTATGCTAATTCTCTTTCAATTTGGCCGAATATTCGGTACAGTATAACTGTAATGAATCCAAAAGAGACAAGTACAGGAGGTCCTTTGTATGGAAGTGAAATTTTATCGTTGTAACGAGTGTGGAAACATCGTGGAGCTTATCCACAATGGTGGAGGAGAGTTGGTCTGCTGTGGACAACCCATGGTGGAGCTCAATGCTAACACCACAGACGCAGCTACGGAGAAACACGTGCCCGTAGTTGAGAAAGATGGTGACTCGATGGTCGTCAAGGTCGGTTCGGTTGCCCACCCCATGACTGAAGAGCACTACATCCAGTGGATTGCCGCAGTCACCGAGAACGGTGTGTTCAGAAAAGCACTGAAGCCTGGTGAGAAGCCAGAGGTCTCATTCTGCTGCCTTGGCAAGGTTCTCTCGTTCTACGAATACTGCAATCTCCACGGCCTGTGGAAAGTTGATCTGTAGACCAAACAAGTATGGTAAGAGGCTGTTGCCAGCAACAGCCTCTTTACATGTTCACCTAGTCGAGAACCAGTGACGGAGCACTGTATGAACGGGCCTTGAAGCTCTGGTTGAGCATGTACAGCCCCTTTCCATCTCCGGCTAACTCGAACTTTCTAATGTTGTCCTCTGCATTCTTCTCCTCTTCACCCTGCTCCATGACAAACCAATCCAGGAACTGTTGCGTCCGGTAATCCTTCACCGCTACAGCCTCATCGTAGATTGCGTTGATCGAATCGGTGACATACCGTTCATGATCCAGAGCAGCTTCGAGAGGCTCCTTGTAACCTTTGTAGGTACGGGTAGGATCGGCAATCGCCTTTGACTTGACTGTATGGCCATTGTTCAACAGGTACTGTCTGAACAGCATTGCATGGTCACGCTCTTCCTGGGCCTGAATAATGAACCAGTTCTCGAATCCATCGAGACCCTCGTCTGCGTAGTAATTCGCAATATCAAGGTAGAGATACGCGGAGAACAACTCCTTGTTCACCTGCTCATTCAACAACTCTGCAACACGCTCTTTCAACATAGTTTACACTCCATCGATGTCTATAACATCATTTTTTGTATTTGATACAAATATAAGGAGTTTTCCTCCGAACGGCAAAGGATTTCTTCCAATACAGTGCATGGAGAAGCAAAGTCAATCGAGAAAATTTCATCGATAGCTTGACTGAAATCGACTCCTCCTCTATTATTGCCATCAGCAATTATTGCGTATAGCAAATATAGGAGTCCACACATGCACAGCCTTTGCGAGATCCGCCAGATTATGGTCGATCTGAGAACCTTCGAGGAGAGACTGCGGGAACAGACCTCCCTCTCACTGAACGAAGCTCTCTGCCTTTGCCAAGTCGGAAATGGTATGCTGGAACCAGGGGCGCTCGCTCGTGATCTTGAGCTCTCACCGAGCCGTCTGAGCAGAATCTTCGACTCACTTGAACGACAGCGACTCATACAACGAACACTCTCCACAACTGATCGTCGGGGAGTGAAGATCCACCTCACCAAACAGGGAGAGGCCATGGTCGAGCAGCTGCACTCCATACAGATCGAACTGCCGGACCATTTGAAGACTACACTAGATATCCTGCAAGCAGCAGAGCAGGAAGGAGAATGATATGAAAACATATGTGATTGTAGGCGGTGTCGCCGGAGGAGCAGGCACCGCAGCGAGGTTGCGCCGTCTCGACGAAGAGGCAAGAATCATCCTATTCGAACGTGGAGAGCATATAAGCTACGCGAACTGTGGTCTCCCCTACTATGCAGGGAACAAAATCACAGAGCGTTCCCGACTTTTCGTCGTGACGGCAGAACGGTTCACCGAAGTATTCAATGTCGAGGTGAAAACCAGACACGAAGTACAGTCGATACACAAAGAGGAGCAGTATGTGTCTGTGGTGGACCTGCAGACCAACGAGACATTCACACAGTACTATGACACCCTCGTGCTCAGCCCAGGAGCAGCTCCGGTTCGCCCTCGAATTCCCGGAATCGACGATCCTGCAATCTTCTCCCTCCGATCCGTGAGCGATATCGATGCAATCGTCCAGAAACTTGAGGAGTCGAGAGTTACCAGAGCCGTTGTCGTAGGTGGCGGCTTTATCGGACTCGAGATGGCTGAGAACCTCAAAGAGCGACAGATGCGGGTTACGCTGGTCGAGGCGCTCGATCAAGTCATGAATGTAATCGACTACGACATGGCGGCTATCGTACAGCAGCATATGCGGGATAAAGGTATCGAGCTCTTTTTGAAAGATGGTGTTAAGAGCTTCGAACGGGAGAAGGGGGAACTGAAAGTCACATTGGCATCTGGTACCGTCATCGAGACGGATATGGTGATCCTCTCCATCGGAGTTCGGCCAGACACAAAGATCGCACACGATGCAGGACTTGCTTTGGGAAGAAATGGAGCAATCTCAGTCGATGCTCAATTCACCACGAGCGATCCACATATCAAGGCTGTGGGAGATGCGATTGAATACCCGAGTCCATTCACGAAAGAGCCGGTCACCGTTCCTCTTGCTGGTCCTGCAAACAAGCAGGCACGTCTAGTCGCAGAGTCGATAGTCCAGGGGACCTGTCGACCGTACAGTGGAACGATAGCTACCAGCATTGCCAAGATATTCGACCTTACCGCAGCCTCGACCGGCATGACCGGTAAGCAACTAGCCATGCATGAGATCCCCTATGCGGAGGTGCTGACCCATGCGGGCAGTCACGCCGGATACTACCCAAACTCGCTGCAACTCGCAGTCAAGATTCTCTTCGATCCAACCAGTGGAAGGATCTACGGAGGACAGGCTGTAGGCTATGCAGGGGTGGACAAACGTATCGATGTACTTGCTGCCTACGTGAAGAAAGAGGGAACCATACGCGACCTTGCAGACTTCGAGCAGGCCTATGCTCCCCCGTATTCCAGTGCCAAGGACCCGCTGAACATGGTGGGGTTCATCGCAGAGAATGTCGTGGATGGATACAGTCGTGTGACGACCTGGGACCAGCTACCTGCCCTTCGCGAGCAGAAAGCTCTCTTTCTCGATGTAAGAACACCAGAAGAGTTCGACCTGGGTTCATTGCCGCATGCGGTGAACATTCCACACACTGAGATCAGATCTCGACTCGCCGAAATTCCAAACGACCGTCCGATCGTGGTCTTCTGTGCCATGGGAGTCCGCGGATATCTTGCAGAACGGATACTTGCACAGCATGGGTACACCGATATTCGCAACCTCATGGGGGGATACAAAACATGGCAGGCGGTCACCAACGAACTCGATGCAGTCGAACACCCGAAAAACGCCCATATCGCGCTGTTCACTCCGAGTCCGGGCGAGGAAGATGGTAGTCCAAGAGCGCCCCAGAGCGATTCGATCAAACTGGTCGATGCCTGTGGTCTTCAGTGTCCGGGCCCAATTCTCACCATGAAGAAGACCATGGACTCGATGAGTCAGGGAGACTTCCTCAGAGTGTTGGCAACCGATCCCGGCTTCAATCGCGACGTGCAGTCATGGAGCAAGTTGACCGGTAACCGCCTGGTCTCGCTGGAAACCAAGGATGGCACGATCGAAGCGGTACTGGAGAAGGGACCCGGCTCGGCGGTCGGAAAAGTGAGTTCATCGGCTCCAGCTGCTCAGA
The DNA here is from genome assembly GCA_964473245.1 of uncultured Spirochaetaceae bacterium. Lineage (GTDB taxonomy): Bacteria > Spirochaetota > Spirochaetia > Sphaerochaetales > Sphaerochaetaceae > CAYZJV01. The sequence continues at coordinate 4,741 of CAYYOL010000039.1, forward strand.
ATGGAGCTTCGATCATCGTCTTCTCAAACGACATGGATCGGGTGCTTGCAGCGTTCGTTCTCGCCAATGGTGCAGCTGCGACGGGAAGAAACGTAACGATGTTCTTCACATTCTGGGGACTCACCGTTCTCCGAACAAAACGGACCGGGAGGGTGAAAAAAGACTTCATGGGCAGAATGTTCAACATGATGCTTCCCAAGGGTATGGACGATCTTGCCCTATCCCAGATCAACTTCGGTGGGATAGGTCCGAAACTCATGAAGAAACGGATGAAGCAGAAGCATGTGGATCAGCTCCGTTCCATGTACACGCAGGCTCGCATGGCCGGCGTTCGGATGGTTGCCTGTCAAATGTCCATGGACATCATGGGAATACCAGAAGCGGAATTGCTCGACGGGGTGGAAATCGGAGGCGTGGCAACCTACATGGAGGCTGCAAGCGAGAGTGGAGTTAATCTGTTCATCTGATTTTCGCTATGGTATACTGGATTGCAAGGGATATCAGCAGACGTGCCGATACTCGGACAAAACCCAAAGTAGGGGAGATTCCTTAGTGGGGTCTCCCTTCTTTCTATAAGAAGAGGTAGATCATGCTATACAGAACGTACGGTAACACAGGAAAACAGGTCTCGGTAATAGGCATGGGCGGCATGCGATTTCGAAAAGAGGACTATGCCGATGGAGACTACTCACGAGCAGTCGCTATAGTCCATCGTGCCTATGAACTCGGTGTGAACTACTTCGATACAGCTCCCGATTATTGCGACAGTACCAGTGAGAAGATCTATGGGGAGGCCTTTCGTACCATGGCTCGAGACTCATTCTTCGTCTCTACGAAATGTGGGCTCTGGAATGCAAAGACGAGCTCAGAGGCAAGAGCCATGATCGAGCAATCGCTTGAGCGGATGGGTATCGATACCATCGACTTCTACAATATGTGGTCGATCAAGACACTCGCCGAGTACCGGGAGTTCATGAAACCTGGAGGCGTCTACGAAGGTGCATTGCAAGCCAAGAGCGAGGGACTGATTGAGCATATCTGTTTCACGACCCACCTGAGCGGTGAGGATATCGCGCTCATAGCTCACGATGGTGTGTTCGAAGGGGTCACCCTTGGGTACAATGCAATAAACTTCGCCTACCGCCAGAAGGGTATCGACGCCTGTCATGAGGCTGGGCTCGGAATTGTGACCATGAATCCCTTGGGAGGGGGCATTATTCCGGCAAATCCCGACTATTTCTCCTTTCTCAAGCAAGGTGACGATTCACTTGCTGTCTCGGCATTGAAATTCATCCTCTCCCAGAATAAAGCCACACTGGCAATTCCTGGATTCAGTTCGATCGAGGAGGTGGAAGAGAACGTTCT
>CAYYOL010000039.1:6205-8757 GCA_964473245.1 uncultured Spirochaetaceae bacterium
GGACAATGTGAAGCTCTATGCACACAGAAGCTACCGATCATAGAGCGGTTGGACCATATCGCTCGCATGCAGACCACGGAGGCATAGACATACGGTGAAAACAGGTCGGCGCAAGGTCTTTAGTTTCAGTCAGATGCTGGTCACCTACAGCGTCATACTCATCCTGTCGCTCCTTTTGCTCGGCTCGATCCTCTTTGCCATCATCTTCGGACAGCTCTCCGCTGTCCAGCAGCAAACGTCTCGGTATACGACAGTCATGAACCTTGCGTCCCATATTTCTAGTCATAGAGAGGCGTTCAATCGCCTTATCTTCACGGCAACCACAGATGATCAGAAAATCCAGGCTGTCAGCGATATCGCAAGTGCAGAGATCCGGGCAAAGCAACAATTACAGCGGCTTGAGACTTCGTATGAGGTGAACTCCGAACAGTATTTCCTGCTCAGGGGAATATGGAACGGCCTCGACTTCATCAACCAGCAACAGGATATCATCTTGCAGGAGTTTCCTCTCGATATTACCGGATTCACTCGGTACTACACCATCGAGATGACCTACAACTATCTCGATAACTATATCTATAGCAGATTCCTCTCCAGTGTTGTTGCCCAAGATGCTCAGGCGGTCCAACAAATGCAGTCGACTATTAGCCATATCCGGATCCTCTCTCTGGTTCTGGTCGTCTTCTTCGCCGTCATCTATACGTTCATCATCATTTTCATCGTTCGTTCTCTTGCCAGACCGATACACGCCATGATGGATACTGCACGGGAAATTACAAAAGGAAACCTGGAGACGCCCGACCTCCCCGCCGTTGGCCCGAGCGAAATACGCTTTCTGGAGCAGAGTCTCAACTCCATGAAGACGAGCCTCAAGGAGCGGATCGAGACTCTGGCAGAGAATGCCAGCCTCGAGAAGCGAATCCATCAGCAGGAGTTGCAGCAGATCAAGATCAAGCGGGAGCTGGATCGTGCTCGACTGCTCACTCTACAGGCACAGATCAATCCACACTTCCTCTTCAACGCCATGAACACCATCTCGCGCACCGCTCTTTTCGAACAGGCAGACCAGACTGCGGACTTGGTCACGGACCTCGCCGGGATCTTCCGCTATATGCTCGATCAACGTACCACGGTGACACTCGCTGAGGAGTTCGATTTCATCCGAAAGTACCTTACGATACAGAAAATAAGATTCGCAGAACGACTGGAGTATGAACTGCAAGACACCATAGACGAAGCGGGGATTCTCATACCCCCACTGATCATTCAACCTCTGGTGGAGAATGCGATCATTCACGGCCTCGAACCGCTTGAGGAGGGAGGACGTGTGCAGGTGATCGCCGAGCGAATCAAACGTAGCCTCTTCATCATCGTACGTGATACCGGTATGGGAATAGATCCCTCCGAAGTCGAGAAACTCCTCGGTGAATCGAAGAAGTTGGACAATAGTCATATCGGCATGGCAAACGTACAAGAGCGTATCAAGCTCTACTATGGGAAGAAGGCGAATATGAGCATCGAGCGGGCTGAACCGAGAGGAACCGTGATTCGTCTCACCCTTCCGATTCGAAAACAGGATCGCCTTGGAGGTTAGCCGTGTATACGCTTCTGATAGCTGATGACGAACATCTCGAAAGAGATGCGATAGAACTCTTGGTCAAGAAGAGCAGACTCGACATTCAGACGTTGAAGGCAAGACATGGGAGAGAGGCGGTCGAGATAGTGCAATCCACCCATGTGGATATTGCCTTTCTCGATATCCGCATGCCAGGACTCACGGGACTCGAAGCGGCGAAACGGATAACCGAGATTGCTCCAGAATGCAGAATCGTGTTCCTGACAGCCTGGAATTCGTTCGATTTCGCTCAGGAGGCGCTCAGACTGGGAGCGAAGGACTACCTGGTTAAACCGGCATCTCGCAACGAGGTGATCGCTCTGTTGGAACGGTTGATCGGAGAGCTCGATCGGAAGCAGAAGGGGAGCCAAGAGGCGCAGGAAGTCCGTGAGATTAGAAGTATCCTCAAACAGTTCAATAGAAGTTTCTTTGCATCGTTGAAATATGGCCTGGTTCCGATCGAAACCATGCACACCTATTTCTCAATCGAAGGGATAGAGGAAACGAGCGGATTGGCGCTGGTATGTGACAATCTCGATGAACGGGATCTGGTGCACATGCTGCAGGGTGCTACACGGCAGAGTACTCCTTATCAGGCGTGTTACTTCCCCACAGTCGATCGAACAAGCATCTTACTGTTTTCCTCAAATCCAGAGCTGCTGGTGCACATGCTGACAGAGAAACAGCTGCAAGCCACCTGCCCTACCTGTCATGTGGGAGTCGGGCGCCCGTTCAGTGACTATCAGGAGATTCCCAAGGCTATCCGCGAAGCATCGCAGGCGTATCTCGTCTCCATCCGCTCCAATCGATCACAGGTGTTCTTCGATGATCGTGAACAACTCGAGAATCTCGCTACGCATGAAGAGCTGGAGTCGACCGAACGTGAACTTGTCCAGGCTGTCTTGGATGCAGACGTAGAGAGGGCGAGAAGATATGC
>CAYYOL010000039.1:8857-19558 GCA_964473245.1 uncultured Spirochaetaceae bacterium
GTGAACTTGTCCAGGCTGTCTTGGATGCAGACGTAGAGAGGGCGAGAAGATATGCTCACCAAGTGCAAGACTTGATCACACTCAGGTACGACCCCGACGATACGGCGATTCTCGACAAATTCTATGAGTCGGTACTGGTAATGACCAGAACCATCAGGGCAGGAATAGATCATTTCACGTATGAACCACTTCAGAAGACCTCGCTTATCGAGATAGAGCGATACTGCATGGATTTCATCGACTCTGCGTGTGAGACAATCATGCTGGATAGGCAAGACAAGTATGTCCGTATATTCAGAGAGGTCGATGCCTACATGAACAGCCATTATTCGGAGCCGCTCTCCTTGGAGCAGATGTCAGAGCTCTTCGGTATCAGCCCGAACTACTTCAGCCGTCTATTCAAACAGTATTTGGGAACATCGTTCATCGACCATCTCACCGCCTGCCGTATGCGTGTGGCAAAGCAGATGATTCGAACTGGAATGAAGATAACCGAGGTGGCTCAACTGACAGGATTCTCCGATTACAGCTATTTCTCACGTGTCTTCAGGAATGTCGAGGGGCTTTCCCCAAGAGAATTTCAGAAAAACTGTACAATCTTGTAAAAGTTTCTTGTTTTTATAAAATCGTCTCACTAGCGAATTGGAAGAAGTGAACCCATACTTATCTCATCACAAAGATTTCCAGGAGGAAACAGATGAAAAAAGTATTGCTCGTTATGCTCATGGTGGCAGTGATGGCTGCTCCCATATTTGCTCAGGGCGGAAGGGAAGCCGAGGCTGATAAGCCGATCGTGCTCCGTCTCGCAGACAACCAGCCGGATGGATATCCGACAGTGATCGGTGATCTTGAGTTCGCAAGACTCGTCGAAGAGCGCTCGAATGGACGAATCAAGGTCGAAGTCTACAACAATGGACAGCTTGGAGACGAGAAGTCTGCAATCGAACAGGTCCAGTTCGGTGGAATCGACTTTACCCGTGTCTCGATTTCTCCCCTCTCGAACTTCAATCCATTGCTCAACGCTCTGCAGATGCCGTATCTCTATCGAGATGCCGACCACATGTGGACAGTCCTCAATGGTGAGATCGGTGAGTATTTCCTCGACTCCATGGTCGATTCGGGATTCGTCGGTCTTGTCTACTACGATAGTGGAGCCAGAAACTTCTACAACTCTGTGAAACCGATCTACACCGTAGCGGATTTGCGAGGCATGAAGATTCGCGTTCAGGAATCGACACTGATGATGGGCTTGGTATCGGCACTTGGTGCTGTTCCCACACCACTGCCCTATGGCGATGTCTACAGTGCACTGCAGACCAGAGTCATAGACGGCGCTGAGAACAACTGGCCTTCCTACGACACCAGCAGTCACTACGAAGTAGCGAAATACTACTCCATCGATGAACATACTCGTGTTCCTGAGATGATCATCGCTTCGAAGATCACCATGGACAAGCTTTCCGAGGCAGATCAGGAACTGATCAAGCAGGCAGCCAGAGACAGCGCTCCTGTACAGATTCAGGCTTGGGCAGACTTCGAGAAGAAATCCGAGGAGAAGGTCGTAGCGGCGGGATCCATGATCAACAGAATCAATGACCAGGCAGAGTTTGCCGCAGCGATGAATTCACTCTACGAGAGCTTCCTCGATGCTGAAGGTAAAATGTGGGTCGAAAGAATCCGTGCGGTCGAATAGACTTGTGATTTACTGATTCTTGTCGTATATCATGAAGAGGGGTGTTCGATGTAACTCCCCTCTTCTCGACGCTTTGGCTACCTAGGAGGTACCTGACATGAAAGCCTTCAAGAAATATCTGGACTGGGTGTTCAACTGGGCACTGCGTCTTGCCATGGTCCTACTGATCGCCATGGTGCTGATCGTATTCTCGAATGTGGTGCTCAGATATGGATTCAATTCAGGAATCAGATGGGCAGAAGAGATGTCTCTGGTAATAGTGATCTGGTTTACCTTCATTGCCATGGCACTTGGAGTGAAGGAGAATCTCCATATCAATATCACGATTCTTCCGAAAAAGTTACCGAGACTATTCAATGATTCGCTTAACCTTATCAAATACGTGCTTGAGATCGTAATCGGATTCATACTGCTCTACTTCGGGTGGGGGGTGACTCAGAACGCTGGAAGGTCACGACTTCCTGCTACGGGATTCTCAAACGCACTCAACTACATCATCGTTCCCATCGCATCGGTGTTCATCATCCTCTATGCAGCCTACTTCCTTTGGGTTGCGATCGCGGATCTGATTCGCATACACCGTGAAAAGAAGAACACCCCAGCAGGAGGTGAGACCCATGCCTGATCCAACAACCGCAACAACCATACTCATTGGTTCATTCGTCATCCTGCTCCTCCTAAAGTTCCCGATAACATTCACACTCTTCATCTCTTCGGTATTCACAGCGCTCTATCTGAACATTCCTCTGCTCTCGATCGTGCAGAGAACAGTGAGCGGGGTGAACTCATTCTCCCTCCTTGCAATTCCATTCTTCATTCTTGCAGGAGAGATCATGGGACGGGGAGGAATATCACGCCGATTGGTTGAGTTCTCCAATGCTATCGTCGGACGTGTGCAAGGTGGCCTCGCCCAGGTGAACGTGCTTGCATCGATGTTCTTCGGCGGAATCTCTGGATCTGCCGTTGCCGATGTGTCGTCGATCGGTACCATGCTCATCCCGATGATGGTCGACAAAGGGTACGACGATGACTACTCGGTGGCTGTGACGGTCACCAGTTCCTGCCAGGGCGTGATTATCCCGCCGAGTCACAATATGATCATCTTCAGTCTGGCGGCAGGCGGTGGCGTGTCTGTCGGTAAGCTCTTCCTCGGTGGAATCGTCCCTGGGATCCTACTTGGCGTGACACTCATGGTGGTCGCATATGTGATAGCTGTGAAACGGGGATATCCGAAAGAAGAACGCTACAGTCTGAAGAGAACGCTGAAGGTTTCCAGAGATGCGATTCTCGGCCTTCTCACCGTGGTCATCATCATCGGTGGTGTGGTATCGGGTGTGTTCACTGCAACGGAATCGGCCTCGGTTGCTGTAGTGTACGCCTTCATCATCACCTTCTTGGTGTATCGGGAAATCTCGATCAAGGAGTTGCCGAAGATTCTCATCCATTCACTCCGAACCCTTGCCATGGTCATGAGCCTGATTGCCGCTGCGAGCGCTTTTGGCTGGCTCCTCGCCTATCTGAGAATTCCGCAATCGGTCACGATGTTTTTACTAGGCATATCCCACAACCCGATCGTGTTGCTGCTTCTGATCAACCTTATGCTACTTGTTCTTGGAGCGATCATGGATATGGCTCCGCTGATCATTATCGTAACGCCGATTCTCTATCCGGTGATCGTAGGTCAGCTCGGCATGAGTCCCATTCAATTTGGTGTCATGCTCATCTTGAACCTGGCAATCGGTCTGTGCACACCTCCAGTGGGATCTGCACTCTTTGTGGGAAGCGCCATTGGCAAGATATCTATTGAGCGAGCCACGAAGGCAATGTTCCCTTTCTACATTGCAATGATCATTACCCTGCTACTGGTCACATTCTGGCCTGCGCTCACGATGACGCTGCCGAATCTCATGTAGTGATAAGCTTTCAGGCAACTAAAAAGGGACGTTCACACGTCCCTTTATTTGCACCTCTCGGTGTACTATTAATAATTGCGTGAAGCAATCTCGAAATGAGCTTGCGGATGTGCACAGATGGGGCAGACCTTCGGAGCAGTCTTTCCAATGTAGATGTGACCACAGACACCACATTTCCAGATCTGTTCGTCGTCCTTGGTGAAGACCGCTTCATCTTCCACATTCTTCAAAAGAGCGAGATAGCGAGCTTCGTGCTCCTTCTCGATCTTTGCAACACCTTCAAACAACGCTGCAATTTTGTTGAAGCCCTCTTCTCGAGCCTCTGCTGCGAAGTTCTTGTACATATCGGTCCACTCGTAGTGTTCCCCTTCAGCAGCCATCTTCAAGTTAGTTGCTGTATCGGCAATCTCACCGTTCTCTTGGAGAGCCTTGAACCAGATCTTGGCATGCATTCTCTCGTTGTCTGCAGTCTCCTCGAATAGATTCGCAATCTGCTGATATCCATCTTTGCGTGCCTGGCTTGCCCAGTAGGTATACTTGTTGCGAGCCATCGACTCACCTGCAAATGCTTCGAGTAGATTTTTCTCGGTCTTTGAGCCTTTCAGTTCCATGTGTTCCTCCCAATGTAATGGTAAATTCTCTGAATTGATTACAAATTATAGTATCACCCAAGCAATGTTACTGCAAGTGCGAAAACTCATATTTATACTGCAGTCCCTAGAGTAACAGATCTCCCTTCGGTTCCGGCGGCTCCAGAGGAGCATGCCCTCCGGTCATGCTCTGAAAGCGGATACCCCGGTCAAGAAAGAACTCGACAGCCTCCCGCTCTGTTCTACACGGACAAGCTTGATGAAACAGCAGCGCACAGTTCACTGCATCGTCAAGAGCATGGTGTGCCCGATAGTCGAATCCGAACCGGCGTGAAAGGTCGGTGAGACGATGACTCGAAAACTGTGGCCAGACCTTTCGTGAAATGCGGACGGTACAGGTGTAGCGCAACGGTGGGATGGGAAGCTCGTAGTGCGTGAGCATGGCGCGCAGTATACCGATATCGAACGGGGCATTGTGTGCGATCAACAGATCGTCACCAATGAACAGAAGGATATCGGGCCAGATCAGATCGAATTCGGGAGCATCTTCCACATCTTCCGGCTGTATTCCGTGAATCGAGATGTTCATTGGGGAAAAATAGTCCGACGGCGGGCGTATGAGGGTATAGTAGGAGTCGATCAGTTTCCCATCCTCCATTTTCGCGAGCCCCACCGAACAGGCACTTGTCGGCTGATTGTTTGCAGTTTCGAAGTCTATGGCAACATATCTCATCGGTCACAAATATCCTGTTTTCCCATCATGATCGTCAAGATGGTTCTGTCGGTCTGCTCCATACCCTCATGGCTGATCTGGGTCAGATACGAGAAACTCTGCAGGGCATCCTTGCCAACGATTCCCGATTCAGCATACGGAGAGATCCCCTTCAAGGCAAGCTTGCAACTCATCGTGGCAGCCTGCACCGAGGAGTATATCTTGAGTGCACAGGTTCCCTTCGCTCCATCGCAGATGATTCCTGTCATGTTCCCGACCATGTTGTTCACAGCACGATCCATTGCATCGACCGAACCTCCGTGCAGATACACCAGGCCACAGGCAGTTCCGATCGCCGCTGTGAATGCACCACAGAGCGCAGAGAGTCTCTCCTTCTTTGCCGTCAGGACAAGGGCTACCAGGTGGCTGACACAGAGCGCTCTGGTAAGATGATCCTGAGGCAACCCCAAAAATTGTGCGAGAACCAACAATGGTACCGATACCGTGATTCCCTGATTACCGCTCCCGCTATTGATCACCACTGGCAGTGGGCACCCGGCCATACGTGCATCGGAGGCAGCAGCGGCGAGTGCTGCTCCCAGAGCATATGCATCGTCGACCGTTTCCGGTTCCGAAGGAAGGGACTCGCCCATGGTCTTGCCGACGGCGAGTCCATACTCATGCTCCATTGCATGGCGTGCTATGGCCATATTCGTTTCGGCTCCATTGAGCACGAAGTCGAAGTCTGCAACTTGGAGTTTTTGCACGACATGCACGATCTCAGCAAGCGAGAGATCGGCTAACTCATCGTTCGATATATGGTACTGATCGAGATTCTCCTTCGGTATGGCCAACGGAAGGTCTAGCAGGGTCTCTTCGTTCTTCGATAAATGTGCGAATCGGTTATGTTCGCCACTGATCACCGCTTCAGCACTCCCTGTCTCACCTCGTGCAGTCACTCCTATGTACACAGGGGGAACATCCTCGACCAGTTGCAGTGCGATACTGTTCGCCTCAGCGTATGCCGTTGCCTGCGCCTTCTGTTCCGACGAGATCTCACTGAGAATGCCTAAGCCATGCTCGACCTTTCCCCCTGCTGCACCAAGAGCTACGGCAGCCTGAATTCCGTGCATGGAACAGTTCGGTAGCCCGACGCCCATTGCATTCTTCACCATATCGCGACTGGCACGAATCTCCATGCCGATCACCGGCTCGCCCAGCAACTCTCGAGCCTTGGCTCCCGCCAGTGCGGCAGCGGCCGGCTCGGTGCATCCCATCGCTATCATCAACTCCCTTTTCAGAAGCTGCAAAAAGTGTTGTCCATCCATGGATTCAGTATATCACAAAAGGGACAGGAAACTCCACGAGAAAGGGAAACTCGACTACCCTGGCACCGTTGCCCTGAACAGTGTTCCATCCACGACAAGATGGTATTCGGCTACAGCTGCAGCGACCACGAGACACGATCCACTCTCAACCGTGTACGAAGTCTCCCCACAGGTGAGTGTTGCCGCTCCTTCAGTGCAGAACAACAGTTCAATCGTATCCCGTTGCTTCACGCAGAACTCTCCGGAATCGAATATGCCGAGGAGGAAATCATCGGTCGGGGCAAGGACGGTTATCCGATTCGCATCGTCGCGCACCTGCGGACAGAAATCTCCTGGGTGAGGCTTGAACGAGAGTGTCTTGAGCAGTTCTGGCACATTCACGAGTTTCCTGGTAAGTCCTGCTCGTAGGACGTTGTCGCTATTCGTCATGAGCTCGACTCCGTGACCTCGTACATAGGCATGAAGTGTCCTTGGTTCCAGGAACACGGCATCTCCTGGGCTCAAGTGCAAGACGTTGAGAAAGAATGGTGCGAGTGCTCCGGGGTCTTCGGGGTAGAGTTCAATGCACTCTCTAGCGATTCCTGCTGGCGTGAGCCAGCGGCCATCTTCCGTCTCATTGTCCATCTCGAGAGTCTCCAATCGCTTTCGATATTCACCGAGAACAGAGGCGAGCCTCTCCCGATCGAGGGTGTAGAGTGTCTTGAAGAACTGTTCGATGAGTTCCGACTCGTTTACCGACTCTTCCGTGAGGAGAAACGGAAACAGTGTCTCCAGATGATTGGGAATCACCTGTCTGAGACATGCTACCAGTGGCCCCGGGGCGAGAAAGCCGCACATGGCGGTTACCGGAGTCAGGGCATAGAGCACTTCGGCCTTCTGCCGCTCGTCCTTGTAGTTCCATTGGTCTCGGGGTAGATCGACATGCATGGTCACTTCATCCGAGAACCCCTGCCGGGCTTGCTGTGTGGTCGGATGTACCTGCAGCGAGAGTGGCTTTGCTATCGCAAGTACCTTGAGGAGAAAAGGCAAGTCGTTGCCGTGTACCGCAAGCTGCTCCTCTCCGAAGAACTGAGTAGCATGATCACGAAGAAAGTCTCCCAGTGGCGTACCATCGGTAAGTGTGGACTCCCCTCCTGGATGGGTGCCAAACCACAACTCAGCCTGCGGTCTACCGTCTGGCATCTGGTGAAGGAGTGAGGGGATGAAGGTCGTATCCCCCCACTCATATGGTTGTACAACCGGAACAATAGTGACTATCATGCGGCCATACTATCACGCTCTCACGCCTTCCGGTAGATGCGTGGGAGGAAAATCATACCGACAACGAACAGTATAAGGGCTCCAAGCCATGCGATCGCTGCATTGAGGAACAGTCCTCCGAGCAGAAAACCGACCATGGAACAGACTGCAACGAAGAGTGCGTAGGGCATCTGGGTTCCCACGTGCTCAAGGTGTGGACAGCTTGCTCCGGTCGAGGAGAGGATCGTCGTATCGGATATCGGTGATGAGTGGTCTCCGAAGACCGATCCACCGAGTACGGCACTGACACCCATGAACATGCCGTGAGCCATCCCTTCGACACCGAGTCCCCTTGCCTGAGCGAGTCCGGCTACTATGGGCATGGTGATCGGAATCATGATCGCGAAGGTTCCCCAGGATGTTCCGGTGGAGAATGCGATCAGTGCCGAAAGGGCGAAGACGATCACTGGAACGAGAGCCAACGGGAAACCTCCGGCTACGACGGCATCGCTGAGGAAGGATGCCAATCCGAGACCACCCTCTTCCGGTGAGGCCTTGATGATCGTTCCGATGCTCCATGCCAAGGTAAGAATGAGCAGTGCAGGAACCATGGAACCGATTCCCTCCTTCAGAGCCTCCGAGGCCTCTTTTATACTGAACAGTCTCCTGATGAAGTAGTAGATGAAGGTCACTGTCAGAGTAAAGATGACCGAATAGAAGAGTGCGTAGGAGGCATCGGTATCAGAGAACGCCTCACCGAGTGTCATACTTCCCATAGCCTGTCCCATGCTGGTGACCGTTTCACCATCGATGGCTCCCATCCAGGTGGTAACCGGGAAGAAGACCACGGCGGAGACGATGAGCACCACGATCGGCAGAATCATGTCGAGGGCAATGGCACGATCCTTTCCGGCGACCTCAGCAACTTCTCCTGGAGCATCGCCATAGGCTTCGTTGTAGAGGCTTCCTGTGGTCTCATGATACCGGTTCGATGCCGCCATGGGTCCGAAATCTCTGCTCGTGAGGATGATGGTGAGCACCATGATGATGGTCAACAGTGCATAGAGGTTGTAGGGAATCGATCGAATGAAGAATTCGAATTCGGTCATGCCCAGTCGGTCGAACCCCTCTGAACCTTTGACGATGGACATCACGGTGATGACCCAACTCGAAACCGGAGCTATGATGCACACCGGTGCCGCTGTGGAGTCGAGTATGTAGGCGAGCTTGGCACGGGGAACCCCGTTCTTGTCGCTGATCGGGCGCATGACGGTTCCCACTGCCAGGCTGTTGAAGTAGTCGTCAATGAAGATAAGCAGACCGAATACCCAGGTCATGAGCATGCTTGCCTTGCCAGTTCGGACCCGAGAGGCAGCCCAACGCCCGAAGGCTTTCGTTGCACCTGTCTTGGATAGAAGACCAACCAATCCTCCCAACAGGGCGCAGAAGAGGAATATCCTGATATTCCATCCATCGTTCAGCGATCCTGCAACGACATCGGTGAGATTTACCAGTGCAGCGAATGGATTGCCTCCTGCAACGATGATCGTTCCCGAGAGGATCCCGAGGAAGAGCGAGATGACTACATCTTTCGTGATGAATGCCAGTGCAATAGTGAGTATCGGGGGTATGAGTCCCCATAAGCCAAAGTCTGTCATGATACGTACTCCCTTTTTCGTGCCAGGCGGCACGGTGTGATTTCTAATCGGAGCATATCACACCTATTATGACAAACACAAGAAAATTTTTACATAGTGTTTCAATAACAGTATATATAGTTATGATAATAACATGTTGGCCTTTTTGAAAGCCGTAAAAAAACCTCCCCCGAAGGGGAGGTAGTATGTCAGGCGAGAAGAATCATCTGCCATCGACACCCAAGTTGAACCGGATCGTAAGTGCATCGACCGGCTTGTCGCCAATCTCCACACCCTTCTCTCTCCAGTAGTATGAAGCATCCAGATGGATGACCAGCAGATCCAATCCGACACCGATAGAGAGGGCGCCCCGGTTGATTCCGGCACGAACATCCACCATGGAGAAGAGCTTCACTTCAGCTCCTGCCCTCAGGTGATTCCAGTAGGCATTCTCATCGGTCTCCATAGCCTCGAACATCCCAACGACATCGACAAAGTCGAGTGCGAACGAGGGGCGAAGCAGTTTTCCGAATCCGCCGAACTCAGGGACCCAACCGAGACCGACATCCAACGACCATGGTACGGTCACTTCGAACTCATCTGAAGTCGTTCCAGGATCTCCTTCATAGACATCGCTACCAAAGCCAACGGTGTCTCCCATCTCATTTATCCAGTCTCCAACCTTCTCATACTGGGTCATGGTGTACTTTCCGTTAAGATTCCGTGCGACGGTGGAAAATCGCAGACCAACAGGGAGGTTCACATTCACACCGACATCGAAGGGAATGGCATATCCTGCAGCAAGGGCGTATTCACCCATCACTTCCTGAGCGGGATCTCCGGCATCCTCCTCGGTGAACAGGGTGATCAGTCCCGGAGCACCAATCTTTTCCGTGTATGCCTTATAGGTAGGCCGAACGGTTGCTCCGATATCGACCGAAAGGGTATTCGGAATGAAATCGAGTCTGAATCCGAATCCGACCGATGCTCCCACATTGATTTCAGCAACGAGTTCAGTATCGGTTCCCTTGTCGTAGTTGTGCAACTGCTCCTGTATCTGCAGTCCGAGTCCAAAGCCACCACCGGTGAAGGAGGTTGCAATATCGGTTGTCAGAACATCGCCCTTGCCCCGGTTGAGTGTGGTGAGAAAATCGAGTGCTGCACTTGCAGGATCCAACTCTTCGCCATCGACTAGATCCTGGGGGATTCCGGTGTCGATTATCTTCTTCGGGTTGAAGATCGTGACCGAAACCGAAGGGAGGTTCAGACTGAACCGACGCGAACCGAGATTCGCCGGGTTCAAGAAGAACGCATCCGCTCCCGCAGCCGTTGCCAGACCAGCTCCACCCATGGCCTCTGTTCTGGCACTGATGGGGCTGAAGGTGATATCGGGATAGAAGAACTCTTCATCCTCGAAGAACGTTGTTGCAAACAGGGAGGATGCAACAAGACCGACTATCAGTATACTTAGTATCAGTTTCTTTTTCATGGTATCCTCCTCCCTACTCTTCATCTTGATCATTCAAAAAGGAGGTGAGCAGGTCATTCACTGCATCATCCAGATCGACCATACCGGTAGGGGAGACCGC
>CAYYOL010000040.1:0-19473 GCA_964473245.1 uncultured Spirochaetaceae bacterium
ATGGAAGTCTGTAATAGTTCCTGGAAATCTTCCAAAGCCACCATGATGTTCACTCCGATGATCCCGGTACTCTGTGCCTTGGCTTTCCGAATCTCTTTTTGCAACCGTGCAATATTTGCTGCCCGACCATTCTTGAAGTAGTCGGGTTCCATCATACCTATTCCGTTAGCAGCTATGATTCCCACACCACCTTGGGATGCGACTGCAGAAGAGAGAGAAGATAGTGAGATGCCTACTCCCATTCCTCCCTGAACAATCGCAACCGGTGCGGTCCGCTTTCCAAGCGTCAATGATGGTATATCATAGGAGGGAAGCTTGATCTTGAGCGATGCGATCAGCTTCTGAAAATTATCAAACGTCCATTCTTTCACTTTGTGGTCCTTCTGTCAAAATTGACATTTATGGTACTAAGTGTATAATAAAGGAATCGAACATATTAGTATAGAACTTAACCAGGGTAAATTGCCACAAATCCACACCGATATGCATTCTAGGCACCTAGAATGCAGGTCAGTGTGGATCTTGGTCTTCCAAGCTCCTCGTTCACCTGCATTCCAGACACATACTGAAGGGGGTTGTATTATCAAAGGCAAATAATATTCAGCCTTTAATATTTCAGCCCCCTCTGCAGACCCTTTAAACGCATACGAACGAGGAGGTTCCTGCACCCATTTTTCCACCAATCTGCATATAAAGGGTCTGCAGAGCAGGTGAACGAGGAAATGTGGCAATTTACCCTGGTTGATGGTAGGATAGGTCGATGATAAACCCGTTACCGACAGAAAACGCCACTATCTACGCAGAACAGATCATGCAAGCATGCGATACCTACCGATGCCTCGACTATGAAAGCGCGTGTGAAGTCTCCACCGACTCGCTGTTCGGCGAGTCGCGAGGACTCATGTTCGGAGTCCTCGTCTGCAAAGACAGAAATGGCAATACCGTCGTGCTGAAAGCATTCAGTGGTCAATACCTTGGAACCTATACCATAGCTGGCTGGGTCCCTCCGGCATTCGACCTAAAGGCATACGAGCTTCTGGTCGAGCTGAGCAATAAAGAAATAGAGCAGATGAACACCGACATCGATGCTGCAACGCGTGAAGGGGATGAACCCTCCGTACAACGACTGAAAGAGAAAAGACGAAACCTTTCACAGCGCATGCAGACAGAGTTTTTTGGACTCTACCGATTCCATTGCAGCGATGGAACTGTGAAGAACATGACCGACATCTTCGGTTCTCATCAGCCTCCTACCGGAACCGGTGATTGCTGTGCACCGAAACTGCTGAACCAAGCCTATGAACAGAACCTTGTCCCAGTGAGCATGGTCGAGTGGTTCTACGGAACTACGAACAAGTCCGAAGAGAGAAAGCACAAGGAATACTATCCACCCTGCGACCAGCGGTGTAGACCTCTACTCACCGCCATGCTTGGATTAGATATCATCTATCGCGATGCCGAGATAGTTGTGGTGAACAAGCCCTCCGGACTCCTCTCTGTACCGGGTCGTGGTCCAGATAAACAGGATTGCGTGGTCAATCGATTGAAACGCCTCTTTCCCCTTTGTATTGAGCAACCATCGGTTCACCGTCTCGATATGGACACATCGGGCCTGCTCGTTCTTGCACTCACCCAAAAAGCCCACAGGAACCTCTCCATCCAATTCATCCAGAGGAGAGTCGAGAAAGAGTACATAGCCCTTGTAGATGGCGTGGTCACCGAAGAGTCAGGAACGATCGAACTTGCATTCAGATACGATCCGGAGAATAAACCGAGACAGAAGTACGATCCAGTTCTGGGTAAGGTGGGCATTACTCATTGGCAGAAGATCCGGGTCGAGTCGTATGGCGATGGCAAGCGATTGGTGAGCAGAATACGTTTTGTCCCCACCACAGGACGAACCCATCAACTCAGAGTTCACAGCATGCACGAGAAAGGGTTGGGATTCCCTATTGTCGGAGATCCACTCTATGGAAGAGCTGAGGGAGGCAGGCTTATGCTGCACGCAAGCAAACTCGCGTTCACACACCCTGAAACCTCAGTTCGTATGGAGTTCTTCATTGAGCCGGAGTTCGCATGAGCATCTAGCCAGTCAGAGCTTCGATTTTGGCCGATGATTGGTAAGCACCAAACCACTGATTACGAGAATGGCACCGATTGTGATAATGAGTGATAGCTCTTCTCCCAATAGGAGGACTCCCAGCGCAATCGCGGCAACCGGTTCGACATTGAGAAACACCGAGGCCTTTGAGCTTCCTACCTTGGCTATCCCCTCGTAGTACCAGAGGTATGCGAGACCCGCAGCACCTATGCTCAGATACAGGAGACTCCAGATTGCTGCACCAGAGAGTGTCGGAACCTGAGACCACGCCTGTTCCATGAGTGTGATCGGGAAGAGAATAAGTACACCCGTGACACTTCCATAAGTCAACAGCGCAAGGGGTGAGAGTCGCGACATGGCCTGCTTGATGATGATGGAATATGCGGCCCAGGCAAGCACGGCTCCGAGCATGTAGATATCGCCGATTGCAAGACCGGAGGCGATGACTCCCGCGATATCTCCGTTAGTGATTGTGAGCACCGCACCAATGGTGGCCAATACGATGCCAGCCATGATAAGTAGGGTGAGCTTCTCTTTGAACAGTATCCGGGCGACGATAGCAACCACCACCGGAGTGAAAGCCAGCAGCACCGAACTGCGAACTGCGGTTATCGTCTCTAGACTCGTGAAGAGCAGCACATTGAAGATCACCACACCCACGATGCTCAAGGACCCTATCCAGAGCAAATCATGCTTGGTCGGTTTGGGAAAATGCTTCTCCTTCAGGTAGAGAGCTGGAACCATGAAGAGACTAGCTATGAGGAACCGGATGAAGCTGGTAGTGAATGCAGGAAGTTCAGCAGAGACTATTCTCCCGGCAGCAAGTGCTCCTCCCCAGATTACGGGAGCCATGAAGAGCTTGATCATGGGCAATTTTGACTTCAGGCGGGCAAGAGAAGAAGATGGTGGCGATCGTTTCATCGGGTTTCCTTTTATTTCGCAGAGTGTATCAACAAGCGTAGAGGACAAATGATGGGTTGTCAAATAGAGATTTTCTGCGTGTTTTCTGTGAGTGCTCTATCTGAAAGTATTTGGAGTCATGATAAAAACCAATAAAAAGTATTGTAGTAGAACTGATTCCCTACTATATTATACCAAACAGTTTACCCATGGTTCACTGATACGGAGAAAAATGAAAGCAGAGAAGAGAATTATTCGAACCATGCGCATCGGCTTCCTCGTGATCTCCGTGTTTGTCATCCTTGTCGGGGTGCTCAGTCATGTGACTACTGAACAGGCAAATGAAATTCAACTCCAAATAACCGAGACGAACGATATCGTCCAACACTCGAACGACAGTCTGGTCGATCTCAGCGACCTCATCGGTGCTAAGCGGGGGTATGTTCTCACCGGCAGATCTGTCTATCTTGTTCGAGTCGAATCGGCTACCGATTCACTTCAGAATCACTTGGATGCACTGTTCTTGCTGACTCAGGATCGTCCGATGCACCAGAGGAGACTCGAGCACGTGCAACGAGCGTTCAACTCATTGCTAGAGCAGGTGGTGAAGCCCCTCCTCACACACTACCGGGACTCATCAGAGACGCAGATGGAAGCTGCAAGCGTGGCGGAGTTCGAAGGATACACCAGTCTCAGTCGGTTCTACAAAGAGGAGATGCACAGACTTCTCTCTGCACTGAATACCGAAGCTCGCCTCGATCTGGAACGGATGGTCGCGGTGACTGTGCGGAATCTGAACGCTGAACGTATGGTAAATATTTTAGGGACCATTCTGGTATTGTTCATCATCTTGGCAATCCAAAGAACAGCAGTCGTGACGATTCGAAGAGCTAATAGCGCACAGGAGAAGCTTGAGCGGGATCTGAAGCGAAACAGGGATCGTCTGGAAGATGTGATCGAGGGCACTCGAGCTGGAACCTGGGAGTGGGATATCCGCACAGATTCAATCGAACTGAACGAGCGTTGGGCAGAGATCATCGGTTATACCCTTGAGGAGCTGAAGCCGACAAGCCTGCAAACCATCAAGGATCATATGCATCCAAAGGATGTTGCTCGATCGGACAAGTTGTTCAGACGGGTATTGGACAAGGAGATCGACTACTACGATTTCGAAGGAAGAATGAGGCATAGAGACGGGCACTGGGTTTGGATTCGTGATAGAGGAAAAATCGTCGAATGGGACACGGCCGGAAATCCGATTAGAATGAGCGGGACGCACGATGACATCTCGGATCGAAAAATGATCGAACGGCAGCTGTTTCTTGAAAAAGAGCAGTTGGAGACCACACTGCTCTCTGTAGGCGATGGGATTATCACCACCGATTCTCAGGGTATGGTGGAGATCATGAACGGTGTCGCAGAGGAACTTACCGGATGGTCGTCTCACGATGCTGAGGGAGAGCCATTCACCTCGGTCTTCGTCACTCGCGATGCAAAAAGCGGTGGAACAGGGGACAATCCGGTTGCACGTGTACTCGCGACGAGAATGCGCACCGAATTGTATGAAGACACGATATTGATCGCGAAGACCGGAGAGGAGCGATTCATTGAAGATAGTGCAGCTCCAATCATTGACCAGAACGACTTGATCGCAGGCGTGGTCCTGGTCTTCCGCGACTCCACCGAGAAACGGATCGAGCGAGAGCATATGATCAAGATAGGTCTTACCGATCAGCTTACCCAGGTGCACAATCGTCGTGGATACGAACAGATCCTGGCTCAGTTTGACCGTGAGTCACGCTATCCGATTTCGTTCATCATTGCAGATGTGAACGGCCTGAAGCTTGCAAACGATGCCTTCGGTCACGATATGGGAGATGATCTACTCATGCGTGTCGCCACTGTGCTGACAGCGCAATCTAGACCATCGGATGCCGTGGTACGTCTCGGAGGCGACGAATTCGTCGTGCTCATGCCCGAAACACCGCTCTCTGAAGCAGAAGCGAGAATGGCCGGTTTCGAAGCCACCATGAAGCGTGAACACATTGGACCGTTACCCGTGTCGGTCTCATTCGGTGCCTCGGAGAAACGCTCTGCAACTGCAGATAACGGTATGGTCTTGCGGAAAGCGGAAAGTCGCATGTACAAGGAAAAGATCATTGAGAGTCCCCGGGTGAAGACCGAGATTATCGAACGATTGCTCGCGTACCAACATAAGAAGTATCCATTCGAGCAGCTCCATACGAATCGGGTTGTGCTCTTGAGCGAACTGCTGGCACGTGAGGCAGATATGACGGCAGACGACATCGAGATGATCAAAACGATTGCTCGATATCACGATATAGGTAAGATCGCGATTGACCAGAAACTGCTGCAGAAAGACTATGCGCTCGATGAAGAGGAGTGGTTCGATGTACGCAGACATGCAGAAGTCGGATACAATCTGCTCCGATCGGTTCCGAGTTTGTATGAGACCGCTACTGGTGTACTGCATCACCACGAGTGGTGGGATGGAACCGGATACCCACGCGGTTTGGCTGGAGAAGAGATTCCCATTGGCTCTCGAATCGTCGCACTGTGCGACTCGTATGAAGCCATGATCGGAATTCGCACCTATGGGACACCCCGGTCCCCTGCCGATGCGATGGCAGAGATTGAGTCCTGCAGTGGCACTCAGTTTGATCCTCACCTGGTGTCTCTGGCACCGAAAGCCGCATTCGAAAATTTGGTTCAGAACTACGATGGTCAAGATCGATGAGAGATGTGCAATCTGTAGCATCTTGGATCGGATCATGCTACCATGCTTGAGCTTTTGGAGTTGTAGATGAATTTGATAAGCACAGAAATAATCGCATGTGTCATAGTTCTAGCCATTGCGATAGACCGACGATATCTGACAAGGATCAACGCAGTAGTTCCCGATACCAGTTATGTCCATCTTTTGTTTGGGTATTCAATCTACCTAGTATTGTCGATCATCTCACATGAGGTTATGGCAGGCGTAATTCCCGTTTCGGTGACTACAGGACAGGTCATCTCCCTGCTCCACATACTCTCCTTTCCTGCGCTTCTGCTCCAATGGACCTGTCAGTTGGATCGGGACCTGCTGAAGCCAAAGACGTT
Source organism: uncultured Spirochaetaceae bacterium (assembly GCA_964473245.1). Lineage (GTDB taxonomy): Bacteria > Spirochaetota > Spirochaetia > Sphaerochaetales > Sphaerochaetaceae > CAYZJV01. The sequence continues at coordinate 6,125 of CAYYOL010000040.1, forward strand.
TCGAGTGCTCAGCACCATAAAGGTAGCTACCTTCCTCTTGTTCACAGTAGTCTCCACCCTCGATCTGATCGCTGGAAGGCTCTATGTATTCAACCACCATGCTGCGGTCACTGGTGGGTATGGCATGCCCCTCATGATTGCGTTCGGCAGCGTCTATTGTATCTCCACCTTCACGGTATTCATTGCCGTGAGAAAGTTGGGTAGGCCAAATGTTTCGATCGTCTATGCAGTGGTTCCCATATTCATGCTTGTTGCTCTGCTCCTATTTCAGATTATAAAAGAGCATAATCTCTTCACCATTGGAGCATCGTTCATGCTCCTGTTGATACACCTACTCACGCAACATAAGAGAATGGCGCTTGATGATCTGACGCGTGTGGTGAATCAGAATGGCTTTCTCATTCACACCGACACGATTCTCGACAAGGGGATCGACTCCACACTCGTAGTTGTCGATATCGAGAATTTTCGATTCATCACACAGCAGTATGGGAATACAGCGGCAAACACCATTCTTCAGCAATTGGCTCAGTTTCTTGCAACAACCTCTACCGACTCGGAACTGTTTCGGATCGGCGGGAATAGATTCGCATTGAGCATGGCACGAATCTCGCACAACGAAGTGGTCAGATTAGTGAGAGCGATCGAGAAAAGATGTGCCTCGGGCTGGATTGTGGATGCCGCTTTGATCTCATTCTATGTGAATATTGGGATAATCGAGATACCCTTTCAGGCCCATTCGAAGGAGGAGCTCTTCGATGCCATCGATTTCCTTTTCTCGGAGATGAAGGTGCGTCGTCGTCAATCGGTGCTCTTCTATAATCAGCGTCTTACCAAACTCAGACAACGGCAATCCGATGTGCTCACCGCTCTTCGGAAGGCTATCGCTAAGCCTGAGAGGATTCAGGCGTATTATCAGCCGATCTATTCATCGCTGAGTGGACGTCTTGTGAGTGCAGAGGCACTTATGCGCATCGAGGATCCCGAACTCGGTATGATCATGCCGGGAGAGTTCATTCCAGCGGCAGAAAAGTCGGGACTCATTCAACGTGTCACCGAGATCATGCTCGAGAAGGTCTGTCTCTTCATCTCCCACCATGGAGAACAGAACCCCATGCTCGCTCATATCTCCGTGAATATGGGGGCAGAGGATTTCTCCACCCCCGAGGTAGCCGATAGATTACTTACGATCATCACCAGGTGCCAAGTGGATCCGAAACGACTCTGTTTCGAGATGACCGAATCTGAGCTCTTCTCCTCGTTTTCTCGTGTCAAAGCAGTGTGGGAACGATTCTCAAGCCTAGGGGTGCAATTTGCCTTGGATGATTTTGGTACGGGGTATTCGAACCTGGAGACTCTGGTCAATGTGCCGTTCGATATCGTGAAGATCGATCGGAAGGTAGTGTCGAACTCCAAAAACAACTTCGAACTGATCAACATGATCGCAGTCATGCTCGACCGACTGGGGAAGCAGGTCGTTGCCGAGGGGGTTGAGACAGTGGAACAGCTACGTTTCGTGGAGGCTGCCGGAATCCAGCTCGTTCAAGGCTTCTACTTCTCACGGCCAGTACCCGAATCTCAATTTCTCGATATGCTCACGTTCGATTCAAGTCGGTAGTGCCAGGCATTTTGATCGAAGCGGCGAAGAACGTATTCGCTAACCCTAGTAGTCCAGAGAGGGTGAAGAGGACCTCTATTCCAGTCCTCTGCCAAATATATCCACCCATGAGTGCTATGATCACACTAATCAAATGGTTCACCGAAATTCCCGTGGTGAGTGTGGCAGCGACTTCGTGTTGATCCTCTGCCAGATCCTGCACATAGACCGAAGCAGCCATAGATGCCATGGATATAACCGAATCGAGTACGAAATTTATGCAGACCACGATGAATGCGATCTCTATGGGGAACAGGCGATGGCTGAAACCATAGAAGAAACACACAACCATGAGCAGCAGCGTATCGGAGACCATGACCACCTTGTATCCGAGTTTGTCTATCAGTTTCCCAATGACCGGCGAGAGAAACATACCGAAGATTGCACAGATTGCCAGAAGCAGTGATATTACCGATGTATTGGCACCGTAATGCAGTATGAGGACATAGGGTGCGAAGGTGATGAAGATCTGCTTTCTTGCACCATAGAAAATCTCCAGACCGTAGAACTTGCCGAACTTTCGGTTGAAATAGAGACGGCTTCTTTTTACCTCTGTACCCTGGTCCCGCATAGCGAGCACCACCAGAGTAGCCCCGATCAGAAGGACGGTAGCGAGGAAGAATATGATCTTGAATCCATATATGTCGCTCTGGAAACCCAGATTCGGGTAGATTACGAACAATCCGGTTACAATCAGAAACCCTATAATGTTCCCACCATGATTGATAGCCTGTGTGAGTCCCAGCGATGAACCGCCTTTCCCTGTTCGAGCTAGATGGAGCGATATCGTATGCTTCACCGGCATAACGATGTGTTCCCCGAGGCTGTAGAGCACCATGAATAGCACGACTATGAACTTCCCTGTGCCGAACAGGAGCAAGCCCAATGTCCCTGTGAGAGTGATTGCGGTGCCGATCTTGAAGACTTTGGTCTCGCTGAAACGGTACATGGTCGCCAGAATGAATATGAGTAGCAGCCCGGGAAGCTCCCTGAAGAACTCCACGACACCCCGCTCGAACTCATTGATTCGTACGAGTTCCGCAAGGTAGTTGTCCTGCACTCCTCGGTAAAGGCCATGGGCGAGTCCTGCGAGAAGCATGACCGCGAGAAACCGGTAGACCCGTTTGGAGTCCACGTATATGGAGTCTTTTGATCGACTCATAGTACGTAGGTCCTGAGTGGAGGGAATCCATTGAAGGCAACAGAGGAGTAGCTACTGGTGTAGGCTCCTGTTGAGAGCCAGTAGAGCCGGTCTCCGATTGCAAGATTCAACGGTAGATCATACCGGTACTCCTCGTAGAGCGTATCAACCGAATCGCATGTCGGGCCGGCAAGTACGACCTGCTCGCTTGGACCGGATCGTTCGTATGCGATGGGGTAGTGGATTGACTCACCGAGCGTCTCCATAAGTCCGCCGAAACGGCCACAATCCTGATATACCCACCGTTCGAGTGCGGTTCGAGATTTTCGGCTTATAAGAATGATTTCACTCACCAGAACCCCTGCGTTTCCTACGAGGGATCTGCCGGGTTCGATCATGATCCGAGGCATCTCGGAGCCATAGTCCTCTTCGAGAAAACGGGTGATCTCCTTTGCATAGGTCTCGATCGGATGGGTCTTCTCCCGATATGTTGCAGGAAAGCCACCTCCGATATTGATACAAGAGAGTCGAAGCCCCTCATTCTCCTCGAGCCAGGAAAATAGGTAGTTCACCTTTGAAAGCGCGCTATCCCAAGCATTGATATCCCGTTGCTGACTTCCCACATGAAACGAGAGCCCATACGGGACGAGCCCCAGTTTTCTAGCAAGCACCAGAAGGTCTCCGGCCATGTCGGGACTGCAACCGAATTTTCTCGATAGCGGCCAATCTGCTGTCTGGGCACCTTCGGAAAGTAGCCGAACCATGATCCGTGCTCCAGGAGCCGCCTTCGCAATATTTCTAAGGTCACTCTCACTATCGGTCACGAACAGATCGATTCCGGCTGCAAAGAACTCCTCGATATGCTCGAACTTCTTGATCGTGTTTCCACAGCTCATGTTAGATGCAGGGATCCCCAGATCCTGAAGAAGCCGTAATTCGTATACGCTTGCGACATCGAACGAGGATCCCAAGCGGTACAGTAGGGAGAGCACTTCAGGTTCCGGGTTCGCCTTCACTGCATAGTAGATATCGGTAAAAGGGAGACTCTCGGCAAGCTGCCCATACGTCTTTTCGATAATCTCCGGGATAATCAGTTGGAACGGGGTCTCTTTGGTGTGGGAGAATGCAAGCACGCGCTGCCATTGTTCGGCAGTCAAGGGTTCAAAGCTGTTCATACCGGAGACTATGGAGTCAAAGGGGGGCTTTGTCAATGCGAATACACTCTGGATGAACCATTAGTCACCGGGAAAGCCCCTTAGACCAGGTGTCTCTCCTCCACCAGCGTATGCCGCACATGGATGATCTCTGCCTCTCGCTGAATCCAGGAGACCTGGCTCAGTTGCAAGCGCCAGTTATTGTTGACAACGGGATTGCACGGCTCAGGATGTTCACTTCGACCGAGATAGATACCGATTCCAGTCGGAAAGGGCTCCTGCTCATATGGCTCTTCGACGATACGGTGATAAGCTGTACTGGTTTGTGCGAACCAGGTTGACCAATCGGGTGCATGCGTAGCTAGAAAGAGAGACCCATGACTAGAGACTGGCTCTTCGAAGATGAGTGGTGTAGGCGGGAGCTCCAGGTGGATATCTGCCAGGCTCCGGATTGGAAGCAGGCTCCAGAGGAGGGGTATGGTGGGAAAGAGTACCTGAAAGGAGAGGTCACCAGTGGAGCGCCAGAGATGTGTACGCAAGGTCTGTACTGCGGATGTTGCCTGTACGCTCAGCCCGAGAGAAATCAGGTGGTGGTTGCTTTCTTTCCCATTTTCTTCCATCATGGAGCACATCGTAGGAGACGGCAGGGAAAAATTCAAGTTCGTTTGGGCAATGGTATTTACATATCCGGAATATTCTGCTATGTTTCTGTGAGTTGCGGGTCTATCCCTGCCTCTGTTGCTCCATATATGAGGCTGGTGCTACTCAGCGATTGTTAATGTTAAGTACAAGGTGGATATAATCATGGCACGTAGATGTGATATTTGTGGAAAGGGAACTGTCGCTGGAAACAGTGTCACCCGGAAGGGTCAGCTAAAGAAGAAGGGTGGAGTAGGTCAGCATATTGGTGTGACCACTAAACGTGTATTCAGACCCAACATCGTCTCAGTCAAAACCCTCATCAACGGAACACCTCGGACAATCAAGGTTTGTACGCGTTGCTTGAGAAGTGGCAGGGTTCAGAAAGTGGTATAATCGTACCATATTTCGACGGAATATCAGAAGGAGCCCTGCGGGGCTCTTTTTTGTTATAACCATACATGACCACGTATGCAAGTGTATCCGTGGCACCACCATCGAGTGGGGGAGGAACAGAGGTGAACAACATTCAGGTGCATGCGATCGATGGATCGATGATCGCGGCTTCGCAAGGTCCAGACAAACTGTTGTCGATTCGAAACGGTGCAGGAGACGACACGTTACTGTTCGTGATAGCCCCCGCTTGTGACGGTGAACTTGAGCTCTCTGAGCTCCTTGATGCCGCTAAGGTTCACGATGAACGGCTCTGGGGTATGATGGAGAGCCGAACGAATGCATGGACAGCCCTGGTAGACACCCTGATACCTCCAGCGCATCGGGCAACTGTACTGCAGGAGATCAAGCAAGGTTTCGCGAAGGTGGAAGATCTGCTCCGTGCAATTTGGCTTGTGGGAGACATGTCCGATGGATCTGGTCGATTCGTCGACACGATCGTTGGGGGTTGGACTGCAACGATGCTTCGAGAATCGTTTGAGAGCGCCGGTCATTCGTGCAGGATCGTGTATCTCCAGGAAATGCTGGAAGATACTGCCGTATCGTTGGCTCCTGGTGAGACTGTTTTGATCACCGGAGAGCTCCTACAGAGTCAGGCATCCAGAAGCGACCGTGATGCCGAATATACTGCAGCATATATCGGAAGTAAACTCGATGCACAGTGCATCACCTTCTGGAACCCTGACCAACTTGTCACTACCGCAGATATTCGCGATGTGCCGAGTGCTACGGTCATCGACTGTCTCACCTATGCGGAGGCGACAGAGCTCTCCTATTTCGGTTCACCAGTTATCCATCCGCAACATATGGTTCCTGCAATGGGGAAACGCATTCCTCTCAGAATTCGATCATTCGTCGATTCTGTCCACCAAGGTACACTCATAGACGATGTAAAGGGGATCGAGTCGAGCCAACCGGTGAAAGGGTTCTCTGTCATCCGGGAGATTGCGCTCATCAACGTAGAGGGTGCGGGAATGATAGGCGTTCCCGGTGTGGCGCGCAGACTCTTTGCCGCCATGCAGGAGTCCGACATCTCAGTGGTACTGATATCGCAGGCCTCCAGTGAATACTCGATCTGTTATGCAGTCCCGTCGGAACAGGCGGCGCTCGCCTGTGCCATTGCCAGAAGTACATTCAATGAGGAGATCGAATCGCACCGGATCCAGCAAATCGATGTTGAAATGGGGTGTGCTATCCTCGCAGCGGTCGGAGAACGGATGACTGGCGTCCCGGGAATATCCGGAACATTCTTCGGAGCCCTCGGCAAAGCGCACGTGAACGTTCGAGCCATTGCACAGGGCTCTTCTGAGCGAAATATCAGTGTAGTAATTCAGGAACGAGATGCGAAGAAAGCGCTCAGAGCACTCCATGCAGGATTCTTCCTCTCCAGTCAGGCGATCAGTGTCGGTCTGTTCGGACCGGGGAACATCGGGGGGACGCTGTTGCTCCAGATTGCCGCCGAGGCTGAGCGGTTGAACAAGGAGTTCGGTGTCGATATCCGTATCAGAGCCATCGCGAACTCATCCAAGATGCTCCTGGACGATCAAGGGATCGACTTGCACAACTGGAGACCAAGATTCGCCAAAGAGGGCACTCCGTTGGATATCGCGAAACTGGTGAAGCATGTCAGTGCCTCCTATTTCCCTCATGCGGTCCTAGTCGATTGCACCACGAGCGAGGAGCTACCCACACACTATGTTGAGTGGATAGAGCGGGGCATTCATATCGTTACACCGAACAAGAAAGCGGGAACAGCTTCGTATCCTGAGTATCGACGACTCATGGATGCCGGAAGACGGTTCGGTAAACACTTCCTCTATGAGACCACTGTAGGAGCAGGTTTGCCGATCATTGGAACACTCAAGGACCTTATTCAGACCGGTGATCGGATTCGGAGCGTAGAGGGGATCGTATCGGGAACATTGGCATACCTCTTCTCGAACTACGATGGCTCTGTACCATTTAGCACACTCGTACGCGGTGCGAAGGATATGGGGTACACCGAACCAGATCCGAGAGACGATCTGTCCGGTATGGACGTTGCCCGAAAGTCGGTCATTCTCGCCCGTGAAATCGGGTATCAGGTAGAGGTTTCCGATATCGATGTCACCTCGCTCGTTCCCGAACCGTTGCGCGATGTGCCGCTGTCCGAGTTCCTCGATAAGATGGAGATGATGGATGAACACATCGAAACGTTGTACCATAAGGCGAAGGCGGAGGGTAAACGGTTGCGATATGTAGGACGGGTGACCGAGAATGGAACGTGCAATGTCGAACTGGCGGCCTACCCTGAGACCCATCCGTTCGCACAATCCAAAGGTACCGACAACGTGGTGGCTTTCACCACAGAACGGTATCATGTGCAACCACTGGTCATTCAGGGCCCAGGTGCTGGTCCCGAGGTCACCGCAGGTGGAGTGTTTGCGGATCTGTTGCGTCTGAGTGCCTATCTGGGTGCACGATTATAGGAGGAGCGAGATGCAGTTTGTCAGTACACGAGGAAACAGTCCTGCCGTGAGTGCTTCAGTTGCCATCATGCAAGGCCTTGCTCCCGATGGGGGACTCTACGTTCCCCAGTACTTCCCCTTCATACCCCTTGAAAGGCTCAAGGGGGCCACCAGTTACCCCGAGCTTGCCTACGAGGTGTTATCTCCGTTCTTCGTTGGGGATGTGCTGGAATCCGAACTCCCGGAGATCTGTGTCGAAGCATTCGACTTCCCTGTCCCGCTTCATTGGCACGATAGTAGACAGTCGGTACTCGAGCTGTACTGGGGGCCTACCGCAGCCTTCAAGGATTTTGGGGCCCGATTTCTAGCATCTGCCATGCAGAGACTGCTCGCTCGGCGCAGTCGCAAATTGACCATACTCGTTGCTACGAGTGGAGATACCGGCGGGGCGGTTGCCGCAGCTTTCCACCGGAAGCAAGGTATCGATGTCAAGGTGCTCTTTCCCGAGGGCAAGGTCTCAGCGCGACAGCAACAACAGTTGACGTGCTGGTCCGATAATGTGAAAGCCTATGCAGTGCGGGGCGTTTTTGACGATTGTCAACGTATGGTGAAGCAGTCCTTCATGGACGCTGCACTCGCTGCAGAGTATGGGCTCTCGTCTGCCAACAGCATCAATCTCGGAAGACTGTTACCCCAGATGGTGTACGCATTCCATGCAAGTCTCGAAGTGCTCGCGGGAACCGGTAGAGAGCCGACCATGATCATCCCCAGTGGCAATGTCGGCAATAGCTGTGGGACATTCTGGGCAAAGATTTCCGGTGCTCCGATCCAGCGGATCATACTTGCCCTCAATGCAAATCGTCCAGTTCTCGACTATCTGGAATCCGGCACGTACGAGAAGCGACCCAGCATCACGACACTTGCGAACGCCATGGATGTGGGCGATCCCAGCAACCTGGAGCGATTGACGCATCTGTTCGGCGATCATGAGCAGTTTTCGCGTGAGGTTTCGGCATATAGTGTCGATGATCAGACGATTCGTTCCGAGATTCGCCGTGTGTGGCGCGAACATGCATACTGTATCTGTCCCCACACTGCCACGGGAGAGTTCGTTCGAAACTCGATTCAGCTTGATGAACCGACGGTGGTATACGCTACAGCTCACCCGGCAAAGTTCAATACGATCGTCGAACCTGAGATCGGTGAAGAGGTGCCGGTGCCTCCGCAACTTGCGAGCTTGCTCACCAAGGAGAGCTCCTACACCAGCATAGACGCTGACCACAGACTCCTGTTCCACGCGTAATATAACTGGTTCGTGCCATCTTCATCTGTATGATATGCGCTACCACTTGACCTCAATGGCAGGTGGTAGTAAACTTCTCATATACCACCCCTCCCCAGGTGGGGTGTTGTGTATTGAAGGAGTTTGCTATGAAGAGAGAGTACGATGTTAGTGGAATGACCTGCTCATCGTGTGCCATACATGTTGAAAAGAGTGTAAAAAAGGTTCCAGGACTGGAGAAAGTGCAAGTGAACCTCATGACCAATACGCTCTCGGTGCAGACTGCCGAAGAGGGCGATCCTGTGACCGACGAAACGATCATGCAAGCGGTGGAGGAGGCTGGGTACGGCGCGAAAGCGAAACAGGATTCGCAGTCGGAACAGTCATCTCGAACAAAACCTGATATGCGAAGTCATGTACAGAAGGAACTTTCTGAGATGAAGGGACGACTTGTCATATCGTTCGCATTCTCGATTCCCCTCATGTATCTTGCCATGGGTCATATGATGAACTGGCCGCTGCCGGGATTGTTCCATGGCAATGCGAATGCCATCACCTTTGCCTTTACCCAGTTTCTCCTCACCATTCCGGTCTTCATTGCAAATGGTCGCTATTTCCGATCCGGATTCAAGGCGTTGTCCAGACGGGCTCCGACCATGGATTCGTTGATCTCCCTTGGTTCCTCTGCGGCTCTGGTCTATGGAATCTTCGCCATATTCATGATAGGAGTCGGTCTCGGAACAGGGGATCAGAATCGGGTCATGCGTTATTCGATGGATCTCTACTTCGAATCGGCTGCGATGATTCTGTCGTTGGTGCTTCTTGGAAAATATCTCGAAGTGCGGGCCAAGGGGAGGACGACCGACGCTGTGGCAAAGCTCATAGACCTCTCTCCCGAGACAGCTCTGGTTCTCCGCAATGGAGAGGAGCAAGAGATTCCCATAGAGCACGTGGTGGTAGGTGATACCATCGTGGTCAAACCGGGAGGGAGACTTCCTGTCGACGGCGTAGTGCTCACTGGTCACTCTGCAGTCGATGAATCGGCTCTCACCGGAGAGAGTCTTCCTGTGGAGAAGAGCGAAGGGGACCAGGTTCTGAGTGCAAGCATAAACACCACCGGACGAATGGTATATCGAGCGCAACGAGTAGGAAAGGATACCACGCTTGCACAGATAATCCGTCTGGTCGAAGAGGCAGGAGCTTCGAAAGCACCGATTGCGAAGTTGGCAGACCGGATAAGCGGCGTGTTCGTACCCATAGTCATAGCCATCGCACTGGTCTCCACCGGCACCTGGTTGATCGTAGGACTTCCTGTCGAACTAGCACTGGCCTTCGGTATAGCGGTCTTGGTCATCAGCTGTCCCTGTGCCCTTGGACTCGCGACTCCGACGGCCATCATGGTCGGAACAGGAAAAGGCGCCGAACAGGGGATCCTGATCCGGAGTGCCGAGGCTTTGGAGACAACCCAGTCTGTTGACACCATCGTCCTGGATAAAACGGGAACCATCACCAAGGGAGAACCGCAGGTCACCGATCTGATCACAGCAGATTCGGTAACCAAAGAGGAGCTCTTCGCTGTGTCCGGTGCTCTGGAGGCCTCGAGCGAGCACCCATTGTCTCTTGCGATTCTCGAATATATCAAGGCACGTGGGATGGGCTACGACGAGCTCACCGATTTCCAGGCAATTCCCGGGAAGGGGCTCATGGGAACGCTGCACGACGTTCCTGTCGTAGGTGGGAACACCCTGCTCATGCAAGAGCAGGGTATCGATATCTCAGCAATGGAGGCGCAGTCGGATGCCTTAGCTCATGAGGGAAAAACTCCGCTCTATTTCGCTCGGAATGGTAAGTTGCTGGGAGTGATCGCCGTTGCCGACGTCGTGAAGGAGTCGAGCATTCCAGCAATACGACAGTTACAGGGACTCGGTCTTGCAGTGGTCATGCTCACCGGCGACAACGAGCGGACAGCGAAAGCAATTGCAGCACATGTGGGTATAGATCGCGTATTCGCCTCCGTGCTTCCGGATGGGAAGGAGGCAGTGGTACGACAGTTGCAGGAGGAGGGTCGAAAGGTCGCCATGGTCGGCGATGGCATCAACGATGCACCTGCACTCGTTCGGGCCGATGTCGGCATGGCAATCGGAGCTGGAACAGATATTGCAATCGAATCGGCAGATATCATTCTCATGCAGAGCAACCTCAATCAAGTTGCATCGGCAATCGCTCTCAGCAGAGCGACTCTGAGGAACATCAAACAGAACCTATTTTGGGCACTGTTTTACAACACACTCGGTATTCCCCTCGCCGCAGGAGTGTTCTACCCCCTATTCGGTTGGACGCTCAGTCCCATGTATGCAGCTGCAGCCATGAGTCTCAGCAGTGTGTTCGTGGTTACCAACGCACTGCGATTGAAGCGGTTCAAACCGAAGAGCGGTGGCAACCAGCATGAAGTAGCAGAAACAAGCGTTATACAGAGTCATACAGTGAATCAAGAAGAAGGAGAAAAGGTCATGAAGAAAGAGATCAGTATTGAAGGAATGTCGTGCGGACACTGTTCGGCACGGGTCGATCAGGCATTGAACGCGATTGCGGGAGTGAGTGCAACTGTGGAGCTGGAACAGAAAAGGGCCTCGGTAGTCAGTTCAGAACCGGTCTCCGATGAAGTGCTTGCGAAAGCAGTTGCCGATGCAGGTTATGTAGCGACAGATATCAGGGAGCTAGCCTGAGATGAAAGCAGACCATACACAGGTGTCCCAAGCATTAAAGACCGCTCGAGGTCAAATCGACGGTATTCTCCGGATGGTAGATGAAGACAGGTACTGTGTCGATATTTCGAACCAGCTTCTTGCATCGATAGCCTTGTTGAAGAAGACGAACAAGACGGTGCTTGAGGCACACCTGCAAAGTTGTGTGCACGAATCATTCGCCACCGGTGCCGATGTCGATCAGAAGATAGGCGAGATTCTTCAACTGATCGACAAACTGGTTCGTTGAGGGGTCTTCTGCAGCATCAACGATCGTCGAGGCGTGTTGTGGGGAGGCTGCGAATGGCCAATTTCGTGACTGAGCCCTCGCCGAACACGTTCTCGATGAATTGGGTGTATGCTTGGGTTCGATCGCACGGTACGTACACCTGTATAGTCCCTGCAAACCCGCCGCCATGAACTCTCCATGCCCCTTCATCTTCGAGGAACTGACTAGTCAGTGCCAATGCGAGAGGGAGCCCCTGCGTTTCAATGTGGTGAGGGCTGTAGAGGTTCTGCAGGAATTGAAATGAGCTCTCCCCCGATTTGCGAACTAGAGAGAGATAGGAGTCGATGTCCTGTTGCTGAAGAGCTTTCACCATGGCCTCGACGCGTTGGTTCTCGGTGAAGTAGTGATATGCTCGAAGCACCGCTCGGTCGTTGTTTACCCGCTTTCTCACTGATTGAATCGAGTCCATGAACAGATCGAACGGGACCTCTCTGAGTATATCGCGATCGAAACAAGCTGCTACAGAACGCATCTCCTTCGGAATGGCGGCATAGTCGGGAGTGAGGTTCGCATGGTCACCCTGCGTGTCGACAACCAAGAGATCGTATCCCATGGAGGCGAAATCACACGGTATCGCCACTGTCTTTACCCGCTCAGGATGAGCGAAGTCGATCGCTGTTACACCACCGTTGCCGCACGCCACCTGATCCATGAGTCCTGAGGGTTTCCCAAAATAGGTGTTCTCTGCATACTTTCCAATCATGGCAAGCTCGACAGGGTTCAACGTATTTCGGTTGTACAGATTGTTAAATAGCGTAGCAACCAGCACTTCGATTGCAGCCGAGGAGCTCAATCCACTCCCTTTCAGCACACGGGTACTGGTGGTGGCGATACATCCTCCCACAGTGAGTCCCCGATCCGAAAACCCTTTTGCGATACCGCGAACCAGAGCATCGGTTGTTCCCATCTCATCGGATCTGACCGAAAGGTCGCTGATATCCACTATGACTGGTGGGAAGCCCTCTGAGTAGACTGAGACCACCGGTTCATCTAGGGGAGTTGCAACGGCAATGGTATCGAGATTGATAGTACCTGCAATCACTTTGCCGAGGTTGTGGTCGGTGTGATTTCCCGCCAACTCGGTTCTCCCTGCGGTGCTGAACAATCCAGTCTTATCCGTGCACCAGTGGTCGTGTCTCTTAACAAGCCTGGTGAACCGTTCGATATGGAGATCGCGTTGGTCATCCGTTCCATACAGTTGTGGTAGCAGCCTCGTGAATCGTTCGCTCTGAATGAATGCGAGCAAGCGCGCTTTCCCGTCCATAAGTTCTTCCCCCAGTAGCTCGTGTCGGTGGTATGTTCCGCTCGACAGGTGCCAACATACTCGTGGTTCCCTGCCTGTTACAAACCCGCATGGTAGCAGTTTGTACCTATTGTAAATCATTTGGACGATAACGGGGGTAGTCGGTTATGTCAACCTGTGCCCCTATCGGTACCAGAGTGAGCGGTTGTTTCGGTATTGCCGTGGACTCATGCCCATGACCTTGCGAAACTGGCGAGAGAAGTAGTTTGCATCGTTGAATCCTGTGGCTTCGGATATCTC
>CAYYOL010000041.1:0-17320 GCA_964473245.1 uncultured Spirochaetaceae bacterium
AACGGAAAAAAGTAGAGTCTGGGTGTTGACAAAAGTTCCTCTTCGTTGTAGTTTCTCCATGCTAACGATGAGGGTGTAGCGAAGTTGGTTATCGCGACGGCCTGTCACGCCGTAGATCGCGGGTTCGAGTCCCGTCATCCTCGCTTAAGACCGCTCTGGATATTCCGGAGCGGTCTTGTCGTCTATAAGGAAATGCGCCACGATTGCGCTTGGAGGATATATGAGAATCCTAGTAGGGATGAGTGGAGGTATCGACTCCTCGGTAGCAGCCTTGTTGCTCAGGGATGCCGGACATGAGGTCGTGGGAGTGACCATGTCGATCTGGAGGGAGGGGAACCCCTTCTCAGGTGAGCTCAGGAAGAATGCCTGTTTCGGACCCAACGAAGAGGAGGATATCGCAGAAGCGAGGAGAGTAAGTGAAATGCTCGGTATAGAGTATCATGTACTCGATTGCGCAGCTCAATATGAGAGGATCGTTCTCGAGGACTTCAGAAACGAGTATCTGGCAGGTCGTACACCGAATCCCTGCGTATGGTGCAACAGTCTCATCAAGTTCGGTGCACTTCCGAAGATCGCTCGCGAATCCGGTATCGAGTTCGATAAGTTTGCCACAGGTCACTATGCACGAGTACAGCAGTCCGGAGACCGTTATCTGCTCAAACAAGCTGCGGATACGAAGAAGGATCAGACCTATTTCCTCTACAGACTCACGCAGGAACAGTTGGCGAACGTCATCTTTCCCCTCGGAGAGTTGAGTAAGGATCAGGCGAAAAGGATCTGTATCGAACAGGGCTTTTTCACCGAAGAGAAGGATGAGAGTCAGGATTTCTATAGCGGAGACTACAGCGACCTTCTCCAGACCGGACCGAGGCGGGGTCCCATAGTCGACAAGGACGGGACAAAACTCGGTGAGCACGATGGCTACTGGAACTACACCATTGGACAACGGAAAGGATTGGGGATCGCTGCGGAGAGACCGTTGTATGTGATCGGCATGCATGCCGAGCGGAACGAAGTCGTGGTCGGCCATGTAGAAGAGACCTTCGGCGATACGCTCGAATCTGAGCGATTGAACTGGATAGCCATCCCCTCACTGGAAGGTCCACTTGAAGTGCAGGCGAAGATACGATCTACCGGCACGGCAAAACCGGCGATCATCGAGCCGAAAGGCGATCAGTTTGTCTCGGTCCGCTTTGCAGAGCCGCAGAAGGCGGTCACCCCGGGGCAATCGGTGGTGTTCTATCAGGATGATACCGTCATAGGTGGAGGCGTCATTCGGGATTGCTTGTAGTGAACCGGAAAACATGGTTTAATTTCCCTAGATGCCGCTCTGTGCATCGAAGGAGAGAATTATGCGACTCATCATCCAACCGAATTACGAAAAGCTCTCTTGCTGGGCTGCCCGGTATATAGCTAAAGCAATACGTGAGTTCGGCCCTACAGCCGAAAACCCCTTCGTCCTCGGCCTTCCGACAGGATCGTCGCCCCTTGGAACCTACAAACAACTGGTTGCCATGCACAAGAAGGGAGAGCTCTCATTCAAGCACGTGGTCACGTTCAATATGGATGAGTACATCGGACTGCCTGAGGATCATCCGCAGAGTTACCATGCATTCATGTGGGATCACCTGTTCAGTCATGTCGACATTCCTAGATCCCAGGTGCATATTCCAAACGGAAACGCCGAGGATATTGCAGAAGAGTGCGCCATGTACGAGCACAAGATCGCCGATTATGGTGGTATTCGCCTCTTCCTCGGTGGCGTCGGCTCCGATGGCCATATTGCATTCAATGAACCGTTCTCCTCGCTCGAGTCGGTCACCCGAGTAAAATCGCTAACCCACGATACGAAGGTCATGAATTCACGATTCTTCGGAAACGATATCTCGAAAGTGCCTTCCACAGCCATCACAGTGGGAGTGAAGACCATCATGGATGCCCGTGAAGTCGTGCTGTTGGTGAATGGCTATGGTAAGGGGAGAGCGCTACAGGCAGTTGTAGAAGGGCCCGTCAGTCACCAGTGGACATGCAGTGCATTGCAGATGCATCCGAAAGCTATGATCGTGTGTGATGAAGCTGCTACCGTGGAGCTCAAGGTCGGAACGTATCGGTATTTCAAGGATATCGAGTCGGAGCACCTGGATCCTGAGTGTCTGCTGGTTGACGAGTAGTCACCGCAAGCCGAGCTCTTCGGCCACCCGTATCACTGTGGTCGGGTCGTCAGTCATGATGCTGTCGACCCCCATAGCGAACAGATCGCGCATGGTCTGCTCATCGTTGATTGTCCAGACTTGGATCACCGCGTTGCGATCATGGAACGCCGCTATGAATTCGTCCGTTATCACCTGAATGCCCCACTGCCGTACCGGCACCTGGAACACAGCGGTTCTGCCGAGATTGAGCGACGAACCGAGCAGTCCGATCTTTTGACGGAACAGGAGCGGAAGCACTTCCAGTGTGGTGAGACTGGTGAGTATGCGGGGGTTCTCCCTTCGCATCATCTGCAGGTTCTTCAAATGAAAACTTGCACAGAGTACCCGATCCTCTGCACCATGGCGCTGAACGGTGGAGTTGAAAGCCTGAACGATCTCATGGTTCTTGCTCTTGAGATCGACATTGAATCGCTGGTCTGGACAACTTTCAAGCGCCTCGTTGAGCGTCGCCATCTGCACACCCTTCCCGCGGAACGGGTAGGTCCTGCCCCCGTCGCTGGTGAACGTATAGCCGGCATCGAACCGTTTGAGTTCTGCGAGTGTGAACTGCTCGATGAATCCGCTCCCATCGGTGTTCCGATCCAAGGTCGGATCGTGCCAGATCACTACGTTCCCATCTCTGGTGAGATGCACGTCGGTCTCGATCACATCGATTCCCATCGATGTCGCACTTCTGAACGCCTCGAGGGTGTTTTCGGGATACTGGTGACTATCGCCCCGATGAGCTATCACCCGGGGCATCGGCTCCAAGAATGGTTCTCGCATACTGCTACTGTACCCGCCTCCGTTCGCTCTGTCCATAAGCAAAGGATCACGAACCTTTGTGCACCTTGAGCCGTGCCATCTTTATGAACATCTTCTCCAGTCTCTGCGCCTCTCTTTCACTGAGTGTGGCTCTCGCGAAAATATCGCGAAAGAAGCGCATGACCTCCTCCTGTTCGTTCTGTTTGTAGAAATCGATCTGTTCAAACGAGTCTCCGACCGTACTTGCCAGATGCTGGAGACGATCTTCCCGGATCGGTTCGAACCCCACAGCAGGAGACAGCTCCCGGAAAAGCGTGTAGGCGATGATCTGTACCGCCTGTGATAAGTTCAAACTTGGGAACGACGGGCTTGTCGGGATACGAACACCCATGTGGCAGAGATTGAGTTCGGCATCGGTAAGGCCATCGGCCTCTCGTCCGAACACGATCGACACCCGTCCCGGTCCTGTATTGTCGATCCGCTGAGCTAGCTGCTCGGGAAGGAGCGCGAAGTATTTTCGGTTCTTCCCCCTTCTTCTCGAAGCACCGACTGACAGGACACTCTCTGCAAGAGCCGCTTCGAGTGTCGAAAAACGGGTGTGGCGCTCATAGAGGTCGAAAGCATGCAACGCAAGGGTCTTCACCCGATTCTCATCGTACGTTCGATCGCCTGTGATGGCGAGATCCTCGATTCCCATGGTCTTCATAGCACGACACACCGAGCCGATATTCGCACCATCCTGCGGTTCGACCAACACTATCTGTATTCGAGCGAGATTGGAGTTCGTTTCCATAGAGACATTTCATATCAGATATTGCAGTATTATCCAAGCTAGCATATAGTAGGGACATGTTGGAGAATACGAAAAAACCGAGAGATGCGGGCAAGTCAGCTTTGCTCATAATTGCTGTCATCATGGTGGGAGCTGTACTAAAAATTGCCGGCTCGGTAACCTTGCCGCTCATTATCTCCATTTTTCTCTTTCTCCTGCTCAACCCATTTCTCAATAGACTCGAGAAACTCAAGGTCCCCCGGTGGATGGGCGTCGTCATAGCCATGCTCATCCTGCTCGTGGTACTACTCTTTGCCGGGTGGTTCTTCTTTTTCACGATAGATAGGCTCGTGCAACGATTGCCCATGTACATTCGCCGATTCACGGTGATCGATGCCTGGTTGGCCGAGTTGCTCGATCTGGACGCGGGAACCAGTTTTCTCACCTATATCAATTTCGATTGGCAGGGGTTGATCCTCAGTTCCCTCTCGTCGGTGAGTGAGAAAGCTATCAGCGTGATATCCACCGCGTCGCTCATCTACATATTCGTCCTCTTTCTCCTGCTTGAGCGGCAATCGCTCATTCCGAAACTCAAGATCGCAGCTCCGCAGGGTAAAGGCATGCGAATCGCCGTCCTCTTTGAACGGGTGAATCGCCAGATATCAAAATATCTGCTGCTGAAATCGCTGATCAGCCTGGCAACCGGTTTTCTTTTCTATCTTGCCTGTCTTGCCACTGGTCTCGACTTTGCCGTCATGTGGGGAGTGCTTGCATTCATTCTCAACTTCATACCGAGCATCGGATCCATCATCATCACGGTCATGACCATCACCATGGCGCTGCTCCAGTTCTTCCCGAACTGGGCCAACATCATCTACGTAGCCGTACTCATGATCTCGATTCAGACGGTGCTGGGAAACATTCTCGATCCGCGTATACAAGGTGTCCAGCTCAATCTGAGCCCCTTCGTCATTCTCGTTTCACTCTCTCTTTGGGGCTATATCTGGGGAGTCGCTGGTATGTTCCTGGCAGTGCCGATCACCAGTGTGTTGCAGATAGTCTGTGCGAATGTGCAGTCCCTCAAGCCGGTCGCTGTCATGATCGGCAGTGGTAAGACGTACCGGAAAGTAGTCGAAGAGGAGCGTCGGCGTGCCCGTGAGCGGGCCAAGCGGCGTGCAGCGCGTGAAAAACGGAGAAACGAGCGGCATACCAATGGAAATGCAGTGAAGAAGGATGGCTGATCCGGTGTCCGCAGATTGGAATCTGGAGCCGGTTTCACTCTCCAGTATCGATGAAGTATCACGTCTCGAAGCATTACGCATGGTAAGCGATCATGTGTGGACATTCTATCGGAGCGAAGGGCGTTCGTTTCCCTGGCGGGACACCGACGATCCCTACAGGATACTCCTCTCTGAGTTGATGCTTCAGCAGACCCAGACCGAACGGGTGCTTCCCAAGTATCAACAGTTCCTCTCTCGCTGGCCAACCTTTCGGGACATGGCTGGATCCTCGCTTACCGAGCTACTTGCCGAATGGCGTGGGCTAGGATACAACCGACGCGCCCTGGCTTTACGAACCATCGCACAGAGAAGCGAATCGTATGGGTGGACACTCCCTCCAGTCTACGAGACTCTGATCAGCCTTCCCATGATAGGGCCGGCGACTGCAGCAGCGATCATGGCATTCTCCTATGGAGAGCCGGCAATCTATCTTGAGACGAATATCCGACGGGTACTGATCCATCAATTCCATCCCAACGAAGAGCGGGTTTCGGACAGGCAGTTGCGCGGAGAGCTCTCCGAGTTGTTGACATTTCAGACCGATGTGAAGCACTGGTACTACGCCCTCATGGACTATGGTGTGTATCTGAAACGGGTGTTGGTGAACCCGAACAGGCGAAGCGCCCACTATGCGAAGCAGGCAAGATTCGAAGGTTCGAACCGTCAGATAAGAGGATTGCTGTTGATAGCATTCACCGAGAAGGGTTCCCTGGATATGGACACGCTCTGTGAGCGGATACCATTTCCCCGCGATCGAATCGAACAGTGTCTCAATGCGCTTATACAGGAGGGGTTCGTACAACCGAATGAGGGTGTCTCCGAATCATCTGCAATCCGTTACGGCATCCCTCCCGACGGTTGAGGCGGCACCGATACCTGTTTCTCCTGCCAATCCACCCAGACGTTTCCCATCATGCCAACGAGGATCACGACTGCTCCGGCGAGCATACGTCCACTGAAAAGCCCATACATATAGTAGTCGAGGATGATGGATGTGATGATCTGAACCGAGCTCAACAATAGAGCAGAGTAGATGGCGGGGATTCTTGGAATGACATAATTCGTTCCCGAAACCACCAGCACGGCGAGCAGACCACCGCCGAGGATAAGAAACAGGGGAACTTCGTTGAGCGACCTGAAAGATTGTACGGTGGGCTCGAACGCCGTGAACAGATAGATGACGCCTGCAAGGATCAACCCGCTCAGGACATTGTGGCGAGCACTGAAGAATATCCCCTTGTATGCGGCAAATCGGGAGTTGTAGACCATTTGGATCATGGTTATCGTCCCGGTCAGAATTCCGATTATGACATAGGGAACAGCAAAGGTACCCCCTTGCGACGCCATGAGGACAATGCCAGCGAGACTGATAGACAGCGTCCCGGCTTTCCGCCGACTGATCGGATACCGTTTTCTTCCCATCCACCCGGTGAGATCGAACAGCAATGATCCAACTGATTGCCCGAACACGGCAGTAGCCATGGCAAGCGATGCTCCTATGTTGACCACAGTGATGAAATTGGAATTGAGAATGAGGAAGCCGAACACGCCGCCTCCCCAGAGATACCAGGGTGCCTTCTCCCTTACGGCCGGTTTTCCTCGTTTTATGCGCAGTCCGATCATGATGATGGTGATCGCTACGACACCAATGGCATGATTGAAAATAAACGAGACCGGCATGGTCGCAACCTCCCCGAATCGGGTGTTCAGTACGACCATGCACGAGATGGTTCCGCCAATGGCGCCTGCGAGTAGAAAATCGGCTGTCCTATGCATGAGAATATACTATCATAGCCCGCTAGATTGCGAAAGTAACTTGAGAATATCCAACGGGAGTTGTACACTGTGGCTACCTTAAGAAACGAGGATGATGGACCGAAACGATTCTGAGGAGGAATCCATGAAAAAGTATACGAGTATCCTTTCAACTGTGGTGATAGTTGTACTGATCGGAGTCTTCTCCGCATGTACCTCCACTCAGGCAGTTGAACCCATTGAACCGGCTGAGCCCGTGGCTGTCGTGGAAGAAGTGCCGGCGACTGTGGAGACTCCCACCGCTATGGAGCAGCCACCTGCCGAATCGGAAGTGGTAGTTAAACTGATTGCAACGAGCGATATCCACGGAAGTATCTTCCCCTACGATTTCATGCGGGATACCGAGGCGAGCGTGAGTCAAATGCACATCGCATCCTACGTGAAAGAGCAGCGTGAACAATTCGAACATCTGGTTCTCCTGGACAATGGAGACGTTCTGCAGGGCCAACCGCTGGTCTACTACTACAATTTCGTTAAGACCGACTCACCTCACATAGTTCCCTCGGTGATGAACAACATGGGCTACGATGCATCTTCGGTTGGAAACCACGATATCGAGGCTGGACCCGAAGTCTATCTGAAAGTCTACGACGAGGCTGCGTTCCCCTACCTTGCAGCGAATGCTGTCTGGATCGAAACGGGAGAGCCGGTGATCGCCCCCTATGCGATGATCGAACGGGGTGGCGTGCGTATTGCTGTGATCGGAATGACCACTCCTTATATCCCAAAGTGGCTCCCACAGAACCTTTACGAAGGGGTGCGATTCGAGGATATGGTGCAGACTGCACAGAAGTGGGTACCGATCATCCAGGAGGAGGAGCAACCCGATCTCATCGTAGGACTCTTCCATGCCGGTGTGGATGAGACCTACAGTGGCGATCCTGATGAACTTGGCAACGAGAATGCAAGCAAGCTGGTAGCACAGCAGGTCGAGGGGTTCGATATCATCTTTGCAGGACACGATCACCAAGATACCGACATGGTCGTCCAGAGTCCTTCAGGAAAGGAGGTCGTGATTCTCGGAGCGATGAACGGAGGCCGTTCGGTCGCTGTCGCAACTGCACAGTTCAGCTTCGATGGTGCCTCGGGTTCATATACGGTGGATTCTGTCGATGGAGAGACCGTGATGATGAACGATTACGAACCCGATATGGCACTTATGGCTGCCTACGAACCGGCAATCCAGGAGGTCACCGAGTGGGTTTCGAGGCAAGTCGGTACGATCAGCGAAACCATCAGCTCACGAGACTCGATGTTCGGAGATTCCAAGTTTGTCGATCTGATTCACAAGATCCAGCTCGAGAAGACTGGAGCGGACCTCTCGGTTTCGGCTCCCTTGTCACTCGATGCGACCATCGAGAAAGGTCCAGTCTATGTGCGTGATATGTTCAACCTCTATCCCTATGAGAACCTGCTGTTCGCCATGGAGATGTCCGGCCGTGAGATAAAGGCATTCCTCGAGTATTCGTATGAGCACTGGTTCAATCAGATGAAGTCCCTCGACGATGACCTGATCAACTTCCGACGCGATGCCGATGGAAATCTTATCTTCAATACCCGGTACAATACGTACGATACGGCTACCCGGTACTACAACTACGACAGTTTCGCCGGAATCAACTATGTGGTCGATATTACGAAGCCTGCCGGTCAGCGAGTCACTATCAAGACACTCTCATCAGGCGCTGCGTTCCAGTTCGATAGAACCTATACGGTTGCGATCAACTCCTATCGGGCTCAAGGAGGAGGTGGGCACCTCGAGGCTGCTGGCATTTCCAGTGAAGAGGCGTTGGATCGGATTCTCTTCTCGACCGACAAGGATCTGCGCTACTACCTCATGGAGGCTTTCGAGACACAGGGTGAGGTCGTTCCCACCGTCGACAACAACTGGCTCGTGATTCCCAACCTCTGGGTACAACGTGGTATGAGAAACTCTTACCCCAAACTCTATCCGGCTCAGTAGCAGATTGAACGTGGAATCCTGGGGGCTGCCGACGGTAGCCCCCATTCTGCGTATGGACACCATGCGTAGCTCCCGATACACTGAATTCATGAGTGTACAGATTCGACTTCCCGAGGTCGTTCGGCGGTCCAGAGCATTGGACGAGCTTGCATGGAACCGATGGGATGAAAAAGTGAAACCCCGATTCTCGCTTGGAAGGTTGGAGCATATCGCAGTTGAGATTGTGGGGATGATCGGTTCATTGACCCCTCCGATCGAGATCCCTCAGTTGATCCTCTTCGCTGCAGATCATGGTATCGTGTCCGAGGGGGTCTCTTCGAGCCCGCAGGAGATCACCTGGCAACAGTGTGAGAACTTCTCCAGAGGAGGGGGAGCAATCGGTCTCCTTTGTGAGCAGAACGGCATCGATCTGCATGTTGTCGATGTAGGAGTGGCCTATGCCTTTCCCAGTTCGAGTGCTGTCATCGACAGAAAAGTGGCTTGGGGCACCAGGAGCTTCCTCGATTCTCCTGCCATGGACAAGCGACAACTGGAAGAGGCGATCTGCGCAGGCCAACTATCGGTTCGCCAGCTTGCCGAGCGTGGACACCATTATTTCGTTTTCGGAGAGATGGGAATCGGAAACACCTCCAGCGCTTCGGCGCTCATGGTGTGTCTGACAGGCAATACGGTAGAACAGTGTACCGGGAGAGGCGCTGGTATGGACGATGCCGGTTATGCTTGCAAGTGTTCCTCAATTGCGCAGGCTCTCCAAAACCAGGGTCGTTTAGACGAACCTCTAGAGGCGCTTCGTGTATACGGAGGGTTTGAGATAGCTGCGATGATGGGAGCCATGATCGAGGCAGCACATCGGCGTTGTGTCGTTCTCGTGGATGGGTTCATTGCTACGGTAGCGGCAGCCTTGGCTCAGAGACTACGGCCTGAAGTCATGGATTATCTGATATTCTGCCATGAATCGGCAGAATCGGGACATGCTCTGCTCCTGTCTCACCTTTCGGTGACGCCGTTGTTGTCTCTTGGCATGTGTCTCGGAGAAGGTTCCGGAGCAGCCGTCACCTGGCCAGTGATTCGCAATGCGTTGCAACTCTATGTGGATATGAACAGTTTTACCGCAGCTCAGGTGACCGATTCGGTCTCACTACTCCGGGCAAAGGGAGATTATTGTCATGAGCGGAGATGATCGAAACAGGGTGGTTCTCGTCACCGGTGGTGCGAGAAGTGGAAAGAGCCGATATGCAGAAGAGCTTGCCCTCAAATACGGAGGGAAGCGAATATATGTAGCCACAGCCGAACCGTTCGACGAGGAGATGCAGCAGCGTATAGCTCTCCACCAGAAGAGCCGCGAGGGTCGTTTCAGTAGAACGGTAGAGGAGCCTATCAACCTCGATCATGCTTTGCAGGAGATCGGGAGGCAAGCATCGGTTGTGCTCGTGGATTGCGTGACCGTCTGGTTAGGGAACCTCATTCACCACCGAGGCATGCTGGATCGGTACGATGAGGTCGATCGACTACTTTCATATCTGGAGCGACCGTTGGCACCTACGATCATCGTAACGAACGAGGTTGGACAAGGAATCGTCCCCGGCGATCCCATGAGCAGGTTCTTTCGCGATCAGGCTGGCTGGTTGAATCAGGCCTTGGCCAGCGCTGCCCATACCGTGGTGTGGATGGTCTCTGGTATTGCCGTTTCCATCAAAGATGCGGGGCGAGCCGAATGAAGGGGTGGGGACTGGCAAGTGCCTTTAGAACGCTCACCATACTCAGGGTACCGGGAAACGAGTGTGAGAGTCCTGCGACCACGCTCTACTGGTTCGTTCCCGTAGGTGTGGTCATAGGTCTCCTGCTGGTGGGTATCGGTAAGCTGGGAGTTCATTACGAGCTGTTCCAGCTGACGGCAGTGTTCATCGTGATCGCCCTTGCTGTGATAACGCGCGCGTTCCATCTCGATGGACTGGCGGATACCTTCGATGGTTTCGGCGGAGGGTGGACCAAGGAGCGGCGTCTCGAGATCATGCGGGACTCCACTACGGGAGCTTTCGGCGTGATTGCTCTTGTGCTGGTTCTCGTAGGAAAGGTGGTCGCAGTCTCTTGGATTCTCTCACACGGGGTGCTGTCGATCCTGTTCTATGTTCCGCTCTTCAGCAGGTTCCTTGTGGTTGGCCAGACGGTGTGGAACACGTATGCACGTAGCGGAGATGGAACCGCAGCTCGTTTGGTAAGGGAGTCTCGGTTGCGCCATGTGTTAGTCTCGACAGCATGGGTTGTCGGTGCGATAGCATGCTCGCCAATGGTCGGATGGACTCTGCTCGGTGCAATCCTCGGGTCCGGAGTGCTCACCACCCTGGGAGTCGCTCTTGTGGCGAGACGGAAGATCGGTGGGGTCACCGGTGATGTGCTAGGAGCGACGGTTGAGCTGAGTGAACTGGTCATGTTTTGCTCCACAGCTGTTCTCCTTGCAGTTTCTCTATGATATAGTGCTACACGATATGCAGGAGGGAACCTATGAAAATGAGTCGATGGGGAATTCTCGGAGCTGCCGGGATTGCCAGGAAACAACTGATTCCATCACTTCATGCGAGTGAACATGCCGAACCGTATGCTGTAGCATCACGTAATGCAGATAAGGCAAGGAAGTATGCACAGGAGAACGGTATACCAGTATCGTATGGCTCCTACGAGGAGCTGCTTGCCGATCCCACCATAGATATCATATATAATCCACTGCCGAACCATCTCCATGTAGCGTGGACGAAGAGGGCTGTGGAGGCAGGAAAGCATGTCCTTTGCGAGAAACCGCTCGCGCTTTCGGTGGAAGATGTAGAAGAGCTCATTGCTCTCCGTGACCGAACCGGAAAGCTCATCGGTGAGGCATACGCCATGCTGCATCAGCCGCGATTGATCTCCATGAAGCAGCAATTCGATTCGAAGAAATTCGGAACACTCGAGAGTGCTCATGGTTGTTTCTATCTGACGAACGAGGATCCGCACAATATTCGGAATGCCTATGGGTACCGAGAAGGCGGTGGGGCTCTCTGGGATATCGGAGTATATCCGATCACCGTTGGTCGATGGATGTTCGGCGAAGAGCCTGTCGCGGTTACCTGTGTCATGGATGTCAGAGAGGATTTTGGAGTCGACCACCACACGACTGGGGTACTACAGTTTCCCTCGGGAGGTCAGATGAGCTTTGCTTGCGGTATGCGACACCCATTTCACACCGCTATGACTTTCTTCACTGAGACACATCGATTCGAGATTTCGAATCCGTTCCATAGCGATGAGCGGAACCAGATGATATTCGAAGTCTTCGATGGTGAGCGTCCGCCTCATGCGAAGACATACAGCTTCCCTCCGGTAGATCACTACATGCTCGAGTGTGACAATTTCACGAAGGCTACACGCGAAGGGACGCCGTTTGCTGGATCATTGGAGCAGACCCTTGCGAACACGAAGGTTTTGCTTGCCCTTTTCGAAGCAGCCGAGAAGAACTGCCTGGTGAGAGTATAGCCTATGCATATGGTATGTTTAGATTTAGAGGGAGTGCTCATTCCTGAGATCTGGGTCAATTTTGCCGAAAGGACCGGTATCGAAGAGCTTCGCCTCACCACACGGGAGGTTCCCGACTACGATCAGCTCATGCAGGGTCGTCTCGATATTCTGCAGGAACAGGGCCTCTCGCTCACCGATATCCAGGAGGTCATCGGTACCCTCTCTCCCCTTGAAGGGGCAAAAGAGTTTCTGGAAGCCTTGAGAAGTAGAACACAGGTGATCATTCTCAGTGATACATTCACCGAGTTCGCAAAACCTCTCATGAAACAGTTGGGCTGGCCGTCGATCTTCTGCAACAGTCTTGAAGTCGATGCAAGGGGCATGATCACCGGTTACCAGCTGAGGCAGGACGATGGAAAGCGTAAGGCGGTGCAGGCTCTTCAGAGCATCGGGTTCACGGTATTCGCTGCCGGAGACTCCTACAACGATCTGACTATGATAAAGACAGCGGACAAAGGTGCGCTGTTTCGTGCGCCAAAACGGATCAGAGATGAGGAGCCACAGCTTCCCCATGCGGAGACGTATGAGGAGTTTCTCGCTATCATAGACGAGTTCCTTCAAATTTCATGAAATTTCATGGGGTGGGAGAAGATTTTACTTGACGTATCGGGAAAAGCCCCCCATCTTTATTGATACTGTTTGAAGTACATATGCTGAGGTATCGGATATGAGTGAAGAATTTTATACTGAAATGGAACAGCTTCTTCTGAATCTGCGCAAGGAGATTCTGGAGAGTATAGCTGCAGAGGACGAGGATTTTCGTGGAATGATTCATTCCATGGGGATCAAGGATCTTGGCGACATTGCGGCCGACGACATTGCGAGTAAGAAAATGGAGGCTTTGAATCAGCATGCCGCCAACCGGTTGAAAAGTGTAGAAGCTGCACTCACGCGATTGAAGAATGGTCGGTACGGGGTATGTCTCCAATGCGGAGCGAAGATTCCTGAAGAGCGACTGAGAGCCATCCCCTACGCAGTTCTCTGTGTAGCTTGCAAGACGGGTGAAGAGGGTCCGAAACGACGTACCTGGTAGGAACTGTTTCGGTAGTGAGAGAAGACCCCTGGTTTACCGTAGCCAGGGGTTTTCCCTTTCTCCTCCGATCGTGGTGCTAGGACCATGACCGGGATATACGATTGTCTGCTCTGGAAGTGTGAGTAATCGTGTTCGAATTGCACCGATTATGGCTTCGGGGAGGCTGTTCGGGAGATCTGTCCTCCCGATACTCTGAGCAAAGAGGGTGTCGCCCGAGAAGAGCGTATGCGTGGACTCCTGATAGAGCGATATGGATCCCGGAGAGTGACCTGGTGTGTGTAGCACAGCAAGGGAACACGCTTCGATCAGATCTCCATCGGAGAGGAGTCTGGTCGGCTCTGGCAGAGACTCCCACACAGAGCGTGGGATTTTCGCCATACCGGGATCGATCGAAAGGGCGAAAGCTCTGAGAGTCCTTCCGCCATCGGCACCGAGAAACTGAGCCTCGTCCTTATGTATCATGACTGGAAGTGTGCCGAACGCCTCGATAAGGCCAGGTATTCCAAGCACATGATCCCAGTGGGAGTGTGTAAGGACCACTGCCTTGGGAGTGAGATTCTGATCCATGATCTGCTTTGCTATGAGGTGTCCATCGAAGCCCGGATCGATGATCCAGGCATTCTGACGCTCTTGGAGTATATAGCAGTTTGTCTGATACGGACCGAGTCGGAGCGTAGAGACTGACATCTCTACTCCTTGTTGCTGTAACTGACTGCTGCAGTCCTTCCTCGAATATCCATGCCATTCAATTTCTCGATTGCGAGATCAGCGTGCTCTTGGGAGAGGGTGATGAACGAATACTTGTCATGTACGCGTATTGCAAAGATGTCGTCTCGAGTCACCCCTAATTGATCCTGTAGAATCTGAGAGAGCTCTTTTGCATACAATCGTCTCATCTTCCCGATATTCAGGTAGAGTGTTCGAGCCCCTTCGGGGATATCTCGGCTCTTCGCCTTGGGACTTTGTCGCTTTGCCCGATTAGGCTGTCGGTCGGAATCGTTCGAACTATTTGCGTCCTTGCTCTTCACCGTAGCGGACTCCTTTGCCTTGGGAGCAGCGGTCTGCTGTTTAGCGGTGGAACCGCTGCGTTTCTCTGCACCAAGCACCTCGCGAAGGAGGTAGGCGGTGAAATAGCCTCTTCTATGGAATGGTACATGTTTTTTGAATAACTTTCTCAAATTCTCCAGTTCTTCGGGATGTGAATCGATGGCGAGCTTCGCCACCAACATCTCTATTTTTCCAGCTACCACTTCGTCTGGTTCGGGAATCGATCGTTTTTCTGTGTTCATAAGCAGGGTCTCCTTAGATGTGATGATTTCTTCCGCGTTATGCGGTTCTGTGATACATACGATGCTCTGCGGGTGGTCCTTCCACTCGAGCATCTCCCGTATCAAGGTAGTTGTTTCCCCGCTGGTAAGACCGAAAGCGACGACAGTACCAACCTCTTCCTTCACTCGTTTCGAGGCAGAGGTGAGTTTGTTGTAGTCAATTTTGGTCACACCGATGCTAGGGATACTGGTTCGCAACTTCCGCTCCAGACGTCGCCACGCGGCGTCGCCCTTGTGTACGACAGTATAGGTATGCGCCTGCATTACATACAATATGTCGAGGATGGATTCTGTTGCGTCGAGAGAGCTGGGATAGCATGAAACGTGGATATCGGACTGCTCCCAATCAGCCCGGGATATCAACGTGTGCTGCTCGACCAGCTCCTCGGGGGCTCTGGCTAGATGAGAGAGTTCATCGATGAACAGTTCTATTCGGGTGTTCCGATTCAATTTGGTGAAGACGAACCGACAATCATCGAGAAAGGCTTGTTCTCGTACGTGCAGTTGTTCTTCCGTCTCCTCGGATCCTTGCAGAAAATGGTACGCCACAACGACCGACAGAGTGCGAGAAAGGAGAATATTGTCACGTCTAATATGATCGATGGCTCGCATTGGCGTGGTGGCCAATACGAGCGTCCTGTCATCGAGAACAGAAAGATCGTCACGTGGCGTCTGCTCTTCCGAGAGAACCGTGAAGTCGGATCGTTTCGTATCAGAAACGAATGAATCCAGATTCTCCTGAGGGAGCAGCAGCAAAACCGTCGGGTTGCTTGCAAGCATCTCTTTGCGTGATTTTGACAATGTTCCAGTGTTGATGGCAATATTCTGTGATCGTTCTACAGCGTAGGGTACAACATGCTCTCCCACCTCGATAACGAGCGGGGTGGCAGTGGCCTCTTGTGATCGTTCCTGTAGTTTGCCTTGAAGCAGGGAGGGGATTGATTGCCTGTTCATTCCACCTCCACGGAGAATTCATTCATGCGATGCTCTTTTCTATCATCTGCAAAATAGGATATAGAGTGAAGCTTGCTTTGTCAAGGAAGTATCAATATGGTACTATGTGGAAAACTGGTAGGTAAGGAGCTTGCATGGGGCGGCAACGGAACCAAATTGAAGTGGTCGAGAGGCAGATTTCCGTCGTCGATCACGATATGGAGGTCTTGTTGGCTGAGTTGGGGATGCATATCCTCGAACTGAGGCAACCTGTCTTGCCAGACGATGCTGTAGCCACCTACCATCAGCTTGCACAGGATAAGACGATCCTCGATGATATCGACGCTCGTATCGACAACCTCCGACATATCGGGCAGAGGCTATTGGATGCTCATGCCCGAATCGCAAAGCTGAAACAATCGATAACGGATCATGAGAGTCGTCTCAAAACGGTGTATGGCCGAGTCGGTGTGATCGCCTGGGAGGAGGCAACCTCAGGTGTGCTGTCCGACATTATTCGGAAACAGCTTCCTCTTATCGATGAGATGCAGGCAAAGGTCGCAGCTCTGAAACAGACCAAGGATACGGCCACCCTGCGTAGTCAGGAAAGCTTCAGGATGCTCCGTCTTCCGTTCAAGTTGCACGAGTTCGTCGCAACCAGAAGATTGGAAAGATATTCGAAAGGGCACGAGGAGTTCTTTATCCAGATTGGCCAGTCGATAGCCTCTGCAGCTTCGATAAAACATCTGCAGAGTAGAGCTGCCATGGAATTGGAAAAAGAGTTCAGAGATCTGGCTCGAGACATTTCGGTCTGGGAGGAGGAGTTGTCACTTCTACAACAGCGGATCTCCTCTGACAAGGGGAAACTCGAGGAGGTTGGGGTCGCCGGATCGATTGAACGAAAAATCCAGGAGTTACAGAATCAGCGAAAAGGTCAGGCTGAACAGGTCCGTCGCCTTGCTGTCGATTGTGGTCGTGCTGTGTGCACCTTGGAGAATCCCTGGAAGTCGCAGGAGGTGAATGCGGAAATCCTTCGGTGCTACGACCAGATTCGTCGTCATGAGAGAATCCGAGCTCAACTGGTACAACGGATAGCTGAACTGAAACTCGAACAGGAGATAGGTGTCCTCATCTCCCTTGTTGAGCAGGATGAAGAGCGGATACTCCATCTGCAGAAACTGATCGACCAGTACAACCTCCAGATTGAGGATATCCAGCGAACCATCGTGGAAAACAGAGAAGAGATCGGGAAGCTGAAACAACGGCTCACTTCGAGTCTTGAGCGGGAGGGCCTCTGATCATGTCGGGACAACGACCTCACACTGAGAAGAGTCTCGCCGAAGCTCGTTCGCGTGAGCGAAAATACGAAGAGTTGCAGAAAAAGACTACGAAATCGTCGAAGAGTCAGCTCGATTTCGTTTTCGATGCTTCGCCCCCTTCGCGAGATGATGCACGACACATGGTCGATGAGCGGAAGAAGGAGCGCTCTCGTGCAGGGTCCACCCAGGTGAAACGGAAGCCGAAATCGAATACCGCCACCGAGACTCCAGAGGGAAAGAAGAGCAGTGAGCAGAAGTCGACTCCTCATGCACGACCAACAGGTTCTTCGACCAGGAAGAAGGAGCAGGAGAAGAAAGACGCACAGAAGAAGAGGCCTGCAACAAAGAAACCTCCGGCAAAGAAACCTGCT
>CAYYOL010000041.1:17420-19010 GCA_964473245.1 uncultured Spirochaetaceae bacterium
GCAAAGAAACCTG
The DNA here is from genome assembly GCA_964473245.1 of uncultured Spirochaetaceae bacterium. Lineage (GTDB taxonomy): Bacteria > Spirochaetota > Spirochaetia > Sphaerochaetales > Sphaerochaetaceae > CAYZJV01. The sequence goes on from CAYYOL010000041.1 coordinate 17,434, forward strand.
CTACAAAGAAACCTGCTGCAAAGAAACCTGTAACAAAGGGCAGTGGGGGTAAGCGAAAGAAGAGAAAGAGATCTGCGTCGATTCAGATTCCCATCTCTGTCTTTCTCAGCGTGGTACTTCTTCTCGCGCTCATAATCGGTTCTCTGGTTGCCTGGCAGATTGTGGGCTTCAGGCCTTTTGGCATGGTTTTCGAGCGTCCGGTATCTGAGGAACCCGTTACAGTGGTTGTCGAGCCAGGGATGTCTGCTCGAACAGTTTCACGCCTTTTGGAACAGGCGGGAGTGATAACCGATGCACGGACATTCGAGCGGTATCTTGAAATAAACGGGAATGCAACGAAAATTCAACCTGACTCCTATGTCTTCGATACCGATCTGACCCATGCTCTTGTTGCAGAGATGCTCATTACATCGTCTGTTGCTCAATCGGTGAAGAAGATCACAATCTTTGCCGGATCGACCATAGAGGAGATCGACGATCAGTTGGTCTCGCTTCGTCTTGCCCCACCGGGAGCATTTTCAGATGCCGTAGCATTGATTACAGAGGAGCGGGGACTTCCCTTCTCCGAGGGGTGGTTTCTCAGCGGTACGTATGAGCTGGACATGGAAGGTTCAGTATCGCTCGCTTTGGCTAACACCATGCAAGATGAGCTGAACGAGGCAGTACGTCCCTATTTTTCTGCATTGGATGACTTGCCGGTCACCCTCTCCGAGGCAGTGATCATTGCATCGCTCATTCAGCGAGAGACCAACAGTGTACTTCAGATGGCCGATATTGCAGGAGTCATCTACAATCGCATAGAGGCAGATATGCCCTTGGGAATAGATGCCTCGCTCCGGTATGGGCTGGGGGCATGGGACCGTCCGCTCCTGCAGTCGGAGACACAATCTGACCACCCCTACAACACTCGCCGTACGAAGGGATTTCCCCCAAGCGGAGTAGGGAGTCCCAGCATTGCGGCAATCGATGCAGCTCTGCATCCGGCTAGACACTCCTGGTTCTACTATATACACGAATCGAGTGGAGAGATCCATTTCGCCCAGACATACGAGGAACATACTAGGAATATCCAACGTTATCTGTACTAGCATGTATGACTGGCAATCTCTTGATATTGCGTTTTTTCCGGCAATGGTGTAAGGTGTCTCTCGTTCGCACGAGATACATTTTTTGCCGGCGTGGTGAAATTGGTAGACACGATAGACTCAAAATCTATTGGGAGCAATCCTGTATCGGTTCGAGTCCGATCGCCGGTAGATACAAGCAATTGATTGCACATGTAAATCCACCTGAGTAATGTCGGGTGGATTTTTTTGGGCTCATGATCTTTCTTCCCCTCAGGTTCAGCCAATCCTCCTCTCTCCCACAGATTTCTGAAGAGAGCCAAAATCATGTGTCAAAGGAGTGGAAGAACTCATATCCGAGACATAATACTATATCATACTAAAAAAATAGGATTGACCATAGGCGGAATCATCAGTATTCCATTATGCAATCTACACATATACGGAGGTGTATGCATGAAAAGACTTTTATTGCTTATTCTGGTGGTAGCTTTGGCTCTTCCCGTGTTCGCT
>CAYYOL010000042.1:0-10707 GCA_964473245.1 uncultured Spirochaetaceae bacterium
ACGAATGCCATGCTGCTGATGATCATCACCAGAATAGCTCCTACACGATGTGATTTCTGTTTCATATCCTATCCTTATCCAAGAGATTCAATGTACTCAGGTACATCTACCATCCAATATGCAAAAATTGTGCCAACTTCGATGTTTGTTTTGAACTCGCATTCCAGTAAGGAAATAGTATCGCACCGATCATTGAATCATCCACCTTCCCCTCGGGCGATGGTGGAATGAACCACCGATTTCTTCCCAGATGGCATCTTTCGCCGATGTTCTTCCGAGATCCGATATGCACGATAGCCAAAAAACAATTTGCCTTTTTACTTCACAGTAATCCATAATGGAGTACGTCTCAAGAGCGTCATAGGTGCGCGACGTTCGGGCACCGAGGAGGGAAGATATGCCACTATTCACAGTCATCTTTCAAATCGAATCCACATACTATGACAACGAGCAGTACAATCTTGTAGGGACTGTCCAGAAGGAGTATCAAGCGGAATCTCTTGAGGCTCTCCAGGAATTGCTCGATGATCCAGAATCGCTCAATTCGGTCGACGACTTCGATGTCTTTCACCCAGATTGCCCCGATCCTCCCGATGAGATCACCCTGTTCGTTATCCAGATCGTGAACGAGGAGGGGAGTGTGGTGTTCGATCTCTCTCAGGATGCAACGTAGGGACAATCGAGCATCATCCCAGCAGTCGAGCAGATAGCACCACCGATCTTAGATGACGATATGATTCGAAGAATTCCGCACAATCAGCCGACTCTGGTATTCCACTCTGGTGACCGCTCCCGGCTCGTTCTCGGTCATACTTAGGCCAGTTCGATCTATTTTGCTCTCGATGAGGCGAATAGCGCTCTTTCCCCGTTGGATGATCGAATGTTCGACTGTGGTCAGACCCACCCCCGAGAAATGGGAGGGGTAGATATTGTCGAATCCGCATACGCTATACTCCTCTGGAATCTGATGACCGGCATCGATTATTGCATCCATGACCCCATAGGCCACCATGTCGTTGATAGCCACCATGGCGGTGACCTGTGGCCGCTCCTGCAGACACCGCTTTGCGAGGGTGTAGCCGACCCGGTGTTCGATATCGACGGTATGCAACTCGGTATGGGCAGAGATCTCCTCGGTGAAGATGTGTAGCTGTTTTCCCTGATGATGGGGTGCCTGCTTGATGGCTGCTCGTAGCCCCTCGAGACGTCTCACTCTGGCACTGTGCTGGGAGTTGAGGCTTGTGGTGATATAGGCGATCTGTGAGTGCCCTTTTTCGAGCAGATGGGTTCCCACGAGCATGCCGGCGTTGTAGTTGTTCACATCGACCGTGTCGAGCCCGAGCTCGTTCTGCTTGTCTCCGACGGCAACGACCGGGATGAGCTTGTTCAATTCATGCACGAGTTCCGGCTGCTGGGGTATCATGGCGAATACGACTCCGGCAACGAGCGGATCCTTTGCAAAGTCGCAAATCCAACGCTCTCTCTCGGTATCCCAGTAGGTGGTGATGAGCAACGTCTGTAATCCTCTTGCTTTTGCCTCCTGCTCCATGCCCTGGATGATGGTCGCATAGTAGGGGTTGATCACCGATGGACAGACAAGGAGGATCACTTTCCGGTCCCGTTTCGTCCGTTTTGTCTCATATCCGAGCTGTCGTGCGATCGTGTAGACAGCATCGACGGTGACGCTCGAGAATCGACTCAGGCTCTTGCCTGCAAGAATCATGGATACACTTGCTGTAGAGAGTCCAGCCGCCTCCGCAATATCTTTCAGTGTCACGCGTTTCTTTCTTGTGTTCATGTCCACTCCTCACTTTTTTCCGGTGATGGTACGCCTGTACCGGTCATTGCACTTCCTTCTACTAATATTAAACAGATTTAAGCATACTCCGCAAGTAAAAATTTACTGAATGTCTCCCGTCTTGGTTGTGATGCAGGCCACTCCATGTGTTCTTCATCGCTGAACGCAGTCGGCCGATGGGTCGAATATCCGTGAAAATTGTTTGACATACGGGTGTATGTATCCTACACTGACAAATACGCGAGTTTGGCTCGCAGTGTCTCTATTGTTGAAAAGTGTTGAAAAGAGTGCTGAATAATTCAGCGCCAAAGACACAGATTGAGGAGGAAGAAATGAAAAAGGTATTGTTTGCTCTAGTATTGCTCAGTCTCGTGGTTGCTCCGATCATGGCTCAGGGTGCCAAGGAGTCGGGGGACTACAAGCTTGAACTGAGAATGAGCCACGTGTTCGCTCCGAACGAACAGCTCACCAAGTCGTTGGATATCGTGATCGACAAGATTGCAGAGCGCACCGATGGTGCCATCATCATCCAGCATTATCCCCAGGGACAGCTCGCCACATACAAAGACGGTGTGGAGCAGGTTGCACGGGGAGCGAAGTTCATCTCGGTCGAAGATCCTTCGTATCTTGGCGACTATGTTCCCGATTTCAATGCACTTGTCGGTCCCATGCTCTACAAGACCTTCGACGAGTATGAGTACATGATCCAGACCGATCTGGTGAAGGGTATGCTTGAGGAGCTCGAAGAGGAGCACCGTATCAAGGTTCTCGCACTTGACTACATCTTCGGTTTCAGAAACTTGAAGACCAATAAAGTGATCACCACCCCAGACGATCTTCGTGGGTTGAAGATTCGAGTTCCCGGAAGCCAGCTCTTTATCGATACACTCACAGCCATGGGTGCAACAGCGACCCCGTTGGCATTCGGTGAGACACTCAGCGCAGTGCAGCAGGGTGTGGTCGACGGTCTCGAGGGTACCATGGATGCTTATGGAACGAACGGAAGTGCAGAAGTCGCGAAGTACATGGCGTTCACTCGCCACTTCCTCGGAACCTGTGGTGTCTACATCAACCTCGATCTCTTCAACGAGATTCCTGCCGAGTATCAGGCGATCATCGAAGAGGAGTTCGCAGCAGGTGCAGCTCACATGATCAGTGAAATTACCAACAACTACGACAAGACCATGCAGTCGTTGATCGAGAAGGGCAACATGTTCAACGATGTCGACTATGAAGCTTTTGCAGCCACTGTCGGCCCAGTCTACGAAAACATGCCTGGCGTAACTCCCGGAATTCTCGGGAAGTTGCAGGCCGAACTTGCCAACATGAACAACTAGTGGATCAATCATGCGTACAGGCCGGAAGACGTTGCACTATTGGATTGCAAACGCCCCTTTCGGCCTGTATTGTGTATGGTAACCACGAGCGATGGAAAGGAGTAGAAACATGGTACGGGCCACCAAAAAGTTTTTCCTGAACTTCGAGGAGATATTCTCGAGTTTCTTTATTATTGTCACAACGGTACTGGTGATGGTGAATGTCGTATTGCGCTATTTCTTCCGGACCGGCATCTACTGGTCTGAGGAGGTCGCAACCGGTTGTTTCGTCTGGAGCGTCTTTCTCGGCGCTGCTGCGGGATACAAGCGGAAAGCCCATGTCGGTGTCGATATGTTGGTGAATATGGCATCCGATTCGGTTAAGAAGACGGTGACGATCGTTGTTGACCTGATTCTCCTGCTGATCAATGGGTACATCAGTTACATAGCGGTGATCTATCTGAGTCTCTCGTACCGGAAGCCGACACCTGTGCTCGGAATATCTTCGGTGACCATCAGCTCTTCGATTCTCGTGAGTTTCGCACTTATGACGATCTACTCGGTTCTGTTTCTGATTCGTGACATCCGTTCTCCCGAACGGGCAGGGGAGGGTCTGTGATATGTTGTCATATGTGCCGATTATCATGGTTTTCATCCTCTATTTCTCGAGCATTCCGATCGCATTCGCCCTGTTCGGTTCGTCGCTCTTCTACTTTGCCGTAATCGATACCAGTTCTCCAGTCGATCTGCTACTTCAGCGGTTCGTGACGAGCACGCAATCGTTTCCGCTTCTTGCGATTCCATTCTTCGTTATGGCCGGATCTATTATGAACTATGCTGGGATCAGTAAAAAGCTCATGCAGTTCGCCGATGTCCTCACTGGACACATGTCCGGCGGTCTGGCACAAGTGAATGTGCTTCTGAGCATGCTCATGGGAGGAGTCTCAGGTTCTGCAAATGCCGATGCTGCCATGCAGAGCAAGATGCTCGTTCCCGAAATGGAGAAGCGTGGGTATGATAAAGCGTTCTCCACGGCGATCACCGCCGCATCATCTGCTGTGACTCCGGTTATTCCGCCGGGGATCAACTTGATCATCTATGCCCTCATCGCCAGTGCTTCGGTGGGGCGCATGTTCGCTGCCGGTTACATTCCCGGTCTGCTCATGACTGTCTCGCTCATGGTGACTGTGGGCATTATATCGAAGCGCCGCGGCTACATGCCGACACGGACCCATCGTGCGGGAGCGAAGGAGATCGCCAAGCAGACGTTCGACTCCGTATGGGCACTGCTCTTTCCCTTCGGCATCATCATGGGGCTGAGAATCGGTATGTTCACCCCATCCGAAGCTGGTGCGGTGGCAGTTTTCTACTGCATTATCGTAGGGAAGTTCATCTATCGGGAACTCAAGAAGGAGCATATCCTTCCGGTTCTCCGCGAAACGATCTACGGTACGAGTAGTGTCGTGCTTATCATCGTCGCTGCCAATGTCTTCGGTTATTACATGAACTGGGAGCGCATTCCGCAAGCTATCACTTCGGGGCTACTTGGCATCACCCAGAACAAGATTCTCATGCTCATGATCATCAACGTGTTGCTGCTGGTCATTGGTATGTTCCTTGAGGGGGGAGCGGCGTTGATCATTCTCGCTCCGCTTCTGGTTCCGGTCGTCACCACCTTAGGTGTCGATGTGATTCACTTTGGTTTGATCTGCATCGTGAATATCATGATCGGAGGGCTTACACCGCCGTTTGGGTCCATGATGTTCACCTGCTGCACTATCACAGAGTGCAAACTGCAGAATTTTGTAAAAGAGGTATGGCCGTTCATCGTCGCATTGGTGATCTCACTCCTGCTGGTGACCTATATACCTGCCATCTCGTTGGTTCTGCCGAATTTCTTGTACGGGGCATAAGTGTTGCCGGGGAGGTTGTTTCATGAATGGTATGAGGTTATACGCCCATAGGGGGCTAAGCGGGGAGTACCCGGAGAATACGATGATTTCGTTTCAGCACGCTGCCGAGGCGCGATTCGATGGGATCGAGCTCGATGTGCAACTCACCCGCGATGGCCAGTTGGTGGTGATCCATGATGAGACGGTGGACCGGACGACCGATGGTTCGGGAAAGGTCCTCTCCTATTCTCTTGCCGAGCTGCGCCAATTGAATGCCGCGAAGGTAAAGCCGCACAGTGTGGATGTCGCCCGAATTCCCTCGTTCGAGGAGTATTGCGAATGGGCTGCAGATCAGGGGCGGGATGCGCCGTTTGTGACTAATATTGAGCTCAAGTCTTCGATCATCTACTATCCTGAGATCGAGGAGAAGACCTTCGAGATGCTCCAGCGGTATGGTTTGGAAAACCGGGTGTTCTTCTCTTCGTTCAACCACCTCTCCATTCTCCGCATGAAACAGATTGCTCCATCGATTCCGTGCGGTGCACTGGTGGAGGAGCAAGGTCTCATGTTCGCAGGATTCTACTGTGAGCGGTTCGGGTTCGATTATTTCCACCCTGGGTTGCCTTCGGTCACCGAAGGAGGGGTCGCTGAGTGTCATGCGCATGGGATTCCGGTGCACGTGTGGACGGTCGATGCACCAGCGGATCTTGCGAGAATGCGCGACTATGGGGTGGATGGTGTGTTCACCAACTTCACTCCTCAAAATTAGCGCCCACTTCCGACTCTGAGTCGAACGACGGTTACCGAATGAGCGAGAAGTGGCGCCCGTCGTAGATTGTGTACGACTGGTACCCGAGGTGTTCGGCGATCCAAGCAATCGTGTTGCGGTGGTAGAAGAATACATGGGTATCCTCGTTCTTGTAGTACCAACGATCGAATTCGATCTCCTCTGCGTACAGTACCGTTTTCACATAGAGTGTTCCACCGGGTTCCAGTAGCGATGCGAGCTCGGTGAAGGTCTGTCGTGGATGGTAGAAATGCTCTGCTACTTCGCAACAGAAGATATAGTCGTACCGAAGATCGAGCACAGATCGATTCGGGTGGAAGTACGGGTCGTAGAGTGTGACCCGATAGCCACGTTCTTGTAGGATCTGCGCAACGACCGGTCCTGGGCCTGCTCCATAGTCGAGTCCTCGCTGTTTGGGGTGCTGTTCGGCGGTGATCAGATCGACAAGGGGCATGACGAAGTTGCGATACCCTTGATCATGAATGTCGTTCTGGTGCGTCAGGTACTGGGCATGTTCCCGTTCGCTCGAGAGAAGTTGCTGAGGAGACTGAAAGATTCCACGACAGATGCTGCAGGAGTAGAAGGTGCGATTCTGGTAGGTCCCGAGTATTTCGGCTGTGTGTAGGCAGAGGGGGCAACGTTCGGTATCCGTCATCGCATGGGCCGTCAGGGGAAGAGGTGTTGTGGTCGCCGCTCTGGGATGCTTACCATCTCTTCGTTGGCTGTGTCGTAGTCGCTTGAGAAGAAGAGCGAACAGTAGCAGTGTCCGTACTCTGCGATATCGGCTTCTGCGTAGATACAGGGGCACACAATATCCTTGTCCTTCTCTTTGTCATCCCAAGAGAGTCGGCACGGACATTGGAGGTATCCCAGCCGTTCCAGATTCCCCTCCAACCCCTCTATGAGCATAGAGAGAAAATCGGAGTCTGCGGGTAACTGCCAGTTCCGTCTCTTCGCAACATTGTGGACGAACTGTGCGACATCGATCTGTGGTCGCTGTTGTGCATGCTCTCTGCCACGGTCACTGGTCATGGCTCTTCTCCTCAAGTCTGTGTAACTCCTGTTCCCAAGAGGCTTTTATGAATCCTGAGAGGTGGTCTTTGTCTCCTAGGCAAAGAAACGGGAAGGAGAGTGCCGTTCGGTATACCCGTTTCACGTGGGCTCGAATTGCATCCTGCTCACTTTTCGGCAACTTATCCATATGGACGAAGCGGTAGGCGTAGCCTTGGTCGTTCAGATAGCCGATGGCTCGTCTGCAGAACCCGCACGTGCTCAGTGCGAAGAGTGTGAGTGGCTGCGCGAGCCGTTTCCCGGAAACGGTTTCGAACGGTATGTTCTCTAGAGTCTGCTGTACCTCTTCTGAGCTCTTTCTGCCCCACATAGGATCCTCCATTCGGTAGTTGAATTTGTATGCATTACAACTATGAACAATAGCGGGCGGTTTGTCCAGACGCTTCACCTGTGAGACCGGTAGCTGTTGTTGACCTTTGAAGCCCTAGAATATACACTTCAGGAGATAATTCTCGAAGCTGCAGCCGCCACAATGGGTGACTTGTACTTCGAAATACATAACCGATGGGAGACTACAAATGGATAACAGGAACATGGCGAATGCGTTGCGCATCCTCAGTATGGATGGCGTGCAGAAAGCGAATTCGGGACATCCCGGGGCACCGATGGGCATGGCAGACATTGCACAGGTGCTGTGGCGAAACCACATGCGACACAACCCGAAGAACCCGCAGTGGGCGAACCGGGATAGATTCGTATTGTCCAACGGTCACGGATCCATGCTTATCTATTCGTTGCTGCACTTGAGCGGGTATGAGCTGCCACTTGAGGAGCTCAAGAATTTCAGGCAGCTTCACTCGAAGACCGCCGGTCACCCTGAGTACGCGATCACCCCCGGTGTCGAGACCACCACCGGTCCCCTTGGACAGGGTTTTACGAACGCTGTCGGTATGGCCACTGCAGAGAAGATCTTGGCAGCACAGTTCAATAAACCGAAATTTCCGATTGTCGATCACTATACCTACACATTCCTGGGTGATGGATGTCTCATGGAGGGGATATCCCATGAGGCTGCTTCACTTGCGGGAACGTGGAAATTGGGCAAGTTGATTGCATTTTACGACGATAACAATATCTCGATCGATGGTGAGGTGAAGGATTGGTTCACCGATGATACGCCGAAGCGGTTCGAGGCTTACGGTTGGCATGTGATTCGCGATGTTGATGGTCACCGTGCCGAGGCAGTCGAACAGGCTCTGCTCGAGGCGCAGAAGGTCACAGACAAGCCGTCGATGATTTGTTGCAAAACCACCATTGGTTACGGTTCTCCGAACAAGGGGGGGAAAGAGAGTTGCCACGGCGCCCCACTGGGTGAGGATGAAGTTGCCCTCTCCCGGAAGCAGCTCGGTTGGCAGTACGACGAGCCGTTCTTCGTTCCCGAAGAGATCTATGCTGCATGGGACTGCACCGCAGATGGTGCTGCCTACGAGGCGGAATGGGACAAGTTGTTCACTGCGTATGCAGCGGCCTATCCTGAAGAGGCTGCCCAGTTCAAGCGACGACTCGCTGGCGATGTTCCTGCCGATTGGGCGGACAAGTTCGATGCGTTCATCGCTCAATGGCAGCGTGAGGATGTGAAGGTGGCTTCGAGAAAGGCTTCTCAGATGGTTCTCGACCAGCTCGGTCCCGATCTGCCCGAATTGCTCGGTGGCTCGGCTGATCTAGCACCCTCGAACCTGACTAAGTGGAAAGGCTCCAAAGCCGTCTCGGGAGACGATGCCTCCGGAAATTATCTCCACTATGGTGTGCGTGAGTTCGGTATGTCTGCGATCATGAACGGTATGGCCTTGCATGGTGGATTCCTCCCCTATGGCGGTACGTTCCTGATCTTCATGGAATATGCGAGAAACGCGGTTCGCATGGCGGCTCTTATGGGTCTGCATGTGGTGTTCGTGTATACGCACGATTCGATCGGTCTGGGCGAAGATGGTCCGACCCACCAGCCGGTGGAACAGCCTGCTATGCTCCGCATTACTCCGAATCTGGAGTCCTGGAGACCTGCAGATGCTGTCGAGACTGCTGTGGCATGGAAGCATGCGATTCTCCGTACCGACGGTCCGACTGCGCTCATGCTCAGTCGTCAGAATCTGCAGCCGCAACAGCGGAGTGCCGCGCAGGTGAAGTCGATCGACAAGGGTGCATATACGATTTGGGAGCAGGGTGGCACACCCGAGATCATTCTGATTGGTACTGGAAGTGAGGTCGATCTTGCCGTACAGGCTGGAAAGCGGTTGGCAGAAGAGGGCAAGGCGGTACGTGTCGTCTCGATGCCTTCGTGTGAGGTCTTCGACAAGCAGTCTCCCGAGTACCGAGAGTCTGTACTTCCTGCAGCGGTGACCAAGCGTGTCGCTGTCGAAGCTGCCATTGCCGACTACTGGTACAAGTATGTGGGTCTTGGTGGTAAGATCGTGGGTATGCGCTCATTTGGTGAATCGGGGCCCGCTGGTGAGCTCTACAAGCACTTTGGTATCACCGTAGATGCCGTATATGAGGCAGCGAAGTCTCTCTAGGTGTGTAGTACTCAGTTACTCTGTATATGATTCAGGAGAGCACTTCGGTGCTCTCCATTTTAGTGGTGTACCAGAGGAGTTTTCATGCTACCCTGATTCCAGTATCGAATCTGTGGAGGTGATGTGTCATGCGTGTTGCACTGGTGTCGTTGGATCCGGTATGGGAGAACAAGGGGGAGAGTCGCACACGCTTTGCCTCGTTTATGAAGCGGGCGCAGGAAGATGGTGTCGACCTTGTGGTGTTTCCCGAGATGACGTTGACCGGTTTTTCCATGGCTGCCGACCGGATTGCCGAAAGTCCCGATACAGCCGAGTCCCTTCTCTGGTTCCAAAATCAGGCGAAAACTGCCGCTATGGGGGTGATTGCCGGGTATGTACAGCGAGCCTCCGATGGCAGGGGGCGAAACACTGCTGTGTTCATCGATGGTCGCTCAGGTGGAGAAACTCTTGCAAGTTATACGAAAGTGCACCCGTTCAGCATGTCCGATGAGCAGGTCCATTATGTGGGCGGAAACGAACTCGGTGTGTGCTCATGGGAGTCGGTCTCGTTCGGTCTCTCTATCTGTTATGATCTGAGGTTTCCCGAGCTCTATCGTGCTATGAGTCGTTCATGTGAAGTGCTGGTGAATATCGCAAGTTGGCCGACTGCGCGCGCTCTGCACTGGTATACGCTGCTTCGTGCTCGAGCCATAGAGAACCAGGCTTTCGTGGTCGGTGTGAACCGCAGCGGTACCGATCCCGCCGGGCAGGAGCACGAGTTGAGTTCGATCGTCTTCGATCCTCTTGGCGAGGAGGTGTCTCCTCTGATCTCCGATGAGTGCTACCAGGTGTGTGAGATCGATGCAGCAGTAGCTCGCCGTGTCCGTAGTGAGTTCGCTGTCCAGAGCGACCGTAAGGATGCGCTCTATGCTCAGTGGTATAAGTAGCGCGAGAAGTGGGCGAGGACTTCGTGTTGCATCTCTTGGTGAAAACAGTGCCCTCCTGGATAGTATGAGTGGGTGAATGCCGATTCGGCATCCGCTTTTTGGTAGGTCGATCGGAGTATCTTCTCAGCTCTTTGCACCTCTGGGAGAGAGAATAGCGGGTCCTCCGTTGCACTGATTACCAGCGATGGTGCGGGAGCACGCATGGCCAGAATATCTGCGAACTCCATCTGCTGAGGGAGCTCGGGAAGGTATACCATCCAGGTATGATCGAGTGCTTTGCTGGTGATGAAGTCGTTCCAGGTGGTCATGAATCCGATGGTTGCCGAGCAGGCGATTCCACTGGTGCTGCCGGCGAGGTAGACACTTCTCAGCCCCCCGAGGCTCAGCCCACAGACGCCGATTCTGGT
>CAYYOL010000042.1:10807-18487 GCA_964473245.1 uncultured Spirochaetaceae bacterium
CGAGGTAGACACTTCTCAGCCCCCCGAGGCTCAGCCCACAGACGCCGATTCTGGTTGGATCCACCTGAGGGAGGCTCGCGAGGATAGATAGTGCCACCCGATCCTCTGCAACGGTCAGTCCAGGCCAGGTCATGCCTGCTGCATAGAGCGATTTGGCAATGACCGTCTCGAGTTCGCGAGCAAAGGTGTTGTATCGGTCGATATGTGTGAGGGTATCGTCGGCATCGCCGATGAGTCGGCTCGGGAGGTCCGAGTCTGTCTCTCCCGGTTGCGGTTCCCGTGTATCGTTCGGATTCTGCAGCATGCGATCGATCACTCTACCGGGAACATCGGAGAATCTGATTCGTCTGCTTTCGAACGGGAATATGTCGTGTGCGAGTACGGCATAGCCCTGTTTTGCGAACTCATGTGCCCAGGCTCGATCTCCGTAGTAGTCGCGCTGGTAGGTGGTGATCGCCTTATGGGGCTCTGCTTCAGTTCTGACGATCTTGCTCTTTCCGAGGAACTTGTTGTTCCCGTGATCGTGCAATGCGAGAATACCGGGCAACGGTCCACTCATATGTTCCGGTGTGAGCAGGTAGGCTTCGGTTGGACTGCCGAATGGTAGTTGCCAGCTGAGTTTCTCGATAGACACACCATCGTACGATCCTCTCCAGATGCTCTTGGGTGTCACTGGAGGGTAGTTTGGCGCTTTGAGTGCCGATTCGAAGCAGGCTCGAGCTTCGCTTCGCCAGGTGTCGATGTCCGAATGCCGTTCATGAAGGAACGAGTAGGGTGGTATACTCTGCTTCCCAAATGTGTCTGACACATAGGTGCTCAACGATCCAAGTAGTGGCTTCTGTTGCTTGACTGACACGGTAGACCTCCTCAGGTCGGATGTTTTCCTCCCTCAGTGTAGCACACAATGCGTCTCTACTTGATAGTAAGAAGAACCGTGTTCACTCGTGTTCCTTCATCTTCTCCGGTGAGTATCGACGTCCCTTCCAACGTATACGTTCCCCGAGAGAGCGTGCCCGTCTTGAATGCTGTACCACGTGCCACCCGTTGTCCAATTTCGCCACACTCTTCTCATCGATTGGTTCGAGCTCCTCATCGTTCAGTTTCAAGGTGAACTCAGTATAACCTATGAGGCCTTCTGCTTCTCCTTTATCAAGATCAAAACCACCTCTTCCTCTACTCATGATGATCGTATAGCCATCTTTCCGATAGGTGAGTTCATATGCTGGCTCCTCATCGTCTACTGCCCAGCTGTAGAAGTAGTAGGTGTGCGTGCCAAGCTCGCACCCAGCGAGCAGAGTGAGTAAGGTGATGATGAGCAGCAAAACCGGTGACCATTTCATGTGATACCTCCCCGTCTTTTTGGGATGTTGTATTAAGGCACTGAAACACGAGTTTTGACAATAAAAATGACAATGAGTCCCTCGTGCTGGTTTTTGTCTTCGCCGTGCAGAAAAGAATTGTGTGCTCTCTTCTCACACGGTACAATTGTCCAGCACCGATTATCGAGGAATTCTATGGGCAAGAGAACGAAAGAGCAGTTGTTAAAAATGTATCGATTGAATCCGGATACGCATAGGGTGATAATCGATATCGCACTCGATCGCTATCTCGACTATTTTCATGAGTGGGATAATGCTACCTACCGCAAGCGTGACTTGCACCCCGAGCTTGCCGAGTTTCTCGATCTCTGTTCGGAGGAGATTCCGATTCGGAAGCAGTTGGAGCTCAATTTCTGCATTAAGAATAGAAGTGGAGATGCTCAGAAGGAGCGGATGCTCACAGCAAGCTACCGAAACTTCTACCAGTCTCAGCTGCAGATGGTGAGACGGAGTCTCCGTCGTCACTACAAGTTCTCATCGATCCTGTTCTGTATAGCCCTCGGATTCATCTCACTCTATATCGCAGTGAGCAAGGATAGCGGCCCCCATTTCATCTCGCAGATCCTGGTCGAGGGTGTATTGATCGGTGCGTGGGTCTTCATGTGGGAGTCGTTGCATATGGTGTTCTTTGAGAGCTTGGAACCCATGAAGAGGAGACGTGAACTGATACGGTTTCTCAATGCCGAGATTGTGTTCCGCGCAGAGTCCGAATGTCACGGCTCCTCGTAGCCAAAGCGGGTCTACAGGTAGATCGAGAGGGCGAGCAACCCATGGATGGTCACTACGATCAGCGTGGCGTAGGCAAGGTGAAAGTGGACCTTTGGCTTGATTCTCACGATCTTGCGCCTGGTGAGGATCATCACCATTGCCGTAGATACCAGCAAGAGATAGCCGATGATGCCCAAATATCCTATGACCGGCATCCCTCCGAGCGATGTATAGGCAATCTGTCGTAGAAAATCCATATAAACCCCCTAGATTATTCCTTTTTCCTACCATGGGTCGTCAATCAGCAGTTGTCAACACAATTTTGGCAAGTGACTTTCCCTTCCATTATATTTTTATTAATATATTGGCATGCTCACTAATGGGCAAGAGTTCATGTAAGGAGGGTACACATGATCGGAAAAAAATCTCTGGTAGTCGTTTCAGCGATGTTCATACTCCTCTCATCGTCGTTAGTGTTTGCAGGAGGGTCCAAGGAGGATTCTGCAGTTGAGGTTGCCGATCAGTCGGTACTGGTCGAGGAGAATTGGGGTTTCAGCTGGGAGTTCTTGGAAGATGAGATCGAGTTCACGGTATTTGCTCCGACGACGGGGTGGATCGGTATAGGGTTCAATCCAAGTCAGATGATGGCAGATGCTCACTATGTGCTTGCGTACGTGTCCGAGGGCACAGTTCATGCACGTGACGACTATGGTACGGGGAGAACCATGCATGCTTCGGATGTGAGTCTTGGTGGAACCGACGATGTTCGCGTGATCTCCGGTGAGGAAGCTGATGGCATGACTCGGGTGGTCTTCGCCCTTCCACTCGATTCGGGTGATCACTACGACGTGGTATTCACGCCAGGTGAGACCTACAAAGTGCTGCTTGCGTATGGAGGGGATAATGCAAACAATTTCACTGGTATGCACCGGAAGCGAACATCATTGGATGTAGTGTTCTAGTCGTCCTGTTCCGCGAACACAGGCTGTCCGGGTATCTGCAAAGCTGAGCGCTTTTCATGCTTGGACGACTGTGGTATCAGCGCACTGTATGGGTCATGCCGCCGACTGTTGGTGGTGCCTGTGCAGCGGACCCTAGAGATCCGCTTTAGAACCGATGCCGAGCGCATGCTCGACCGTGTTCCATTTCTGCTGGTCGCTGGCAAGCAGCACATGCAGTATTCGAGATATCTGTTGTCTTTTTCTCTGGTCGAGCAGGGGCGCACAGTTTTGGTACTCAGATGTGGTGATCTTGCCGGTGAGCAACCACTCAAGGGATACATTCAGCACACCGGCGAGCTGTGCTGCCTCAAGCGCCTTCGGTATCCGATTACACGAACGTTGGACTTTCACCAGATGATAGTTCAACTGAGCATCGTGTACGATCTGCTTCAGAGTCACATGCTTTGGACGAACCATGTCGACCCGTTTCCAAAAATAATAACCTTGATCTATCTCATTCATACAGTAATCATACAACAATTAATCGCATCTGTACATGTAAAGTTGTAATGTGATTCACAAAAGTGCGGTTTTTTTGGTGTATACAGCGATGACTACATGCTGTCTCGTTTTGGTTATAAAAATAAAATAATTTGTTTATTTGAATAAAAATAGTAGGTTAACGAAACTTAATGTCATATATTTGCTATATCATTATTTGATACACAAGGCATTACAAAATTGCCTATTGGTTGTGTACTGTCGTGTGAATGAATCATGCAAAAAAAATAGTGACACCATTCGCGTAACTTCGAATACTGTCACTAGTTATGTATTATTTTAATAACTTTAAACAGTTAGTGACCATGTCTCGATTCACGTACCATAGCCTGATACAGACTGTTGGCTGATATCGATATCATCACCACCGTTGCTCCTATGATGAAATCGATTGTCGGCGCCTCTCCAAGGAACATCCAAACATAGAGAATACCGAGGACTGTTTCCAATGAGTTGATCAACGCAGATTCGGCTGCCGGAATGTATCGTGTGCCGGTACTGATCATCACCTGGCTGAACGGGATTGCAACCAGACCGAGGATAGCAAGCGGGAGGAGTGCACTGAGCGGTATGGCAATCTGGCCTCCAGCGACTATCACTGAGATGGTGGCTCCGACATAGCCTCCGATCATGCTGACCGCGACACGGCTCATTTTCTGGTGCCTTCGCAGAAATGCCAGGTTGATGCCGAGAAGCAGCGGGGTAGCTATCGCGAACGTCATGCCCCAGAACGAGATGTCACCGAAGCCGTTTCTGTACATGTAGTAGATTCCAGCGATCGCTCCTGCGGCGGCAAGAAGGGTGACTCCCGAGGGGCGCTGTCGATAGGCGATCAATCCGAATGCAGCGGCGAAGAAGGGTGCGAGACTGACCAGAACCAACGTATTCGCAGCTCCTGCATGTTGTACCCCTAGGGTGAAGCCCATGCCACTGAGACCCCAGAGTACTCCGCTAATCCACATGGTGCGCCCACCGTCTCGAAGCATCGGAACTGCTTCTCTCCCATTTCTTCCGAAGAACACCACGGTAAGTGAGATTCCAGTGAACAGTGCCCGCCAGAACGGTGCCTGCATTCCCGAGATCCCGGATAGGCGAATCAACAGGGCATCGAAACTCAGCACTATCACACCAAGTGTAGCAATAGTGATTCCTTTGAAATAGAGCGCTCGAGATGAGGGTGCGATCGGTGCTGTCATATCTGCCACTGTGTAACTCCTGTGTTATCAATATGCTATGAAAGGCGATTATACCATAGTGCAGGTGTGCATAGAAGAGTGGCTTTTCTCCTGTGTGGTTGTTCAGTGATTACCATATCCTGTAACTGTTCAGTGAAAACAATACCTTTTTGCAAAATCTTGGACTATACTTCGGAGACTATCGTCGACTGGAGGAAGGTATGAGCAGAGTGAGAGGTGTTATGCTGCAATGTTTTCACTGGTACACACCAGGTGGAGGGAGCCTGTGGAAGAAACTCGCTGAGAGCTCCGAAGCACTCTCTGCTGCCGGGTTCACGGCCCTCTGGCTTCCTCCCGCCTACAAGGGTAACGGTGGGGGACATGATACCGGTTATGGGGTATACGACCTCTACGACCTGGGAGAGTTCGATCAGAAAGGGAGTGTTGCGACTAAGTACGGAACGAAGGATGAGTATCTTGCTGCCATTGAGGCAGCACATAGGAATTCGTTGGCGATCTATGCCGATATCGTACTGAATCACCGCATGGGGGCGGATGAACAGGAGCAGGTGCTTGCAACACCGTATGAGCGAAACAATCGGAGAGAAGCAAAGGGTCCTCAGCAGGAGATCAGTGTCTACACACGATTTACGTTCCCTGGTCGAAACGAGCGCTATTCCGACTTCAAGTGGATGTGGCACCATTTCGATGCCGTCGATCATGCAGCCGATCATCCCGATGATCATGACACCATCTACGTGTTCGAGGGGAAGCAATTCGACGACTACGTATCAGATGAGTTTGGAAACTACGACTATCTCATGGGCTGCGATCTCGATTTCGGTGCAGAGGAGGTGCGGCAGGAGTTGGGTGATTGGGGACGCTGGTACCTGGACACGACGGGAATCGATGGGTTCCGAATAGACGCAGTGAAACATATCCCCTCCTGGTTCTTTCCTCAGTGGCTCTCGGACATGCGAGCCCATGCCGAGCGCGATCTCTTTGCCGTGGCTGAATTCTGGGATCCGAGTCTCGAAACGCTCCTTGCCTATGTAGAGCAGACCGAGGGTACGCTTTCGCTGTTCGATGTTCCACTCCACTTCAAGTTTCACCAAGCCGGTATCGAGAAACAGGACTTCCCCCTTGCCGAGATATTCACCGATACGCTCGTCGAACGGGCTCCTGAACATGCGGTCACCTTTGTGGCAAACCATGATTCCCAGGCACTTCAGGCTCTGGAGTCGGTTATCGAGCCCTGGTTCAAGCCCCTTGCCTATGCACTCATTCTCTTAAGACGGGAGGGGTATCCCTGTGTGTTCATTGCAGACTACGAAGGTGCACACTATACCGATACGGGAAATGACGGCAATGAGTATACGATCGACATGCCTTCGTTCAAGAAATTGATTGAAACCATGCTCTCACTGAGAACTCGGGGTCTCGGTGGAGTGCAGCACGACTACTTCGACCACCAGAATACCATTGGCTGGACGTTCGAGGGAGACGACGAAGCCTCTGCGCTAGCTGTTCTCATGTCTAATGGTGACAGCGGTTCGAAGCGGATGGCTACCGGTAGAGCGAATCGAGTCTTCACAGATGCTACCGGCAATGTAGAGGGCCAGATCGAGACCGATTCGGAGGGAGTAGGCGAGTTCCGGTGCAATGGAGCATCTGTGTCGATCTGGGTGATCGCTACCTAGAAGGTTCGAGCGGGTGAGTGTGCAACTGGGGATACATCAACTTCCCCTCGATACGAGTAGATTCCATGAGGTGTATCTGCGATATGGTGGTACAGATCGGTTCGAATGGTGTCTGCAGAAGTGATCTTGCCCCTTCTGCTGAGATTCTAACGTCTCGAGCCACCGTTACATGTGGTTGATATCGACGCGAGTCGACGCGGAATCCATGGGAGCGCAACAAGGTTCTGAGGGTGTGCTGTATCTCTATGAGTCTTGGGTTGTCTGCTATGCCAACCCACCAGATGTCTCGACCTTTCCTGGTGAATCTTCCGAGCGTGTCAAAGGCCAATGGAAACGACTCGGCTCGTAAGATATCCATGAGTGAGCAGATGGTGAGCACATCGTCGGGTTCATATTCGCCGAGAAACTCGAGTGTCACGTGGAGATTCTCCCTTCTGGAGAAATTACCTCTGCCTCCCTGCCGGCGTATGGATTCCTGTACCCGCAGGAGCCGATCTGAGGTCTTCTGATCGAAATCGATGGCGATAAAGAGTCTCATGTGCGTACTGTAGCACAATCGGGAATCAGCTGGAAATAAAGAATTCTATTTTAGTCAGCAACTCCGATTCTGGGACCACTGCTGGGTCATTCAGGTAGTGTTCATAAGCCGAGCCGTGTCCTTCGATGCCGTGCTCCTGCATCCATTGTGCCGCTGCGGTATATGCGTGTCCCATCTCCTTGTAGGGGCCTTTGTGGATTATGGATACCCACTGTCCTCCGGGAACCTCTGCGTTGCTCACGTCGCCAAATCCGGGATACTCCTTGTCGGTTGCGAACCCCATTTCAACTTCCAGGTGTTCCATGTCCATGTTGAAGTAGGCAACATACGGTTTACCAGGCTCGGATGCGCCAAGCTCGCTCATGTGGGAAGCAATAGCTGCGTAGGCGGACCCGATTTCGTGACGAAGGTTGTCGGCACTTACGGTCTTGCGAATGGAGAGCGCTGGCATCGCCTCTTTCTCGACCAGTTCAATCTCATAGTCCATAGCTTGCTCCTCCTGAGGTAATTGTAGCATGTCTCGGGAGATGGTCAATCGCATTATTATCCAGGAGGATCTGTGTACACCAAGCAGTGAAACCTCTTTCCTATATAGCAATAATGTCCTACAATTTGTGTTACATAAACGGAGGAACTACTCATGAAACGGTCTGAGATCAACAAACTCATAGATGAATC
>CAYYOL010000043.1:0-16049 GCA_964473245.1 uncultured Spirochaetaceae bacterium
AGATTTCTCAAGATGTTCCTGTGTATCTCCCCTCAGAGATTCAACTCTTCTCGGGTGTGAAGAGGACGAGAGGATATCAGAGTAGTACGACCGTCTCATATCGGTTGTTCAAAATTGATGATTTTGTATCCGTAGTGGTGGAAGATCGGCTGAACGAGGTGGATGGGCCGTATGAATACACGTTCAGTTTTGTTCCTGCCGAGGGACTTCGGGAGGTAAACCTGGATGGAACGGGAAGGAAGAACCTTCGCTACATCACCAGCACTGCGGTCGATACGACTGTGGATAACGCGATCGGAACCTTACGTTGGGACTACGAGACCATTCCCATTCCTACTGAGATAGAGGATCCCACAAGCCAGACTCAGTGGTACGCCTATTTCTCCAATAGATACCATGACTTCCAGACATTTGCGCAAACGAAAGTGGTCGAGAACTCTTCTATGCCATCGAAGTGGTACACCATAAGCCCAGTGATACCTATTTCATGATAGGCCCCTCATTGGATGCAGCGATCAGACAGTCGAAGGTCAACAGTGCAATCATGAATGCTCTGAGTCATACTGCTCGTAGTTTGATCGAAGACGAAAAGAACAGTGGTGGTCAGGTATCTCTGAGAGTGGGAGAGGTTGTAGCGAACGCGATACGGGATTTGCTCTAGAGAATCGTTCAGCTCTATGGAGGAGGGGACGCCTCTCTGCATGGAGCTCATTGTTCAATGAGATGGCCGAACGTGAGGTACGGCTCCAACCTCCCGGAGCCAGGCTTTCCCTTCATTGTTCGTCATTACAGGGTTGAGAGGTTTATCATGTCAGAGATTCGTAGCATGGAAGCACGCGATATCACTGCAGTCCGAGAGCTCATGGTTCAGTTGGCAGAGGATCTGGGGCACGATTTCCAGATGGACCATGAGCAATGCCTCGCCCTCTACCAGAAGATGCTAAGACACGAGAACATCTACCAGAATTTTGTGTATTGCAAAGAGCATGTCGTTGTCGGGTTTCTCTCCATGGTGCTGTATCATACATGGCTCCATGGGGGCGGGACTGCCTTGATCAATGAACTGGTGGTGGAGCGAAGTAACAGAGGTCGGAACATCGGTTCGGCATTGGTTGCTCACGCTAAGATCGTCGCTGAAAGTCGTGGCATGGATGAGATCGAGGTTGGCGTGATGCAAGATAATGGAAAAGCTCTCTCATTCTATCGGAAGCATGGCTTCGATGAAGAGTACATGCTGTTGGGAGCCGAGTTCTCATGAATCGGGGAAGGCTTTCGGCGAGAGAGCGTTCTGGCACTTTTTAGAGATAGTGGTTTTCCGAAACCCTCTTGAAGCGATGCTTCTTCTCATAGATCTCCACTGCCTTCTGGTACTGCTCGAGATATTTCTTGGCAAGAGCCTGAGGGCTGTTAGTATGTAGTACACTCTCGCGAACCTTTCGTTTCATCTCCACCATCTCTCGATCGCTGAGTGCGTTCAGTGATCGCACATGCTCTCCGAACTCTTCTGCCGAGGTGTAAAAATAACCATTCACCCCCTCAATCAGCTGGTCAGTGTTCAACGGATCGAGGCGCTGCAGGACCGGCAATCCTGACCCGAGCCCCTCCAGCATAGCAACCGAATGCATTTCAGAAACAGAAGCAGTGACATAGATATCGCATATGGCGTAGTAGCGAGCAATCTGTGCATGCGGAATCTTTCCACAGAAAATGACTTGAGAGTCGAGGCCCAGCTCGGTGCACCGGTTGCGTAGATTCGTGTCTTCAGGTCCACCACCTATGAGTAAAAGTCGAAGGTTATCATCTTCTCGTACACTCGTAGCCCAGTAGTCCAGTAGAATATCCACCGACTTCTCAGGTCCCATGCGGCCGACAAACAATGCACACCGCTGGTTGGCGCTTATCCCCAACGAGTCTCGAAGCGCCTGTTTCTCCTGATCTGAAAAGAGAATCGGATCGAAATCATCGAGCTCCACACTGTTCTGAATGACCTCGACTGGCACATTGACACCGAGAGCCTTGAAGTATTCTTGGCCCTTCCTTGACGGACTCGTTATGATTGTAGATCGTTTGGCAATGTACCGTTCAATATGGGCTAGCGTGCTCGTTGCCCAGGGGATCATGATTGGCTTTACTGCGTAGGTCAAGAATTTACTGTACTCGGTATGTAGGGTATACACCAGAGGTACCTTCAGGTACTGTGCACTCTTCAGGCCGAACAGGGAGATGCCCCACTCTGCTTGGATATGAATTATGTCTGGTTTGAAAGCGCGTACCATTCTGTATCGCACAGGGTCAAGCGGCAATGAGAGGTCTGCAAGAAGTTGGTCGCTCTTCACCGCTGGACAATGAAGAACCCCCTCTGAAATATAGTGTCTTCTCGCAGTATGATCTGCTGCTACGATCAAAACCTGGTGGCCTTGACTAGTCCACTCTTTTGCTAACATTTCAACAAATGTCACGATTCCATTCAAAATGGGGAAATACGTCTCGGTGCAAAGTAGAATCCTCAATGTTTTATCCTCATATCAAAGTGTGACTCATCATAGACTACCAGGGTATGCCGGGCAACCCCCTTGGGCATGCGCAAGTCGTAAAACGCTCTCCTGATGAGGCGCCTGTAGGCGGAGAGATCGCTCGCTACAGAGAAGCGTTGAAAGAGAGATTCACCAATATACCTGTTCTGGGGTATGCATCACCTATGCGGATGCTGGAGTCTCCCTTTTCTGTGACGATTGCTGAATCCATCTGGAGTGAGTATGCGATGAGCATGGTGGAATTGTTCCACACCGAGCTACTTTAGGTGTAAAAATTTGCATATTTTTTTTTCGATTAGGGAGTTTGGAAGGGTGCTGTTCAAGCAGGCAAAGCATAGAATTGGACACATGGAGGAAGATGTATGCAAAGTCTGGTTATCTACGATTCAATGTATGGAAATACTGAAAAGCTTGCCCAAGCTATTGGCAGCGGAGCTGGAGCTCGTGTGATTCGTATAGGTGAGGTCACACAGGAGCCCCTGGTTGGATTGGATGCGCTCATCGTCGGATCGCCAACGCAGATTTTTCAACCATCGAAGGCAATGAAAACATTTCTGAACGAGATGCATCGAGGTGCGCTCAAGGGAGTGAAGGTCGCAGTTTCGATACGCGAATGGATATCGTAGAGGTCAATAATCGCCTTTTGACGATACTTGCCAAACTATTCGGTTATGCTGCAAAGCCGATGGCTTCGGCGTTGGAAAAAAAGGGAGGAACTCTTACCGGTTCTCCTGCACGCTTCATTTCCCAACGAAACGAGGGTAGCGGAACAATCACTATTGGTCCATTACCGAGAGAGTGCAGGAAACGTATGGAGAGAGACCCCGCCCCTGGGGCGGCAGCGGAGGCGAAGCCTCTAGGGTCCGCCTCTTGCCCTGGGGTCACGCTACCATTCATTGTCGGAGATAGAGAGGGGCCATTGAAAGAGGGTGAGCTAGAGCGTGCAGTCCAGTGGGCAAAGCAGATTCTGGAATCCTGAACGGCTTGTCCTGGGGTAACGATACCATTCATTTTCTGCATATACGATTCGGTTCTTAGACTAGCAGGAGCCACTGAAAATCCAGTGGCTCCGTACTATCTGATGAATATTTCTATCAGTCGAAGGCGTCTTTAGCTTTCCATTCCTTCCATACATTACCGACAAGGTCCGGACTCGGTTTGAGCGTCTTCTTGCCTGGTCTCCATCCGGAAGGTGTAGCTTCGGTACCCTTTTTCTCACGTACCAGTTGGAAAGCCTGAATCTGACGGATCGTCTCGTTCACGTTACGTCCAACAGGTGGTGAAAGTACCTCGAATCCCTGGATCACTCCATCGGGATCAATCAGGAATCTTCCTCTCGTGTTAACACCCCCTGCAGTGTCATAGACACCGTAGGCAGTTCCGATAGCACCGCCACCATCCGAAAGCATCGGATACGGTACTCCGCCGTCAACCATCTTTGAAATCTCATTGTCATTCCACACCTTGTGGGTGTAGATGCTGTCCACGCTCATTGAGAGCACTTGGACTCCGAGTTTCTCGAACTCGGGATTCTTTTCGGCGACCGCCGAAATTTCTGTCGCTCAGACAAAGGTGAAATCACCTGGATAAAAACAAAGTACTACCCATTTGCCGAGGTAATCTGAGAGCTTCACTTCAACGAACTTACCTTTGTGATAAGCCGGCGCTGAGAAGTCGGGCGCTTTCTGACCAACTTTGATCATACTCATCTCCTCCTTGATGTGTGTTGTCTGCTCGCCTGGTGTTGGTTTTTCTGGAACAACACCGACGGGCCCGCTTTTAGGCCGCTGACAACCCGGTTTGAATTCTTCGGGCATGTAGCTACTCCTTTTCTCTATCGTTCAACGAACGAAGAGAATTATATATTTAAAACAATTGTAGATTTGGACTACTAAAATTACAAGTGATTCTTTCCTGTGAATTGGCAGAATGCATTTTAGTAATCGTTCTTATTACTTTTTCTACCATATCGTCATTGACAATCCTAGCAAGAGGAATCTACTATCAAAGCGGAAGCTGATAGGATCTGGTGGTCCTCGCGGTCTTCAAAACCGTTGGGCGTGTAGAAGCGTCGGGAGGTTCAATTCCTCCCTCTTCCGTACTATGAACGCACAAAGACTCTCTGCTCTGCCACAGATCGAAGTACTTCTCAACGAATCGTCGCTACAGGACTATATCAGAAAACTGTCCAGACCTTTGGTGGCAGATATAATCAGAGAGGTGCTCGGTCAGATACGAACCGAAGTGGTGACCGAAGAAACCCAGGTGCCAGACAAGAAAGAGATTCTTACCCGTATAGCTTCTGCGTGTGAACACAGATCGAAAGACCGGCTTCAGAGAGTGATCAACGCAACAGGAGTCATCATCCATACGAATATGGGACGGTCTCCACTCAGCCGTGATGCCTGGATGGAAGCACAGAGCATCAACTGCGGGTATTCAAACCTTGAGCTCGATCTTGTCACCGGCAAGCGGGGCAAGCGAAAAAACTTGATACCCGCGCTCCTCTCCTCACTGACCGGGGCAGAGGATGCCATGGTCGTGAACAACAATGCAGCTGCGGTTTATCTTATCCTCTCCACCTTTGCGACAGGCAAAGACGTGATTGTCTCTCGTGGAGAACAGGTTCAGATAGGGGGAGGGTTCCGGGTCCCGGAGATCCTTCGGGCAACTGGCGCAGGGCTTGTAGAAGTAGGAACGACCAATATTACAACGCTGGACGATTATGCTGCAGCGGTCACTTCCCAGACTTCGATGATTCTCTCGGTCCACCGCTCCAACTTCGCAATACGAGGCTTTGCAGAGACTCCGACTGTTAAAGAACTCTCCTCGTTAAAGAGTGCCCATGTGCTACTCTGCGTTGATCAGGGCTCTGGGGTCATAAACGAGAGGATCCCAGGTGAGGTGCCTGTGAAGAACCTGTTGACTCAGGGGGCAGATCTAGTCTGTTTCAGTGGCGACAAGATCTTCAGCGGTCCCCAGGCAGGAATCATTGTAGGTCGTAAGGATCTGATTGCTCAGCTGGAGAAGAATCCCCTCATGCGTGTGTTTCGCCCCGGCAAGACTATCTACTCGCTTCTTGAACTGACGCTTGTCAACTATCTCAACGGAGCAATGGGGAATCTGGCTTTAAAACTCAGACAGACACAAGATGATTTAAAAAAGAAATGTGAGATGCTGCTCGATGGACTCAATGGAGGTCTGTTCTCTCTTGCAGAGAGTACCTATACGACTGGCGGAGGCTCTGCACCAGATGAGACTTTTCCCTCGCTCGCTGTGGTTCTTGAAAGTTCCCAATCCCCTGATAGGTTGCTTGCGAAACTGAGAGATTCCTCTCCTCCAATTATCGCTACAATACACGACGAACGGGTCCACCTGAACGTAGCTACATTGGAATACGAAGACATTCCTCATGTTCATGGGGTGCTCGAAACCATAGAGAGTTAGAAGATGTATCATATTATCGGAACATCTGGACATGTGGATCATGGTAAGACTGCTCTTATAGAGGCTCTCACCGGCATGAATGCCGACAGGTTGCCCGAAGAGAAGCAACGAGGGATGACCATAGATCTCGGCTTTGCCCATTTCTTAGATGAGCAAGGACGTCCAGTCGGAGTCATCGATGTGCCTGGACACGAGCGATTCATCCGCAACATGGTCTCCGGGGCTTGGTCTTTATCGGTAGCTGTGCTGGTCATTGCAGGTACTGAAGGGTGGATGCAACAGAGTGAAGACCATGCTCGGGTTCTTGAAGCCATGGGGATTCCACATATCGTGTGCGCCATTACGAAAACAGATTTGATCGATGCCGATACACTCGACTTGGCGACAGAGATGGCAAAGGAAGAGCTGGAGAGGATCTTCAATCGAGCCATTCCGGTCATGGGTGTCTCTTCGGTGACACATGAGGGAATTGAAGACCTGAAGACGAAGATTCTTTCTCTTCTGACTCAGGAAGAGCGGGCAGATCGGCATGAATCAGGGTATCTCCATGTGGACAGAGTATTCTCGATTAAGGGCTCTGGAACAGTAGTGACAGGTAGCCTGTCAGGGGGCGCAATTTCTCAAGGGGATGAACTGACGATTCTTCCGAGCGGCATGACTACGAAGGTTCGAGGGATCCAGTCGTATCACCACGTTGTCGAGACCGCTGTACCAACAAGTAGGGTTGCTCTGAGCCTGCAGGGAGTGAAGGTCGACGATATCTCGAGAGGATGTGTCGCGACCATTGATCCACATGAGTTTCGGGTCGAGCGTGAGTTCATCATTCAGTTCGAGGTGATCGAGAATAGAACGATTCGCAATCACATGGAGATCGAGCTCGCTACGGGAACAGGGCACTATATCGGAAAAATTCATTTCTTACGGACCGAGGGGTATGCACGCCTCGTTCTTGATGAGCCGATTGCTGTCTCTTGGCTCGATACCTGTCTGTTTATCCAGCGCGGTGGTTATCGGATACTGGGAAAGGGGCAGTTTATCTGGACCGGAGTGACTGGTAAGCACTTCAGGAATAGATTTGCCCAGATAGTTGCCACCTATCCGATTGGAGAGCGGATCGAAGATGAGTCGGTGCTGCGCCTGTTGATCGACGGGTGGCTGAGCATGAGAAATTCCACTGCTGCACAGAAGCGAGCGCTTAAGCGTTTTCTTGTCAGCGAGGATATCAACCACCGCACCATACAAGAGGTCACGGTACTAGAGGAGGTCATTCTCGCAGAAGCTGCGCGGTTGACCCAGATGGCCTCCGCTCCCGGTGGGGTGACTCGGGCCGAATTTCTCCAAGGAAGTCAGGTCCCAGACGAAGTAGGAGACTACCTGATTGAACGAGCTCTTGTCACCTATCAGGTAACACAGAGAGATCAGGTGTTTCTCTCGCCGGATCAGCTCGGTGGAGACTATGAACTGAGCGCACTCGGCAAGAAGATCATGAAGATGCTCGAATCCATGAGAGGCAAGGGGCTACAGCTCAAAGAGATTACGGATGCTGGTGCTCGAAAGGAGTTACGTAATCTGGTCAGGATTGAGAAGGTCGTTCCTCTCGAGGGCGAGATATATTTTGCTCGTGAGCATTTTGATGAAATGGTCGAGACTATTCTCCGCGGGAGATCACCAGGAGATGTCTTCTCGATCCCTGAAGCGAAGGAGCGGGTAGCCTTGTCTCGGCGGTATATGATTCCTCTGTTGAACAAGATGGAAGAGAAGCGCTTGGTCAGGCGAGATGGCGATAATCGTGTCGTACTCTAGATCATACGTTCTTGCGGTACATCGTCAGCAAGCAACTGCTCGTAAACGTGCTTGAGGATGGTGGATTTTCCGACATGGCGCATCCCCATAAGGACCTTGGTGGCGTCTTTCCCTGTAACCGATTGTCTCAGGAGATTCCGTCGACACCTCTCAGGGGTATACTCAAATAGAATTGAGATGGAAATAATTGTAATATTGGGCTCTTCCGCAAAATAGCAAAAGTTTGGTAATTTCTCCTATCCCAAGCACTCGGGAGAGCCCTTGGGTGCACAAAATTGTCTGAAACAGGCCCAAGTCGGGCAAAATATATGGAAATGGACCTGACAACCGAAATTCCCGACATTTTGTAACTATGAGAGAGGTGTGATGGTCTCGAAGGGATCCTGATCACCCTCATTCACCAGCTTTCCCTTCCAGGAATACTCGACACCGAACAGGTCAAAGATAAGACGTTGAGCTTTAGTCGGGACTGTGTAGACGTCACGATACGTGCCGCGGTAATGGACTTTCGAGTACGTATTCACCTTATCCAGAATTTCTTTGTAGTTCCAGTATTTGCGCTGCTTTGGGGGAATGAGGTTGATCAGTTCCTTCAGTGCGGTGAGAATGATCAAGGTGATGAAATTCACGAAGAGCCTTCCCTGCATCACCTTGTCGGTGTGAACTCTCAAACGATTACAGTCGATAAGATTTTTCATGTCATCAAAGAGCAGTTCGATGTCATTTCTCTGCCTGTAGGCATGCAGAGCCTTAAGCGGATATTTTTCAGCGTTGGTGTACAGAACCCAGAATCCGCTCTGACCATTGATGAAAGCCTGAACTTCCTGGTCCTTAAGAAGAACCTTCCTGCCTCTTTTCGGTGTTTCTTTTATTTCAAAGTATCGCTCATAATATGATTGATTGTTCTTGACCGGCTCACTTGCATCAAGCTCGGCCTTGCATGCCTGCAGTCGCTTCATCAGACGTGCAACGTCCCGCTCCTTTCGTGCCGCATCGAAATAGACATGGGCCCACATTCTTCCGTGTTCAGTCTTTCGTATGGTCTTCAGGCCATAGATGATGGCATCGGTATCATCGGTCGGAATAAGCGTGTCAGGACGCTGAATGGTATGGCGATGTTTCTCTATCAGTTCTCTTGCCCAGGTAACGTTCGAAGGAACGGGCATGAGGAATTTGTGACCATGATCGCTCAGATGAGCGATGTTATCGACAGAGCAGAAAGCTCTGTCTCCTATGATCACAGAGGAAGGAATCTCAAGTTTTTTCAGCTGTTCAAGTACATGTTGGAGAACGATAGAGTCGTTCATACTTCCCGGCATTTCTGAAAACCAGAGAGGAAGGTGAGTTTCATACGAACTGAGAAGACCGATATTGATCTGAGGAATCTTCTCCTTGTCACGGTTATACCCACGTTCTACATATGCATTATTCTTTGCATAGCTTGAAATACTGCTGATGTCGAATAGCAAATTCTTCTTCGCCATGTTCTTTTCTATCCAGGAGGAGAAGAATGTGTTCTGGGTATCTTTATCGAGTCTTTTCAGGAGTTCACTGATTCTTTGTGAACAGAGCATGGAGCCATCGAAGCCTCTGTCATCGAGCCAGGACTCAGCATAGCTGAGAGGTCTACCGGTACAGATAGAGTATTTTGCAAGCTCTAAGACAGAGGTCGCATCCTGAGGGCCAAGAGTCTTTGAAAGAATTCGCTTTAGTCCGATGCTTTTGATGATAGGATCGAGAATGAGATTCTGACCGAGCAGCGTCGTCTTTGAGACAACAGGGATAGGAAGCTCTTTGGCCTGACCGGCTTGCTGACGAGAAAGGTAATTGGCGTTATAGATGATCTGTCCGTGGGAATCGAGTTTACCGATACACTTACGGGTGTGACGACCTTGCTTTTTCTCGCTATCCCAATAGGCAGTGTCTTCGTAGACATAGGTAACATTGGCTTTCTTATTGTAGACCTTGATGATTTTGGCTGTATTTCCTGCTTTGCTCATAGGCACAATTGTAACTATGTTGCAGAGAAAAGTCAAGCCCTAAATGATGATCAAATACATATATAAAATATAATTACGTATTTCTAGCTACAATTTTGCGGGAATTAGGGGTATCAAAATGGATGTCTGAACCTCAAAGGTTTATAAAAACTAATTTAAACATAGAAAAAGTATGTAAATATGCATAAAACTAAACTTGACTCAGGTTTATGAATTGGGTAGAATATTGAGTATACGTATGGATATTTCGCATATCCCAAACTGGAGGCTGTATGGCTGCATTGGATTCAGTTTTACCGGAAGGATTGCTCGTAGATAGGAAGTGGTTTGGAAAACGTGGTATCGAAGCGACGGCCGTGGATTATTACCTCCGCACCGGCAAGATCGAAACATTGGTCCACGGTCTCTACAGGAAACCGGGGCCGCCTTTGAAGTGGCAACAGGCGGTGTACTCGCTGACTTTGCTCGGTCATGATGTCCATGTCGGGCATGTAACCGCCTTGGCACACCACGGATACGAGCATTACCTGAAACTTGGTGTTGCACAGCCTATCAGATTGTACAGTACTCGGTCTCTTCCGTCGTGGGTGGAGAAGGTGAACATCGACCCCGGGTTCGTCTCGATTAAGCGCAATCCGCTAGAAGACGATTCAACAGGTATAGTCGATGTTCCGTTCGGTACGTGGGATTGGCCCATACGGTACTCCACCCCTGAACGTGCGTTCATCGAATTGGCGAGCACCATCGAGACTAGGGAAGAAATTCTGCAGGCGAAAGTGATGGTGGAAGGAGCTGCGAATCTGAGGCCGAACCTGCTGCAGGAATTGCTGGAATCTTGCGGCAACATAAAAGCGAAAAGGCTGTTCCTTTGGATCGCAAGAACGGCAGGACACTCTTGGTATAGGCATGTCGACCTGTCTCGGCTCAACCTAGGAGTAGGTAAACGTCAGATAGTACCTGGGGGCGTCCTTGATACGCAGTTTTTGATCACCGTTCCTAAGGAGATCCAGGATGGACAACAAGAGCCCGTATTTTAAACAAGTTGAACTACTGGTTCGCATCCTGCCTTTAGTGGCGGAGCATCCTTGCTTCGCTCTGAAAGGAGGGACGGCGATCAACTTGTTCCACCGGAACATGCCGCGGCTTTCTGTAGACATCGATCTGGTGTATGTGCCAATTGGAAATCGAATACAATCGCTTGAAGAGATGACGAGGGACCTTAAGAGCATAGGTAATGCCATAATTGCCCGGATCCACGATGCCAAGGCCCAATATTCCCTATTGAACAGTACTGAGTATGTGAACCGATTGATCGTCGAGGCGGGCAGGGCCGTGGTAAAAGTCGAATTGTCGCCGGTATTGCGAGGGACGGTATATGAACCTACTGTCATGAGGATAACCAAAACCGTTGAAGATGCCTTCGGTTTTGCAGAAGTTCCGGTCGTCTCGTTCGAGGATCTGTTTGCTGGAAAGATGATGGCTGCACTGGACAGGCAGCATCCGCGGGATCTTTTCGACATCAAGGGGTTGTTCGAACACGAGGGAATCTCCGCCAAGTTGAAGGAAGCATTCATCGTGTATCTGATCTCCCATAATCGGAGGATCGTGGAAATTCTCGATCCAAGCCTGCTGGATATCAAGCAAACGTATGAAACCGACTTTGTCGGGATGACCACCAATCCGATTGAGCTGGCGGACCTACTTGAGACAAGATCCGAATTGATACGGATCGTGAATTCCATGATTGATGAAAAAGATAAGAAATTCCTCGTTGATTTCAAGGAGGGTCATCCAGATTGGTCGTACTTCAGTGTTCCGTACATCAATAACCTTCCTGCCGTCCAGTGGAAGATGCATAATCTGGACCAGGTTGATGCGCTGGAGAGACAACGGATGGTCGATCGACTTAGAGAACATTTGGGCTTATGATGCGAAAGCCAGAGTATGTGACAGAGGTGATGTTTTTAAACCTACACCTTTGATGTGGTACGTTAACGGATACCCTTTTTCATCGACTGCTTCCGTCTTTTGTAAGGAAATGACTTTCCCTATAAAGGATGCTCTCATCTTTTATAAATAACAAGATTTTTGTATAAAAGAGAACCACTCAGACCAATGGTACATGTAGAATCCTGATTCTCCATATTGGACATAAATATTCAACATTTCACTTGTAACCCAAGTATGGACTCCATTGGATCAAAATCCCTGTCATTGTGTAAGAGTTCGAACCCGTATTCAATGCAGAAGGTCGTTATGAGTACATCGATGGTCTTTCGAACTGTGATTCCATGTTTCCGTAATTTGCGAAAGTTCTGAGTAGACTTCACGACTACCTCTTTTCCAACGAAATCATGATATTCAAGCGAATCCATCATACTCTTTGCTATTTGGTATTGTTTTTCGCTACGAAAACCTTGAAGAAATTCTCCTATGATCAAATCACCGGTTGCGATTCTGTTTTGCTCCAATTCCCTATCAAGCATATCGGTTTGTTCAGAAACCACTCCATTCACATAGTCGATCCAAATGGAGGTGTCTGCTACTATCATACATCTGTCCTCATTTCATCAAGATTCCCTTCCCATTTCAATTTGCCCCTAAGTTCCCGAATCTTCTCTTGCTTTTTCATACTGATGAGGAGTTTCAGTCTTTCTTCTACCGCTTGCTTCTTTGTCTTCATGCCTGATACAAGCAATGCCTCACTCATCAGATTGTCATCGATGATGACCTTTGTTCACATCACAACTGGAAACGTTAAATCTTGCGATGGCATTCGGTATCCCTTTCCCTATTTAGGATGTCAGCTCATTTCCCAACGAAACGGGGGTAGCGGAACAATCACTATTGGTCCATTACCGAGAGAGTGCAGGAAACGTATGGGGAGATACCCCGCCCCTTGGGGCGGCAGCGGAGGCGAAGCCTCCAGGGTCCGCCTCTTGCCCTGGGGTCACGATACCATTCATTCTCCTCCAGCATCGAGCGGAACGATTCATCGCTGAAGATGAGATGATCCAACACCCGTATGCCAAGCAACTCACCAGCTTGGATAAGCCGTTGTGTGACCCTGATATCGTCGGTGCTGGGATTGAGAATACCACTGGGATGGTTGTGAGCAACAATGACCGCTGTGGCACGTTCTCGGAGCGGATTCGAGAAGACCTCTATCTATGTTTGGTTAACAAAACAATAACTAGTAACAATTAAAGGATACGCAGACGATACACATCTAATTTAATTGTTCCAAAATATTTAACTTGTGTTAAGTTATAAATTACCCAATAGGGGAAAGTATGGCTAAGAGATAGCCTATCTAGATACCGGCGCATTTAAGCAGTGTCATGTGTTTGTAATCATCGTGTCACTCGGCCAGAATATTGAACGGATACAATTGTTCAAGAAGTTACGGTTTCAATGCAGTAATAGGTACCACACAAACGCCATCGGGTCTGCGATAGGCTGCGTTTGTGAGCCCGCAGATTACACAAAGTGTGGTCGCCGGATGTTTGAACTTCTTGTTGACATCCAAAAGTTTTGCAGCGGCCTCGTCAATCTGGTGTGCCCCCAACTTGATCTCAAAGGCGGACCAGCTTCCGTCTGGAAGTTCCACTACCGCGTCTATCTCATCGTTGCTGTAGTCTTGGTAGTGCAGTAGGTTGGCTGAAAATGACTGTGCATAGATTCGGAGGTCTCGTTCGCACAAAGCCTCGAACAAAAACCCGAATGTCTCCAGATCTCCAATCAGTCTATTTTCATCGGAGATACCTAAAAGTGAGCATGCAAAAGATGGATCGGTGAAATGACGTTTCTCTGCCTGTTTTATGCGAAGAGAAGAACGTATTGCAGTTGCAAACGGCTTTTGGTTCTCGATGATGAATAGTTTTGCAAAGATATTGAGGTAGTCAGCAATGGTATCCTCATCGATGGTCAACTGTTCGACTCCTTGCATGTCACTCTTCAGACGTGCCATGGTTGCTGTCGTGCTCTCATTGCGTGCAAGCGATCGAAGCAGAAGGCGCATCTTCGCTTCATCACGCACTTTGTCATCCACTTTGGCTATATCATTGGTCACCATATTGTCCAAGTACTGTGCCGGAATCTTGAGTGCATCTTCGGTCGACAATTCCAGGTTGCCTGGCCAACCTCCTCTCAGAATATATGATGCCAGGGATTGAAGACGAATCTCTCCCGTAATAACATTCTCAAGATTTCCGTCACACAAATCTTTTAGCGACACGATTCCTGAGGAATTCCCCGATTCGAACAATGACATGGGCATCATGCGTAGTCGTGCGATACGACCGGTACCGCTATGCATGACCCCCTTGTGCGAAGGGGTAGCGCTGCCGGTAAGGATGAATTGTCCCTTATTGGTGCCCTGGTCGACTGCGAACCTCACCGCATCCCAGAGCGACGGTACTTCTTGCCATTCATCGATCAGACGGGGTTGCTTGCCTTTAAGTGCCAAGGAGGGATCTATCTGGGCAAGTTGCCTATTCTGAAAATTCCCGGTAGGGTCACCGACAAAGAAAGCACTCTGGGAATGTTTTTGCGCAGTCCAGGTCTTTCCGCACCATTTGGGACCCTCGATGCATACTGCTCCAAATGCCCGAATGTACTGCTCGACTGTCGAGTCAATAATGCGCGGTCGATAGATATTGTTGTCCATGGAAGCTCTCCTATACGAAGAGTATTCCAATCGGTTAAATTTAGCAATATCATTCGGTTAAATTATCTGATTTTAATCGGTGAAATTATTTTTATTACATCATCATAATGGAAAAAATGCAATAATAAATTGAAACTTAGTCGACTTGTCGACCAACTTTTAAAAATCATAGGTCAAGGAATCTGTCCCATCAGGAAATCTCGGAGCCAGGTACCATTCCTGAGTAATGCAGAGACATCGGTCAAGATAAGTTCTATTTGGGGAGTTCCTATAAGGGGTACTAGGAGCTAGATCCTCGATTCCCGCTTCCAGTCATATGATAGGATGAAAGAAAAGTGTAACAGATTCCTTCTCATGCCTATGATATCAACTCATTCTCCTCCAGCATCGAACGGAACGATTCATCGCTGAAGATGAGATGATCCAACACCCGTATGCCAAGCAACTCACCAGCTTGGATAAGCCGTTGTGTGACCCTGATATCGTCGGTGCTGGGATTGAGAATACCACTGGGATGGTTGTGAGCAACAATGACCGCTGTGGCACGTTCTCGGAGCGGATTCGAGAAGACCTCAATCTTAAGTACGAAAAGGATATCTGTGGTATAAGCTTTGAGGTCCAACAGATTTTCTTACGGCACTCCTGGCCTGGTAACATTCAAGAACTAAAGAACTGCCTTGAACGGGCTGTGATATTCTGTGAGGGTGAGGAGATCCAAATTTCTGATCTCCCCATGCAATACCACCAACATCAGGTATTCTCTGAAGAGAAAGCTCCAATAAAAGATCTATACGATTCAATCAGTCGTGAAATCATCTTGAGTACCCTTGAGAAGACGGAAGGTAATAAATCAAAGACTGCTGAGATACTCAAGATCTCTCGAAAGACCCTCTATCAGAGGATGAAAAAATTGGAGATAGATCTGTGAGCCCATCTAATGGACAAACCATTTTGCGTCTCGAACAGATTCATCATTACAGTAAGAACTATGAGATTCTAAACAGTGTCGATTTTAATCTTTTTGAAGGTGAGATTCACGCACTTGTAGGTGATTACCTTTCGGGGAAGACGACCATAGGGAAGATCATTGCTGGTTCTGAGAAGATCCAAGGTGGATCTATCTATATAAAAGGAATAAAGGTTCTCAATCATTCTATCAAGAAAGCACTGAAGATGGGTGTCGGTATTGTCTATCAGACCCAGAATCTCGTTTCTGCGTTGGATTCTGTTGAGAACATCTTCTTGGGAAACCATCCAGACTTTTTCATCTCTAAGAAATCAAAACAGTTCATGCGAGAGAAGAGCCAAGAACTTCTTACCCGCTTTGAATCCGATATCGACCTTGATCAGCCGCTCTATAAATTGAATGAACTCGATAAACAGATCATCAATATTTGCCGGGCTCTCGTGTTAAAACCACAAATTCTCATCCTCGATGAGATCGGAGAATATATCCCTGCTGATAAACTAGAGATCACCTATAAGATCCTTCGTGAATTGAGTGAAGAAGGGACGGCAATAATCTATATAACATCAAACTTTATCACCGCCGGGTAAAAAGTAGTCACATACCGACGGGCAGAATTTCGTCAAAAA
>CAYYOL010000044.1:0-16024 GCA_964473245.1 uncultured Spirochaetaceae bacterium
AAACGGAGGAACTACTCATGAAACGGTCTGAGATCAACAAACTCATAGATGAATCGATTGGATTCATCGAATCACATGGATTTAATTTGCCACCCTTTGCGCGGTGGACCCCGAGTGATTGGGAAGCCAAGAAGGCTACGAGCCAGGAAATCAAGGATAACATGCTCGGTTGGGACATCACCGATTTTGGTTGCAACCGGTTCGATGAACGAGGATTGATCGTATTGACACTCCGCAACGGAAATCAGCACGACAAAGCGACCTATCCAAAGCCCTATGCTGAGAAACTGCTGATCTCGGACGAGAACCAAGAGACTCCGATACACTTTCACTGGTCTAAAATGGAAGATATCATCAATCGAGGTGGTGGTGACCTCGTTGTCGAGCTTTGGAACTCCAATGCACACGAAGAGAAGCTCGATACACCCGTCACAGTAAGTATCGATGGAACGGTCCATACTGTTGCAGCAGGCGAGCAGATAACCCTTACACCAGGAGAGAGCATTACACTCATTCCAGGCATGTATCACCGTTTTTACGGTAAGCAAGGGACTGGACGCGTGCTCATCGGCGAAGTGAGCGCTGTCAACGACGACAATGTTGACAACCGGTTCTACGAAGATTTGCCACGGTTTCCTGAGATAGAAGAGGACGAGCCTGCACGCTACGTACTCATAACAGAATATTAGCAGAAATTACCTGAGAAAGGATAGGAGTTCACCATGCACGACATTCAAAACATCATGCGCACAGCGTATGAGAAACACACGATCATCCCCGCATTCAACATGCCGCATCTACCTATGATGAAACCAGTAGTCGAAGCACTACGGGACAAAGAAGCCTTTGGCCTGATAGCAGTCGCACGACTGGAATGGATGAAGTTCTCATCGAAGAGCATCGAAGCAGTAGCAGAAGAGTATGGAAAGGTCGGCGATAGCCGTGTGACTCGATTGCATTTGGATCATGTTCCGGTGATCGACGAGGATCATCTCGAAGTCGACTATCTTGCAGACATCAAGCGGGCGATCACTGCTGGCTTCCAGTCGGTCATGGTGGACGGCTCTCGACTCGATCTGCAGAAGAATATCGAAGCCGTACGGGAAGTGACCGCCTACGCACATGCGCAGGGAGTGCCCGTCGAGGCTGAACTTGGTGCGGTCATGGGCCACGAAGACGGTCCAATGCCGAGCTACGAAGAGCTGTTCGCAACCGGCAAGGGGTTTACCGATGTCGAAGAGGCAAAAACATTCGTTGAGCAGACCAACGTGGACTGGCTCAGTGTCGCTGTCGGATCGGTGCATGGAGCTATTAGCCCTTCGGCCAGAGACAAGAAGAAGGTCACCGCACGGTTGCACATTGGGAGATTGACCGAGCTGGATGAAGCTCTGCACCTACCATTGGTGCTTCATGGTGGGTCGGGTATAGCGCTCTCGTATCTTCACCAGTCATTCGAGCACGGAATCGCAAAACTCAATATAGGAACTGATATCCGACAGGTGTATGAAACGCATCGGGCCGAGTCGGTGGAAGTTGCTCAACAGGCTGTGTATGCACGAGTGTCGGAGATCGTTGAAGAGTTGCGAATTGCCGGCAGTGCAAAGAAGTTGATGGGGTGAGTGTATGAGTCTCATGGGAGTTGACATTGGATCGTCTCGGTGCAAAGTTGCTGTGTACACGGCAGATGGAGAGTTCATCACGGCAGCAGAGTCTCCATACCAGGTCACCAGAGCTGAACAGGGAACGTTCGAACTAGACTGCTTTGCCGTGGAGCGAGCGCTCTATAGTGCAATACAAGAGGCTGCGGACATGAGTCGTTGGGACACCGATCATCGTGTCGATCCTATCCAGGCAGTGTCGGTCGGCTCATTTGGCGAGGCGATGGTTCCCTTGGATCGGGAGGGGAACATTCTCGGGCCGAGCATCTTCAGTCACGATGAACGACGGAAAGATGCAGTGCAACGGCTCGAGGATTACGGTGTAGAGGCATTCTACAAGATCAACGCAAACATCCTCGGACACAGTTACACCTATCCGAAACTCGTCTGGTATCAGGAGAACGCACCGCACCTCCATGAGCGAATCTGGAAAGTGCTATCGTGGGCCGATTTTCTCGTCTATCGGCTCTCCGGCAATGCAGCTACGAACTATTGTCATGCAAATCGAACGTTGCTGTTCGATCTCTGGAAGGAGCAGTGGTCGAGTGAGTTGTTACACGCCGGGAAAGTGGATGGCCGAGTGCTGGCCGATGTCGTCCCTCCTTCGACTGACATGGGGCCGATCCTTCCCGAAATGGCAGATAAGCTCGGACTTCCCCGTTCGGTGAGAATCGTTGTAGGGGGGCACGATCAGTGTATCAACGCTGTCGGAGCTGGTGCCGTCTCCGGAGGCGATTCTGTAACCGGAATTGGAACTGTCGAGTGCACCACAGTGATCTTTGACGGCATACCCGATCCGGAGATGATGCTCTCGTTGAATCTGGGAATCGAGCATCATGTGATCTCTGGCAAATATGTGACTTTCATCCACAATCAGGCAGGAGCGCTGCAGACCTGGTTCCTGAAAGCGTTTGCACATGAACTGGCCGAACAGGGATTATCCGAGAAGGAGATGCTGGACCTACTCACCAGAGAAGCTCCCTCGAGCCCAACCGATACGGTGTTTCTCCCTTTCGTAGAGCCCTCTGGGTCACCGCTCTATCTGCCTTCTGGAAATGGGTTGTTCAGCGGAATCGGAGCAACTACGGGTAGGGGAGAGCTCTACCGAGCGCTACTTGAGGGTGAGACAATGTTCTTCCTCGAGGCGTTCGAGAAGCTGGATCGGTACGGAATCCATATTCAAGACATATTGGCAACTGGAGGAGGTAGTCGATCCGATCTCTGGCTGCAGATCAAGGCGGATATGTTTCAGCGACCTGTTCGACGGGCTCGCTACCGGGAATCGGGCACAGCCGGAGCAGCAATCACCGCAGGACTTGCAAGTGGCATTTACCACTCAGTCGCAGAAGCAGTGGATGCGTTTCGAGGTACTGATACTGCATTCCAGCCGGAAGAAGCACATCGTGCACAGTATGAGAAGCTACAGGCGCGGTACCGAAAGCTCGTTCCGCTTCTGGGATGATCGTAGATATCTTTCCGCTACACACAACATGCGGCTCATCTGAGCCGCATGTATCATGGAGCTTTGACTGTAATTCCGCTAGTTGGCCTTCTTACCCTTCTTGAGGAAGTCCACGTAGACAGCGATCAGGATTACCACACCTTTCACGACGTACTGCCAGAAGGAGTTGATTCTCAGCAAATTGAGACCATTGCTCAGAACACCGATAATCAGAGCTCCGATCACCGTACCGCCAATCTTACCGACACCGCCACTCATACTCGTTCCACCGAGTACTACGGCAGCAATAGCATCCATCTCAGCTCCCTGACCTGCAGTCGGCTGACCGCTGAACATACGGGAAGCGAGTACGATACCGGCAATCGCCGACATGAGACCACTGAACAGGTATGCGAAGAAGAGAACCCGACTGTTCTTGATGCCGCTGAACTTTGCAGCAGTCGGGTTACCACCCACTGCATAGATATGCCTACCCAGTTTCGATTTGGACATGATCAACACCGATGCCGTCACGATGACCACCAAGTAGATGATCGGCATGGGGATCTCTCCAATGTATCCAGAACCGATGAAGTTGAACGAATCGGACATGACTCGGATCGGTTGTCCTCCGGTATAGATATATGACGCACCACGCGCAATGTTCATGGTTGATAACGTTACAATGAAAGGTGGAATGGTGGTCTTTGAGATGAGCAGGCCATTGAAAGCTCCTACGAGCACTCCGACAACCAGACCTGCTATGACCGCAACGACCAAAGAGTATCCATCAAAGGCGATCATGCCTCCGGTCACGACACCGGAGAGTGCGATGGTCGACCCGACTGAGAGATCGATTCCTCCCAGGATGATCACCATGGTCATCGCACACGCGATGTAGAGGTTGGTAGCTACCTGTCTAAGTACATTGAGTATGTTGTTCTTGGTCAGGAACACTGGTGAGAATATCGTCAGGATGGTACATAACAGCAGCAGTCCAATCAGAATTCCCACATTCTCCCGACCGAAGTTAAACACAGGGTTGTCGGTCAGGTGTAGCTTTTTCATACGCTTTTCAGCTGTCCGTGTATCGTTGATATCGTTCATCGTTCTTGGTCCTCCGCTGTATGGTTCAGGTTACAACAAATTGGGTTGCATGATGCATGATCTTCTCCTGCGTCAACCCTTCACGGGAGAGGCAGCCGGTGACTCTGCCGTTACTCATGACAACCACCCGGTCACTCATATTAATGACTTCAGGTAGTTCAGAAGAGATCATGATGATAGCGACCCCCTCTTTCACCAGCTCGTTCATGATAGAATAGATTTCTGCTTTCGCTCCGACATCGACACCACGTGTCGGTTCGTCGAGTATCAGGATCTTGGGTTTCGTTGCCAACCAACGACCGATCACCACCTTCTGCTGGTTGCCGCCGGACAGATTCCCCACCACCTGAGCGTAGCTTGGAGTTTTGATCGCCATCATATCGACATAGGTCTTTGTGATCTCATGCTCCTTCGAGTTGTCCACACGGATCCCTTTGATGAACTCTCCCAGTGCCTTGATAGTGATGTTGTATTTTACTGTCTGGTCTATAAACAACGCCTCTCGCTTTCTGCTTTCGGGCACAAGCGCAATTCCCCGTTTCATTGCTTCGTCCGGATTCTGGATGGTAACTGGTTCATCATTGATCAGTACTTGTCCCGAGAGAATTGGGTCTATGCCGAAGATGCATTTCATCACCTCACTTCTGCCAGCTCCGACGAGACCCGCGAATCCGAGGATCTCGCCGCGGAGGAGATGAAAACTGACATCCTTGAGAAGTCGTCCATCGCTGAGGTTCTTCACCTCAAGGACTTTTTCGGTCGGATTTCCGAACGTCCTCGTATAGTAGTTCGTGAGCTGTCGTCCTACCATCATCGCGATCAATTCATCGTTGGAGGTAGTCTTCGCTTCACGAGTCCCGATATACTCGCCATCACGAAT
Organism: uncultured Spirochaetaceae bacterium; assembly: GCA_964473245.1. GTDB lineage: Bacteria > Spirochaetota > Spirochaetia > Sphaerochaetales > Sphaerochaetaceae > CAYZJV01. The sequence continues at coordinate 5,087 of CAYYOL010000044.1, forward strand.
CACCGTGATCTTGTCGGCAATCTGTTTCAACTCGCTCATACGGTGAGAGATATAGATGATACCGACATTCGCCCGTTTCAGTTTCCGGATATTGTCGAACAGGAACTCGACATCCTTTTCAGAGAGAGAGGAGGTCGGCTCATCCATTATGAGAATTCTCGCATTGAACGAAAGGGCCTTGATGATCTCCACCATCTGCTGCTGTGCTATCGTCAGTTCACTGATTTCATCGTCCGGTCGAATATCGAGTTCGAACGAATCGAGCAGGACTTTCGCATCGTCGTACATTTTCTTGAAATCAACAAACCGTCCCGACTTCAGCGGTTCTCTGCCGAGGTATATATTTTCGGCAACCGTCATATGTGGGACCAGAACCAGCTCCTGGTGGATGACACTGATACCATGTCTCTGAGCATCCTGAACCGAATTGATGGTCACCGGTTTTCCATGAATCACGATTTCCCCGGCATCGCTTGCATAAATACCACCCAAGATCTTGATCAGAGTCGATTTTCCGGCTCCGTTTTCACCCAACAATGCGTGCACCTCACCAGCTTCGAGACGGAGAGAGACATCCTTGAGTGCCAAGACGCCAGGGAATTCTTTCCGGATGTGGTTCATTTCCAAAAGAATTGTTTCACTCACCTGGGCAATCCTCCCATAGGTTTTCATCGAAAGGGGCCGAGTCAAGATTAGCCCGGCCCCATAGGTTTTGTACAGTGATTTTTACTGCCAGCCGTCTGTTCCGTATTCGTTCACGTTGTCGGCATTGATCAGGAAAGTGCGAACAGGTACGCGCTCATCGTAGGGCTCGTCGTTCAGCACTTTGTAAGCCAATTTGACGGACTCGACACCAATGCTGATCGGGCTCTGTGCACCGGAACCAGCGAACTGTCCACCAGCTGCGATTTCAGCCTTCGCTTCAGGAGATCCGTCAACACCGTAGATAAGGATGTCGGTGCGGTTTGCTGCCTTGCAGGCTGCGAGTGCTCCGAGTGCCGTTGGGTCGTTTCCACCCATGATGGCATCGATTCTCGGATGTGCCTGGAGGATATCTTCGGTGATTCTCATCGAAGTCGGGAGGTCTCCCTTAGCATCCTGCTGAGCAAGAATAGTGAATCCCTTACCGTCGATGGCTTCCATGAATCCGGCAATACGATCATTGATCGAGTTCATGGTAGGAGAGTCGAGGATGACAATGTTTCCACCGTTGGGGAAACGCTTGACCAGATCTTCACCACAGACGAAACCTGCATTCTTGTTGTCCGAACCTGCATACGCGGTGACATACTCCATATCCTTCACTTCTGTATCGAAGTTGATGATAGGAATATTCGCATTCTGCAGTGCTACGAGCGCAGGGCGGATACCTTCCCAGTCAACAGGGTTGAGGAAGATCGCGTCGATTCCCTGAGTGATCAGGTCTTCGATCTGGTTGATCTGCTTTGCCACATCCATTGCCGGGTCCATGGTGATCAAACGGTCACCATTCGCCTCGACATCGTCTCGGATAGCCTGCTCAAGCACGATGAAGAAGGGGTTGTTCATGGTCATACAGGTGTAACCGAAGGTATAGCCGCTAGTCGCTTCACGTCCGCCCTGAGCGAACACCGATCCCAATGCAACGATCAGGATCAAACCAATCATGAGTACTTTTTTCATAATTCCTCCAAGTTCTCTTGTGTAGTGATCTGTAAACAGATTGGTACCAAAATCTGTCAACATGTTCATTCTACAGGGATAAAGATTTGAACTCAAACAGTTTATTGTCATGACTTCTGTGACAAATGTCATTTTCAACTACTGTTCCTGCATGAGTCTTCACCATACTCCACACGCTTACACGACATTTCTTTACAAGTCGCCCGGGGTACGGTATGGTACGATATGACATGGAAAAACCACTTGGTTACATCTACCATATCATCCTCCTCTTGAATCTGGCGATTGTGACGCTCTTCTCACTGGTCATGTATCAGACCACCTATCTTGTGTGCGAAGCGGATCAGGCTCGGGTGTTTCTCGAACAGGCCCGTTACCTTCCCCACATACCATGGCATGTTCCTGTCTATGCGATCACCAGCTTCCTGTTGCTTGCCGTATCCGGCTACGTGAAGAGCAGACTCGACGAGTCCCAGTTTGTCCTGACGTTCCTGATCTTTCTTGCTGATATCGCCATCACCTTCTTCATCGCCTACAATCTCAACTTCTCCTACAAAGGGCTCTTTCTCTTCCTCGGGGTGGGAGCATTCTTCTTTATCAGCTATCTACCGCTTCGCTACCTCGCCATAGCCCTGGTCATGCTCGGATACATCTTCACCGACTACGATATCATATCGGTGCAGTTGAACCTCGTTTCGCTGCAGGACTATATCGGGTTCTACAGCCCGAGTACCCAGATCCCGCTCTACAGTATCCGAAGTACTCTCGAGTCGCTCAACCTCGTCATGGTGATCCTCTTTTTCCAGTTTCTCATCCAGAGCAAGATCAGGGAGAACAAAGAGTTCATCAAGGTGAACAATGAACTCTCAGACAAATTGTACCAACTGGAAATACTACAGGTGAAACTGGAGGAGTCTGCCAGACTCAAGGAGAGAAACCGACTTGCACACGAGATTCATGACATTCTCGGACACTCGTTGACAAGCATCTCGACCGGTCTCGAGGCGTGCATCGAGCTCTCCCGAGTGGGATCGCAGGAATTGCACCGCCGGCTCATGAAGATCAGAAGCGTCACGAACAAAGGGCTGACCGAAATCAGGAGATCGGTACGAGAGTTGAAAAGCGATGCGATTGCGAAATCGTCACTGCTCAATGCCGTGCAGGAGATGATCAACGATGCCAATGCACTTGGTGATAGAAGTGTCAGTTTTGTGATCATAGGGAATGCCATCGGCATCGATGAAGACGAGGAGAAGACCGTCTATCGATTGGTGCAGGAGAGCTTGACCAATTCCTTCAAGCATTCGCGCAGCACCGATATCACTGTGACATTCAACTACTCAAACCATCAACTCATGGTCATCATCGCAGACAATGGGGTGGGGTGCGAGACGATACGGAAACAGTTTGGATTGGAACACATAGAGGAGCAGATTGCCATACTCGGAGGAAGCGTCCATTTCGAAAGCGCCCCGAACTGTGGCTTTAGAACCTATGCAACCATCCCATTGCGTACAGGAGGGATGAATCAATGATTACTGTGATGATAGCCGATGACCAAGAGCTCATCCGTGAGAGCCTTGAACTACTGATAAGCTCGGATCCGCGGTTCAAGGTCGTGGGAACCGCAAAGGATGGTCGTGAGATCGTGGACCTTGCATTGGAGCTCATACCCGATGTCATTCTCATGGATATCCGCATGCCCGAGATAAATGGGCTCGAGTGTGTGCGTCTGATCAAACAGCAGAACAGTGAGATCAGGATCATCATCCTTACCACCTTCGACGACGATCAGTATGTCTACGATGCAGTCAAGCATGGTGCTGATGGGTTCTTACTCAAAGGAATCTCGAAGAAGGATCTCCTATCCAGTATCGTGACGGTCTTTTCCGGCGGAACCAGTGTGGATCCGCAGACTGCTCAGAAGATTTTCAGCCTCTTCGGACGACTGGCTAACTCCTCCTTTCGTGCACTTCAGGATTCCCACGAAGATTTCAAGATGCTCACCGTGCAGGAGCTGAGAATCATGCAGTTGATTGGGAAAGGGTGCTCGAACAAGGAGATCATGCAGGAGGTGAACTACTCGGAGGGTACGGTTAGGAACTATATCAGCAATATTCTGAAGAAACTCGATCTACGAGACAGAACCCAGATTGCGATATTCGCCATTCAGTCGGGACTCATGCTGAAGAATTTGGAGACATTGGATGAATAGACGTCCCGGAAACGGCTGGTTTCGCATACTCTTTCTTCTCGCGGTGATTGTCATGATCGTGGCCGTGGCAGTCGGTATCGGTATCTACCGGAGTAGAACCGTGGTGCTCGAATTGGCTCTCTATTCGGGAAACAGCTGGGGCGTTCCACAGAACTTTGCATACGCTATCTACGATCGAGCGGTCGAACTGTTCGAGCAACGATATGCCGACAAGGGGTACCGCGTAGTGCTCCGGACTGGCACCATGTACAAGGACTACTCCGAGTGGTTTGCACAGCTGGTACTCAAAGGCAAAGAGCCCGATATGTTCCTCATCCTCGAGGAGGATTTCAACACCTATGCAGCGATCGGCCTCCTGGAGCGCCTTGATACGTACATTGAGAACAGCGACCTGAGTCCCGCCGAATTCTTCAGCAATGCACTGGAGGCCGGTCAGTATCAGGGTTCTCAATACTCGCTTCCCATGGGTATCGTACCGTCTTTTCTCATTGTGAACACCGATTTGCTCGACTCCCTCGACCTCTCACTGGATCTCGACAACTGGACATGGGAACAGTTTTACAACCTTTGCGCACAGCTCACCGCAGATATCGATGGAGACGGGGTTCCGGATCGGTTCGGTGTTGAGGGGTACGACTGGCACCATGCGTTCTACACCAATGATACCAGTCTCTTCAACGAAGCGAGCACCAAAGCGGGATTCAACTCGGAACGGTTTGCAGAGATGCTTCAGTTCCTCAAGCGACTGCATGCTCTGAACCAGGGAGTACTGATCCGAGACGGGATGTTTGAGGAGGGGAAAGTCGGGTTCAAGACGTTCAACCTCTCCGAGTATCGCGTGTATGGCTCCTATCCCTACCGGATACTCCGGTACGATACATTCGATTGGGAGGCCATTCCCTTCCCTTACGGTCCTCATGGCACGAGCAAATCGAAACTCTACACGGTGCAGTTGGGCATGAGTTCCCGCTCACGGCACAAGGATGTAGCGTTCGAGTTCCTCAAGTTCATCTCGAGCGACGAGGAGTTTCAATACCAGATCTGGGAGCATACGAACATGTTGCCGGTGAACTGCTCTGCATTCAATGCGATCTACGATTCCGGCATCATGCAGCGGGACAGCCTCAGACCACTGGATCGCCGGTTCATCGAGTCTGTCATGGAGAACTCGTATATTGACCCAGACTTCAAGAAGTATCCGGTGATCGATGATTACATCACCCAGCGTATTTTTACCATCATCGCCCAAGATGAAGATATTCCCAAGGGTGTGTCGAGTCTGCATCAGCTGATCAACGAGCTACTCGAAGATGAATACTCAGTGAGGACTCTCACCCGATAACTGCTTGTCGCTTCTCTCTATTCGGATTACACTGGATATAGCTCAGGAGGTGTTCCCATGCGCGTGGTCTTTCGTCGTTGTCTGTTCTTGCTCGTGCTAGTCTGCGTGCTGGTGCCAGGGCAATTGCTAGCCGACCCCGCTCCAGAGCTGAGCCCCAGTTCGATCAACTCCTTTGATAGCCTATTCATGTATCCCTATTCGGAACCACTGTCCGTTACCAGTGACATTACCCAATATCTGTCTTTGCTCACTCCGGCGGTGCTCTCTTTTACCGCTCCTCCCTCAGATTGGGTCGAGATATCGGTTCTCTATGCAACCAGTGCGCTCATGTCGTTTGGCACCCGTACAGCGCTGAAGCATGCGATCGAACGGAATCGGCCGTATATGTATGATTTGGATCCACTACCGAGCAATTCGGAGGAGCTGCTCGCCGATGGGACCGATTCGTTTCCCAGTGGTCACAGCATCATGGCTTTCACCGGAGCGGCATTCACGCAATCTCTTTTTTCTCTCAAGTATGCTGATAGCCCGTACCGAAAGGCGGCAACGATTACTGCATGGTCGCTTGCAGGAGCGACGGCTGTGCTCCGGGTCGCCAGTGGGAATCATTTCGTCACCGATGTACTGGCAGGAGCGGCCATAGGTTCTTTCTACGGATTTGTCGTGCCGTATCTCGCTTGGAAGTTTCTCCCGTCGTGGCAAGGAGATCGGCTTTCGGTAGCCGTTGGTCCAACTACGGCGGTTATGAATATAACATTTTAAAGATATGCAAGGTACCGAGGAGGATTCACATGGGACGATACAACGCATTGAAAGAGGCTGTCTGGGAAGCGAATATGGAGATTCCAAACAGGAATCTCGCCCTCTATACTTGGGGCAATGTCTCCCAAATCGACCGGAAAGCTGGCGTGTTCGCCATAAAGCCGTCTGGTGTTCCCTATGAGAAGTTGCAGATCGAAGATATCGTAGTCGTCGATATGGACGGGGAGGTGGTAGATGGGACACTCCGTCCTTCGAGCGATATGCCGACCCACCTGGTTCTCTACAAGGCTTTCGAGAAGATCGGAGGCATTACGCACACCCACTCTCCCCATGCCGTGGCATGGGCCCAGGCTTGCAAACCTGTCCCTGTCTTTGGCACCACGCATGCAGATCATAGCCATTTGCCGATTCCCTGTACTCCGATGATGAGTAGAGAACAGGTCACCGGCGATTATGAGTATGAGACTGGTCTCCTGATAACCCGTGTATTCGAGCAGATCGACCCGGTTGAGCAACCCATGGTTCTCGTTGCCGGCCATGGCCCGTTCGCCTGGGGGAAAGATGCTGCCACATCGGTCTACAATGCGGTGGTGTTGGATGAGATCTGTAAGATGGCGTGGATCACGTTGAGCGTGAATCCGGCTGCGGAACAACTACCCGATTATCTGACCGACAAGCACTACCAGCGGAAGCATGGACCGAATGCCTATTACGGACAGAAGCATTAGTCTCTGAGGTTCGTGAAACTTCTGATAATCTCTGCGCAGGAGTTTTCCTGGAATCTCACGACTCCCATCTCCCGGGTAGCACTCTCGGGAGAGTCGGATGCGTGCGCTGTGTTGACCATGATGTTGCTTCCGAAATCTCTCCGTACCGTACCACCTGGAGCCAAAAGCGGGTCGGTCGGGCCGAGTACGCTGCGAATCCGGTCAGCGGCCTCTTCGCCTTCGTAGACGAGAATCATACATTTCACTGACCCCGGTTCGATCATCTCCTCCAGAGGACAGGATGATGGACGCATGCCGCTCATGAATTCAACGATCTGCTCGAACTGATCTTCGGCATACTCGATTCCGAAGGAGCGGGTGAGTGCCAAGGCTGCATCGTCGCTCAGTTCGATCTTCAGCTCGGATTCGAGCAACTCCTTGGCCTTTTGTCCGAAGAGCGGACTCAGTCGCTCTCTCAGAGCGTTGCGGACAGGTTTGTGGAACTCCATGGCCTCACTGATCGACATGCGGTGTACCTTCACCCCAACAATGCGTACCCCAGTGCGACTGAACATATCCAATATGGTTCCCGGTCTACTCGAAGCGAACTTCCAGTTATCGGGTTTGATGATCACCAATGTTCGTTGAATCTTCTGTGGGTTCGGGTAGGTCATATTCTCTACTATGTTCGGTTGGCCAGGAAGCCACGATGCGAGAAGGCGGAGTACCTTGTTCGCTGATGTCTGATTTCGTGGCGTGAGAACCGCCGGTTCAAAGTAGATGATCTTCTTGGGATCCGATTCGTCCAGAATCAAGTCGGCATAGGTATCGCGAATCGTCTCTCCAGTGAGCGACTCGACTCCCCGGTTCTCCGGATAGAGTGCACCGCAGATATCGCTGAGCTTCTTGCAGGCATCTTTCCCGCGGAACAGGAGCAACAGGGTCCTGTGCGGTCGACCCCCCGATGGTCCCATGTTCTCTTCCACGTACGAGGAGAGAAGCGATGCCGCACTCGTGTTCGATGGGTCGTTCTGGTCTCTGAGTATCTCCGCATAGGCCTTCGCAAAGTAGGTGTCTGCTGCGATCATCTGTGCGCCGACTAATTCGAGATCGAGCCTCGTGAGAAGGCGGCTGAGGACGCCTCCGGTTCTACTTTTTGCTACGGTATACGGTGTAACGAATACGTATGATAGTGTGTCTTCCATGTCTGAATCGCTCCTTGGGGGGATATCTTATGATAGAACAGCATCCACTCTTTGTCCATGACATATATCAGTGGTGCCTACACGGGGGTGAAACTGAACTCTTGAGGTGAAATTCCAGCTCGAAAGATCAGATGAACAGCAATACCGAACCAGCTACTGCAACGAAGGTGCCGGCAATGGCATGTGGCGATATATGTCGTTTGAGCATGTATCGCTCTAAGGGGAGCAGCATCACCGGGGTCAGCTGACTGAGGGTGGTCACCACACCCACAGGAGCCATCTTGAGTGCTTGTAGGTTGAGTATGATTCCAAGAACCGGACCGACGATCGCTGCTGCAAAAACGAGCAGAAGTGCTTTATGTCCGGCTTTTCCGGCGAATCGTCTGAAGTCTGCGATGAAGCTTTTCCGAGCGGAGGCAAAGATAATCAACGCAATAAGCCCAAAGCAGATCCTGACTACATTTGCAGATACGGCAGGAATGGCATCGGTCATACCCGCTTCCGCAAGCACATAGGCTATAGCCTGTGTTACAGCTCCTCCGAGCGCAACGGCAATTCCCTTTGCGATATGGCGACGATTTCCACTGACGCCCGAGGAGCGGTCTGCATGCACGACCCAAGCGACGCCTGCAAGAGTCACGAAGATTCCGGTGATCTGTATGCTGGTCAATACTTGGTTTCCGAAGATTCGGGCAAGCAGTGCACTGAACAGGGGGCTGGTGGTCATAATGACCATGGTCTGGCGAGCTCCAATGTGCACGAACGAGCTGAAGATAAAGAGATCTGCGACACAGAATCCGAGTGCACCGGATAGGCCAATGAGCAGGTATGCTCGTGCAGTCATGCCGACAGGTATGAAGGTCCCCTCGAATGCTAGATGTACGAGTAACATGAGGGGGAGGGCTATCCAGAGGCGTATGTGTGCGGTGGTGTTTGAACTGACCTGAGCTCCAACATGGGCATATATGAGCGAGTTCTGTGCCCAACAGAGAGCTGTAACCACTGCAAGGAGCTGACCGACGATGTGCTGCATAGCCTGACTATGTCAGAGAGCTACATTGTACACAAGTAGTATTGTTCATATTTTTCCAAGAAAGAATCCACTGCAGTTGCAAAGAATGGGAGCGGCTGGTATACAGAGGTATGAACCAAGGCAAAAGACTTCGTATATATCGGAACCGGATATCCATACTCGAATCGTTGATTCCGACGATGATTGCATGGGCTGAACTAGATGATCAAATCAGTGAGGTTCGTAGGACGATTCAGGCCATGACATTTGACCCCGGTGCCCCCCGATTCTTTGTTGAGTGGTACGAAGAGCGCCGCACCGAGTATGTCCTTTCCCGGATACTCACCGATCCTGACATGATTCGACGTTTCATGAGTGACCATGCCGGTCGACTCTCCTCTGACCAGATCGCTCTGCTTGAAAGGCTTATCGAGCATCCGGCATTCTGGGTCTATGCAAATCTGCTTTCTTCAGAAGAGTTTCCACTTGGAAGACTCCATGTTGAGGATTTTTGTCCGCATGTATTTTTCGTATATCACGAATTGGTCGACCAAGAGGAGATTCAGCTGATTCCCTACAGGATACTTCTGGTGTTTGACAATGGTGATTTTTTCCAATCGGTGGGGTTTATGCATGTGTTTTCTACGCTCTATGCCGAAGATGTTCGCTATTTTTTCTCTGGACTATCGAGAAATACCACCTATGGTTCTCTCACTCCAGAGGGCGTCGTGCAGCCGCAATTGACCATCGGACAGATGACCGAGAGCATTAACGAACACTATCTCGAATTTCTGAAGATGGATATAACGGCATTTCAGAGTGAGATTTCGGTTAACGACGAATATATAGAACTCGTGTATGAAGAGTACGACCTGCTGCACCCTTTTGATAGAGATGCGCTGCCGGGAAGATGGCATGAGGAGCAACGGGACTCGGTGATGGTGTTCACCTATCTCGGTCCCGATCTCGCCATGGAACAGTGGGAGGTTCCTCCCGCTATGGAACTTGAAAGTGAGGATGGTTCGATCTGGGATTTTCCCAACTATGTCGAGGCGATGCTGTTCGTGGATACAGCTGCAGGACGATTGGGGGTGTTTACCAATACGGAACGGTCGTGGAAACGTATGTTGTACGTAGCGTCAAACCTGATCGGTCTTTCTCCTTTGCAGAAGTTGAATCCCGATTTCATTGTCTCTCTGCCGATCCTTGGTGTCACTGCACAGATCGAAGCTTTCCAGCAACCGTGGGGGCATTGGATTTTGAAAGCCCCTGCTAGTTTGGAAGAGGCTTTCAACGATCTGCTCGATATTGCACTTACCCGTTCAATCCTTAACGAGGCGATCGATGCAGAGGAGTTCGATATCCGGTTCAATCTAGAAGCTCGTTGCAAACGCGTTGTTCTGGATCCTGAAATCATCAAAAGACTATTCGAAACGGTACGAACTGCTGAGTCACAGCGGGAGCAGGAGGGTGTCTTCGCGCTCTCCACCGTAGATGGCGATTTTGAGTTGCACGACTTTCCCAAACCCACCAACAAGCAGATGGCACAGCTGTCCAATGATCTAGATGATAGCTCCTTGTTCACGATACATGCACAGGAGGCTTATCCGATTTTCACTGCCTTTACAGGTGATAGCTATCATACAACGGTAGATGAGAGTTCCCTTGTCGAGAGTATTGAGGATCTTTTCTATGAATTCTTTGATGAGATAGAAGATATTCCATTGCTCATGATGAACTATCTGTTCCTCCAATTTCTCCATACGAGAGATCGATGGGTTCCGGTTCGTACCTTTGGAGTCGAAGTGTTGAAACTCCTGTACCCCTATCTCCGAGGTATGGGCGATCGTGATACCGATACATTCATTACCCGTTTTTCCAAATTCGTGTACGCCAAATTGCGCACGATGGCGTTGGTGGAGGTAGAGTCGAAGCCTTCGACCGACCAGCGGTTGTGGGGAACCTATTCCATTCGTCCTACCCGATTCTTCACCACCTTGGTTAATAAAAAGTAGTTTCTTTTTCTCGATTTC
>CAYYOL010000045.1:0-5716 GCA_964473245.1 uncultured Spirochaetaceae bacterium
TTCACCGTATCTGCCCTGTTTCCGATACTCTTGCTCCTGGTCGGCATCATCGGTTTTGGGTATCGTGAGTCGTGGCTGTTCGACCCAACCGAGAGAACGGTCACCTATGTATTCGGTGTGTATGGCCTAGTAAAGCGACGCGTGCATCCTGTGGATACTATAGGACGGATTGAGATCAACCATTTCGTACGGGGAAAGCTTCCTACAGCTGAGCATGTTCATGCACGTGGGAGGAACAAGGCCATGGTGGTCTTTTCTTTGCATATGAAAGACGACTCGGTCAAGGATATCGAAATCATCCCCGAGCGAACCAGTGGTGGTCGTACCGAGGCGGCAGCACAGGTTCTTGCCGATATCATGGATATTCCCTACCATGCCGACCGTGAGTCCGATACCATACAGCAGATATCCGTACGGGATCTGTGATCGGATCGGGAATCAATAAAAAAAGACATCGCCAAGCCGACGATGTCTCTCTGCTCTCCTTGAGGCTCATTCATAGAGCCAGCAAGCTACCTCATGGTTCTCATCCACTCGTTTCATGGGAGGTATGTTGCTCTTACACTTCTCCATTCGGTAGGGGCATCGATCGTAGAAATAGCACCCGAAACGCTCCTTGTTCGGTGAAGGAACATCTCCGGTGAGGATAATCCGCTTTCGCTTTCTCTCCACTTCTGGATCCGGGATCGGAGCAGCGGAGAGTAGCGCCTTGGTATACGGGTGCAGTGGATTCTTGTATAGATCGCTCGATCGACTGAGTTCCATGATCTTACCCAGATACATGACTGCCACTCGAGTACTGATATACTCGATCACTGCCAGATCGTGGGCGATGAATACGTAGGTGAGCCCAAGCTCCTTCTGGAGATCGTGCAGAAGGTTGAGAATCTGGGACTGGATCGATACATCGAGTGCACTGACCGGCTCATCGGCCAGGATGATCTTTGGGTTCAATGCGAGTGCTCGAGCGATACCGATCCGTTGTCGTTGTCCTCCACTGAATTCGTGGGGATAGCGGTTCTTGAAAGCTTTGTTCAGTCCTACCCGTTCCATCAACTCCTCGACACGATCCTCGATTGCTCGTTTGGTGAACGATGCGTCGAGCATACCCCGTTTCTTGTAGATTTCGAGTGGCTCAGCGATGATCGTCCGGACAGTCATGCGGGGGTCAAGTGAAGCATACGGATCCTGGAAGATCATCTGAATGTTCTTTCGGGCGTCTAGCATCTGCTGTGTGGGTGCGTTCACCAGATCCACGCCATCGAAGATCACGCTGCCACTGGTTGGTTTATGGAGCTGCGAGATGGAGCGCACCGTTGTCGACTTTCCGCACCCCGACTCGCCGACTATTCCTAACGTCTCTCCCTCGTTCACGTTGAACGAGATACCGTCCACTGCACGGACTGCACCGATCTGTCGCTTGAACAGGAAGCCCGACTCTATGGGGAAGTGCTGCTTCAGATCCTGTACTTCGAGAAGTGGTTTCTTCTGTGTATTACTCATCGGAGTGCTCCTTCTGGTCTGCAAATAGCCAACACGACACCTCGTGCCCACCACCGATATCCTTCGTGGGAGGATACTGTGTTCTGCATATATCCATCACCTTATGGCACCGGGGGTGGAATGGACAGCAGTCGGGTAGGTCGATCACGTTCGGTGGTTGGCCCTCGATAGAGAAGAGTTTTCCATCCTGTGCCTTGTCCAGTCTTGGAACGGACTGTATGAGGCCGAAGGTGTAGGGGTGTGCAGGGTTCTTATACAGTTCATCAGTCTTCGCTTTCTCCACCACCTTTCCAGCGTACATGACGCATACGGTATCGCACATGCCTGCCACCACGCCCAGATCGTGGGTTATCAGGATCACGGCGGTGTTCAACTTGACTGCTAGATCTTTAATCAATTCCAGTATCTGTGCCTGGATGGTGACATCGAGCGCAGTCGTAGGTTCGTCGGCAATGAGGACTTTTGCTTCGCAGCTCAGTGCCATGGCAATCATGACTCGTTGGCGCATACCACCAGAGAACTGGTGCGGATAGTTGTGCACCCGTTCCTCAGCTGCAGGAATACCAACGAGTTTGAGCATCTCGATCGACTTCTCCAATGCATCCTTTCTTGAGATGTCCTGGTGGAGTCGAATCGTCTCGATCATCTGTGTGCTTATCTTGAGAAATGGATTGAGGCTCGTCATAGGATCCTGAAAGATCATGGAGATCTCGTTTCCACGGATATGGCGCAACGCGCTTTCGGAGAGCTTCAGGATGTCTTTGCCCTCGAACAACACCTCTCCGGCGACGATCCTTCCCGGAGGGCTGGGGATGAGGCGCATGATAGAGAGGTTCGTGACCGACTTTCCGCTTCCCGACTCTCCCACGATTCCGAGGGTTTCTCCCCGCTCGAGAGTGAAGGAGATGCCATCAACGGCTTTCACGATCCCGGCATCTGTTTTGAAGTATGTCTTGAGGCCCTTGACCTCGAGGAGTTTCTCTTGTGTTTTCTGTGATGGTGAATTCGTCACGTCTGCTTGCTCCTATAGCTGGTTCTTGCTCTGAGGATCGAACGCATCACGCAGTCCGTCTCCAAGGAAGTTCATTGCGAAGAGGAAGATTGTCATAGCAGCAGCAGGGAAGAAGAGTTTCCACGGGTAGAGTGTCATGCCTCCCACTGCATCTCCCACCAACGAACCCCACGATGCATACGGTGCCTGCACGCCCAGTCCAAGGAAGGAGAGGAACGATTCGGTCATGATGAATGATGGGATTCTGAGTGTGGAGAATACGATGATCACACTAAGCGAGTTCGGTACCAGGTGGCGAATGATGATCCGCCAGGTGGGAGCTCCCATGGAGCGGGCAGCTTCGATGAACTCTTGGTTCTTCAAGGACATGATCTGTCCACGTACCATACGGCTGATGGTGAGCCAGCTTATGATGGCGAGTGCGAAGAATAGGTTCAGTATGTTTCTTCCGAATACCGCCATGGCGATTATGACCAGCAGCATATATGGCAGGCCGTACATGATGTCGACGATGCGCATGATGATGTAGTCCACCTTGCCACCGAGATAACCGGCAAGAGCTCCGAGTACGATACCGATGAGTACACTGGTGACCGTCCCGATGAATCCGATGGCGATCGAGACCTGGCCACCGTAGATGATTCTACTGAGCATGTCGCGTCCCTGATAGTCGGTTCCGAGGAAGTATTGGCGGTCATGCATTCTATTTGCTTCGATATCTGCCGAGAGAGGGCCTCGGATAGCGATCTCTTGTTTCATGGGGAAGTCGGCTTCATCGTTCTCCACTACGGCACGGAGATCCACTGTGGCGATATCCATCGCTTCTCTGGCGATCTTTGCGAAGATGTTATCCATGATCAATTTGTTCATTGCTCGTTCGGAGGTTCCCTCGAGCTCATTCTCAAGCAGAAGCTGATACTCTTCGTCGGTGAGGTTTGTATTCTGTGCCTGAATGGTTCTCATGAACTGTTGCGAGATTTCCCGTTCGTATTGTGTGATGATCGGCTCCACCGGAGCCCCGATCATGTCTGCATAGAGTTGCACGACCTGATCCACCGGCATACGTTCGACATTCTCTCGTTTTCCCGTTTCAGGATCCGTGTACCAGATCTTTTTCACATTGATCTGAAGGTCGGTCTTTAGCTTGTTCTGGAGGTTGTCGACTGTTCGCTGTTCGGCGGTAGTGAGGGTGTAGAGGCCCTCTTCAATCTGTCGTGTCCCTTCTATGAACATCCAGTCCCAGACTTTGTTTGCCTCATTGCGGTCGATCCACTCCCAGAGCATATCATCTTGCTCTTCGGTCAGGTGCATGCGCCCTTGTCTCCAGGCCTGCGTGTAGAGGTCGGCCAGCCGCTTCTCCAAGAGAAGCTCTCCAGCAGTCTTCGTCAATGAGGGCTTGAGGTGCTGATGATCGAGTATGATCTCATCGTATGGGTAAATCGGGAGGATAGGGGCGAGTATTGCCAACAGGATATATACTGAGACGATCACTACACTGATGACCGCCATTTTGTTCTTCTTGAGTCTCCGCCATGCATCCTTGGTTAGGCTGTTTCCTACCACTGCTTGATTGAATTCATTGGTTGCCTGGGGAGCTCTCTTGTTTTTGGAAAATAGGTTCATGCGTTCTCTCCAATGCTATTTATAGGTGATGCGCGGGTCGAGCAACGAATAGATGATGTCGACGAAGAAGTTCATGAATACCAGGATGACCGAGTAGACGATCACGACACCCACGATGAGTGTGTAGTCTCTGTTGAACGAGGACTGTACGAAGAATCGTCCTAGGCCGGGAACTCTGAACACCTGTTCGACCACGACCGACCCGGTGATGATTCCGGCGAACGCGGGACCCAGATAGCTCACGATAGGGAGCATGGCTCCTTTCATTGCATGTTTGAAAACGATGGTGGAGCTTTTCATTCCTTTCGCTTTCGCTGTTCTGATATAATCGCTTCTCAGGGTTTCGAGCATGCTGGAGCGAGTGAGTCGTGCAATCGTGGCAAAGTCCATGAATGCGAGGGTGATTGCAGGTAGTACGATGGTTTTCCACCCATCACCCGAGCGGAACCAACCGCTGGTGGGAAACCATCCGAGCCGCATGGCGAATATGTATTGCAGCACCGGCCCGATCACGAAGAGTGGGATCGATATCCCTACCACCGCCAACGCCATACTGAGATAATCTATCCACGTGTTCTGTTTAACTGCTGCGAGCATGCCGCTGGTAATGCCGAACACGACGGCAATCCCGATAGCTATGACTCCCAGTATCATGGAGTTCGGGAGGCTCTGGAAGATATAGAAGTTCACATCGTGGTCCTTGTATCGGTACGAAGGGCCAAGGTCACCACGCATGACGTCGAACATGTATCGTCCGTATTGGACGAGCAGTGGGTCGTTCATGTTGTACTTGGCTTCGATGTTCCGTTTGACCACTTCTGGAAGGGCTCTCTCTCCATCGAAAGGTCCTCCCGGTGCGACGCGAACGATGAAGAAACTGATGGTTACAATTACGAAGAGCGTGGGAATGATGCCCAGCAGCCTTCTGATAATGTATTTAGTCATTGGTAACCTCGCGACAATGGGAATGATGATATGCGTGCATACGGACCGATAGTATACCAAGATGTATGCTTATGCAAGTAAACGAATATACGAGTTGAGGTTATTCGTCAAGGTTTTGGACAGGTGTTTTCATGAATTGACCCGATTGGTTACTAAAAGTGCATGGATCTAGATAATTATTTGTAATGACGAGAGTAGTTAAGTGAAATTTTGGCCCAGTTGCATGATATGTTCTTGTCAAAAATTGAGCTGAGATAGTCTCTACCGAGGTCCCGTCTTTTTCTTGTAGGGAGTCATAATTGGCTGGGAACAATTGGATTCAATCCTATTTATACAATACTACAGAATGTGTATAAATGTAGTTGTTATTTTTACATCTTGTGACTATACTGTCAGAAACACCTGTTGGTGACAAGGAGGAATTGTGTGAGAAAACAGATACTTATCGTGTTTTTGGTCTTGGTTTTTGCTGTATCGTCGGTAGCGGCAGGTACATTCTCCGCTGGAGTGAGCGTTGGTGGAAGTCTTGCATTCGTTGGTGTCGAGCCAAGCGGAGAAGGGAGTCCCCGTTACGGATTCACCGGAGGACTCTATGGTGACTATGCTTTCTATTCAATGGGAGAGATGGTCGAC
>CAYYOL010000045.1:5816-6900 GCA_964473245.1 uncultured Spirochaetaceae bacterium
CAGAGCCTCGATTTCGGCGTGGTTTTCGGTGCCGGTGTCGATCTGGATATGGGCATCTCTGTTGATGCACGGTTCAACTTAGGCCTGCTCAACATTGAAGACGAGCCTTCCGGTGATGATTACACGAAGAACCGTTCGATCTCCCTTATGGTCAGCTACAACATTCTCTAGAATCGTTGTATGAGCCATTACAAGCCACTGTGGGATTACCTGCGGTGGCTTTGTTTAATTCCGAGGTGCTTGTTCTGTTCCAGCCACTCTTGACAGTCTTTGCCATGTTGTCCCAGACTTGCCGTTGCACCCACAGGGTGTTGGAGGATTCAATGGTCGATATCGACGGAAAGAGAATATATGTAGAGAATCTGGGTTGTGCGAAGAACCAGGTCGATGCTGAGGTGATGCTGCAGCAATTGGTGGAAGCCGGGTGTGTCGTGGTGGAACAGGCCGATGAGGCCGACCTTATCATAGTGAACACCTGCGGATTCATTGAGTCGGCAAGAGAGGAGTCGGTGAATACGTTCTTCGCACTGAAGGATCAGTTTCCCAAGGCGAAAGTGGTCATGACCGGCTGTCTGTCTCAGCGGTATGGCAAGGAGCTGGAACAGGAACTGGTAGAGGCCGATGGTATATTCGGCAATCGAGACCTCAGCCATATCACCAATCTGGTTAGAAGGATCTACGCAGGTGAGCGAGCGATCGACCTTCCAGCGTATCCACTCATTACCGAGGAGAGCGACCGCAGAGGGAAACTCTTCAACTACCCGGGGTCTGCGTATCTCAAGATATCGGAGGGGTGCAACCACCGATGTCGCTACTGCGCCATCCCTCTGATTCGAGGATCGTTGCGTAGCCGACCGTTCGAAGCGATTCTTGCCGAAGCGAGGAGACTGGTCGATTCCGGGATTGTAGAACTGAATCTCATTGCGCAGGACCTTGCCGCCTATGGTACCGATAGCGACACGGGAGACTCCCGGTTCATCGAACTCTTGGAGGCGTTGTGCGAGATCGAAGGTGATTTCCGAATCCGCATGCTCTATATTCACCCCGACGCCTTCCCGGAGTCGTTACCCGAATTCGTGAAGAA
>CAYYOL010000045.1:7000-15053 GCA_964473245.1 uncultured Spirochaetaceae bacterium
TGGCAGAAGGAGATCGAAGCTATACAGGAGACGATCACGCAGGATCGATTACAGCGATTCGTTGGAACCGTACAGGATGTGCTGATCGAGGAGTTGGTCGAAGGAGAGGAGCTGGCAATCGGGAGAATGCCGCATCAGGCTCCCGAGGTCGATGGCCTTACGGTTGTCATGGGAAGAGACCTCGTTCCGGGAACGGTGGTACGTTGCGGTATCAGTCGAGTGAATGGTATCGACCTGGAGGCGATCCCGGTAGCGAGCGGAGTGGCACAGTGAGTATGATCGATCACTACCTGGAGCAGTTGAATGAACCACAGCGAGAGGCTGTGCTCGAGAACGAGCATCCGCTGTTGGTTCTCGCAGGAGCTGGGTCGGGCAAGACACGTGTGATCACAACGAAGATCGCCTACGCGATCGATATGTTGAACGTGAAGCCGTGGGAGATTCTTGCAGTCACCTTTACCAACCGGGCGGCAAAGGAGATGCGTGACCGTGTGGAGCAGATGGTCGAGAATGGCGATGCCTCCGATATACAGATTCGTACGTTCCACTCGTTCGGGGCTTGGTTGCTCAGGAGATACGGAGCGAGTATCGGATTGTCCAGCTCATTTTCTATCTATGATGATGACGATTCACTCTCTCTGCTTGCCTCCTGTTTCCCTGAGAGCAAGAAGACCGAGCTCGCTCCTGTGGCGAAGGCGATCTCGCTTGCAAAGGATATGGGGCTCTCGCCTGAGAGTCCAACGTTGAGCCAATTCCGGCGCGATGGCGAGTTCAGAAACCAGTTCACCCAATACGAGAAGCGTCTGAGGCAGGTGGGTAATGTCGATTTCGCCGATCTCATAGGACTCTCGATCGAGCTGCTTGATACCGATTCGAGTGTTCGTTCCATGGTGCATCGCCGTTTCCGGATGGTCCTTGTCGATGAGTATCAGGATTCGAACATCGCGCAGTTCAATCTGCTTACGCGACTGGTGGGGCCACACACCTTTATCTGTGTCGTGGGAGACGATGATCAGAGTATCTACCGGTTCCGCGGGGCAGAGGTGAAGAACATCCTCTCGTTTCCCGATATCTATCAGGGGACTCGGATCATCAAGCTGGAACAGAATTATCGTAGTACCCAGAATATCCTCGCTTTGGCGAGTACGGTCATATCGCGCAACTCGGGGCGGCACGAGAAGCAGCTGTGGACCGAAAACAGCAGTGGTGTGCTTCCCCAGGTGGTGTATGTCGCAGATGAGCGAGGAGAGGCGATGCGGGTTGCGAAAGAGCTGCGCAGAAGTGGAGACCTCGATCAGAGTGCGGTGCTCTATCGTACCAATGCGCAGTCGGTTGCATTCGAGACGCTCTTCACGCAGACCGGTATCCCGTACAAGGTCATCGGTGCGCTCCGATTCTACGACAGAGAGGAGATCAAGGATGCTCTTGCGTTGCTGCATCTGGTGATGAATCGGAACGATGAGGTTCATTTCAAGAGAATGGTGAACAAGCCAGCACGTGGGATCGGGGCGAAGTCGGTCGAGAAAGTGGTCGAGTTGGCTCAACAGCGAAGGTGCGACCTGATCGCGGCACTGAAGATCGCAGGAGAAGCGGGAGCAATCTCGGGAAAGGCGGCAGCAGGAGCGATCCAGTTCGCTTCTCTTATAGATGAGGGGACAAGACTGCTCGAGCAGAGCAATACCGATGCACTCAAGTACCTGCTCGAGGAGTCCAATCTTGCTAGGTACTACCAGGAACTGGACCAGCGAAACAAGACCGACAAGGTGGACAATCTGGGGACCTTGGTCGGTACGGTGGGAGAGTATCCTGCGGGTGTGGAGGGGTTGAGTCTCTTTCTCGAGTCGCTCATGCTCGATCCGACCACCATCGGTCACAAAGACCCTTCGGATCGACCGGGAGTCTCGCTCATCACGATGCACAACACAAAGGGATTGGAGTTCGATCGAGTCTTCATCGCTGGGCTCGAAGAGGGGCTGTTTCCTGGAAAGGCGAGCGAGAGCGAGGAGGATATCGAGGAGGAACGGCGCATATTCTATGTTGCGATCACTCGTGCGAGAAAAGAGCTCTTTCTCCTCAGTAGCAGCCGGAGAACCATGTGGGGAAGGACGACGTATCAGCGCCCTTCACCTTTTCTCAAAGAGATTCCCGAGCAGCTGGTAAGAACCGAAGGAAGCGCGTTCGGTTCTTCGTTCTCGCCATCGGCGCAACGAGTGGGATACAGTGGTCGGAGTGCTCTGGATGAGAGGAGGGCGCAAGGGTCGGCCTACAGTGGCCCAGCTGTGAGAAGGGGCATGGGGAGAAATGCGAATATCATGCTCGATCCGGTGAATCAGTTCGCAAAGCCGGTAAAGCAGAGTCAGGCGAACGGTTCGTCGGGGACGTTCACCGCTGGTACCAGAGTCTATCACGATGCATTCGGAGAGGGTGAGGTTCAGCGGGTGAAGATGATTCGAGGGAAGGAGATGGTCGATGTCCGATTCGCCACAGGTAAGTTCGCCACGTTCTTCTCCTCCAGTGGTGCGCTCGAGAAACTGGCAAGTGACTGATATCTTGTTCCGAGTGGGTAGACAAAAGGGGCTTGCTCCATATAGTATGCCTCTTGTCGCCTCTGCTGTTCGAGCAGACGACGATGTGTTTTTTATCATATACGTGGTTTAGTCGTTCTGGTTGCAGTTCCAGAGGTCTGCTTGAGCGTGTTGTAGGAACCTGATGCTCGTGGTTCCGATCGTGCAAGTGCCTTCGGTCTGAGAGGAATGACTCGAATGATAGTGGATCAACTCGCTGAAAGACCACCTGAAGGTGTCGTTGTCAGCTACTGCAGAGTGTGAGGTCAATGCCGAGGTCCTCCGCCCAATCCTTCCTTTCCCAGGGACGTGTATCTGCAGAGGTTTCGATGATGAGCGGTTTCGGGAAGTCATGCAGCTTCCCCCTCATGCCTACCGTGATTGGTTGGAGGGGAGAGGTGAACCTATCACCATGTATTGACATACATTGGGAAAATGTGTAACGATACACCGCTGATTGCGGAAAATTACGCGAGGGGAGAAGGCTCTCCTTGAACATAGGGTTATGTAGATGAAGACTATTTTTGTAAAACCGGCAACGATTGAAAAGAAGTGGTATCTGATCGATGCTGAAGGAAAGGAACTGGGTCGTGTGGCAGTTGCTGCTGCGCGGATTCTTCGTGGCAAGAACAAGCCCGAATATGTCCCTCACCAGGATATGGGCGATTTTGTCATTATAGTGAATGCTGCGAAGGCTGCGCTTTCTGGCAACAAGTACCAGGACAAGAAATATTATCGCCACTCCAACTATCCCGGTGGTTTGACAACCGAGTCGTACGCGGATGTGATCGTTCGCAAGCCGACCTTCCCCATGGAGCACGCTGTGAAGGGTATGCTTCCGAAAGGGGCGTTGGGGTACAAGCTGTTCACCAACATGAAGGTGTATGCGGATGATAAGCATCCTCATGCAGCACAGCAGCCGATCCAGGTGGAAATCTAAGGCAGGAGCAGAAACGTGGCAACAAAGAAAACTGAAAAACAGAATGTGAATCTCGGACTGGGTACCGGTCGTCGTAAGACTGCGGTAGCCCGTGTATATCTTCGTGAAGGCGAGGGGAATATCATCATAAACGGTCGGAAGGCGGAAGAGTACTTCAGCAATCCTCTGTATGTGTACATGGTTCGCCAGCCGCTCGATGTGACCGATAGCTTGAACAAGTTCGATCTGGTGATCAATGTCACCGGTGGGGGACCGACCGGACAGGCTGGTGCCTGCCGTCACGGTATCGCCCGAGCTCTGGTTCAGCACGATGAGGCGAATCGTCCGGCGCTCCATGCAAGCGGCTTCATGACTCGTGACAGCCGAATGGTTGAACGGAAGAAGTTTGGTCAGCCAGGAGCACGCCGCAAGTTCCAGTTCTCCAAGCGTTAGATCGGGAGGTTCTGGATGGCGTATGCCACCATACAGAGAGGAGCTTCGAAGGACGGTTACTTTGCCGTACCTGAAGAGGGCTCCTCTTTTTTCATTTCATTGTCCCAGGCGTCTCAAGTCGGTGTGTATGAGGGTCTTAAGCTCTCGCAGGTGGAGTTCGAAGAACTGCGCACGGTTGTACTTGGTGCTCGTTGCAGGGTGAAGGCCATGGACTATCTTGCAAGGAGGGAGCATGGGCGAAAAGAGCTCGAATTGAAACTCCGGCAGAAGGATTTCCCTCCTCAGATCATCGCTGAACAACTCGATCGGCTCGAATCGGAACGCCTGTTGGACGACTATCGGTTTGCCACACAGTTCGTCAGTTCTCGGCAACGGAAGAATCCAGAGGGGCCTCAGGTTCTCTCCATGCGTCTCAGGCAGCGGGGTGTGGATCGTTCTTTGGCAGAGCGTGCGATCTCTGCATGGTTTGCCGACGAAGATGCCGCTCAAGAAGCCATAGAGCGAGCTGCACAGCGGCTTCTGCGGAGGTGTAACTCGGATAGCATGAGACTCCATGCCGAACTCCGGAAGAAGGGGTTCTCATCACAGGCCATACACCGTTTCTTTGAGGAGCGTGGCGACCTTTTACTCTAGTGCTTTCACCTAGAACTTCCAGTGATCTCTTCGTGTGTATTCTCGTTATTTGATCAGAAGCTGAATGCCGCACCAACGGCGAGATATGATCCTTTACTCATGTAGAAGGCTAGCAGTGGGAATCGGCCCCAATGATAGGTAGCGGTGAGGCGGGCTTTCATCCCCTCTGTGCGAGTAGTGAGCGTCTGTGCCAGTACCACTTGGTATTCCATTTCCCATGAAGCGTCGGGATCATAGGTGAATGTATAGTGTTCATATGCTCCATTCTTCAACGCACCGTCTCCGTTTGGGATGAACTTGCCCGATTCATGCAAAATAGTGTTGAAGGCTATGGAGAGATCCCCAATCTTGTATAGAGGGAGGCTCAACTCCACCCCCAGTTGCAATTCACGTCCTCTATAGCCATCTTCCTCAGCTGCATCTGTGGTGTGCTCCGGCTTGAGTATGTTGCCGGTATCGCCGATTCGAAGCTCGCCGTAGAGACGAAGCGAGGAGATGATATCGAATGAAACACCATAGTATATCGGATCTTGACGAACATAGTCGATCAGGTCGTCCTCGAAAAGAGAGCCACTATCTTCGACCTGTTTCTCTATTTTGGTGATTATCTCATCGCCAATGTGCCCGGAGTGGTGTTTCCTTCCGAATGCGAAGGTGAGAGAGTTCCCCAGCTTTGCATGCATGCCATACGAGTAGGTTCCATCGAACCCCAAAAGGTCGGTTCCGCTGTAAGCGAAGAATATGGAGCGGAAGCCACCTTTGAACACACCTTCCACTGAGAGTGAAGGGATGAATCCCGATCCATTGAAGGTCAGCCGAGCAATTGGGATCACGGTTCCAGTTCGCATCTGGATCATGTGTGTGCCCTTTGTGTAGTATTGGTCGATATCGTATCCTTGGTAGGCGAGGCTTTCGCCACTCCCTTGTACCTTGTACAGATAGGCAGGTCTCGATTCCGCTTCGCTGAGCATTATGTAGTTTAGAGCAAAATCGGTGTTGAAGGGATCTGCTAGATACGGTTCATACAATGGATTCTGAGGATTCATCTGGAAACTGAATAGATCAGAGGCCGATACAGAGAGAGTCGATGCTGTAGCGATTACAAGAGAGAGAATCAGAATGTATACTCTTTTTGTTTTGAACCCCATTTCAGCTGGCCACCTTTGTTACGAAATGATACGGTTATGGGGTATGAAGCGGAGATCACAGTGCCAACTACCATGCTGCGTTGGCGTTACGTAGATTTCCATGGAGTACATAGCCCAAAATACGAATTGTGGATACGATTATTGCAAATTTATATGTCTGTGTCCAGCAAGAATTACAATTTCGTATTTGTTTAATTTCGAATCTCAATGTCAATCGACGATAGCTAGCGGTATCATCTCTGGCCATATGGTGATCCTTTGAGGTCCAGGGCGTACTGGAGTGGATAGCCTAAAAAATGGCCACCGAAGAACATTTCAGCGGTGACCTTTGGAGAGAGTTCAATGGTGTCAGAGGACCCGGTAGCTGACCATGAGTGCAACCGAGTGGTTCTGGTTTCTGGAAGATGTATCCATGATGTTCACTAGACCGAAATTGGCACGAATATCCAATGAAATGTCCCGATCCAGATCGACTCCTGCTCCGAAGATGATGCCGAAATCGGTTCGCTTATCGTCTGAACTCACTGAGAAACTGCCACTTTCACTTTCTCTCACTACGTTGAGGCCAATCGATGGTCCGAGTAGTGCGTAGGGAGAGAGTGAACCATCAAGTGGCATGCGTGCTTTTACGAGCACCGGTATTTCCAGGTAGTCAAGGTTGATCTTCACCTCATCTAGTCGAAAGCCCTTCATGGTGTAGAATATTCCCGGTTGGACCGAGAGGTGGAGTTTGTCTTGTATTGCATGAAATTCATAGTCGCCGTAGACGCCTGCAGAGAGGCCTATGCGGGGACTTCTCTCAGAGAGTAGGGAATCTAGGGCTCCTTCGGTCGATAGAAATGCAAGATTCGCTCCTACACTCACTCCTACACCGATCTGTTCGGCATAGACAAACGAAGTGGCAAAGAGTAGCACATATACCAGTATCAGTAGTCTCTTCATCAATATCCTCCTGAATTGATTCTCATCGTAGATTATACTCTACTGATACCCGATGGAGAAGCACTGTCACTCGATATATAAGACATAGACTGAAGCCCTGTAGAAAGAAACAGCTACCCGCCGAAGCAGGTAGCTGTGCATGTAAGCATGTTGTCTGATCAGTCAAGGACGTTGAAGGCCTTGAGTCCAGCGTACTGAGCGGTGTCGCCGAGGTAATCCTCGATCCGCATGAGCTGGTTGTACTTTGCCAACCGGTCCGAACGACTCATCGATCCTGTCTTGATCTGTCCGGTCTGCAGTGCGACCACGAGGTCAGCGATGAAGTTGTCCTCGGTCTCACCCGAACGGTGGGAAACGACTGCGGTATAACCGGCTTTGTGAGCCATTTCAATGGCCTGGAATGTCTCGGTAAGAGTTCCGATCTGGTTTACCTTGATAAGAATGGAGTTTGCTGTCTTGCTCTTGATTCCCATCTCGAGTCGCTTGGTGTTGGTTACGAACAGGTCGTCGCCAACGAGCTGGACTTTGTCGCCGATTGCATCGGTGAGCATCTTCCAACCTTCCCAGTCATCCTCGTCCATACCGTCTTCGATGCTGATGATCGGATACTTCTCAACCCAGCTGGTCCAGAGTTCCACCATCTGCTTGCTGGTAAGGCTATCGCCGGTTGACCAGCGGAGATTGTAGGTCTTGGTCTTTTCGTCGTAGAGTTCACTCGCTGCGGGGTCGAGTGCGATCATGAAATCACCGTCCTTGCCAGTGGTGTAACCGGCATTCTTGATAGCTTCCATGATGACTTCGAGCGCCTCTTCGTTTGACTGCAGATCCGGAGCGAATCCACCCTCATCGCCGACAGAGGTGTTATAGCCACGTTTCTTGAGCACGCTCTTGAGGTTGTGGAACACTTCAGCGGTCATTCTGACGCCCTCTCTCAGTGAGGGTGCGCCGATTGGCATGACCATGAATTCCTGGAAGTCGACTTTGTTGTCGCTGTGGGCTCCACCGTTCAGAATGTTGGCCATGGGGACGGGAAGGACACATGCGTGATAGGCACCGAGGTACTTGAAAAGAGGGACTCCCAGGTAGTCTGCCGCTGCACGGGCTACTGCCATGGAGACACCAAGAATGGCGTTTGCGCCGAGCTTTGCTTTGTTCTCCGTTCCATCGAGTGCGAGCATTGCCTGGTCGATTGCAACCTGATCGAGAGCATCCATGCCCTCCAGTTCGGGTGCAATCAGGGTGTTGACGTTGTCCACAGCCTTAAGCACGCCCTTGCCCATGAAGCGTTTCTTGTCGCCGTCGCGCAATTCAACTGCTTCGTGAACACCGGTCGATGCCCCTGAGGGAACTGCGGCACGACCCATGGAGCCGTCTTCGAGAATCACATCTACTTC
>CAYYOL010000046.1:0-6268 GCA_964473245.1 uncultured Spirochaetaceae bacterium
AGTATACACTATAATTTACTACTGTCAACGGAAATATTCCCCTCTGAAGTGCTTGTAGTCAATAAATTCCCACAAGAAAGTTTTGAAATCGATACTTTTCCGTGCTACAATGGCACTGGAATAATCCGTGTGAAATCAATTCATATGGACGCTCATAAGGAGGGTTTGAAACATGAGAAAGAGTAAGGTGCTCATTATCGCAACGATTCTCGTTCTGTTTTCCATGTCCACGTTGTTCGCTGCCGGAGCCGCTGAGGCTACGGGTGACTACTCGTGGAATCCGACACGACCTATCAATCTGATCGTGCCTTGGGGGGCAGGTGGATCCACTGACCGTTCTGCTCGCACAACTGCTGCGATCGTGGAAGATGCTCTTGGTGTGAGTGTTGTAGTGGTCAACCAGGCTGGAGCTTCTGGTTCTCTTGGAACAAAAGCGACACTCGATGCTCCTCACGACGGATACACCTGGACCGCCGGTGCAGTGAAGGACCTCGGAGTCTACAAGATTCAGGGATTGCTCGACACGACGCTTGATGATTGGCATATCTACACCAATGTAGCCATGCCCAATGTCATCAGTGTACGATCAGACTCCCCATACCAGACATTCGACGATCTTCTGGCGGCATTCGAGGCAAATCCCGGATCTGTACGAGTAGCCACCGCTGGTGTCAACTCTGCAGGACATACTGCAATGGAACTGCTTGCCAAGTATACTGGTATCACGTATCGGCATATCACCTATGACGGAGGAGCCCCTGCAGTTACTGCTGTTGTCGGTGGTGAAGCAGAAGCTGTCCCACAGCTCTCTGTCGAACAGGTCGACATGATTCGTGCTGGCAGACTTCGCCCCTTAGTCGTAATGACTGAAGAACCTCTCGAGATCGAGGGATACGAGGGAACGATTCCTCCTATCACGAACTGGGTGCCCGATTTCCAGGCTGCCGCGCAGTATTTTGCAATCTTCGTACCGAAGGATGTCCCCGCTGCTGTATCCGAGACACTCAACAAGATTTGGGAAGAGAACGTAATGACCAGCGACTCGCTCCGACAGTGGGCTCGTGAAAATGCCGTTGTCTTCGATCCAGCTTATGGCCAGCAGGCGTACGACAAATCGTTCGGCATGGTGCAGATCGACGCATGGCTCAAGCACGATGCAGGCGATACCATCATGTCTCCAGAGGCAGTCGGAATCCCCAGACCGTAGATCCACAGTTTCCACAATAACCGGACATGCGTCGGCATGTCCGGTTTTCCTGTACTAGAAGTCACCAATTCGAGGAGTTCTGTATGGCAT
Source organism: uncultured Spirochaetaceae bacterium (assembly GCA_964473245.1). Lineage (GTDB taxonomy): Bacteria > Spirochaetota > Spirochaetia > Sphaerochaetales > Sphaerochaetaceae > CAYZJV01. The sequence goes on from CAYYOL010000046.1 coordinate 1,298, forward strand.
ATGAGAAGCCATCTGCAAAGAAGAAACAGGTAGCGGGCAAACGTATGCCCAAGGCCGATTTCATTACATCAATCATACTTATGGCATTTTCGGCTTTTGTGATTTTTGAATCGCTGAGAATGCCCCGCCTAGAACATAGAAACATCAATCCCTTTTCGATTCCCGGTCTCGTTCCTGCGGTACTCGGTGTCATTATGGGGGTCCTGAGCATCGTTTTGTTTATCAGATCGTTGCGCCACCGTGGGTATGTTCTCCAAACTAGAAAACAGGCGACAGATTCTGAAGGGACCAGCACAAGCTGGTTCATGAAACCTGAAACGATTCGTGTGTTGCTTACCGTCGGGTTCTGTCTTCTCTATGCGATCATTCTCATCGGGTGGGTATGGTATCCAGTGGCAACCTTCCTCTTCACCTTCGTATTCATCGTTCTATTCGAGTACGATAGGAGCAAGCTGGCTAAACAGCAGGTGAAAATGTTTGTGATTGCTACAGTGGAAGCGTTACTCACTGCAACCGCAGTATCTGTCGTGTTCCGCTATCTCTTCCTGATACGTCTACCATAGGAGTTACCACATGTTTGAAGGATTACATATGCTTGGAGTGGGGCTAGCCCGTTTCATGAATCCAGCAGCACTGTTCAATGTATTATGGGCTACTCAGTTAGGAATCATCGTCGGTATGCTTCCAGGACTTACGGCCACCATGGGTATCGCCCTGCTGGTCACACTTACGTTCCGCATGCCGGCCGATCAGGCAGTGCTCATTCTTATCTGTATGTATATCGGATCCATCTATGGGGGGAGTCGAAGTGCCATTCTCCTGAACATACCGGGCACCCCGGCAAGTGCCGCAACCGCTGTGGATGGACACCCGCTCTCTCGTCAAGGTCGTGCTGGAGAGGCGATAGGAATTGCAACGACAGGATCGTTCCTCGGGTCGGTCATCGGTATGATCATGCTTGCTTTGTTTACTCCGATTATCGGAAATTTCGCTTTGAATTTCCAATCCATCGAATTCTTTTGGCTCGCGATCTTCGGTGTCGTGATAAGTGGTACGCTCACTGCCCCGAAGGATCCGCTGAAGGGGTGGATATCGGGTTTTCTTGGACTCATGATTGCGATGATCGGCATGGAAGGTATTCATGCCCACGTAAGGTTTTCGTATGGGGTAGTTGAACTTTCAGGTGGAATCCGCCTCATACCCGCTATGGTTGGAGCTTTCGGTTTTTCTGAGGTCATCATGATGATGAAACACCGGAGTGTCGAGGTGATAAAATCGGACATCAAACGGGTGATCCCCAAAGCGAAAGATGTGTTGAAATACTGGAAGACCATCATTCGCAGTGGTCTCATCGGTACATTCGCCGGAGCGATCCCCGGAGTGGGTGAGGATATCGGTGCATGGGTGAGCTACGATTTTGCACGAAGAGCAAGCAAGGAGCCTGAGAAGTATGGACACGGTAGCCTCGAAGGTCTGATAGCCAGTGAGACAGGAAACAATGCCGCTGTCGGTGGAGCTATCATTCCCGTACTCTCGCTTGCGATTCCCGGTTCTGCACCTGCAGCGGTTCTCCTTGCCGCCATGTACATTCATGGAGTGCGACCCGGTCCTCTGATCATGATAGAGAATCCGCAGTTCGTCTACTCGGTCGTGGGAATGTTCCTTTTGGCCACTTTAGCCATGTATCTGCTCGGTCTATCGATGGTACGAGGTCTGGTGAAGGTCCTCGAAGTACCCAGAAGTAAACTCATGCCAGTGGTGTTTGTCCTCTGTGTCATTGGTTCGTATGCGGTTGAGTCGAGACATTTCGATATCATCATCATGGTCGTCTTTGGTATTCTTGGTTATATCATGCAGGAGCTGGAGTACCCTATTGCGCCTATGGTGCTGGGTATCATATTGGGAGAGATCCTTGACAAGAATCTCAGACGAGCTCTGGTAGTGACCGATGGAGACCTCGTTCCCTTCTTCACCCGCCCAATTTCACTGGTGCTCATATTCTTCATTCTGCTGAGTGTTTTCAGTAGAGCTCACTGGTTCGTGGTGTTCAAGGCTCGCATGTGGGCTAAAGTCAGATCGATATTCGTAAAAAAACGAGTTAAGTAAAACTAGTTCGCATCTCAGGAGGAGTGCATGCAGGATAGAAGACAGATTAAAGCAGGGATCGTAGGATCGGGATTTGCAGCAGCCTTTCATGTGGAGGCGCTTAGACGAGTGTACGAAGCCCATGTAGAGATAACTGGAGTATACTCCCCGAATCCGGAGAACAGGAACTCATTCGCTCAGGAGCGGTCGCTAGTTGCTTGTGAAAGTCTGGATGAACTGCTCGCTCGGTGCGATGTAGTGCATGTGTGCACGCCTCCTTCGACTCATGAGGAGATAGCCATTGCTTCACTCAAGGCGGGGAAACATTGTATCGTCGAAAAGCCTTTCACCGGTTATTTTGGTGATCAGAGCCCCGATTTCAACGGAGAGACCTTCGATAGAACAGATGCTCTTGAAGGGGCTCGAAAGAGTGTGGAGCGGATTCTTGAAGCAGAGAAAAAGAGTTCGGGAGTCGTAGCTTATGCGGAAAACTGGGTATTTGCACCTGCAATACAGAAGGAGCGCGAAATACTGGAGAAGACTGGTGCACAGATTCTCTGGATGCATGGAGAGGAGTCTCACAGCGGCTCGCACTCGAAGTACTATGGCCTCTGGTCACATAGCGGTGGTGGTTCGATCATGGGCAAGGGTGTCCACCCCCTTACAGCTGCCCTCTACCTCAAGAAAGTTGAAGGGCGAGCTCGTGATGGAGCTCCGATTCGTCCCGTTTCGGTTTCTGCCCGTACCCATGCAGTCACTACCAGTGATTGGTATCGGGATGAGGGACACCTGAGAACCAGTTATACCGATATAGAAGACTTCGGTGCGGTTCATGTGGTGTTCAGCGATGGAAGCTTTGCCGATATTTTCGCCTCCGAACTCGCTCTCGGTGGCGTGCATAACTGGTTGGAGGTCTGTGCGAACAATCATAGAACCCATTGTGCAATCAATCCTAATACGGCAATGCAGACCTATAATCCCAAAGAGGAGAATTTCAAGGATATCTATGTCGTTGAAAAGATTGGGACCAAGCAGGGGTGGGCACATACCTCCCCTGATGAAGATTGGTTCACCGGATACCAGCATGAAATGAATTTCTTCTACCGATCGTTCACGCAAGGAGATTCGATCGAATCGGATAGTCAGCTCGCAGCCGATACGATAGCGGTGGTGTATGCTGCCTATCAGTCTGCAGCGAACAAGGGGATGGAAGTCGCTACGTGGAGTATCTGATCATCTCATACTGATTGACGAAATTCTCCCATCCATGAGCTTCACATAACTCGGTCACGAGACTATTGCTTTCGACATTCACAAGGCTCAGTACTGAGGCCGTGGTTCGTTCTGCGAGCTTCGCAATGAGTAGGTTCCAGAACAGCTCGGTGTCACCTCCCGCTGGAAGTGCTACCTGTGCTATGGTTCCCAGTTCACGATGAATCACACCGTATCCCACGATGGTGTCCTCGCTTAGGATGGCTATCGACTCTTGGGATTCCCAGGTGTTGAGGATGGATGGAACGTCATGTTGCCAGGAGGGTGCATACGGGAGCAACTGAGCATGAAAAATGGAAGTGAACCGTCCCTTCTCCAGCGAAATGAGTTCGTACCCTGCCGGCACCCGTTCACTCGACTGATTCGGCTTACTCATTCGATAACAACGGAAGTATCGGTGTATGGAGAACCCGGCTCTCCTGTAGAGTTCCTGGGCACCCCTGTTGTGCTCCAATACTTCAAGAATGAAGGTGTCGATCGCATGGGAATCTGCGAGATGTAGAACTCGTTCGAGTAGGGCAGAGGCAATTTTTTTGCCTCGATACTCGGGCACTACACCAGTTCCTCCATCGTAACATGACGAACCGGAGATACCCGATCTATACCCACAAAGAATGAAGCCGATCAGTTCCTCCTCGTCAAAAGATCCGACTGATAGATCGAGATGTAGATCTCTTTCTATAATCATTTCACGCAATTTTTCCAAACAGAGGTTTACCGGAAGTTGGTAATCGCTGAAAGCTTTACAGAATGCCAACCTGATCGTCTCTAGTGAAGTATGTTCGAGTGTGCGAATCTCCATACTCTCTATATATGCCGAAATCGAGAACGATGCAAGGGTAGAGGGAGACCCGTACCAGAGCAAAATCATCCTTATAATCTCTAGGGAAGCATGGTACAATCGGGTAGCTTAATCGGAGGTGTACTCACATGAAACGTCACATGGTATTATTGCTTCTCTTCTCTCTTCTGCTTGTTCCAGTATCTGCGAACTCGGCTATCGGGATGATTCTCGAAACTGGGCTCGATGCAGCAACGAAGACTTATTCACATCCTGTCATCGTGGATGGTGATACCGTCCATTTAGGAGGTAGGTCTCATAAAGAACTGAAACAGACGTTTCAGGCCTATGACTTTTCTACACTCGCATTCGACGAGAGACTCGATCTTTACCAGAGTACTCAGCTGTCGGTAACCTGGCCCGCTTTCAAGAATCTCCTTGCAGGATTCGGTTCCGGTTCCAAATTGCAGGGACATCTTTCTGGAGAACTATTCGGTATCGTATCAGACTGGACAACGCTCTCCATCGTAGGAGTTGGACTCGGTATCATGGCTACAGAATACTTTGTCACGTATCTATTCTCCTACAACACCGCTGATCCCTCCTATTCTCCTTCGGAATTGCCGATCGCAGTGATGATCGTCGGCGGAGGAGCTTTCGCACTCGGGAGAATCATTCAGGCGATCATTCCTATCTCGTACGGTCTTCGGTACAATAGAACGCTGAGAGGGGGCCTCGGAGTAGAAAAGGATATGACCGACTCATGGTCTGTTGGGCTGGCTATGCAACCGGCTATGCAAGAGGGTCTGTCGTCATTGCCTGCTGTTCAACTC
>CAYYOL010000046.1:6368-14342 GCA_964473245.1 uncultured Spirochaetaceae bacterium
GGCTATGCAACCGGCTATGCAAGAGGGTCTGTCGTCATTGCCTGCTGTTCAACTCACAGCCATGGCTACCGTTGCTCTCAGATAAGATCCTCTAGGCTATCAAGTAGTCCAGAGAAGGTGGAAAGAGCTTTTCTCACTGGTTCAGGAGACGACATGTCGACTCCTGCCAGACGTAGTGAATCCATGGGATACCGAGATCCTCCCGACTGTAAGAATGCAAGATATCGGTTTCGATCCGCTTCGTCTCCGTTCATAACTTGCTCAGCCAGAGTGATTGCCGCACTGAGACCAGTTGCATACTTGTAGACATAGAATGCTCGATAGAAGTGGGGAATTCTGAGCCCCTCAAGATCGCTTACAGCAAACAACTTCACCTGTGGTCCGAAGTAGAGCTCGAGGAGAGACCGATAGGTCTTTCTCAATGAATCGACCGTGTTCGGTTCGCCAGATTCCACCTGAGCATGCACCAAGTGCTCGAATTCAGCGAACATCGTCTGCCTGAAGAGGGTGGCTACGATATCGTCGATCTGCTTTCCGATGATGTAGGCCGTCATCTCCCAATTGTCTTTAGCTTGTTTCAGCAGATAGTCTGCAACGAGCTGCTCGTTGAATGTGGAAGCGACTTCAGCCTCGAAGATCGTGTAGTCATAGGAGGGGAATGGATTGTTACGGGCACTATAGTATGAGTGCATGGAGTGCCCACCTTCATGTGCGAGAGTGAAAACATCTCTCAGTACATCTTCCTTGTAGTTCATGAGTATGTATGGAAGTCCGGAGTAGATGCCGGAAGAGAATGCGCCGGACCGTTTTCCTTTGTTCTCGTATTTATCGACCCAACGTCCACTGGTAAGCCCTTCTCGGAGTGTTTGCACATACGATTGACCAAGAGGTGCAAGAGCTTCGCAGATCACTGAGACTGCTTCATGGTATGTATGGCTCACCTGCACTCCTGGAACCAAGGGTACATAGACATCGTAATGGGTGAGAACATCGAGCTGCAGCATCCGCTTTCTAATATCGTAATACCGATGGAGCTGAGGAAGAGCTTCGTGTACGGTAGCGATCAGGGTATCGTATACCGCAGGGTCGACTTTGTCGGGAAATAGGAACATGGAGCGAGCACTTGGATATGAGCGCACCTTAGCGCGGAAGATATCCTGTTTTACACTGGTGTCGTAGAGCGAGGCGAGTGTGTTCTTGTGAGAATCGAATACTCGATAGAACTTCCGATAGGTCCGTTCACGAACGCTGCGATCGGCGTGCTGCATAAGATATCCATAGGTACTCTGCGTGAGAGGGATCCGACCTGCATCGGTAACGATGTGTCCGAACGAGAAATCGACATTCGTCAATGCTCCGAACGTATCATGGGACTTTCCTCCTACTTCAGCTTGGAGTGCCATGATACGTTCCTCTTCGGGAGTAAGGACATGAGGCTTGAATCTGAGCATCTTCTCCACCATGATTCGATAGTCCGAGAATTCGGGACGTTCCAGCCATCTACGTATAGTCCCTTCTTCGATTGCCACGATTTCCGGTTCGATATAGCTTGTAGATGCTGAGTACTGGACCATGAGTTGATGCGCAAGACTCTGACGCCGCTGATTCTTCGAGTCCCCACCATCGGTTGCATGCTGAAGAAATGCATATTGCATGATGCGTTCAGCCTGTATGCCTGTTTGGGACAACCAATTGAGTACAGCAAGTAGCGTCTCGAAAGATTCTCCAATTCTTCCTCTGAAATTCGATGCATTCTCGATCGAGGTTCGAAAATCGGCGCATGCTTGTTCCCACTGTTCTTCAGTCTTGAACAGTACGCTTAGATCCCATGTATCTTCAGGTGCGACGCGACTTCTCTCTATGATAGTGTGGGTATTGTTGTCAGCTGACATGCATGACCTCCGTGTGTTCAATCTGCTGTATCAATGCCAGTATCCTGCGAGCGGCGAGTGCTCGGTGACTGATTGCATTCTTCTCATGCTCGGTGTATTCAGCCATGGTCTTTCCTGTCTCTCCAACAAGGAAAATGGGATCGTAGCCGAAGCCCCCATCGCCATAGGGTTTCTCTGCAATGAACCCCTCCACGGTCTCCTGAACCACAAACTTTCTGTACGGGGAGAGCACCAGAGCCAAAGCACAGACGAACCGTGCGCTCCTTTCCTGTCGTGGAACTCCTTGTAACTGTTCGAGCACGAGCTGGTTCTTTTCGGGAGCACTCAATGCTCTCCCATAGATATCTGAACCGTATCTTGCGCTGTAGATTCCGGGTGCTCCACCGAGGGCATCGATCACTATGCCCGAATCGTCTGCGATGGTTGCTCTCCGGGTCAAGGTGAAGAGGTGATCGGCTTTTCCGAGAGCATTTCCCGTGAACGTCTCTTCGGTCTCTTCGAAAGAGAAGGTGACGCCCAATTCCGAAGGCATCACAATCGCGTGCGGGATACAGAGCGAAGCCATTTCAAATCTTTTATGATCGTTTTGTGTTGCAAATATGAGTTCCATAGATGGAACATACTCGATTTTGCCTTATCCGTCCACGATTTCGCGTAAATACCGTTTCAATGCGTGCATGCCCGAATCTACAGTTCCTTTCGGGACTCCGGTCAGATTACCGAGTATTTCATGCGTGATCGGGTTCGTTTTCTGCTGAATCTCCCGACTACGGTTGCGAAATTGCTTCAACGATCGTTCATATCTGATTCTATATTCGGAAAGGATCTCGGGATCTCTGGTAATCTGCCGATTATAGATGTATTCCTGTTGGTTGATCAGCACATCGAAGTAGTGAAGGTTCCTAATGCGTCTTAAGTGCTCTAAGCGGCCTCGTCGAATGATTGCCATTTCACGAGCTCGTCTCATGAGCTCAGCAAGCTCCAATTCATCGATCTCAAGAAAGCTCGCAAGAAATGAGATCTGATGAGCGGTCAGAGAATCGGCACAGTGTATAACCAATTGGAGAAACCGCTTCCTGAGCGTGTTCGATCTCTTCATCTGCTCTTTGAGTTTTCTGCATGGCTCGGTCTTCAGGCTCCAAGAGGATTCCGTTTGATAGGTCCTATAGAACGTCAACTGAGTGTGATCCGGTGCATCTTCTGAGACGATCAGCTCCTCCAAAGCATCTGGGGATAGACTCAGAGCCAGATCCTTCCGCAATGCGTGCTTTCTACGACCACAGAACATCCGTGTCTGCATGTAGGACACTCTTTTCAGGAAGTTCTCGAAGCTCACCCCTCTATAGGTGAAGTTCAGTAGAATTTTAGGGACTCTGTTCTGGATGGATAGCAATACATCTCCGGCTAATTCCTCATCTATCATATTGGTTTTCACCGGATATTCGTAGAGTATGATCAGGCTTTTCTTCTCCAGCACTCTGAACAGTCTTTTCGCAGCTCTCCGTTCTTCCAGATGAGCGGAGTGGTGAAGTCGTTGAAAGGTTAAGACTTGGTTTGTGAAATCGGTGATCATAGTTGTTCCTCCTTGGTGCGGAGGAAACAACATGCAAATCCCATGCCAAGAGACATACTCATGACATGGTAACTTCCTTATCTACTAAGAGATATTACTGTGCAAGATGTTCTTTAATCAGCGTGATGAGCTGTTCTTTGATCGCTTCTAGCTTTCCAGAGACAGTAGCCCCAGCAGCCTTACGATGACCCCCGCCTCCCATGGTGGCGCTTATCTTGCCGACATCGGCCGAGGATGCGTGCGCAGCACGGAATCCGATCTCCCAGACATCCTGTTCGATCACTTTGAAATAGAGTACCACTTCAACATCGTCCACACCTAGCAGATGTGCATACAAGGAGTCCGAAGGTCGTTCAGCAGCTGAGAACTGCTGCAAGTCATCAGGTTCTTCGACAACGACCATGAGTCTTCCCTCGAGCAGCGGCTCTGCACGAAGCAATAATTTTCCGAGGAACTGTTGCGAGGAGAAGCTGTTTCCACCCTCCATGCGGTTGAAGATGTCATTCGGGGAGACTCCGAGTTCAACCAGCTCTCCCATGAGTCGAAAAGTCTCGCCGCGATACGGTCCGATGAATTTCAAAAATCCAGTGTCGGTTGCAAGTCCGAAGAAGATATGGTCAGCGATCTCATGAGTCATCTCTACTTCGAATGCTTTGTACAGCTGCATGATGCAGAGGGTAGTGGAGAACGATTTTGGAACGATGTATGAGAGATCCCCAAAACTCGTACCCGAAGCATGGTGATCCACAGTGAGGACAGTGAGCCCTTCGATCTCATCACTCAGGTATCCTATGCGATCCAATGTAGAGCAATCCACGAGAACGACAAGGGGATTCCTGGATTTTACCTGTGGATCCACATGTGGGGCGAACAACGGCTCGAAATGTTTAATCTCCTTCCTTGCAAATGGGCCGGCGTTCACTAAATGAACTTCCATTCCCAGCCTCTGTAGGAGTTTCTGCATGGCTATCTGGGAATGGATGCAGTCACCATCCGGTCCAACATGTCCTATGACGATTGCAACCGAACGGCTCTTGATCTCTTCGATGATGGCGGGAGGCACTTCGGGATAGACAAACATATTCGTATCTCCGATTACGCAGTCTCTGCAGAGTCCACTTCGAGCTCTGGGAGTTTTGCCTTTTCCACCGTTTCGCGGTTCACCACGACTCGTTTGACCCCTTTTCGTGAAGGAATGTCATACATGACCTCAATCATTATGTTCTCGACGATCGATCTGAGTCCTCTCGCACCAGTTTTCTGGCTGATCGATTTTTCGGCAATTGCCTCGATTGCTTCGTCCTTGAATTCGAGGTCAACCTTATCGATCTTGAGGGAAGCCGCATACTGTCTGATGATGGAGTTCTTCGGCTCGGTGATGATTCGCATGAGATCGTCTTTTGTCAGATGATTCAATGCAACATGGATGGGCAGTCTGCCAATGAACTCCGGGATCAATCCGAATTTGACCAGATCGTCGGGATGGAGTTGTTTGAATAGATCAACGTTGTCTTTCTCCTGGCTTCCGATGATATTGGCACCGAATCCCATCTGATGGGCTGAGACTCGCTTCTCAATGACTTTGTCCAAGCCGACGAAGGCTCCACCACAGATAAACAGAATGTTGCGGGTGTTTATCTTCAGCATCTCCTGGTTGGGATGTTTTCGACCTCCCTGCGGGGGGACGCTTGCATCGGTTCCTTCGATTATCTTGAGTAGCGCCTGCTGTACGCCTTCACCAGAGACATCCCGTGTGATAGATACGTTTTCACTCTTCTTGGCGACCTTGTCGATCTCATCTATGAACACGATTCCGTGTTCGGCAGCTGTGATGTCATCGTTCGCATTCTGGATTAGTTTGAGAAGAATGTTCTCAACATCCTCTCCTACGTATCCCGCTTCGGTGAGCGTGGTCGCGTCTGCTATGGCGAATGGTACTTGCAGCTTCTGTGCAAGGGTCTTCGCCAGAAGCGTCTTTCCTGTTCCTGTCGGTCCGATCAGCAGTATGTTCGACTTGTCCATCTCCAACCCGTCGGCTTTGAATTGTTCCTGATACTTGACCCGTTTGTAGTGGTTGTATACAGCAACGGAGAGAACTTTTTTTGCTACATCCTGTCCGATGACATAATCGTTCAGATAATCATGAATCTCTTTCGGGGTGGGTATCTCTCCGAGAAAATCATCTGGTACGGCTGTGTGGCTCGGGTCTGCCTTGAGGATATCATTGCAGGTATGTATGCAATCCTCACAGATGGCGACTCCTGGGCCATCGATGAGTCGTTTCACTTCCTTGGAACTCCGTCCGCAGAATGAACAGACTTTACTGTTGCGTGCCATATTCAACTCCTAATCATTATCTCGTCAGCAAGACCGTACGATACTGCCTCTTCGGCGGTGAAAAAGAAATCACGCTCTATGTCCGAGGCAATGGTTTCAAGGCTCTTCCCGGTATGAGTTGCAAAGTATTCGATACTAAGTTTCTTTATCCTCAACAACTCTTTTGCATGGATAGAAATGTCTGAAACCTGTCCATTAACACCTCCCCATGGTTGGTGTATCATCACTCGTGCAGAGGGGAGAATGTACCGTTTGCCCGCTGTTCCGGCTGCAAGAAGCAGTGCACCCATTGAGGCTGCTTGTCCGAGGCAGATGGTTTGGACATCACATTTTATATACTGCATGGTGTCGTAGATCGCAAGTCCGGCAGTTACACTCCCTCCCGGACTGTTTATGTAGAGACTGATATCCTTGGTTGGATCTTCAGACTCAAGGAAAAGCAGCTGTGCGACAATCACATTTGCAGATGCTGCATTTACTTCCTCTCCGAGAATGATGATTCGATCCCGCAAGAGACGGGAAAAAATATCGAATGAACGTTCCCCGACACCGGAATGCTCGATTACTACCGGGACAAGCGATGATCGGGGTTCAGTGTACTGGTCTACCATGTATCCTCCGTTTGGGTTTCTCAATCAGTGCTGATGCTCTTGCATGAATGTATCGTATGCAATGGCATCACCCTCGGTGAACGTGTTGTTCTCCAATAGGAAATCACCGGTCTTCTTGATTTTCATATCGTCTTCGATAATGGTTTTGTAGTAGGATCTGGTGTTCTCGTCAGTTCCCTCGGGAAGCTGCGTATTGACCTCTTCCTCGAGCTCTTTCTCTTCTAGGGTGAAGCCCTCTTTCTCCTTGATCTTCTCCATGAGCAATTGCACGCGGATGTTCTTCTCGGCTGGCTCTCTCCAGGTTGCGGTGAAGTCATCCTTCGTCTGTCCCTGGAATTCAAGGAACTTGAGAATCTGATCTTCCGGCATGCCGGACTGGCTTACGAATCTCCTCCATGAGGAGTCCACCTCCATCTCGATCATCGACTGGGGAACGGCGATAGTGACCTGTTCGAGAATCTTGTCCACAACATGTTGGAGTTTTGTCTCCTTCAAGTGGCTCTCGAGACTCTTTTCGAGCTTCTCTTTGGTTGCCGAGAGGAGATCGGATACACTCTTGTAGTCCTCGCTCACATCTTGGGCGAACTCATCGTCGAGTTCAGGGACATCTCTGACCTTAACCTGCTTAAGTTCTACTTTAAGCGTTATGGTCTTTCCTGCATACTCGGGGTATTCGCTATCTTCAGGGAAGCTCTTCTCGATCGATTTAACATCACCTTTCTTCATGCCGAGTACGTCGTCATCGATCTTGTAGAAGTTGGTTCCACTACCCACGGTGAACACGAAGTCCTTGTGGTCGGTACCGGCTACTTCTTTACCATCGGAATCGATTTCCACATAGTCAACGGTAATGATATCATCCTTCTCGACAGCCTTGTCCTTTTCGATGACGAGTGCGTTCTGGTCACGGAGTTTCTCGATCTCTTTGCTCACTTCGTCGTCGGTCACCTCGACTTTCGGGACCTCGACAGAAATACCGGTATATGTCGGCAGTTCAAACTGCGGCATGATGTCGTACGTGATGGAGAACTGCAGATCCTTATCGATGTCCGTTGAGATATTATCTTCATCTACCAAGTTCGGAGAGCTATAGGGTAGGGGCTTGTATTTATCCTCGACCTGCTTCAATGCCTCTTGTACGGCATCGTCTATGAGGGTATATACACTCTCTTCTCGCATGGCAGGACCGAACTTCTGTTCCAACACGGAGGCCGGGGCCTTCCCCTTGCGAAAGCCGGGAATCTGCAGACTCTTCGTATATTTCTGCAAAACCTTGGTGTACGAATCCGCCAATGCCTCCTGCTTGACCGTGATGGCAAGCTCTACGGCTGATTTCTCAAGCTCTTTGACTGTCTGTTCAGCTATCATCCTATTTCTTTCCTCTTTACAAATGGTTTATCTATAGTAAGCATGACTGAGCCTCTCGGCAAGGTCAATGCGGTATAACCTGCACAATCATAACAAATACCGAATAAAAAAGCGACCCGGTAATCCGGGTCGCTTACAAGAGCGAGAGACGGGATTTGAACCCGCGACATCCACCTTGGCAAGGTGGAGCTCT
>CAYYOL010000047.1:0-14091 GCA_964473245.1 uncultured Spirochaetaceae bacterium
AACCTGTGGTCGAGGCTCCAAAGCCGGAACCAGTGGTGGAAGAGGTCGCAGTCGCACCGGCTATGCCTGATGTCGATGAAGACGTTGTTGTCAAATCCCATGATGGACTTAAGGATTTCTATCTCTACGTTGTACATACAAATGATGTGCACGGAAGAATTGAAGAGGGCCCAGGAGTTGGTTATGCCAAACTTTCAACCCTCGTGAATATGGGTCGTTCGGTAACGAACAAGAATCTGTTGCTTGATGCTGGTGATGTTTCTCATGGAACGCTCCTTACCAATCTGTTCGAAGGTGAGACCTCTGCTGTCTTGCTTGACATGCTTGGATATGATGCTGTTGTTCCAGGAAACCACGACTTCAACTACGGGCAGGAGCGCCTGATTGAGGCTGCACAGTTCGCTGAGCAGTATTCCAACCTCAGAGTGCTTGCTGCAAATGTACTTGATGCACATGGCAACATGGTATTCCAGCCTTACCAGCTCTACTACTTCGATGGATTCACCGTTGGTGTGATCGGAGCAACCACTCCGGAAACAGAGACGAAGACTCATCCGAAGAATGTGGAAGGACTCTCCTTCATGAGCGACGAGGTGGTCTACGGTGCTCAGGGCCTGATCGACGAAGTACGTGAACGTGCCGATTATGTAATCGTGCTCTCTCACATTGGACTCGACGCAGATGGTTCCTATGGAGTTACCAGTAGGATGCTCGCCGAGAACTTGAAGGGAATTGACCTCATTGTTGATGGTCACAGTCACTCGGTTCTTGAAAATGGACTCCGTGTCGGCGATACGCTTATCGTATCGGCAGGCGAATACATGGAGAGCGTAGGACTCGTTGAGATTGCAGTACGAAACGGCAAGGCTGTTGGTGAAACTGCACTGCTGATTCCTGCCTCTGATGTAGCGGATCCTTCTCAGAACGAATTTGCCAAGATGCTCGGTATCTCTGAAGTTCCAGCTGATCCGACTGTAGTGGCTTATATCGAGAGCCAGAAGGCTCGTGTTGAAGAGATTACCAGCGAAGTTGTCGCCTATACTCCTGTCCGTCTTGACGGCGAGCGCAACAATGTCAGAACCAAGCCCACCAACCTCGGTAACATGATTGCCAGGTCCATGGTTGAGGCTACCGGTGCTGATGCAGCGTTCACCAACGGTGGTGGTATCAGAGCTTCGATTCCTGCTGGAGATGTAACACGAGGAGATATCATTACTGTCCTGCCATTCAATAATACAGTAGTAGTTATTGAAGTAACTGGTCAGGATATCTACGACGCTCTTGAATGGGGTTACTCCAGACTGCCAGAAAGCAACGGCGGATTCCCGCAGACAGCCAACCTTGGTATCGTCTACAGCCGCTTCAGCGACCCTGGTAACAGGATCAAGAGAGTACTGATCAACGGTAGATTGGTTGATCGTGACGCAACCTACAAGATTGCTACGAATGACTTCATGGCCGCTGGTGGCGACGGTTACACCATGTTCGACAAGCCGATTGTAATGTACGGTCGAGGACTTGACGAAGTACTTACCGATTACATGGTGAAGCACAACCAGAAGTAGTGCTTCCTGCAATGAATCTTTCAGCCGCCCGGTTTCGGGCGGCTGTTTTACTATTTGAGTAATTTCTTAGGGTGGTGTACAATACAAGCAGGATAGTTTTACACCGTTGTATCTCGCTCCAAGTCCTATATGTCTTTGATAAGCTCATGAGACAGGAGGCTTAGTATCATGGATAAATTACTTAAGAAACCGATTCTGCTTACCGTAGCTCTGATTATCGTACTCATCATCATCTTGGCAATCAGTAACTCCAATGCAACAATCAATATATTTGCAATTGTCGTACTGCTTGCATTGATGGCTTTAGTGTGGGTGAAGTATCTACAGGAGAAGAATCGTCCAGCTGAGGACCCAGTGGTACCCATTACTCCAGCTACTGCGGTTCAGGATGCTTCAAATACTGAAGAGAATCTCGATGAGGATATAAAGACCAAAACTGGTTCTCCTTGCGAGAAGGCAGGTCTCTATGTGTGCAAGGACCATCCGAAGCGCACAGTGAATATGAAATTGGGTAATCGGTTTCCTCCATGTCGAGGTGAAAAAAAAGGACACTCTACGGTGTGGATTTTGAAAGAATAGCCATATGATATGACTGAATATGAGGGCAGTGACGAGTCGACAATCTCGTGCTGCTCCATTTTTTTTGCATACAATTCTCTATGGAGTATTGATTAAATTAAGTCATCTGAGTATCTTTGTAGCGTCGATACTTTATAGAGGACTTGCCATGAAATTATTGCGCTATATATATGTTCTGATGTTCCTGACCTGTTGTGTCATGACCACCGCCTATGCTTCAACTCTCCAGTTAACGCTTGATGATGCCATTGCTCTGGCGAAACGACAGAACCTCAACCTCCAGTCTCAGATGATTGACGTTCAGCAGGCTAGGCGAGATGTCGATACATCATGGAACTTGTTTCTTCCGACGGTGAATCTTACACTCTCCCATGGTGGCCAGAACGATGTATTCTCAAATTCTGGTGTAAAAGTGATCTCTGGATTGCGAGCCGGGCTCTCTGTCGAGTTTCCCCTGAATCTAGCGGTGAAGGACCAGCTCGACTCATACAATCTTGCCTATTCGATACAGCAGGTCACCTATGCACAGGCCCAGGCAGAGATCGAAAGAAATGTCACCAAGTTATTCTACTATTTGCTTGCAGAATCGGAGAATTTAGCACTTCAGCAGAAGAATCTGGAATTGGCTGAGAAACAGTACGAGAAGGTTCGGATTAACTATGAATCTGGATTTGCATCGGAACTTGAAATGCTTTCGAGTCGGCTTGGTGTGGATCAGCTTCGACCATCCTTCCACCAGAGCCAGAATACCTATGAAGCACAGATGCTTGCCTTGAAGGCTCTGCTCGGAGTTGATTTCGACACCGAGTTGCTCCTTGAAGGCACTTTGCCGAACTGGAGTCTTGAAGAGACTCTGGATGAGCTACGAGGGCAGATTGGATCTACACGTACTATGCAGCTATTCGCGCTGCAAGCTGCATCGATCGAGTCGGGTAAACTAGCGCAAGGAAAAGCCGCGCTTACGCCAACACTGATGATCTCGGCTGGCTATTCGATCGATACCAAAGCAATTTCACCAGCTCCATCATTTGTTCCTACCCCCAACGTTTGGAGCGACGTAGCTCAATACTCTATCAGTCTGGTGGTCCCGCTAGATAGTCATATTCCCGGTAGTTCAACCAAAGTATCATTGGAGAAGATGGACAACTCGTTGAGAAAACTTAATTTCGAAAGAGAACAGACACGTATGCAGCTTGAGCAATCGGTTATCACGCAGGTGAGAGCGCTCGAAAATCTGCAGAAACAGAGAGAGGTCGCACAATCGAATCTTGAGCTGGCACAGCGAGTGTACGAGATGCACTTGATCCAGTACGAAGGTGGCTATGTGGACTACTTATCTGTAGAGAATGCGCAGCAGGATGTGTTTTCAGCTGAACAGAACCTGCTGTTCCTCGATTATCAGTATGCGAGCGCTTTAGTCGATCTTGCATACGATATACAGCTGGATCTGAATTAATTGTAATGTATGGAAGGAGCCTAATCTCATGAGCAGACATGATTCACATGCACATAAACGGAGTCGGGTAGGGCTGATTGTCATCCTCGTACTCATAGCCGCAGCCATAGCTGTGGTTGTACTGAATCCATTCAAGAACCTAGCGCAATTCTCCCCTGATCAGGGAGCGGCAACGCAAACAGAGGAGAGCTCACGGCTTGCAGTACGCGTACATGCTGCAGAGACCACGAATCTTCGTAACTATATTAAAGTGAATGGCAATGTCGTAGATACGGATAGTATCGATATCTATCCTGAAGTAGCTGGAAAACTCAGTTATATTGGTGTACGAGTCGGTGACCACGTCGAAACGGATCAGGTGATAGCACGCGTGGATCCATCTAGACCTGGTGCCAACTACCGGGAGACAGATGTAAAAAGTCCCGTTGCGGGAACCGTGCTTGCGGTGAACTTTACCACTGGTGCAACGGTATCTCCACAGGCGGCTATCGTGAATGTGGGAATGCTTGAAGATCCGGAAGTGGAAGTGGCTGTGGCAGAGCGGCATATCGGGAGTATCAAGATCGGTACCGAAGTGGAGGCAACATTCGTTGCTTATCCAAATATGATCTTCAGCGGGGAGGTCGTGAGACTGAGCCCTGCACTGAACCCGATGAACCGTACTCTGACCGTGGGTATTCGACTACAGGATCCTGGACGGTTAGTAAAAGCAGGAATGTTCCCATCGGTGCTTCTCTATACGGAAGCCGTCGAGGATGCACTGATCATCGATCGCAGTAGCATACTCTATGAGGGGAATCAGCCGTACGTCTATATCGTGGACGAGCAGGATCAGGCACAGAAACGAACCATCTCACTCGGACTCGTGGTAGACACATACGCAGAGGTCATTGATGGGCTCTCTGCTGGAGGCCAGGTAGTTATTCAGGGGCAGACTCTGCTCACCGATGGTACCGATGTTCTTGTCGTAGACTGAGAAAGAGGAGAGTTATGAGTCTTACCAATACCATAGTACATCGACCAACCACCATCATAGTAATCTACATATTACTCGTAGCGTTAGCGTTGGTCGTGTTCCCGAACCTCTCGGTCGAACTTTTCCCAGAACTGGATCTTCCCATGGTGATCGTGTATACCACCTACAGTGGAGCCAGTCCCGAAACCATGGAAGAGACGATCACAAAGCCGGTAGAGGGGGTGATATCGAATGTGGGGGGGATCAATACGCTCACATCGACATCGTCTGAGGGAATGAGCATGATCATGATCCAATTCGAGTACGGAACGGATCTGGATAGTGCTACAAGATCGATCGATGACAATCTCAACCTCATCTCCGATTTTCTTCCCGATGGAGCAACGTCTCCGACCATCTTCAAGCTCAATACCAACATGATGCCGGTCATGAATATCGCTGTGATCGGTAGGGCCGGGCAGAGCGCGAACGATCTGAGAAGAGTCGCTCAAGATACCATTCAAACCAGGCTTGACCGCGTGCAGGGCGTCTCTTCGACCTCGATCAACGGAGGACAGGATGAATTCGTTCGCGTGGCGGTGAATCAGAATCGACTTGAAGCGTATGGCATTACCGTCTCCCAGGTTGCCCAGGTATTGAATCCGCAGAATTATCAGATTGGGTCGGGATCCATCAATGAGGGAGATATCGACTATCTTGTCCGTACCGACGCTGAATTCGAAGACCTTGACGATATATCGAGTGCACTCATCATGGCTATTCCCGATACAGATCCATACGGGAGAGTAATCGGAACCACGCAGGTGACCGTTGCCGATATAGCAGATGTCTCATATGCATTCAGAGAAGCCACGAGCCAAGTGTACATCAATGGTGAGCCGGGCGTGTACATATCGGTGTCCAAGGAGTCAGATGCGAATAGCGTTCAAGTAGCCAGTGCTGTACGAGAAGCGATTGATGAGTTGAACAGTGACCTGCCTAGCTCGTTATCGCTCTCTGTGATCATAGATACCACTACCATGATCGATTCAACGATGAATACGGTGTACCAGTCTCTCATGTATGGAGTGATCCTGGTTATGATCGTGCTGTTCATATTCCTGAGAAGTCTCAAATCCACATTCATCATCGGTATCTCCATTCCGATCTCGCTGCTCATGACGATACTCATCATGTTCTTCCTCGACTATTCATTGAACCTCATGACCCTAACCGGACTCATTCTCGGTCTCGGTATGACCGTGGATAGCTCAATCGTTGTACTGGAGAATATCTTCAGGTATCGTGAGCGGGGATCCAAGTTGAAGACCGCAGCACTGTTGGGAACCAAGGAGATGATTGTTGCGATCACCGCTTCCACGCTCACCACAGTCTGTGTGTTCATCCCCATCGTCTTGTTGCGGAACAACCTAGAGATGCTCGGTGAGATACTGACGCCCATGGCAGGAACTATCATCATCAGCCTCTTATCCTCGCTTATCGTCTCCGTTACATTGATTCCTGTACTGACCAGCTCCTATGTGAAAGTCTACACACGGAAACAGAAACCGCTACGTCTCAGAGTGCTTCGGTGGATTGATACGGGCATGGAGAATGCATTTGAAGCTCTTGACCGAGGCTACAAACGCGTTCTTGCCGTTTGTATCGACAACAAGTGGCTTACCGTCGTATTGGTAGCTCTGATCCTCGTGATCACATTCCAGGCATTCGAGGCTATGCACACCACGCTCTATCCCCAGATGAGTGAGACCTCGGTAAGTCTCCAGGTAAGCCTTCCTCAGGGAACGACACTCGCCACAACCGAGGCGGTGCTGATGGAGATTGAACAGATGGCTCGCAATGATATCCAGGGGTACAAGGATATCATTGTCACCGTCGGGGGAGGTGGAATCTTCGGTGGAGGAACCAATAGCGGGTCGATTCAGATCTCGCTGCTCGAAGGAGACGAACAGGTCGACGACATGTTCACCATACAGCAGAAGCTGAGGAGCTATTTTGATCTCTATCCCGCTGTCTCATTCTCGTTCTCTGGCATGTCTATGGGGTTAGGAAATGTGAACCCGGTCGATGTGGTAGTCAAATCGGATAACCTCGATCTCGCTGTCGATACTGCTGAAGAGATTCGTGAATTGATTGCCACTCATGTACCGGGGGTGACCGAGCCCAGGATGGATTTCGATACTGGGCTTCCAGAGATGCGTATCGATATAGATCGTGAGCGTGCCTATGCCTATGGTCTGACTATGCAGGGTATTGCAGCAGAGATCAGCAACAGTATCAATGGTGTTACCGCCACGCAGTTGAAGGCGAATGGGCAGGAGACCGATGTCGTGGTGATTCTCAGAGATGAAGACCGCTCTGACCAGGTGGATCTAGAGAAGCTCTTTGTCATGAATCAATCGGGACAGAAGATAGCGCTTGCGAATATCGCTTCGGTCAGTCGTGCTACCGGACCGGTTTCAATTAGCAGAGAGGATGAGATGCGTGTCGTGCATGTAGTGGGGGGCCTTGCTCCCGGGTATGCCTCGTCCGCTGCTGAACAGGACATCCGTGAGGTTCTCGATACCTACCTTGTTGCAGACGATGCCGTGTTCATCGATTTCGGTGGTGATTTCGCCGATATGAGCGCCATGTTCCGACATGTGGGGATTATCCTGGCACTGGCACTGACTCTGGTGTTCGGAGTCATGGCGAGTCTCTTCGAGTCGTTCAGAAATCCGTTCATCATCCTCCTTTCCATTCCACTCATGCTGGTAGGAATCGTTGGAATCTATCTGATCACCGGGGAGACATTCAGTCTCATAAGTGCCATCGGTACCGTTATATTAGCTGGAATCGTGGTTAACAACGGAATCGTTCTGATCGAGTATATCAATTTGCTGAGGAATCGGGGCATGGATATTCGTACCGCGTGTATCGAAGCAGGAGGAAGTAGACTCAAACCAATTCTCATGACGAGTCTCACTACCATTTTCGGCATGCTGCCATTGGCGTTCTTCGGAGGACAGGGAGCCGAGCAGATACAACCAATCGGGCAGACGATCATCGGGGGCATGGCGATCAGTACGCTTATGACCATTTTCTTCACGCCAACCTTATATCGACTGTTCAATAGCGATAAGAAACGGCGGGATGTCGAGGATATCGCCGTTATGGCCGAGCGGCTGGAGGTGTAGATTGAAACGAGTGGAAATCATGGCGGCTCAAGCCGTTAAGGAAGATATTCTCGATGCATTCGTAGTGTACGAAGTACCGCCATACTATACGATTATTCCATCGGTGCACGGTCGTGGAAAAACTTCACCGAAGCTCGGAGATGCCGTATGGCCTGAAGAGAACTTCATGCTCATCGTGTACTGCGATCAGGATGTGGTACAACGAATCGAGCAGGCTATTGAACTGGTGAGGAAGAAGTACGATCACGAAGGAATCGGTTTCTTTGTGCAGTGAGCCCCATGAGTGCATAGGTGAGTTTTGCCGCTGTATATTCACAGTGATGCACTAAGGAGTTCGGAGCCAGTTCCACGACATCGAAGCCAATGATCGTTCGCCCTTCAGAGAGTCGTTCGACAAGCTCGAGGGCATCCCACCAGAACAATCCTCCCGGATCGGGAGTGCCTGTGGCGGGCATGAGAGAAGCATCGAATGCATCGACATCGAACGTAATGTACAGCATCGAGGGGAAATCGTTGGGAAGTTTCACCGCTTCGAACCCCTCTTTTCGTGACCTCATATGCATGAGTTCTTGTGCATCGGTGTACCTCACGCGGTACGAGTTGCGAGCTATCAGCTCCTCCTCGCTATAGTTTCGGATACCCACCTGATAGAGTGGTATGTTTTGGTCCACAGCCCTTCGCATGACACTTGCATGGCTCCACTTGTTTCCTTCGTATGCATCGCGTAAATCCATGTGTGCGTCGAATTGCAGTATGCCGACCTGCTCTTGAATCTGGCCGATGAATCGAATGGCTCCATTGGTCACACTATGTTCTCCACCGAGGAGAATTGGTATCCCCTGGTTTTTATATACTGTGTGCATGAGGTCGGCAGTCCGAGTAAAGATCTCTTCGGGACTCGTACGGTAGGTACAGTCCACTGCAGGATGGGTGCACATGCCCAAGAGACCCGGCTCGATGTGTCGATGAGTCAGCTTTTCCAGTTGCGCCGAAGCCGATATGATCGCCTCCGGTCCCCGAGCCGTTCCTCCTTTATATGAGACCGTGTGCTCCAGTGGCACGGGAATAATATGAAAGCGGGCCGAAGCTTGTTCAGTCTGCTCATATTCGGAGTCGAGAAAGTATCGCTCAGCCTGCTCTTCGTTCATTATATACTCCTTGGACTCATGAGAGTCGGTACTTGTACTGTTCGTATGAAGAGCGGGTTACGACCCGATATGACTCGTCCTGCCATATACCAATGTCGGGAAGCGCCACTCCATTGAACATGGTCGTCTTCACCATGGTATAGTGCATCATGTCTTCGAGTATCAATCGGTCTCCTATCTGTGGAGCGTGCGACAGTGCATAGTCTCCAACCCAGTCTCCTGCGAGACAGGAGTTCCCGCCTAGGCGTACTCGAGTCTCTCCAGCGGTGGGCTGCTGAGCCGATGTAATGATTCTCCCTCCACGGATACGTGGGGTATAGGGCATCTCAAGGCAGTCCGGCATATGTGCAGCGAACGATGTGTCTAGCATGAGCGTGGTTGCACCGCCACTGTTTACGATATCGAGGACGGTTGCGACTAGAACTCCAGTTTCCCAGACAAATGCCGCTCCCGGTTCGAGTATCAGTTCGATATGCGGATATGTCGTATGAAATGCATGCAGTGTCTCTATAAACAGTGCACGGTCATACCCGGACCGAGTCACCAAGTGACCTCCTCCGAGGTTCAACCATTGAATGTCTGGGAGAAGATGACCGAATAACCGTTCTATCTGTTTGAGTGTTCCTGCCAGCTCCGCGGCTCCACTTTCGCAGAGGTTGTGGGTATGCAAGCCGGAGATTCCATCGGGAAGTGTTCTGAGTGCAGCTGCCGATACACCGAGACGAGAGCCTGGAGTACAGGGATTGTAGAGGTCGGTCTCCACGGTGGCATATTCGGGATTGATCCGAATACCGGCTCTCTTTCCTTTCGGCATACGAGGGACGTACCGTTCAGCTTCAGCGACCGAATTGAACGTCATATGCTCAGCTATTGCACTGATGAACGGAAAATCCCTCGGTATATAGACCGGACAGTAGGAGTGCACCTCACTAAAGTGTTCAGCAGCGAGTCGCGCCTCGTAGAGTGAGCTCGCAGTTGCTCCTGTGGCCACTTGCGCGATCTCACCAAAGACTTCATGCATGGAAAAGCCTTTCAGAGCGAGCAAAAATCGTGCCGGCACCAGGTCCTGGAGCTCTTCTATCACGCGCAGATTTCCCTGAAACTTGTCATGTTCAAGGACGAACGCAGGGGTTCTATCGATGAGATATGGATCCAGCATGTCCAACATCCTCGCTATGCATCCTTATGGTCGAATGCCAGTGGTTCATCTATCTGAACCTCCCAGGGGAGACCCAGTTCGTTCAGCAGCTCCATGAATGGATCTGGATCGAACTGCTCCATATTCCATACACCCGGGGCCAACCACGTCCCGAGAGCCATGAGACGGGCTCCTATTGAGGCTGGAACTCCGGTAGTATAGCTGACAGCCTGCGACTTGGTATCCTTGTATGCCGCTTGGTGGCTGCAGTTGTTGTAGATATAGACGGTTCTCTCCTTGCCGTCTTTGATACCCCTGAGCTGGACTCCGATCGAAGTCTCTCCTTGGTAGTTCTCTCCCAGTGTGGAGGGTTCGGGAAGCACAGCCTTGAGGAATTGAAGTGGTTGAATCTGCATACCCTGGTACTCGATAGGTTCGATGCTGGTCATTCCCACATTCTGGAGCACCTGGAGATGTGTGATGTACTGGTCTCCGAAGGTCATCCAGAAGCGTGCCTGCTTGATAGTGGGAAAATGCTTGACCAATGATTCGAGTTCTTCATGATAGAGGAGGTACGAGGGGCGTACTCCAATTCTCGGGTATGCGATCTCCTTTCGAATCTCGAGTGGCTGAGTCTTCTCCCATGCGCCATGCTTCCAGTACCGTCCAGGTTGTGTGATCTCTCTTATGTTGATCTCAGGGTTGAAGTTCGTTGCGAAGGCCTTTCCATGATCCCCTGCGTTGCAATCCACGATATCGAGGTAGTGAATCTCATCGAAATAGTGTTTTGCAGCGTAGGCGGTGAATACGTTCGTGACACCGGGATCGAATCCGCTTCCAAGAAGGGCTGTGAGTCCTGCCTTCCGGAATCGGTCATTGAGTGCCCACTGCCAGGAGTACTCGAATTCGGCCTTCTCCTTTGGTTCATAGTTTGCTGTATCGAGGTAGTGCACTCCTGTCTGGATGCAGGCTTCCATGATAGTCAGATCTTGGTAGGGGAGCGCGACATTGATCAGGATTTCGGGTTTGAACTGCCGGATGAGGGCGACAAGTGCCTCGACGGAATCGGCATCCACCGATGCAGTGTCAACGGGAACGGGCCCAGATTCTGCTGCAATGGTATCGCACTTCGATTTCGTTCTACTGGCCAACATGATCCGTTCGTAGATATCTTCCATTCGTGCACACTTCTTTGTCACCACGGTGCCGACACCGCCGGCTCCAATAATCATCAATCGTTTCTTCATGTATCTCAGTCCTCCTGATCTGTTTCGTAGTACGTATAACCACGTAGCCCGGCATTGTAGCTGGTAATGATCTTCCGTCTTTGTTGTGGGGTGATTCTTCCGAGCTGTACCGCAGCCTCGGCTTTCATGCGGATAAGGCTCTCCAATTTCTTCGGTTCATACTCTACATAGCTGAGAACATCGGCTACCGTATCGCCATCGAGTTCGTTGTGCAGCTTGAACGATCCGCTCGCATCGTAGGTTACGCTCACCACATTCGTATCTCCGAGGAGATTATGCAAGTCTCCCAAGGTTTCTTGGTAGGCTCCGACGAGAAACACTCCTAGGATATAGTCTTCATCCTCCGGTGGTGTGTGCAGTGAGAGTGTAGTCTTGCTTTCCGAGCGTCCGATGAATGCATCTATCTTTCCCTCCGAGTCGCAGGTGATATCACTGAGAATCGCATGGCGATTCGGCTGCTTATCGAGATTGTGCACCGGCATGATGGGGAAGAGTTGGTCGATTGCCCAGACATCGGGAAGCGATTGGAACAGGCTGAAGTTCCCATAGTAGATATCGGAGAGCTGATGGTCGAGATTCTGTAGTTCAGGGGGGATATACTCCTGTTTACGTGAAAGTTCGGAGAGTTCGGCCGTGATGGACCAGTAGAGGTGTTCTGCGGCAGCGCGCTCTCGCATGTTCACTTTTCCATAGAGGAATTTATTCCTGATCTCCTCACGATAGTAGTTCAGATCGTTCAGACACTCCTGGAGATTCTTCTCACTAAGCATGGTCTTCACATACTTGAGGTTGTCCAATACCGGCATATGCTCAAGATCGTCCGGTTCTCCCTCGAGGTCGGGACGAAATACGTTCGTGTCGAGGATATTGAAGAGCAGGACAGAGTAGTAGGCAACCAAGGCACGACCCGATTCACTCATGATCGTGGGGTGCTCGATTCCCGTCTCTTGGCAGATAGCCATGATCTCTTCGACCACATCGTCGCAATACTCTTTCATCGAGTAGTTTCTGCTGTTGCTGGTGTTCGAGCTGCTTCCATCGTAGTCAATCGCAAGACCTCCTCCGATATCAAGCAGGCCCATAGGAGCTCCCTCTTTCACCAGACCTGCATAGAAACGTGCAGCTTCTGTAGCACCGATTCTGATATCGTGAATATTGGGAATCTGTGAACCCAGATGGTAGTGTAGTAGTTTGAGACAGTCGAGCATGTCCGCCTCTCTCAGCTGGTCGACCACCTGGATGATCTGGGTGGTATTGAGGCCGAATGCGCTGCGATCTCCGCCACTGTCGGTCCAGTGTCCGCTGGCGATGGTGGATGGTTTCATGCGAACGCCGATGTTCGGTCGAATCCCCAACTCCTTAGCCCGCTCAATGATGACTGCAGTCTCACTCGGCATCTCCACGACTAGAACGGTTTGAATTCCCAACAGTAAACCTCTCAACGCGAGATCTATGTACTCTTCATCCTTGTAGCCGTTGCATACGAGATAGGCCTCCGGGTCGTCGAGGTACGCAAGTGCAGCTATGAGCTCCGCTTTACTTCCTGTTTCCAAACCGTGGTGGTACTGTTTGCCGAAATGGCAGATCTCTTCGATAACCTGTTGCTGCTGGTTGACTTTCACCGGGTAGACCCCGCGATATGCACCATGATAGCCGGCATCTTGGATAGACTCTGCAAAACTTTCGTTGATGTATCGTATCCGGTCATCGAGAATGTCGCTGAAACGGAGCAGCACCGGGAGCTTGAGACCCCGTTCCTGGAGTCCGATCGCAATGTGCTTGAGGCTGATCGAGGAGTCTGTAGTTTTCCCCTTGAGTCTTACGCGCACCTCTCCATTTTCATCTATATGGAAGTATCCATTGCCCCATTCGTCGACCCGGTAGAGTGCTTTCGCGTCCTCCACGGTCCACGGTTCTTTATGATCTTTCGCCATGTTCCTTCCTTTTCCGTTATTAGAGGAGTAGTATAACAGATAACGGGTCATGATTTGAAGTCGATTCATGGTCGATACCACCAGTGGATGTAAAACTGTGGGTATCGTGCAAATTGCACGTGCCAAATCTGGAATTAATCAGTATAGTTAATGAGTACAATATATTTGTAAGGAGAACAGTTAGTATGTCATTATTACCAGCAATCGAGAAGCGAAGAGCGTACCGAGCGATAGGATCACAACCGGTCAGTGAAGAGACACTGACAAGAATGGTGCAGGCAGCACATACGGCACCCTCGAGTGCGAACAACCAGCCTTGGCGCATGGTGACAGTGACAGATTCTGAGCAACTGTCCCTTCTACGTCAGACACTCTCGAAAGGGAACTACTGGGCGCTCGAGGCTCCTGTCCTCACCGCATTCATTACCCATCCAGATTGGAGCATGCGTGTCGGCGGGCGTGATCTTGCATTCTTCGAGCTCGGCATGGCTGCCATGGCGTATCAGCTGCAGGCAGTATCTGAAGGGTTGTATGTTCACCCGATTGTCGGTTTCGATGCGCAGAAGGCCAAGTCGGTGCTTGGGATCGATGACGATGTCGTACTTGAGGTGATGATGGTTGTTGGCCATCCAGGCGATAGTGCCAAGTTGAACGAGAAACACCTCCAGTCCGAAACGTCTGACCGGCAGCGAAAACCCATCGATCAGGTGGCAGCGAGTTCCCGATGGGATGAGCGTCTTGTGCCCACTTCGTGAGTACCGGCATTTCATACCTGTCATTCAAAAGACTGCTCTGCCGAAGAATCCTTTGCGCGGAGTGCCTGCATTCCTGTCTTCACTGGAGACTGCGAGCTCATAGGGGAGCTCGCTCGT
>CAYYOL010000048.1:0-12802 GCA_964473245.1 uncultured Spirochaetaceae bacterium
ACAGCTTTATTATTAAAGGGTTTTAGTGTGCAAAAACCACCTCTTATGTCAAAAGATTGTGTCAACCTCTGACACAGCTTAGCAAGAAGCCCGGCTTTCGCCGGGCCTCTGTTCCAATCGAATATACGTTTCACTGCAGATAGTCTGCCAGTGTATCCGCGTAGACTGCCAGCACATCGCCCAACTGCTTAGAAGGACGAATCGCATTCTCCTTTCCCGCCAGGTGGACGATTCCACTCACCGGCTGGTTCGCCCACGCGAGTGTATCGTGGATCCCCAGTGGAATATGCACCATCCCCATCGTCTGTGCATAGTGGACCATGGAGTCGAGACAGAACGCCCCCTCGCAGATACTATGAGTACAGCTTGTGAAGCAGGCGAAGTAGCGACCTTCCATCTCCCTGCTCTCCATAAGCGGATATGTAGAGTCCATGAACGTCTTCATCTCTGCAGAGACATTACCGAACGTCGTCGGGCAACCGAGAATCACCATCTTACTCTTCAGAAGCGTACTCTCGTTCGCTACCGGCAATGCCTGAATATCCTCATAGAAATCGTTCGCCGTATCGGACTTGTTCGCCCAGATATGCAGATCGGCATCTTCGACACGATACAACCGAGCATCGACACTCCTCTCCTTCAGCAACTCCTGCAGGTAGGTGGCAATGATATAGCTGTTTCCGTTCACGCTGTGTACAATGATTGAACACCGATTCATGGTTTCCTCCTATCCGGCGTAGTTACGCCATGACATACCTCCAATATACTATGAGGGGTGCTCAACACCAAGCAGTAAATCGCCCCTCCCGCTCAGACAGGAAGACTCTCGTCCCGTACGCCTCGCTCAGAACCCCCTCAGACAGGACCTCCCGCTTCGGCCCATCGGCGATAATCCTCCCCTCCTTCATGACCACGATCCTCTCGATTCGACTGACAATCTCCGACAGATCATGGGTAACCAGAATGAGCGTTCTTCCATTCTCTATAAACGATTCGAGTGACTCACGATACATCCGCTTTGCTGGAAGATCGAGATTCGATACAGCCTCATCTAGCAACATGAATGAAGGGTCGTGTACCACGGCTCTGGCAAGCAATACCCTTCTCGCCTCACCCGAAGAGAGCGTTCTCATCGGTTTTTCAGCGAGAGACAGCACGCCCTGCTCAGCAAGACAGCTCCGTGCCCGCTGCACCATCTCATCGGTCACCTGGTGGTGGAAATCGAGACCGATACTGCTAAAGAATCCGGAAAGCACGATATGGAGTACAGGATAGGTTGTATTGCACATATACTGAAGAGACTGACTCACGATCCCCATCCGCTTACGCAGCTCGAGAATCTGCCACCTGCTCTTTCCAAAGAGGATCCTATGACTATCGGGAGCCCAGAGCGGATGGACCTCTCCGCTTATCACTTGGACAAGTGTCGACTTTCCCGCCCCGTTAGAGCCGATAATGGCAACATGCTCTCGATCATATATGGATAGGGATACGTTATCGACAATGGGGCGACCCGCCCTGCGTACAGTGATGTTCTGCAGAGATACAACGGACGTTTTGGACATGACAAAGCCTCCACGATCCATAAGCATACGGATAGCGGAGGCCTCATGCAAGAGCACCTGTGTATAAAAAACCTAAGCGAACTGGAACTTGCTCCGCTTTGCAGCGTATTCCTCTATCCGCTTCTTGAGATTCGTCAAATCCACCAACACCAGAGCCACGGCAAGATCGGTCTGCCCATTCTGCAACGCCTCCACGATATAGTGGTACTCACGAACTTTCTTCTCATACTCCTCGAAAGTAACAGCAGAATAGGAGAGTGACTCGTCAAGCAGTGGTGAGAGATTCTCGTAGATGGCATCTAGAATGATGTTGTCATTCGATCGAACCAGCACTTTATGAAAGTCTCCCTCGAACTTTCTGAAATTCTCAATGGCCCGCTGTTCTCGTGCCTGAATACCGTTCAGCGTCTCTTCCATCTTCACTGCAGCAACCGAAAGCTCTTGGACCACCTCTTTTCGGCGAGGGTTCCTGGAGAAATCACGAGCTGCAGACACCTCGACACTGGTACGCACCTGAACAAGGTCGAGCATGAGTTTCGTATCGCTTGAACCACTTCTAATGATCGAGTCTGTGAGCGACTCGACGAACTGATCGAGATTGTTGCATTTTACACAAGCCCTGCGACCCTGACTGACAGTGAGCAACCCTTTCGCTTCCAGCTGCTTGAAAGCCTCTCTGATCGAGCGTGAACTCGCACTGAACTTCTCCGCAAGCTCCTGCTGCGAGGGCAACAGCTCACCGGCGCTCAATTGACCCGAGAGAATCATCTCTTCCAGGTAGTTCGCAATCCGCGCCGATTTCGTGCGTCCTTGCAATGTATGCTGTGGGACTCGTTCCATAGTGTCCAAAGATGGACCTCCTTATACTCTCACACTTATGACAGCTCTTAATTCATCTCTGTCATAAGTAAACGACATTATCACGTCACTAGTGTAATACATCTTGCATAATTTGGCAAGAGGCACTATTTCAGTTTATCTGATGTCATGAGTTATGTTGTATGTATGTCACTACTTTGTGAAAAATGGCTGTCCGGTCAATCGATCTTAATGACCGAAGCCTCCAGTTTTCCGCGGATCGCAGTCAGATGGACCAGTGCAAGTGCAACGGCAAGGTCGGTCTGACCCTGCTCAAGAGCATCGACCAAATAGCGGTGTTCTCGCGTGCTCTTCTCCAACTCGTTGAACGTATTGGTAATCTGATCCATGCTCGAATAGAGCAGTGGAGAGAGGTTCTCGTAGATTGCAGTGAGAATCACATTGTCGTTCGATGCGATCAGCGTCTTATGAAAATTGAAATCGAGATTGTTCCACTGAGCCATGGCATCGACATCTTCCAACTTCAATTTCGGTAGCAGCTGCTCCATCCGAGTCGTAAGGTTATCCAACGAACGAACGAGGATACTCCTCTGGTCACTACGCGAGAGCTCTCTTGTCGCAGAGACCTCGATCGTGGTCCTCACCTGCATGAGATCGAGCAGAAGCTTCTTATCTGTGGTGTGGTTGCTGATAAGTGTTGAGGAGAGCGACGCAACGAACTGTTCAAGATTGTTCGTCTTTACCATTGCCCGCTTACCCTGACTGATCTCGACCAGCCCCTTCGCCTCAAGCTGCTTGAACGCCTCCCGAATAGAACGAGAACTTGCATTGAACTCCTGAGCAAGCTCCTGCTGACTAGGGAGAGGCTCTCCTGCTACATAGACTTTGGTAAGAATCATTTCTTCAATCTGCCTGGCAATCTGCGCCGACTTAGTTTCTGTACTGAACGATGTTATCATGACTCTACTTTCTCCTTCTTGACCTCATTATATAATGCCACAAAATTCCACAAAAGGATACTAGAAAAGAACTTCCCTCTGCAAACCTTCTAGGGATCCCTTATCTTTTGTCATAAGATAGGATGAATCGTATCAATTGCTCGTGGTAAACACCTAGCGAAAGATGAATACCAAACTTTCATCAACCTGTTCCAAAGAAAATAAATATGCATTAATCTTTTGTTACAATGTCATTTATTTGATACATAGGAGATTTTCTATCAGGAAAAATTTTCTGTTCCAATATTGGGAACTATTGACACAAGTGAAAGGCATTGCTACATTACCATCATGGAAAGAGTCATAAAACGTGCACATGCAGAGAAGTCGACAAGGGAACTGCTCACGCGAGTGGCGTTGGCAGTCCTCGTGATAGTCATGCTTGGAGCCTCTCCATTAACTGCAGAGACGACACTCCAGACGGAAATGCTCCAACTCAACACCACGATACTAGCAGATAGCGTATTCGAGTTTCAGGCAGCATCTCCGTATCTGGTGGAAATTGGGACACGACAGCGCATCTCATACCACTTCTCCTCCAACAGCCCCATGAAACTCACCATAACCAGCGACAACTCACCTGTCGTCGGGTCGCAGATGAAGATGGTCCACGAAAGTGTCTCCTCGGCATTCCTCCCCTACTACATGTACTTCGACTACGCTGGAACCGGCCCGCAAAATGAACAACTGGTCGAAAATGGCGTGGCAACCAGTATGGAATCTCTCGAACTCGACGGAACCTTCTCCATTCTCGTTCCCGAGAACGAGACTGCCCTCGCAGGCGACTACAGCGACACGATCACCTTCTCATTCACCATGAACTGATAATATCAGTAGTTCCTGGTAAAACGCTCACGCAGCCAACTCTTCCAACGCTTGAACCAACCGGCTCCAAACCGACTTCTAAAATCGTCTGTTGCCCGCTCTATGGTAACCTCCTTTTCAAGCCCATGCTTCAGGTAGTCCCAGTGACGAACGATCCACAGATAGAGATCCCCATACGTATGTCCCGGAAACGAACGGAGCAACCCCTCTTGGCGAACCTCCAGAACGATCGGCAGGAACACCTTCTTGTACCAGGATCTGGCTGCATCCTCGAGCGATATCTCCTCTTCTCTCCCCTCGTTGATATAGTACTTGTGCACCAGTATATGATTCACAATCTCGGGATACATACCGGGAGAAGAGAATTTCACCAGACTCATATCCATAAAGGAATCGAATCCATACTCCTCTATGAATCGATCCCGCTCGTAGTTCACCACACGTTTTGTCAGCTGAGCCCTGGTCAGTCCCGGTTCGAGGTCTATCTGTGAATCCAGTTCAACGACTTCAGCATCGATAAACTCGACTCCCTGCATCTTGGCAACCGAGACTCGGTGGTTTCCATCCCGTACGAAATAGTACTCTCCGAGCTTGTAGACACTGATAGGGGGCAGTGTGATATTTCGCAGATGAGCTTCATCGATACTCTGCCACCGTGAGCGGAGCATATCCTTCCTCGGATAGAATGCAAGGGTGAAGTCGTGATACCGCCCCTCGCTACCGATGATCCGGTCGATAGGAATAGCCATGAAGCCTCGGTAGGTCTCCAACCGAGGCTTGATAAGCTTCGTAACCTCATAGAACGAAAGCAACTCATTGTTTCTCCACCTCAACGTGGACATGAGCTCCTGCATTCTCGCTCGAGAGCGAGCCTTCGAGAAATCGTTTCTGCTTGAAAGACTGGAAAACCCCATATACTCAACCCTTTTCTAGAAGATAACTTCCGAACACGTTGATAATCTCGGTCTCATGATACTGCGAAACCCGAGGAGTGTTAATATCAAGAAGGTGCACATGCCCATGTAATAGATACTGTGGCTTGAATACTCGCATGAACCAGAGAAAGGCCTTGAATCCTGTATGGCAGCGATCCTCGCCATCGCCTATTCCACGCGGTGGTGCATGGGTCACCAGGATATCCAAAAACCGTCCATATCGGAGGCGATTGTAGAGAAGCCGAGGTAATAGCCGGAATATGCGCATGTACATCTCAAATTCAGTGAACTGATGATCTCCGAGGTTATAACGAATCGAGCCACCGAGCCCTGCAAGCAGTAGACCCGTTGCCGAGTCCCTCAGAGCTTTCCCATCGAGAAAATCTCCCCCAATACCCCACATGCTGGACCGATCGTATCTGATCTCGAACGACTCCTCTATGAGTTGACGCCGAGTGAATCTCCTGAGCTCCTCCGTATGGTGATTTCCGAACACGAAGTAGAACGGCTTGTTTAGTGAGGAGACGATGAACTCATAATACTTCAACGGCAGATCGCCTGCCGAGATGATCAGATCCACATCGCCATACCGGTCGGCGACACGGGTAGAATAGACAAGCGGGTCCTTCTGATCGGCAACACACAGTATCTTCATACTCACATCATACCATACCCGCAATCGGCTACGAGAATCTCTCCAACCATCGCTGAAGAGGCTTCAGATGCCAGAAAACAGACGATCGAAGCGATCTCGTCCGGTTTCACGAGCCGATGCAGAGCGGAGCGCGACTCATACCGATCAACGAGATCCGGAGCCCTCTCATGCAGAATCTGTGCATCCAACAGTCCGGGAGCCACACCGTTCACTCGAATTCCATATGGAGCATACTCGGCAGCAAGCGAACGCGTATAGGCTGCCACTGCCCCCTTCGATGCATCGTAATGGACCGTGTGCCCGAATCCGGGTCTGAATGCGTTGATACTGCACACCTGCACCACGGCACCTTTGGATTCATAGAGTGCATCGAAGGTGTATCTATTCACCCGCCACATCCCTTTCATATTGATATCGAATACCCGATCCCATGTATGTTCGTCTATCTGGTCATGGGAAGCGGTCGTGAATATCCCGGCGTTGTTCACCACGATCTCCAGCGAACCGAAACGGTTGAGTGTCTGTTCGACCGCCTGGGAGATACCCTCATCACGAGTCACGTCCCCGAATAATGCACAAGCATCCACATCATCGAGACAGGAGAGCCGATCAGCGAGAGTCTTGGTAGAGGCCTCAGAGCGCTCCGACCCGTAGAGCAGAGAGACCGAGACCCCCTGCATGGCAAGCGCTGTGGCAATCGCTCCACCCAGATTTCCCGAGGCTCCTGTGATCAAGGCATGTCTGCCCCGTAGTTGAAAATCCATGACTTCTCCTTAGGTGCTCCGTGAAAGAAACTCTCCGAGATAGGCTGCATACGTACCGAATCGCTCACACACCTGTGCATCGGCAAGACGAAAATCCCGTTCATCGTACGAGGGGGACATGACCGTACTGCAGAGCGAGAACCCCTCCGTACCACCAGCAAGGATACGAGCCCCCTGCCAACGATCTCCAGGGACAACCGATACGGGGGACATCCCCTCCAAGAGCCCAATCTGTCGAACCTCGACTCCCTGCGAAGGGTGCGCGATCACCTGTTCGATCGGGTCTCCTGCAATCCACGTCCATATCTCCGCCCCTGCCAACCAGTGTAGGGCAGAAAAGCTCTCGCGTGTCATAAGATAGTAGATGGCACTGCTGAGCGGCAACTCGGATGAAACGAACGCACCAAGCGAGTCGGTCTTCACCGTATGCGGATCCTGATATACGCGACGATAGTAGCCCCCCTCACCAGCGAGGGGCTCCAGACCGAGCTGTTCGATCAACTTCTGGGCAGTCACAGCGGCCATGCTGCGGCAATCACTTTCACCAGAGCTGAAAAGGTTGCCTTCACCCGCTGCCCTGTTTCGAGCACCTCTTCGTGATTCAGTGGCTGATTCAGTATCCCCGCAGCCATATTCGTGAGACAGGAGATACCGAGCACCTCCATACCTGCATGACGGGCAGCTATCACCTCGGGAACCGTCGACATGCCTACGGCATCGGCGCCACAGGAACGGGCGAATCTCACCTCGGCGGGAGTCTCGAATGAAGGTCCGGTGAACAGCTGGTAGATACCTTCGCGTACGACGATCCCCAATTTCGATGCCTGCTCACGAGCCATTGCACGAAGTTTTTCCGAGTAGGCAGAGCTCATATCGAAGAAGCGATCGCCCAACTCACCAATGTTCGGTCCACGAAGCGGGTTATCGGGAATCAGCTTTATGTGGTCACTGATCAGCATGAGGTCACCCGGCTGCCAGGCGGTATTCACACACCCGGCTGCATTGGTCACCAGAAGATTCCGGATCCCAAGCACCCGCATCATCTGTACAGGAAATACGACCGTGTCCATTCCATACCCTTCGTAGAAGTGAAACCGGCCCTGCATGACCAATACCCGACGACCTCCGAGCTCTCCTGCGACGAGTCTGCCAGCATGTCCGGGAACCGTGGAGACAGGGAAATGGGGAATCTTCGCATAGGGTACGGCAACCGGGTTCTCCAGCTCATTTGCGAGTTCTCCAAGACCTGACCCGAGGATCATCCCGATATCGATCGGGTCGCCTCCAACGGCATGTTGCACGTAGGTAGCGGCCTCTCGTAGTCGTTTCATAACATCATCCATAGATTTCCTCCATTAGAACGGCTCTCCGATCGCCTTCGGAGCCGCAGATCGTTTCGAGAATGCCACCAGAGCGAGCAACGTGACCACGTACGGAAACACCTTGAACAGTACCGGTGGAATGACACCGAGTTGCGGTATCACCTGAGAGACGTTTGCGATGGTCGTCGCAGTACCGAAGAAGAAAGTGGCGCCGAGAATGCCTAGTGGTTTCCATTGTCCGAATATCAGAGCGGCAATCGAAAGGAACCCGAGTCCTGCGACCGTCCCGTTGAATTCGCCCGAGTAGGTGACGAGAATGATACTGCCACCCAATCCTGCCAATGCTCCCGACATGCCGACACCGAAGTATCGCATTCGATAGACATTGACACCAGCAGAGGCAACGGCATGGGGGTGTTCACCACACGCACGCAGTCTGAGACCGAACGAGGTTTTATAAAGAAGAAACCACGAGGCTCCCCAGACGGCAAGGGCAACCCACGTGCTCCAATACGATTGTGTGAAGAAGAGGGTCCCGATTCCCGGTATCTGCGATAGACCGGGGATGTTTCTCCTGATTATGCCGAGCATGATCCGCACATTCCCACTCCCGGTGATCGTTCTCGCCAGGTAGACCGTGATCGCACTTGCCAACATGTTTATCGCAGTACCGCTGATAACCTGATCCGCCTTCAGATTTATCGAAGCGAACGCATGGAGCATCGAAAACAGCGCTCCTGCAAGCACCCCTACCAACAGGCCTATAGGAAGCGCCATGGCCTGTAACGACTGCTCAGCAAACCGAATGGTCAGTGCACTGGCGAAATACCCGACCACCATAAGTCCTTCAAGGCCGAGGTTGGTAACGCCACTTCTTTCGCTGTAGAGCCCTCCAAGCGCAGTCACCAGCAAAGGGATCGTATAGGCGATCGCATAGGGAAGGATTCGCCCCACCATGGGAACTTGCGAGATGAGTGCAAGGAGAACTAGAGCTGCTGCGATGATCACTACAATACCAACTGGTGTGGATGCAAAGGCTTGCCTGCTACTTCTGTTCATGGTGTACCTCCTCAGCCTGTGAAGCGGTCTCATTACGTCGATCTGCCCGATCGCGCCTGTTCCTGCCGACCTTGTCCCAGAATCTACTGAACAAGACACTGGTAGCTGTGAAGTAGATGATGGTTGCAATGATCGTATCTGCGATCTCGGGAGGAACTTCGGTCATCGCGTTCATGAACCCCTTACCGGACTGGAGCATGCCGAAGAACAGCCCCGAGAAGAACACACCCACTGGGTTGCTTGCCCCGAGAAGAGCAACTGCAATGCCATCAAATCCCATTTGCGGGAGCACTCCGATCTGCATATTTCTCGAATACCCTGCGTAATAGGTCACCCCGGCAAGACCGGCAAGACCTCCGGCGATCATCATGGAAATAACGACATTCCGATTCACCTTTATACCTGCGTACTCTGCACAGAATCGGTTCGAACCGACCGCCTTCAGTTCGAATCCAAGAGTCGTCTTGTCGAGTATGAACTTGATTGCCAATACAGCTATGATTGCAATGAATATTCCCAGATTCATGTATCCTCTCCCAAACAGCTCGGTCAACCAGGGAGAACGGAGCGTCTGTTCGAGCGCGATCGACTTAGATTCGGTCTCGAGAGAAGGCCCCTTGAGGTAGGCTGGAACAAAGTAGTAGATCGACCAATAGGCGATCCAGTTCATCATGATCGTGGCAACGACTTCGTGCACATTGAACTTCGCTTTCAGCAGTCCGGGCACAACACCCCAGAGAGCACCTCCGAGGAATGCCGCACCAATGAGCACTACGAGATACAGGGGCCTCGGGATGAACACATGGTGTGCAACAAGCGTCGCACAGAGTCCACCAATGAGCATCTGCCCCGATGCCCCGATATTGAACAGTCCTGTCTTGAAGGCGAATGCGACCGAAAGACCAACCAGCATGAGCGTGATCGCGGTAGCTAGGGTATTGCCGATTCTCTCCATGTTCATGAGACTGCCTCGGAACAGGTAATAGAACCCCTCGAAAGGGTTGCTTCCTATCGCCAGCATGAGCAGACCACCGGCGATGATTCCGAGGATCACCGCTGAGATGGCTATGAGAAAGGCATTGCTCTTGATCTTCATCGGGCGACCTCCTTGCTTCTGACACCGGCCATCATAAGCCCGATCTCCTCCTCGTTCGTCTGCTTCGTCTCGACTACATCGATAAGCTCGCCACTGTTCATGACAGCGATCCTATCGGCGAGATTGAAAATCTCATCCAACTCGAACGAAACCAGTAACACCGCCTTGCCTTTGTTTCGGTGCTCCACCAAACGCTTGTGAATATATTCGATAGCTCCGACATCGAGGCCACGAGTTGGCTGCACGGCAATGATGACATCGGGCTCCAACCACATCTCCCTCCCCACAATCGCCTTCTGCTGGTTTCCGCCGGAGAGCTTCCCGGCATGAGAGTGAATCCCTTCACCGGAACGGACATCGAATGCATCGCAGATATCCTGAGCATGCTTATCGATGATCTCCTCCTGGAGAATGCCGTGTTTGCTGAACGGAGTCCTATAGTACTCCTTTATGATCATATTCGCACCGAGCGATGAGGTCATCACCAGCCCTCGCTTCTGTCTGTCCTCGGGAATATGTCCGAGCCCGGACTCATTTCTATCCCGAATAGAGGCATGCGTCAGGTCCTTGCCTTGTAGGAGGATCTTACCTGAATCAACCTGCCTCAGACCGGTGATGGCTTCGACGAGCTCTGTCTGTCCATTTCCATCGACTCCAGCGATTCCCACAATCTCTCCAGAGCGCACCGTCAGAGAAAAGTTCTTCACAGCCGGCAACTTCTTTGCATTCGATACACCAAGGTTCTGCACCTCGAGCATGATATCTCCTGTTGAAACCTGCTCCTTGACCACCTTGAAGTTGACCGGTCTTCCCACCATCATCGAGGCCATCTTGGCCTGTGATGTTGTAGCTACATCGACCACATCAATGAGTTTCCCTCGTCTGATGATCGAGCATCGGTCGGCTACCGCCTTGATCTCATCGAGCTTGTGCGTAATGAGGATGACCGATTTCCCCTCTTTCACCATGTTGCGCATGATATGCATGAGTTCTTCTATCTCTTGTGGAGTGAGCACCGCTGTAGGCTCGTCGAAGATCAGGATCTCGGCATCTCGGTAGAGCATTTTCAGAATCTCAACTCGTTGCTGCATGCCCACAGTGATGTCCTCTATCACCGAATCGGGGTTGATACTCAGCCCATACTGCTCCGAGAGGGCCTTGATCTTCTTTCCTGCCGACCTTCGGTCTAGGACGAATCCCCCCTCCATTCCGAGAATGATGTTCTCGGTAACCGTGAAGTTCTGTACAAGTTGGAAGTGTTGGTGCACCATTCCGATTCCGAGGTCGGTGGCATCGTTCGGAGAAGCGATATGGACCTCTTTCCCCCTGACCTTTATGGTTCCCCGATCTGCATGATACAACCCGAAGAGAATGCTCATGAGTGTAGACTTACCAGCACCATTCTCTCCGAGGATTGCATGGATCTCCCCCTTCTCCACCTGTAAGGTGATATCATCATTCGCAACGATGCCGGGAAACTCCTTGCGGATATGCAACATCTCAATAACGTGATTCATACGCTCTGTTCCCACCATTCGACAAGAGCCGCCTGGAGGCGGCCCTTATACTGTTTCGATTCTTTGTCACAGCTCGCTTATTTGAACAATCCAGGAATCTGCGAATCTGCAACCTTCACTTCACCGCTCTTCAGTTTGCCATAGAGCTCGCTGACCTTTGCCTCGACATCGTTCGAGAGGTTCGGGTTCTCCACGGGAATCCCGATACCATCGTTGGTCGCATCAAGATGAAGGATCTCTCCACCTGGGAAGGTTCCTGCCAACTCGTGCTCGATCATGTCGTACGATGCCCGATCAAGATACTTCATGGCACTGGTGAGAATAATCGACTTACCGCTCGGAAGCACTCCTTCGGGATACTGGTCGACATCGACACCGACGATCCATACACTCTCTCCAGCAGTAGCGCGGGCCTTAGCTTCATTGATCGCACCAACACCGACACCGCCGGCTGCTGCGAAGATCACATCGACACCCTTGTCGTACATAGATGCAGCAATCTGCTGACCAGCTGCGACGTTGTCGAAGGTTCCCTGATAGATCACGTTCTCACCCTTGATGGCAATGTTGGTTCCCAAGTTTTCGTTCGCATACTTGATACCCTGCTGCCACCCCCAGTTGAACTTCTGGACAGCTGGAACCTCCATACCTCCGAGGAAACCGAACTCACCGTTCTTGATCTGGAGCGCTGCTGCAACACCAGCGAGGAATCCGGATTCGTGCTCTGCCCAGTAGACTGCAACCACATTGTCTTCGATTCGGGATTCCGAATAGTCGGCAGAGTGGGGTTCACCGTCGAGGATGACGAACTTGGCATCGGGATACTTATCCTGAGCCTCGAAAATGGCTGTTTCGAACTTGAATCCAGGAGTGATGATGAACTTGTATCCAGCATCGTAGAGGTTTGCGATCTCTTTCAGATAATCGGCCTCCGTGGTCCCTGCGGGTTTCAGGTACTTCGATTCGATGAGACCCTCCTTCTCAGCACGAAGGATTCCTTCCCAAGTTCCTTGGTTGAATGATTTGTCATCGATGGTTCCGGCATCTGTGACCATGCCGACTTTGAGCAATCTCTTTCCTGTGTCTGCCTGGCCCTGCGCGAAAACGACCGAGCCGAGGAGTAACAGTACACAGAGAACAACAAGTAATCTCTTCATATGATCTCTCCTTTTGATAACCTATGATATGTTATTCTAGTCCTGCCGGAGAGGTATGTCAAATTAAACCGGTTGATTTCAGTCCATGAC
>CAYYOL010000049.1:0-12554 GCA_964473245.1 uncultured Spirochaetaceae bacterium
GACTCTCCTCTTGAGGACGCAAAGCAATGAAGAATCTGGAGATCCATCGGAAACAATTTCTGCTTGGACCAAAACCATACCTACCAAGACCCGAATCATGGAAGAGCATGAAGATTTCTGAGTCAGTTCATTTGTCATACCATCAGGACCTTCAGATTCAGAGAGGTATAGATCGAGATCAAAAGCCCGTACTCCTGATTGGGCTTGCTATACAAACAGACCCAGATGGAATGACTCCTATCGAAGAAGCGATTGACAATTCCGGTACGATTCGTGAGCTATATGATACTTGGGCAGGACGATGGGTTCTTATCCACAACACGGTTCTTCACATGGACTTCTCCGGTCTATTTGGTTGCTTCTATTGTCGGCTAGACGATGGATTATGGATTTCAAGTAGTGTTGCACTGCTATCCACATTGACACAGACACCACCTCCCAAAGAGATAGACATAGCCGACCTCGATATGAATTGGTATCCACCACCATCCAGTCGTCATCCCGATATCCGATCACTCATTCCAAGTCAGACAATCGATATCGAATCGGGAGAAATTATCCCTCGGCCGATGTTCACCGATGTTCACATGTCACTTACGGAAGTAGAAGCGAAGGAGACTCTCCAAAATGCTTTGCTGACTGGAATCAAGCAGGTTGCATCAATGGGCAATGTGCATATTGCGCTCTCTTCTGGATATGATTCAAGACTTATCCTCGCTGCAGCAAAGGCTGCAGAAATCCCTGCAAAGACATACACCATGGTAAAAAAGAATAGATGGCCATTTTTCCTTGGAGACACACCGTATACCAGTCTGGTAAACAAAGGAGATATGGTTCTACCTGAACTCATCTCAAACCATGTAGGAATCGATCATCATTGGATTGAACAAGGGACCTATGACCCAGAAAAATTACGATTATTCGACCAGCACACATATCGACAAACGGGCGAGAACGACAGAATATACTTCTCTTTCGGCCAATGGGACTGGGTAGCAGAGAACGACTACGTTCTTTTGGGACAGGTCGCTGGTATGGGAGCATGTTATTATTATAAATTTTTCTCCGAACCGGGACCGGTAATCTCTAAGAGACTGCTACTCAACCATTTTGGACTGGATACAAATGCATGGCAGAGACCTGCTGTTGAGGAGTATGTCGATTGGGTAGCACATCACAACGCTGTATTCAATGAGAAAGTTGATTGGAGGGATCGATTATATCTGGAACAACGGCTTGGAGGTTGGGCTAGCGCCCTGCAGCAAGGAATGGATTTGATTCCAGGACACAAGGTCCACTTGTTCAACACACAGCAATTCATCTGTGCCCTGCTCTGCATTCCAGCTGAAAAACGGGTTCATAAGCAGTTTGTACAAGAATTGATATCCCAGATGGCTCCCCATCTCAATGATTTTCCGTATAACCCAAAGGATCCCATGATGTACAAGATTAAGAAGATCATGATAAACATGTCGAGAAACACTTCAGGTCAGAATATTCGACTGATCACACGGAAAATTCGAAACATATTCGGATAGCTTAGTGGAGAGTAGCATGCAAGCAATCATCCTAGCAGCAGGCATGGGGAAACGACTGAAGAACCTCACCGCAGATGCAACAAAATGTATGGTTAAGGTGAACGGAGTTACGCTGATCGAGCGGGCTTTGCAAAACCTTGAGAAAGCAAACCTAGAGAGAATTATCATCGTGGTTGGATACCAATCACAAAAACTGATTGAATTCGTCGACTCTCTACACTGTACCACGCCGATACTTTACGTAGAGAATCCCGTATACTCGACGACAAACAACATCTATTCACTTTTTCTTGCACGAGAGTATCTGCTTGAGTCTGATACAATTCTGCTAGAATCCGATCTCATATTCGAAGAGGACGTATTGCTCACCCTATTGGCAAATCCACACCCCAATCTGGCACTGGTTGCCAAGTATGAGAGCTGGATGGACGGTACTGTAGTAACACTGGATGAAGATTTGAATATCACCGATTTCTTATCAAAATCACAGTTTGATTTTACGAACATAGCTCACTACTACAAGACGGTGAACATCTATAAATTCAGTAAAGAATTTTCAACTAGTCATTATGTCCCGTTCTTGGAAGCGTACTGCAAGGCATTGGGTAATAATGAGTATTATGAGCAAGTGTTAAAAGTCATTTCTCTTCTGGATGAGCCAGGAATCAAAGCGTGTGTGCTAGGAGATGAGAGATGGTACGAGATCGATGATATTCAGGATTTAGATATTGCAGAGTCACTCTTTACGAATTCTGCCTCAGAACGTCTAGAGAGCATGTTTAAAAGATATGGTGGGTATTGGCGGTATCCCAAGCTTATCGATTTCTGCTACCTCGTGAACCCCCACTACCCGCCAA
This sequence comes from uncultured Spirochaetaceae bacterium, assembly GCA_964473245.1. Lineage (GTDB taxonomy): Bacteria > Spirochaetota > Spirochaetia > Sphaerochaetales > Sphaerochaetaceae > CAYZJV01. The sequence continues at coordinate 2,396 of CAYYOL010000049.1, forward strand.
AGCGCCTGATACAGGAAATCACGGCTAATTTTGACCGGTTGATAGCAGACTATCCCTCTGGACAAGAAGTTAATGCACTGCTCGCAGCAAAATATTTTGGTGTTGAGCCAGTTTCTATCGTTGTGGGCAACGGCGCGGCAGAGTTAATCAAAAGCCTCGCAGGATTTCTCGACGACCCTATTGGTATCATTCTCCCTACTTTCGCAGAATACCCGAATCGCTTCACTTCATACCAGACGGTTGAATATCAGACTAGTTCTTTAGATTATTCCTACACAGCATCGGACATCATGGATTATTTCGATAATCGGAACATATCTTCGCTAATTCTAATCAATCCAGACAATCCTTCCGGAAACCTGTTAGACCGAGATGAATTGGAGAAGTTGCTTGGCTGGGCACATCAAAAGCAAATATCCTTGGTAGTCGATGAATCATTCATCGACTTTGCTACAGATGGTAACCGACATACATTACTGAACCAGAAGACGATTGACGAAAACCCTAATCTGATTGTAGTGAAAAGCATCTCCAAGTCGTTTGGCGTTCCTGGATTGCGATTGGGTGTACTCGTCTCTGCCAACAAACAGTTGTTGAACCACATGAAACAGGATGTCTCGATTTGGAACATAAACTCATTCGCCGAGTTCTTTCTGCAGATTTTTGAGAAATACCGAGATGACTATGAAGAGGCATTGAGTCGCTTCAAAAGGATTCGTTCCGATTTCTTCGACTCACTTCAGACAATTCCCTTTCTTCGACCCATTCCAAGCGAAGCAAATTATATTATGTGTGAGATTCTCTCTCCGCACTCGGCACGCAACGTGACGGAACAGTTGTTGAGTCAGTTCAATATTCTCATAAAAGATCTGTCTGACAAAAACGGTGTCCAGGGTCAATGTATCCGGATAGCGGTTAAACTGCCTGAAGACAATGCATCGATCATTTTTGCTTTGAAAACACTGTTGTCCACGAGGAGCCATACTCATGCATGATGCTATCGCCTTGATTACTAAGGATGTTATGATGTGCGATTATCTTCCCGTTTATGGAAATCAATACTGGGAAACGCCTCATATCGACGCACTGGCGAAGAAGGGAACAGTCTTCAGACGACACTATACGGCAGCTCCGTCTACAGCAATGGCTTTTACCAGCATGCTCACTGGAATCTATCCCTACCGACTGGAACGACGTAAGTATGAGCATGTCGATGACATGCAGGATGCAGTGACCCTGTTCGATGATCTTGAAGAGCGGGGATATGAGAACCATATCATATGGAGCGACAACTATGTGGATGAAACGATCCCCTTCTCAAACTGCTATGGACGAAACAACACCACGATCTTTCACAATTTGAATCTGAACCAAGTTATTGGACCGAGCATGCTCGTCTACACAAAACTACAACGAGACGATGAATTGACCAAAAAAACGATGCACTCGATTATGTCCACTATCGATGAGATTTTCTCCAGAAACAAGAAGGTGTTTCTGTGGATTCATCTACCTCATGTATTGCTTGGTAGGGTTGCTTATGGTGACGACATCGATCTCATGGATCAGGTGGTGGGACATGTGAGAAACTATGTGAGCGATGAAGATATGTTCATCTCAGCCGATCATGGCCATATGAATGGCTCGCATGGCATTCTTGGATACGCCTTCGATGTCTATGAACCAGCTATCCGAATACCCCTCATCTCCCCACGTATGGAGGGAAAAACTGAGGTAACCTTCCCAACATCGAATGTCCAGCTTGCACAGATGATACTTGAACGAACGATATCACAGGATGAGTATGTTTATTCGGATTGTGCATACTTTGCTCAACCACACCGAAAGTTAGCGATCATTAAAGGGAACTTCAAGTACATCTACAACAAAGCATCAAAGTCTGAGGAACTGTATGATCTAGAGTTTGACCCTCGAGAAGATGTAAACCTCTTGCACTATTTTCATACCGATAAGAGCAGAATGCTTCGGTACGCGGTTCGAGATGTTCATTTCAACCCACATTGGGATGAGGTGCAGGCGATCGTTGAAGAGCTGCGAAACAGGAAAGATGAAATCTGGCGAGTCGGTACATTCAAAGAGGAGATGTTTTTTAAGTTCAGGAAAGCGGCGACTGTTCCCTACCACTTCTTCGAATGGATACTTAAGAGCATAAGAAGAAAACTGGCACATTGAAGAATTATGGATCCAGTTTTTTCTGATTAGGTAACACAATGCGAATCAGAGATTTCAACCCAATCAAGTTCCATGGATAAGTCCTGAATGCTTCACACCATTTCCCAAGCGCATACCTTCGACCATACTTTACCTGATAGTAGCGAAGCAGTTTGTGGAGTTTAATTGCTTTTACCTTAGGGTGTTCAGCGAGATAATCGTCATACAACTCCAATATCATCTCTTTACCATGAATCCTGCTATCTAGATTGGTAGAAATCCTCTCATCTTCATGCACATAGTAGTTCACTAATGGCTCGTTCACTGCCTCTACCAACCCATTCTTAGCTATTCGAAGCCACAGTTCATAGTCCTGAGCAGATTTGATGCGTTCATTGAAATTGCCACTCCGTAGCAATGCCTCCTTGCGAACGAGGACAAACGATGTCGAGCCAATGAAGTTCTCTATCATGAGCAGGTCGAACACATATCCAGTCGTAGTAGCGTTCCTGATTGCAACCTTTCTTACTTGGCCATGAGACTCATAGATCGTTCTGGAACCAGCATAGACTAGATCGGCCTTCGTCTCGGTCATTCTCTTATACTGTAGCTCCAGTTTCTTTGGTAACCACTCGTCATCGTCATCCAAGAAGGCAATATACCTCCCGCTGGCATGCTGAATTCCCGTGTTGCGCGCTGCACAAGCACCTTTATTGACCTCATGTTGGATATACACGATTCTCTGATCATTAAGTTCCAGTATACTCTGTCTTATACTTTCTCGATCACAATAGTCGGCGGGACTATCATCGACAATAATAAGCTCGAACGTGGTATAGGTCTGACTAAGCACACTTTGCACGGCTCTAAGCAAGGTGCCGTATGGCCTTTTGTAAGTTGTTATCACTACACTAATCAGTTCATTCATAACTCTCTCTTTTCCAACTTTTCAGCAGTCCGTACATTTAGTATACAGGTATCGATCATTGCGCATGTTTCTTAGGAAGATGTATCCAGGACCCCAGCATGATATCGTCATGATAATCTGAAAACGGAGAGAATCCCGATGTAGGATACATGGTAATCTCTCCAAAATAGATGGTATCATCGTCGGGAGTGTACAAATCAATTCTGATAAATGGATTGCCCCGTGCAAGAATCTCAGAAACTTCTATCATCTTTTTTAAGTTCCGCGGTTTAGGCATTTCCGAATCGCTCATCGCAAATGCATGGGAAATTTGTGTTTTCTTCCAATCGACCGTATAGGTGTCTTTAGTGTGGTGATCTGTATGCCGGAACTGATGCACTTGAATCAATCGCACTTTTCCCTCGAAACACATGAATTTATAATCTGAAGGAGTCTCACCATCTGTAGTCCGGATAAACTCCTCACAAATGATCCGGGGAGAAATCTTTGTATACACCCATTCCCTCCCCCACCAATACCAGTTAGTGTGCATCCACTTATCAAGTTGTTTTTTGGCCGCCTCGATATCAAGAGAGTCTTTATCCTTGCAGATAATGTTTGTTCCCGACCCATGTGTACATTTCAACACAAATTTTTGAGGAAGCTCTTCCCATGGGATATCTTTTACACTGTCGTAAACACCGATGAGAGGAACTAGATACTCTCCTCCAATTTTGGACGCTACATAGTCCCGCACAGCGAATTTATCGGCATATGTTATGTACTCTGGTCGCCGGTTATAGAGTTTTAACCATTGGATCTTCTCTGTGAACGATACTGGGTTATTCAAGTTTAATTTTCGGCCGGTTCTATCCCGGTATCTTATTTTCAAATACAAGGAATCAGGCATCCAATTCAATAATCCGTTACGACCTAGACCAGCTAGGAACGCGTAGGGGTCATGAAACCTGTTTATTGCTTTTTGAATCTTATTCATGGTCTAACTCACTCCCTTCCATAAGTTTGCTCTCCATGAATCTGAGAATACGTTTTGCCCTACTGCTAATATCCATACTCCTCGCCTTCTCAAGCGCTACTTCGGCTTTCTTCCTTCGCAACTCAGTATCGAGAGCCAATGTCTGAACTGCCGAACGAATCTGTCCAATATCGTTTGGGTCTAGTAGAATCGCACACTCATCATCTAAGATATTTTTATTGAAGTCCCGGTCGGAAGAGATAACAGGCAGTCCACATCCCATGGCCTCAATGATTGCATTACAGCTCCCCTCAGAGCGAGTTGGGAGCACAAACATATCTGCAGCACTCAAATAGGTAATCACCTCTGATTGGATTTTTTCTCCAAGCACGTGTACATTCTCCGACTGTTTCGGAACATCCCCATCTGCATTTCCTATGAAATAGGCGTGAATATCCTTGAGGTCTCTCACAGCCTCGGCAAGACGAGTCGCCCCTTTCCTCACATTCAGGTACCCGACGAAGAGCACAACCGTTTGATCTTGAGGTATCTGGAGCATGGCTCTCGATTCAACTCTATCGCGGGGGTAGAAAACTTGTGTATTGATTGCATTAGGTTCAACGGTGATCTTCCGATCAAAATTTCCAAATCGGTCGAGAATATATTGCTTAATCGGAGTCGAAACAGCAATGATCCCGGTGCTTTTTACATAAAAATCGACTATCATGCTTTTTCTGTACTGATCAAACTGTTCAGTGAAGTCGGACTCGCCGTGTGCGGTAAAAAAAGGAACGCCGAATTTCTTGTGCAACAGGAGTCCAGCTCTCCCAGAAGTCAGGAACTGACAATACACCGCATCGAATGAACGCCTTATCGCCTTGTATTCCCTTACCACAGCCCGAGCCTTGGCTTGATAACTTCGCTCGAGCCAAAAAGCATTCTTGTCACTGAAAGAAATGTATCGCGGTGATCGCACCTCTATGGATCCTCCATCCACTCCGACTCTATCGACTGGTGGTGGAAGTGGAATTCTTTTCACTATATTTTTCGAGAGACTGACTGGACGAATCACCGTACACTCGACACCCTCCTGCACAAACGCCTGAAGAAGATTGAAGAGAAACATTCCAGCAGTCTCATAGGGGAACGGAGGAAATAGGTTTGTAACTACGCAGATATGATTGATCTTCTTCATTTTCGAATTCGAATTATTCTGATGTACCTTAGCATACTCGTCCCTTCTATTCCACCATAAGCCATATTGCAGGTGTCAAACCATCATTGTTTATGGTACAGTCTACCATACATTGAATCAAAGAGAGCGCTGTGGATGAAAAACATATTCTTCCTTATGAAATATTACTTGGATCCCAATGAGTCTCCTCCCTTCCCTAAATTCGATTATCAAATGCAAGCTCTTACGAATTTAGGGTATCGTATCTCGTTTCTTGGAATTGAGCGTGGAACCATATTCCTCTGTAGTGACAATACCAGAACACAGGTTGCGAAAATCCCACTTCACAGAATACCTGGAATCGGAAGGTTACTTACATTCAATGCTCTTTACAGGGCGACTGTTCAGATATTCGCCAAACATCCCCACTATTACGTCTCCTATATCAGGATGATGCCCGCTGTCCCACCAATGGGAAGGGCATTGAAGACTATCAAGGAGTCGGGATGCAAACTGGTGATGGAATTTCCTACATTCCCTCCCGAACGAGAAGAGGCTACCGAGAAGCGATTACACCGGAAGCTTTTCACATGGATATCCAAACGCTATGAGTTGCACCTAGCCCATTGGTTCGATCTATTCTCTCTCATCGGTACCGTGCAGGCTGACTCCTATAGGGGTGTTCCTGCTGTTAATATCACCAACGGGATCTCCCTGGAAGCTATACCAGAGCGCAAGTACAAGCCATCGGAGAAAGATATCCATCTGCTTGGGGTAGCCAATGTCCAGATGATGAACGCATATGATCGAATCATCAATGGAATCGCCCACTATAATGAATCACGAACGACTGGTGACCCTGATATACATTTCCACATCGTTGGGCCGGATCGGGATGGAAGTCGGGAAAAGCTGAAGGATCTGGTCAAGACCATGAAGATCCAATCGTATGTCCATTTCGAGGGACCTGCCTTCGGGAAGGATCTTAATCGATTCTTCGACACAGCAGATGTTGCTGTCGGTTCACTAGGACTCCATAGAATAGGTCATACTGGAATCGCGACCTTGAAGGCTCGGGAGTATCTTGCCCATGGGATTCCATACATTGCATCAGGTATAGATCCGGTGATTCCGCAGGATCGGAACTGGAATTTAAATGTTAAGCAAGATGAGAGCCCCGTGGATATGCATAGTGTTTTGGAGTTCATTTCCCAAGCGCGGAGCAATGAAGAAATCGGCGCCCAGATGCGTGAATTCGCAAGGAAAAACCTATCCTGGGAGAGTCAATTCCTGCAGGTCTTTACAGCACTGGAAAGTTTGGAAGAGAGCAGGAAAGAATCAAGATAATAATGTACAATCAGCATACAGTACAGGAGAATATTGTGAATACAAATACCTATCGAAAATCGAGAAAACCCCACAAGACCATCAAAACATTACTGGTCATGGTACTCATACTGATTATAGCAACACCACTTTCTGCGATTTCTCAGTTATCCGTTCCGTTGGGTCATCGTGTCTATGATGTACTCGATTCCGCCGAGATTCGGGGACTACTGCCCAAACTTTCCACTGTCCGTCCATACTCTACTGCGACCATCATCAGGTTCTTGGAAGAACTATATGAAAAGCCTCTCAGAAATACGGAAAAAGAGGAGGTTGCATACCTGATTAAGCAACTCGCCGGAGACTACTCCTCGACTGAATCCTTCAACGATATGGTGGGGACGGGGTCATACCATACGTACTTGGAAGAAGATAATATCTATCTGGAGGTTGGCGGAAAAGTCGAATTCCAAGCAACTACCCCCCTGACGGACAGTGACCATTCAGACCTCCGCTTCACAATACGACCGTATATCAAGAGCGATATCAAGGATATTGTCTCCTTTTCTATGGACGTCGGGTTACGGATGGACAAACTCGATAGCACACCGTTCCTGGACAATGATTTCACTATTCCAGGAGAGGGTTTCTACATGGATTTCCTCGCTGGATCCAGAGGCAGCGACAGCATCCCCTTTGGTGAATTCTACGCTGGGTTCGACCTATTCCCAGAAATCAGTACTTCATTATGGGATGGGTTACTGGAATTACGCTGGGGCGCGGTAAAGCGCAATTGGGGCGTTGGTACCAATGGACTGCAACTTGCAGGTAAGGCGGCACCTTTTGAAGCAATTGAGGGTCATCTGCATCTAGCTGATTGGCTCAGATACAGTTTCATAACCGGATCCTTGGGAGGATTCGCACTCAAAGAAGGGATAGAAGGAAACGATGCTTTTTTTGCACAAAGTCTACATGACAACCAATTCAACAATAATTACAGCGCCAAGCGGGTTGAAATAGATCTTCCATGGAACTTCACCTTTGGAATATATGAGTCGAATGTATGGGTAAAAAGATTCGAGATAGGATATCTCAATCCCTTCACCATTTTAATGCTCCAACAGAGCCTTCTTGGAGATATGGACAATATGTTGGCCGGTATCGATTTCCAATGGCGTCTACCCGGTCTCTTGCGCGTATATGCGGCACTGGCTACAACAGAGATGCATGAAATCTCCCCCAGCGAATTTTTCACCCACTATCGAAATATCATGGGCTTCCAAGGTGGTATAGACATCGATCTTCCGGTAGGCCAATTCTCCAAGATTACATTCCAATACACCAAGTTGGAACCATTCTTCTATACACACTATGCGATTCCGGAAGAGGAGTTTGTGGGGTACGAAGAAATACCTTATATTGATGGAGAAACAGATTTGCAAGACGGAGATATCTTAATTGAGAGAGAAAATGAGGAATATGTTCTTACCCCTGTCTATAAGACCAATCTCATCCAAACTGCTTATGTGAACAAGGGATTCAGCCTCGGTTATCCACTCTATCCGAACTCGGACGAGTTTCTGGTCTCAACTCGGATAGGATTTTCCAACACGATCAACATGTTCCTTACGATGAAGTATCAACGGCGAAGCGGACAGTACGGGTATACCATCGACAGGTCGGTCAACAAGAACTACAGGGACATGGATAACTTGGATCCAAAGGACTTTATTGAGAACCTTTTCGAAAAGAACATCTCCGTAGAAATCGGTGTAACGAAGAGATTTGAGAGACTTCCGCTTACCGTATTTGGATCCTACCGATTCGGTTCCATGATCGAACGAGAACTCATTTCTCTCGGTGACTTCAACGACGTACCAGTCGATCCATGGAGTAGACCTTCATTCAACCATGTCATACAGATTGGTTTCAACCTGTATGATTGAGAATCTAATGGAGCGATAGATGAAAAAGAATTTCTTGATATTTTTCATGATATGTTCTCTACCGCTTTTGGTTGCCAATCCGCTTTCCAAGATCTATCGGAATGGAGATCCCATTTTAGATAGTCTGAGACATATCAGTATAGAAGCGGGTATTCTCCCCCAGTCCTCGGCTGGGCCGCTCTCCGGTCATGACATCCTCAGACAGATTGATAAACTGGAAGTGACCGACCTCGATGACGATAGCCTAGAAGAACTAAAATCTATTAAGGAAAAGGTGGCTGTACCCTTTTCTACCACTCCGATCGAAGCACAGATTACCCTCTCACCAGAGGCCTATACCAATCGGGACTCTTCTGCCGATGAGTGGGATTGGGTCCATCGATATAATGACAGAGGCCCGTTCCTGTACGCACAAGCGGAAACAATCTTAAGCGACCATATCTATGGAATCGTCTCCTATAGCCTGGAAAAACGCTTGAACGAAGAGGATTTCTCCGGTGGTAGTATCAACTTTCCCTTCATGACCAGCACATCAGAGACGCAACTACAAAATAGTTTGCCCCATACCACATTTATGGGTATCTCTGGAGATCGATGGTCGCTAGTCACAGGAAGAGATACACTCGGATGGGGAGGAGGTAATACCGGGAATCTTACAATCGGTAACCATGTTGCCTATCACGACTTTATCCATGCCAGCGCATCCAATGATTTGCTCCGGTATACATTCCTTGCCATTCCAATGAATTCATTGGATGAATCGGGTCATGCAATCATTCCCAGTACTAATGGAACAAATTGGAATACCCTATTCCACGGTAGCCTATCCCGACTGTACCTTGCTCACCGTCTTGAAGCCGAGGTTCTTCCCTGGTTGAGAATCTCCCTTACAGAAGGGACTCTATTTTACACCAGTAGATTGGATCTCAGGATGCTCAACCCTCTCATGTTTCTCCATAATCTGCAAAACTTCGGTGAGGTCAATAATTCTATGACTCTAGAAATCGAAGCTTCACTATCTCGGCGGTGGTTTCTGAATGCCCAATTCTTCCTTGACCAATTCCAAACTCCTGGCGAAGTTGGCGCCTACGCAGAGGAGATCCCTCCAAACGCCTATGCTGGCCTTGTTGGTCTAAACTACGCGAGAACGGTACCAAGAGGTGCATTGAAGATGTATATCGAGGGTGTCTATACAGCACCCTACGTATATCTCCGTGCTGGAGACAATACTCAAAATTTTGATTCAGAGGAAAATACCGAATATAATCTGGATTTCGTTCACGCCATCAATATGCGTTACGGTCGTGGTAGTGTCGCCTTTTTAGGTTATCGCTATGGTCCTGATACAATCGTCGCTTCGACTGGACTTTCATTCGACCATATCAATGGATTCGGTACTTTTAGTAATTTAAGCTTTTTTATACAGGGGAGTAATGGATTAATGATTGAGGGAGAAAAAGATCAACATGTTGAGACCGGTCCTTCCGAACTGAATCGCCCAACCCCTACTGGAACTCCCACCTATTCATTGATACTGGAATTGGGTGGATACGTGAAATTACCAGATACGCGTGTTCGCATATATTCAAGGATCGACTGGATCAACCGCTGGCATGCAAATCAGTATTCCACAGATACTCAACTGTTGATTGGGGCCG
>CAYYOL010000050.1:0-12470 GCA_964473245.1 uncultured Spirochaetaceae bacterium
ACCGAAAGGGTGATCGGCATGAACCCTGCAATCGTCGTGTGATCATGTGAATCATGATCCTTTCCATACAGTTCCGGAATGAGCTGGAGACCGGCACTGAGGGTGATTCCCCAATCCTCTCTAAAGTACCAGCTGAAACCCGCCTCTGCTGTAGCTAAAAAGCTCAGGAAACTGGTGTGAGGAGTTGAATTGTAGGAGTTGTAGGCAAATCCCAGACCTATGCTCAGTGGAAGTTCGAATGTTCCCTGCACCGGAATGTAGGTGAGTTTTGCCTGGAAGGGAACCGATGTAAACAGATCGCTTCCCAGATCATAGGCGAACAGATATCCCAGCTCTCCGCCCAGAGCTACCGTGCTGTTGAGAAAACCCTGATATCGGATGGAGCCGTATCCTCCAACCTTCATATGCATATCCTCGGGAAAGGAGAGGAGCTGATCATCAGATAGGTACGGTCGGAAAAAGAATGCTGGAACCACAGGGCCAGCGCGGAAAGTGAACATCTGGCTTCCCATACCATACTGCCGTGGTGCAGAGGTGAATCCCTCATCCTGAGCCAGCAGTACCCCTGGGAACAATACGCAAAGGAGCATTACTATTAGAATTTTCTTCATTATCATCATTTCTCCTAGCAGTAGCTAACATTAGTATGACCAATCATATCCTATAGACATACTTTTGAAAACCGGTCGGCCGGGTCATCTCTACGAGTTGTCTCGACTGTGGCAGTACACACGCGCTCAGATATTTGGTATAAGAGGGGAAGAACGGAAACAATCAATGAGCGAGGAATCCCATGGTAGTGATGTCTGGAAAAGAGGTGGCCGCTCAGGTCAAAGCAGAAGTGAAAGCATCGTGTAGAGAGAGTATCGAGCAGACCGGTCATACCCCCTGTCTTGCTGTAGTTCTCGTAGGATCAGATGCTGCAAGTGCCACGTATGTGGCGAGCAAAGGTCGAACATGCGAAGAGATGGGCTTCAAACATCAGGATCATATGCTCCCTGAGACGACCGATGCACAGACTCTGCTGCAGCTCATAGAGCATTTGAACGAAGATGACTCGGTAGATGGCATTCTCGTACAGCTGCCACTGCCAAAACACCTAGATGAGAAGAGTATCATTCAAAGCATTCGACCTGATAAGGATGTCGATGGACTGCACCCGGTCAATATGGGAAAGCTGCTTGCAGGGGACGCCACCTTCGTTGCCTGTACACCAGCAGGAGTGCTGAGAATGCTCGATTATTACCAAATAGAGACCGCTGGGAAAGAGGTTGTCATTATAGGGAGAAGCAATATCGTCGGTAAGCCAATGGCAGCACTGCTCATGCAGAAAGGGCGTGATGCCACGGTGACCGTGTGTCACAGCCGGACCAGAGACCTTGCTGAGCACACGAGAAGAGCAGATATCGTAATAGCAGCTATCGGTAAGCCGTTGGCGTTGACCAAAGATATGGTGAAACCGGGTGCGGTGGTTGTCGATGTCGGGATCAACCGCATACCCGATGCATCACGCAAACGAGGCTATCGTCTGGTAGGAGATGTGGATTACGATCAGGTGGCACCACAGTGCTCGGCAATCACACCTGTCCCTGGAGGGGTGGGGCCCATGACGATTGCAATGCTCATGGAGAATACTCTGCAAGCTGCAAGATTGCATACATAGAGGAGAAGATCACACACGATGAAGAGCATACAACACAACCGATACTGGATGGAAACCTACGGTTGTCAAATGAATACAGCAGAATCGCACGCACTTGAATCTGCGCTACAGGCTGCAGGTATGCAACCAGCTGCCAGTGCAGAAGAGGCAGACTGTGCCATACTCAATACCTGCAGTGTGAGAAAGACAGCAGAGAACAGGATCTGGGGAAGGATCGGGTTCTTTCAACACCTCAAACAATCACGGAATATCACGCTGGTGATCACCGGATGCATGGCAGAGCGTCTTGGTGACGAATTTCTCAAAGAGGCTCCAGCGGTTGACCATGTCATGGGAACGAACGATAAACAGCGTATCGCTGCGCTACTCACCGGAGGCAGCGATGAGCGGGACACAGCCTACACGTTCACAGAGAGTTATCACAAAGCGGGCGATGTAAAATCCTACGTACCGATCATGAATGGGTGCAATAACTTCTGTACCTACTGCATTGTCCCCTATGTTCGTGGACGGGAGGTCTCACGCGATCCACAATCGATCTTCGATGAGATTGCCCGGCTCGAAAATGCTGGAGTTCGAGAGATCACCCTACTTGGACAGAACGTCAACTCATACGACTATACTGTAGGAGGGAATCGACTGAGATATCCCGATCTACTGAGTGATATCGCTTCACGTGTCTCGTCTATCAAATGGATCAGATTCGAGAGTCCTCATCCCAAGGATTTCTCCCGAGATCTCGTACAGGTCATAGCTCAGGAGCCTGCGGTCGCCAAGCACCTCCATATTCCCGCACAGAGTGGATCTACACGGATTTTGGAGATCATGAATCGTCGATATACCCGAGAACGCTACCTTGCATTGATAGACGACTTACGCTCAGCAAACTCTCGAATCACTTTCACCACAGATGTCATGGTTGGATTCCCCGGTGAACGGGAGCAAGACTTTCAGGATACCCTTTCGCTCATGCAGCAGGTTCAGTTCCTTGAGGCATTCATGTACTATTTCAACCCGAGAGAGGGGACAAAAGCAGTCGAACTACCAGATCAAATCCCCCCCGAAGTACGTATGGAGCGGCTTCAACAACTGATCTCCATGCAGCGTGACATCACGCACACGAAAAAGATCGAGAGGTGTACAGGAGATACTACCGTGCTCGTGGAACAGGTTTCAAAAAAGAATACCGAAGAGTATCTTGGCCGAAATGAACACGATGAGATGGTGGTGTTCAAACCAAAAGAGCCCGTCTCAATCGGAGAATTTGTCTCGGTCTCACTACGATCGCTCGTGGGCAACACGTTCACAGCAGAGCACAGGGTGTAAAAGTTATATGGTAGAGACACTCAAGGAGTTGCTCGCGAAGAGCAATCGAACAGTAGCTTTCACAGGAGCCGGGGTATCCACGCTCAGTGGTATCAGGGATTTTCGTGGTACAGGCGGTTTCTACACCCGAAAATGGCATGGCATGGATGTTGAACAACTGCTCTCGCTCGATGTGTTTCTCGATGATCCCTCGCTTTTCTACGACTGGGCACGTGAATTTCTCTATCGACTCGATTCCTATACCCCCTCGGTCGTTCACACAGTACTTGCAAAAATGGAAAAGCGAAACATGATCCACGCTCTGTATACTCAGAATATCGATCTGTTGCATCAGAAAGCTGGTAGTCGCCGAGTAGGGGAGATTCATGGAAGTCCTGCCACACACACCTGTCTCCAGTGCAAACAAAGCGCATCATACGATACCGTAGCTCCTCAGGTCCTTTCGGGGAAGGTCCCACACTGTGCTGTATGCTCCGGGATAGTTAAACCAAACATCGTGTTCTATGGGGAGTTGCTCGACAGTGCACTGCTCGATCGAGCATACCGAGACATGGCCGATGCCGATCTCGTGCTCATACTAGGAAGCAGTCTTACGGTGCAACCAGCTGCATCGCTCCCCATGGCAACCTATTATCATGGGGGCAGATTGGTGATCATCAACTCACAAGAGACGCCTCTGGACAAGTATGCAAAAGTGAGACTGTTCGATCTACAGTCAGTATTTGAAGCGTTGGACGACTGGATTACATGACCGAGTGATACCCCATACGCTCTAGGATCGAAACCAGTGTCTGCAGTCTCTCACTGATCAATTCATCGTTCTTCGATAGCTCATCTGCAAACAGGCGGATATCTGTATCGATCTTCTCATTTCCAGTGGCGATATCCACTGACATGGCATCACCTTGCAAGCCGACTCTATCTACACGTGGATTCTCAGGATCATACAATTTGTCGAACCGGTAGGAGTCGGAGAAGAACTCCTTCGTTCGTGCAATGAGAATAGCAAGGTCGAGAACCCGGTGAAGAGGCAACTCTTCCGATTGTCGAGACCATTTCCCGCCAGTATGACGCCACACTTTGGCAGAAATCTCTACGGATCCCCGATCGTTCCACTGGGCAAGCCCAAGGGAGAGACCCTTGGCATCCGAATCATAGGCTTTTCTTCCATCGATCTGTTCGTAATTCTCAACGACCACTACGGGTTTATGTTTGAGTGTAGTCGGTATCTCCATATCAGCCTCCTTGCATCTGAGCAGGAGTGTAGCATATCTGTAGTAATTTTGTAAATTACTAGTTTACTAAATTTCTGATTCTCCAATCATACTAGTGTTTACATGCGCCGAAACGATAAAAAACCGTGGTTTCAAACCACGGTCAAGAATCTGATGAATCGGGAACAGAGCGTTTACGTCGGGATCGCACCGACTCTGTGAGAAGATATTCGATCTGTCCGTTGATCGACCTGAAATCGTCTTCGGCCCAAGCTGCGAGTTCTTCCCAAAGTGAAGGTGTAATCCTCAAGAGTACCTGTTTTTTGTCTTTCTCTTTATTTACCATGCAAATCTGTAATCAATTTAATATATTGAACCGCTATTGACAATCGGTTGTGCATCACGATTACCACAGAGTACCACCAGTAGATTACTTATCATTGCAGCCTTTCTCTCCTCATCCAGATCTACCACAGCATTTCTGCTCAGTTGATCGAGCGCCATCTCGACCATCCCGACAGCACCCTCCACAATCTTCTGACGAGCTGCAATGATAGCTGTTGCCTGCTGTCGTTGCAGCATAGCAGCTGCAATCTCAGGAGCGTATGAAAGATGTGTTATTCTTGCCTCTAGCACCTCAATACCGGCGATCTCCACCTTTTCCTGGATCGCGACCTTCAGTTTCTGTGCTACTTCCATACTGCTTCCTCTGAGGGATTTCTCACCTTCGTCATCGCTAGCATCATAGGGATACTCTCGAACGATGTTTCTGAGAGCCGAATCGCACTGTATGGAGAGATACTCCTTGAAATTGTCGACATTGAAGACAGCTTTAGCCGTATTCACCACCTTCCAGATTACCACGATGCCAATAATGATCGGGTTACCCAGAGCGTCGTTCACCTTCTGCTTCTCATTGTTGAGCGTCATTGCCTTGAGCGAAAGCTTCTTGTTTGGAAGGGATATGTTCACATTTCCGTATTTGCTGTATACCGTGCTCTTCTCCTGAGAGGAGCCATCGGAAGATTCACTCTTGGCTACAGGATTGACCGCGCTTACAAAGGGATTGACGAAGTAGAATCCCTCACCGCGTAACGTTCCGTAATACCTGCCGAAGAGCGTGAGAACCAGTGCCTCATTCGGTTTCAATACCTTCAATCCCACATAGAGTATCGGTCCGATAATGAATCCATATAATGCTCCAATTACAATCAATACAATCCTAAGGCCGGTGTTCCACGAACTCGCTACCGAAGTGAGCCCCACGGTGAACAGGGCGATCATAGCCAAGATCAGAACACTGTTTACCAATAGCATTACCATGCCATGCAAACTTGTTGCATTTCGCTCCTCCAACTGAAAACGTTTTTGATGACCTTGTACAGCATTTTCCATTGACAACCTCCGAAATATCATTATGATATCACCTAGATATTAGTTTGTAATTGCATTCATGTCAATCGAATTTGGTGGACAGGTAGATAGTTTTTCGACATGATACGCTCAGATAGGGAGAACATATGAAATTTCGGAGCTTTACACTAATCATCCTGGTGCTTTTTCTCACCCTCATAGGCTGTACGAAGGAGTCTACTCGATTCGAATCCGGAAAATGGGAAGGGATCGTGTCACTTGGCACGTCTCAGTTTTTCATCGGCCTGGAGGCTATCGAAGAAGACCAGCAACTACTAGTCACCATTGGGGAGCTCCTTGCTGCAGATGTTCCGGCTAGAGATGTTTCAGTTAGCGAAGATCAATGGTCGTTCTCTGTAAGAATCGGAACATCCTCATTGCAGTTCCTGTTGAATCCTACAGAGGAGGGATTCGATGGAAAGGTTCTGTACGACACAAAGAGTGGTACCGTAGTGCTCAGACCTGGGCGATACTCGGCAGAATACCGGAAGATAATGAGACCCGAGCAATTCGGTATCCCGATCTCTGTCGATACCAGTCGTGCTCGCCTCCATGGTACCTATCTCACTCCCGAGGGAGATGGACCATTTCCGACGGTACTTATCATAGCTGGAAGCGGTCCGACTGATCGCGATGGGAACTCTGAACTCATCGTTAACAACAATGACAACCTCTGGCACCTCGCACAAGAACTGCAACAAGCTGGAATAGCAACGGTTCGGTACGATAAACTTGGAGTGGGTGAGAGCATGCCAGAAGATCTCTCGATTGTGAGCGAATCGACATTCGACCATTACGTTGAAGATGCCGTACACTGGATTAGATTCTTGAAAGAGCGAGTTCCTGAAGCTGGTCCCATAGGGATCGCAGGACACTCCGAAGGCTCACTCATTGCGTTGTTGGCAGCACAAGCGGAACCGGTCGATTTTGTCATCTCGATGGCAGGAAACGGAGATCTCATAAGCGACCAGATGGTGAAACAGGTCTCCCGCATCAATGCAGAGGCAGCTGAAGTGCTTGAAAAACGGTTTGAGCAGATTTCTCAGAACCGGTACGAGGAGACTGGGAACCTCATGGTTGATACCCTCGTTCCACTCGGAAAGGAGCTCTACCTTCAAACTTGGATGCAATACGATCCGACTGAAGTTCTCCGTTCGCTGGATATCCCTGCTCTGGTGATCTGGGGAGCGAACGATGAACGGCTTCACGATGAAAGTGGTCTCTTTGGTAGAGATCGTATGCCCCCAACGGTGTCATTCGTAGAGATTCAACAGATGGGTCATATGCTCCGGAAGGTCGAAGCCGATGCCGACTTACAACGTTCGTACATGGATCGGACGATGGAGCTGCATCCTCGATTCCTTACCGAGATGATACAATTCATACAAGCTCAGTCGAGCAAAGGAGGACTCTGATCATGACAGGAGAGGCACTCGTACTTATTTCTCCGCTCATTGTTGTGGAACTCATACTGAAGATCATCTGTATTCGTGATTGGCTGCATAGAGAGCAGTTCAATGGCATCGGGCGTATACCATGGCTGTTGATTGTGCTATTCGTGAATCTATTTGGTCCCCTCGCATATCTGTTATACGGGAGAAAAACATATGGCAATCATTGAGGTGAACACAATAACGAAACGCTTTGGGACAGTCACCGCACTCAGCGGTGTCTCTCTTGCGGTACAGAAGGGGGTGGTGTTCGGATTCCTTGGTCCGAACGGAGCAGGGAAAACCACCCTCATAAGAATTCTCGCAGGCCTGATCACCCCAGACGAAGGCTCCTTCCGTATAGCAGGGAAGGGCAACACCATGGAAACGAAGCAGCATGTCGGCTACCTAGCACAGAGTCCTCGGTTCTACCGGTGGCTCACTGCACGGGAACTGCTGAAACTCTCCGGCAATCTTCACGGCATGGAGGCTCGACACCTGGACGATAGAATTGACTCCTTACTCGAACTCTGTGGGATCGCCAATGTTGCCGATAGACGCATTGGAGGCTTCTCTGGAGGGATGCGTCAGAGACTTGGAATTGCTCAGGCAATCATCCACGAACCAGATGTCGTCTTTCTCGATGAACCGGTATCTGCTCTCGATCCTCAGGGCAGAAAGGAGGTGCTCGATCTGATCGATTCACTCAGGGAGTCCACCACCGTGTTCATGTCATCGCATATCCTCGACGATGTTCAACGGGTCTGTGACGAGGTAGCGATCATAAAAGATGGTGCGATTCGCATTCATGAGAAAACGAAACGGCTATTACAACTACACGCTCGACCGGTGCTGATCATGACATTCGACTCGCATACCGAGGCTCAAGCGGCATCTGATCTGTGTGGAGAACTAGGTATAGAGACCACCGCTATTGGTGAGACGATTTCCATGCTATCTGCAGATTATGACACGAATCAGCGGAAGATTCTGGATTTCGTCGGATCGCATGGTCTGAAACTGAAGAGTCTTATGCATCAAGAGGCAACACTAGAGGATGTGTTTATGCATCATATGAGGGAGGAGTACCATGATTGAGACATTGCCTTCACTGGTAGGCAAGGAGTGGAAAGAGTCTGTTCGCACTTCCAGATTGCTTATTTGGGTCGCCGTATCACTGTTTTTCGGCATACTATCTCCCCTCACAGCCTATTTCATGCCAGATATCCTCTCGTATGTCGGAGCCTCCCAGAATATCATGATATCGATCGGAACGATCACCTATCATGATGCCATGGAACAATACCTGAAGAATTTCACGCAGATCGGAACCATCGTGATCATTGTGGTGAGCATGGGGTGTGTAGCCGGCGAGAAACATGATGGATCCATGCAGTTTTTGTTGTCCCATCCGGTGAGTCGAACAGCGATACTGCTTGCCAAGGTTGGAGCACTCAAGCTGACCATTGCTATCGGACAGCTAGTTGGAATGTTCTGTATGGCAGGATATTGCCTCTATCTCTTCCCAGACTTTCCCCTTGTTCCGTTCATTTTCTCAAATCTCTTTCTATTCATCTATTTCTTGACATTTGCCGTGATAACCGTGAGCTTCTCTGCAATGGTGAACAAACCGGTGCTTGCCGCGGTGGGATCGCTCGCAACCTGGCTTATCCTCTCGGTGATCACGCTCAGCGATCGTGTGGGATCGTTCTCGATTGCCCGGGTGAATGATCAGATGATGCAGGCATTAGAGGGCTTTCCAATCAACTGGAAACCGACACTGGGAGCGCTCATAGTAGTGGTAGTCTTTTCAGTGTTCGGTGTGATGGTGTTCTCGCGATGGGAACCGGAGGATTAGGAAACACCCGCTATTTGAACATGGACGGTTCTCGAGCGAGGACCGTCGAATTCGCAGAAGTAGATATCTTGCCAAATACCCAGTACAAGCTTTCCCCGATGAATCGGAACCAGCTCACTTGCTCCGATCGCAGACGACTTCAGGTGTGCTACCGAGTTTCCCTCGTCATGTCGAAAACGACTATCGTCCGGAAACGCCGAATCGAGTCCAATCATGAGGTCGTGAATGACATCGGGATCGGAGTTCTCGTTCAAAGTGATTGCTGCCGTTGTATGCGGGCAGAAGACAAGACAATACCCCGCGGATACTCCTGACTCGGTGACGAGTCGCTGAATCTGAGCGGTGAGTGATACAAAGCCTTCTCGTGGTGTCGCTAGTGTCAATTGTGTGAACATGGAGGCATAGTAGCCGATGTCACACACCACGTCAATCTACTATTTGGAATAGAGCTCTACAATGGCTCGCTCCTGCACCGCGAAGTCGATATCATTTCGAGAGGGGAGACCAGCTACCGTACCTTTGAAAGCCTCTTCAGAGAACGAGAGCCATGGTGGAAGAGCCCGCCTTTCGGAGAATTTGATGTTGGTCGCTAAAGCGATAGCTGATTTGCGCACACCTACTTCGTCACCTACTTGGACTTCGTAGGAGGGGATATCGACCCGTTTGCCATTAATCAAGATATGACCATGATTGACCATTTGTCTTGCCTGAATTCGTGTCTTGGCTAGCCCAAGTCGGAATACTACATTATCAAGACGCAACTCCATGAGTCGAAGCAGGTTCTCACCGGTCATGCCAGGCATGCTCTCAGCACGTTTGTAGGTTCGTTTGAACTGTCTCTCCAATACGCCGTATACGAAGCGTACCTTCTGCTTCTCTTTAAGCTGTATACCATACTCGCTCACTTTACGACGAGATCGTTTCTGCCTCCGAATACTCGGCTTATGGGTATATCCAAGTACGATGGGATCGATTCCGAGATAGTTGCACCGTTTGAACACGGGCGTTCTTGCTATTGCCATAGGGTTTACACCACCTGTATAACTGTAATATATTAGCCTTAGCTAACTTTTATAGTTTTTACCAGATTTATCTGGAAAGTTCAATAGGAGAGTTCAACGACAGAAGGGTGGGTGTATCGTATCACAATTTTATTTGTTTACATGGGAAACAGTGATACAGTGAATGCACAGAGGCTCCATAGCCAGAGGAGGAGAAGCAATGGGAGAGAAAAAAGCTGTCGTAACTATGGTCGTCGTATGTACCATCGTACTGAGTATGGGAACGGTAGGTGCCGCGGTAGTCGAAGGTAATACGACACTCTCAGGAACCAATGGCTATATAGTCATTCCCAGTGCTATCCCTGTCGACAGCAGTAACGGAGCAGCGATCACGACCGGGTACAACGCCCTGTTGAAATTTCCCGGCGACTTTTCCCATATTCCGTTCATCCAACTCGGATTTGCTGAAGATTTCGAAGCGACTCTTGCCATCGATATTGCCGATGATGTCGATCTATTGCTCCAGGGGAAGTGGCGATTCATCGAGAAGGGGACCACTTCGGTTGCATTCGGCGTGAATGGACAGATGCACGGTGTGAGTGATAAAAATCGGTTTGCAGCTCAGACCTATATCGCCAGTTCATTTTCCTCCAATTTCATCGATTGGCCATCGAAGACCACTGTTCTGATTGGCTATACGTTCAAGGAAAACATGAAAACGGATATCGATTTCGGCATGGGATTCCAAGCCCCGCTTCTCGAGAAGGTGTTCAAAGGGAAGGTCGATTTTCTCATCGATTTCGGCAATGTCTCCTACAGTGCATATCCGAGTGCAGGCGATGCACAAACGCGTGGTATGCTGAATATCGGAGCCCGTCTGCTCCCAGTCGAGTTCATGAAATCGACCTATGTAACCGCAGAACTACGGTTGCTCGATATCCTGGACCATGAGGGGAGGGGGATCAGTACTGGTCTGACCATCTCATTCAGGCCTTGAATGAATACATTTATGCATCAGTAGTAAATTGATAAATACTTTATAAATAAACCGCTTCTTACACAAATCTATTGACTTAATCTGAGTCTGACTCTATTCTGAATTGAGACTACCATGCTTTGGGAGACTCTATGAAGCTGCACACAAATGGTTTTCATCTTGCTGGTTATTCGTTTCTGCTTCAAAAGTTCCAAATATCTGGTATGCACCATTGGCATACCTCTTCGGTTCTCGTTTCTGGTACGAGAAAGACACGGAAACGAAATGGAACAATCGAGGAGATGTATTCTCCTCGCTATTGGCCTGGGAATACGGTAGGGGATCATCTCGAGTTCGCACTGAAATACGATGGGGTGAATCTCGAGATTCTATCTGTACTCTTCGAACAGATTTCAGAATCTGAACTCACTGAATTCATTCTGAAGAAACCTACGGGAAGATACACCAGAAGAATCTGGTTCTACTATGAGTACATAACCGGGAAACGACTTCCCATCGAGGATTGCACTACCGGTAACTATGTAGATGCATTGGAACGAGACTACTACTACACGCTGAATAAAGGGATACGATCTCGTAGACACCGTGTGGTGGATAATCTTCTCGGTGTCCCCACATACTGCCCCATCATAAGAAAGACGAGAGTGCTTGGAAGTTTCGATACTTCCCTTCTACAGAAAAGAAGTGCCGACATGCTGAGCTCTTTCTCTCCTGAAATCTTCGAACGCACCAATATGGCCCTTATCGATCGTGAGGCAACAGCTGTCTATGCATTGGATGACGCTTCTAATGGATCCAAGCATAAAGATCTTTTTCTCAAGCTGCTGAGAGAGTCCGAATCGTGGAAGGAACTCTCTTTCGAGGTACTACAGTCTCTACACGCGAAGGCTACCCAAAGTGAAGAACAGATATCGGAAAGCAATAGGAGGCTTTTGGATGGCCTCATACAGACACATAATCGTCTGAAAGCTCACGATGTGGCTCCCATTGTGCACGCTGTGGCTATAGCAAGTGGATTTCTGCTCATCGCTCCATTCAGTAGTGGCAATACCATGGTCCATCGAGTCCTGCTACACCATATTCTTGCATCGAGGCAGCTGATTCACCCACCGATCATTCTTCCGATCTATACCAACTGGGACCGAAGTAAGGGTAGTCCAGAGTGCAAGAAACAGACTTTCCTTGACCTAACAGATGCAGCAGATCAACTCGCCACCCAGATAGCCTCGGCCTTTGATGATGTTTTGATGCATGAACTGAATGCACTTACGAGATATGAACGGGCAAAAGAGCATCTCACTCATATTGTGAAGATGCCCGACCGATTGATCGATCTGTTCATTGAAACCTGCATAGTACATGAAGGATCAATACCGGAGAGCATACGTTCTGACAGCTTCAATTTCCTTACGTACGCAGAATTGTCCAGAATGGAGCAGACGGTTCGGGACATATATGAAAAACCCGCCAATTCGGATTGAGTGTCCGAACCGACGGGTTATCGTGTATCTGGTGGAGGTGGGGGGAGTCGAACCCCCGTCCTAACGTGCCACCCGATGGCGTCTACA
>CAYYOL010000051.1:0-11576 GCA_964473245.1 uncultured Spirochaetaceae bacterium
AAAGTAAAGAGCTTCTCATTGAGACTCGTGATCAGTTGTTGAAAGAACAACAACAACAAGAACGTGAGGCGAGAGAACGCAGAAGTGAGCTTCAGAGAACAGAACAGAGACTGTTGAAGAAGGAAGAGAATTTAGAACGAAAACAAGCGGAACTAGATGCCGTGAAAAGGCAACTGGCAGACAAAGAGGCTAGTAATGTCCAAAGAGAGAAGAATCTCTCTGAAATGGAAGAGAACTGGAAGAAGGAATTAGAGCGTGTTGCAGGCATGTCCTCGGAAGAGGCCAAGCAGGTAATAATCGAGGCTTTGCAGAACGAAGCGAAGCGAGATGCTCAAGTCATTGTCAACAAGATTGAGCAGGACGCGCAGTTACGTGCGGACAAGTTGGCTCGAGACATCATCGTGACATCGATCCAGAGACTCGCGACTGAAGTGAGTTCAGAAGTCACGGTCACCACCGTGAGTCTCCCTGGCGATGAGATGAAAGGACGGATCATCGGTCGAGAGGGCCGGAATATCCGAACACTTGAGACCTTGACTGGCGTGGATGTCATCATAGACGATACTCCCGAAGCCGTAGTCATATCCTGTTTCGATCCTGTCAGGAAAGAGATAGCACGAGTGGCTTTGGAGAGACTGGTTCAGGATGGAAGAATTCATCCGGCAAGAATCGAAGAGGTCGTTGCGAAGGTAACCAAGGAGATCACTCGGGTTATCATGGAAGAGGGAGAGAAGGTAATTTTCGACCTCGGTATCCACAACATAAGCCAAGAGATGGTTCGAGCTTTGGGACGTCTTCACTTCCGAACAAGTTACGGACAGAACGTACTGAACCATTCGAAGGAAGTCGCTGTGTTGGCCGGTATGATCGCAGCAGAAGTTGGAGCTGATCGGGATATCGCTCGACGTGGAGCATTGCTTCATGATATCGGTAAGGGAATCGAATCGGATGGTGATTCGAACCACGCTGAAATGGGTGCAGACCTTGCGAAACGTCTTGGAGAGGATCCTCGAGTCATCAACTCGATTCTCTCACACCACAACGATATCGAGCCATCGTGTATAGAATCTGTCATCGTACAGATTGCCGATGCCATATCTGCCGCAAGACCTGGAGCTCGAAGAGAGACATTGGATAACTATATCAAGCGTCTCGAGAGCCTAGAGAGCATTGCTGAGAGCTTTACCGGTGTTGATCGGGCATATGCCATTCAGGCAGGTCGTGAGCTCAGGATTCTGGTGAACAATGATAGTGTCACCGATGATGGAGCAAAGGATATTGCCAAGGGTATAGCAAGCAGAATCGAAGCTGAACTCAGGTATCCAGGAAGAATTAAGGTAACGATCATCCGAGAGATGCGTGTTGTGGAATACGCGCGCTGATAAAGGATTGTATGTCGAAAAAACGAACTATTACGGCTCTGTTGCTCGGAGATGTCATTGGACAACCCGGGGGCAGAGCCCTTTTTATGGGGCTTCCTCAGTTGATCAAGCGTCAGCGAGCCGATCTTGTTGTGTTGAACGGAGAGAATGCCGCCGATGGATTCGGTCTCACCGAGGAACTTGCTCGCACTTTCTTTGCACTGGGAGTACATGTCATCACAAGTGGTAATCATATTTGGCAGAGAGAAGAGATGCGCCCTGTGCTAGACAAGGACGCGAGAATCCTTCGCCCTGCTAACTATCCTGCGCAAGCACCTGGTCATGGTCATACAATCGTGACGGTCTCAGGGGTGGATATTGGTGTGATCAATCTCCAGGGAAGACACCAGATGGTGCCGATTGATTGTCCGTTCCAGACAGCTATCACACTGGTGGAGAAGATGAGGAGAGAGACTAAGTTGATCTTTGTCGATTTTCATGCAGAGGCGGAGCAGGAGAAAGAGGCTTTGGGCCATTATCTCGATGGGAAAGTCTCTGCAGTGGTTGGTACCCACACGCACGTACAAACAGCCGATGAACGAATCCTCGATGGAGGAACAGGCTATATTACCGATCTTGGTCTGTGTGGACCGATCAGTGGAGTCATAGGATCGGACCCGAATATCGCGATTGAAAGACAAATGACCCAGATACCGCTCAGGAATCAGATTCTCGATGCTCCTTCCTATCTCCAGGGTGTAGTCTGTACTGTAGACCCTGATAGTGGGAAAACGCTCTCTATCAAGAGAATCAGCGAGCAATTTGGACTTTGAGGCTATCGTTATGGGAAAACGAGCAGGAAAGAAAGCACTTCTCCAGCTCCTTCAGGAGTCGTATCCAGCGTATGAGAAAGATGAACTCTGGGCATTCATCGAATGTCGTCAAGTACTTGTCGATGGTGAGATATGCCCCGATTCTCGTAGACTTGTTTCGACAGATAGTATCATTGGTTTCTCCTTCCCGACTTTCGTCTCTCGTGGTGGCGAAAAACTCGACCATGCTCTCTCCCAATGGAATATCGATGTATCGCAGATGATCTTCGTAGATGCCGGATCTTCCACCGGAGGATTCACCGATTGCCTATTACAGCGAGGTGCACAGGCAGTGCATGCTGTCGATGTCGGATACAATCAGCTGGACTATCGACTGAGAAGCGATGATCGGGTATTCGTGCATGAACGAAGAAACATCATGCATATCAATGCACTGGAGCCTCAACCCCATGCTGCGGTAGCTGACCTCTCTTTTCGTTCGATCACCGGAGCGGCAAGCCACATCCTCTCTTTGACGAGAGAGAAATGGATGGTTTCGCTTATCAAACCCCAGTTTGAATTGGAGCGAGAGGCTGCAGGATTCTCTGGAGTGGTGAAAGATGATGCAACCCTCGCATCGATTCTATACGCGGTGTTCGAGTCGCTTACACAAGAGAGGGTGGGATTCTCAGCAATGATCGAGTCGCCTATCCGAGGAAGGAAGGGAAATCGCGAATTTCTCGCACTTCTTCGCAGGGATGATGATCGGATGGGAAAAACAGAATTCCTTCAGTGCATGGAGAGCTTGCTATCGGGAGGTTGAAATCTCTTCCAACGGTGTCCCCTCCACAAGAATCACTACATCCCGTATTCCCTGAAGTGCAGTGAGAGTTCGTCTTACTTGTCCTATTTTCCCATCGATCCCTTCATTCTCCCAGACTGTCGGGGCGAGAAACTCTTGTGAAAAATCGACAAAAGCAATCTCGTACGAGACGCTCATGCCCCGTAACTTCGTTCCAGAGGGAATGCAGGTTATGGCGCCATTCTGTAGTGCTTGATGAGGCGGCCCGGCGAGAAGAGCCTCGACTACGGCAAATCTCGAACCACTTGTAGTGGGTACCGAGTATGGGACGAAAGAGAAACCATCTCCTTGCGACTTAGGTACGGCAAAGAATACTCGTGCAGTCTGTGAGATCTGTTCTGCATCCCGCTGCTCCATCCGGTAGCGTTGAACGAGGGCTCCCATCTGCGATTCTCGGAAGGCCTCTCGCATGTGGGGAAGTGCGATGAGCACGATCAGTGCTGAGAACACAACGAGGATAATCCATGCATAGGGGACCCAGGGATGATCCTTTTTCCGATCGTCATTATCCATGGCTGTAGCATACAACAGAACTGATATCCAATGCGAGTATCTATTTACACGAGGGATAAAACCCCGTATGATACACGCATATATGAGAATTCTGAAGGGTATCGCAGCATCGTCGGGCATCGGCATAGGGAGGGCGTTCCTCTACCTGCATGAAAAGCTCGCGATTCCTCATCTGGCCATAGCCGAGGGAAAAACCGAATCTGAACAGCTTCGGTTCAAACGTGCGCTCGATACGGTTGCCTCGGAACTTGAGCAGATGAAGCAGGAGTCGGTTGCCGATGACCATCGGAACATCCTGGAAACACACTTGCTCATGATCCAGGATCCGGATTTCTCAGACTCGGTGAACAACCTCATTGCAACTGGGCACATCTGTGGTGAGTGGGCAGTGGAACAGGTTCTCCTGGGATTCATCGAAGTGCTTGAATCTTCGGACGACCCTGTGCTCAGAGAACGGAGCGCCGATCTTTATGACATCGGATACCGTGTGATTCGCCAGATGATGGGTAAACGGAGAATCAACCTCAAGGCAATAAGCGATGAAGTGGTCTTGGTAGCCGACACACTCCTCCCATCCGAGGCTCTTTCGCTTGATCCGACAAAGATTAAGGCTATCGCCCTGAACGGAGGCGGTAGAACCAGCCATGTGGCTATTCTTGCCCGCGCTCTTCAGATTCCCACTGTCGTTGGTTTGGGAAGAATCACCGACAAGGTCGTGAAGGGTGACGAGATCATTGTCGATGGGAATCTTGGTGAGGTCTCCATTCGTCCTAGCAGTGCGTCTGCGAATAAGATGCGTGCTCGATACGCGCGGTGGGTCGAACACGAGCAGGAGTTGCACGAACTCGCATCACTCGAGACCGTCACGAAGGATGGTCACAAGGTATCGCTCAAAGCAAATATCGAAACCGTTGAGGAGGTCGACGCTGTTCTGAGCAATGGGGCTAGTGGTATTGGTCTATTTCGGTCGGAGTTTCTCTTTCTGAAACAGGGCGGTGCGACCGAAGATGAACAGTTCGAAGCCTATAAAGAGGTCTTGGAGCGGGCAGGAGACACCGGCTCTGTGACAATCAGAACCATCGATGTCGGAGGAGATAAGATAATCCCCGGCATGGAGGGTTTGGGAGAGGACAATCCCATTCTTGGGTGGCGTGCAGTGCGATTCTGCCTTTCGAGAAAGGACATCTTTCGTGTACAACTGAGGGCTCTGCTCCGAGCATCGGCCTACGGCAAGATGAAAATCATGTTCCCCATGATCAGTGGTCCTGAGGAACTGGAGAATGTCATGTTCGTGTTCGAGCAGGTGAAGGACGAGTGCCGGAAATCGAATATCCCTTTCGATGAGGATATCGAGGTCGGAACCATGATTGAGGTTCCTTCAGCAGCACTGTGTGCTGACCTGCTTGCCCCGAAGACGGATTTTTTCTCAATCGGTACGAACGACCTCATTCAATACACTATCGCTGTGGATAGAGGAAATGAAAAAATCGCATATCTCTATCAGCCTTTTCATCCCGGAGTACTTCGTCTGATTCAGATGATCGTGGAGAAAGGGCATGCTGCCGGTATTCCCGTTGCTATGTGCGGAGAAATGGCCGGTGATCCCCTTTCGACAGTCATTCTGCTCGGAATGGGGCTCGACGAGTTCAGTATGAGTCCCCAGAGTTTACTGGAGATCAAGAATATCATCCGCTCCATAACATTGACCGAAGCTCAAGAGTTGGTCAGAACTGTGATGAGTATGGACTCGTATATCAATATTAACACATATGTAAGGGAATGGATGCATGATAGATTCGGAGACTTTATCACTACGTAAACTTGGACTCCCCATTATTGCGATAATTGGACGTCCCAATGTCGGCAAATCGACTCTTTTTAATCGACTGATCAGGAAAAGAAGGGCCATCACCGATGCGACACCGGGTGTGACTCGGGATCCGATACCGGAAAAATGGCTTTTAGGTAATCATCCTGTGTTGCTCATAGACAGTGGCGGGGTAAAGCTAGATCAGGAAGGCCTCGATTTTCTCGTTACAAAGAAGAGCCTCGGACTGCTGGCGATCGCAGACGCGATTGTCCTGCTCATGGATTGCACCGAGGTTACTGCAGAGGATGAGATGCTCATCGAGACACTTCGGCCTTTTTCGGAAAAGGTCGTTCTTGCGGTGAACAAGGTTGATGACCCGTCACGTGATAATCTTATCTGGGATTACCATAGATTCGGATACGAGCGAGTACTCGGAATCTCCTCAGCCCACGGACTGGGGATAGGCGAGCTCGAGGAGACCCTGCTTGAGATGCTCGAGATGGAGGAGCTTATAGATGCGCCAGAGGTCGAAGAGCGAGTCCGCATAGCTGTTCTGGGAAAACCGAATACCGGAAAATCGACATTGACGAACCTGCTTACTGGGAAGGACACTTCGATTGTAAGCGATATCCCAGGAACCACTCGCGATGTCATCATGGGAGACTTTACCTACAAGGGGACTTCGTATACGGTCCTTGATACCGCTGGAATACGGCGAAAAAGCAAAGTCGAAGAGGATGTCGAATACTACTCGGTGAATAGGGCAATCAAGACCATCGATGAGGCCGATGTGGTTCTCTTGATGATCGATGTGACCACCGGACTGGTCGATCAGGACAAGAAGATCGCACAACTCATCGTTCGTCGGGGAAAGGGTGTCGTGCTCGTGTTCAACAAGATCGATCTCCTTACCGGAATTGACAACGAGCTTGATGCCATAAAGGATCGAGCCCGCTTCCTGTTCCCCATTCTGACCTTCGCTCCGATAGTGCCTATCAGTGCCATTGAGTCGGTCGATGTCGGCAAATTGCTTGATACGGTCTGGTCTGTCTGGCGCCAGTTGAACAAACGAATCGAAACTGCTCAATTGAACAACTTTCTCAGAGACTGGTCCGATGCATACCAACCGCCAAGAGGTACGAGAGGGCATTTCAAGGTCTACTATGGGACACAGGTGAGTGCCCCTCCCGTCCGATTCCTCTTCTTTGTGAACCGAAAGAAGGACTTCCCGCAGGGGTATGTGCAGTATCTGAAGAACTGCATTCGAAGAGACCTTGGATTCTCTCAGATACCTGTCGAGGTTGAATTGAAGGAGAGGAGAAGAAACACTCCGGCAAATAAGTTGTAATGAAAATCAAAGTAGTTTGTTTTGATATAGATGGAACGTTATACCCGAAGTGGGTAACCGACTGGAAGCTGATGCGCTCTTTTTTCCCTTCCCCGTTGCTTGCACTCCGATATCAGCGTTTCCGCTCGTATATCCGCTCTCATGATGAAGAGCATACCGTTCCTGAGAATGAGGAGGGGTTTCGAGCAAGGCAGGCAAACTGGTTGTGCAACATAGGCTCATCGCAAGGTGATGCAGATGATCGAATACGGCACATGTCGGAACGAGTGGAAAGACAATTCTACGCATGTTGGAGGAGAGCCTTCTCCAAGTTACGACCGTATCCGTTCGTTCGCGAGGCATTCGAACAACTGCGAGAACAGGGTGTCACGATTGCAGCACTCTCCGACTTTCCAGTCGAGAGAAAGCTGAAGGCCCTGGGAGTGGAGGATCTTGTGGATTACGCTGCATGCACAGAACAGTCAGGGTATCTGAAACCCCATCCTGCTCCGTTCCATATGGTGTGCAACGACTTACAGGTAGAACCTTCCGAGGTTCTCTACGTAGGAGATAGTTGCAGAAAGGATATGGTAGGAGCAAGCCATGTCGGCATGAGGACTGCGTTGATGGATCCGTCCGCATCGAGCGAGAAGCGAAAAGATCGCAGATTCAAAGCGTGTCCACAAGCCAATACAATATTCTCCGATTATCGGGAATTCATGGAGCATATACCGAAGATGCTTCAATAGGGGGTGTGATATGTGGGAGATGATACCGATCATATTATCTGTGGGGCTATTCGTTCTCACACTCATCATTATCTTCACGCTAAGGAAAGCCGATAGGCAGAATCGTCGACTCGATATCATGCGCCAATATGTAGGCCAATACATCTCTGAGGTGAAGAATGCCGAGAGCAGGCTTCATGAATTGATTACAGATGTAGAGTCTCGTCTCGATAAAAATCGGCGTGGCACAGAGGAGCTGGTATCTCAGATTATGCGTGAACGAGAATCTCTCTTTTCGCACAATGAGGACTTGGAGGAGTTGCAGAAGACGCTTGCCTACTACCACGAAGTGCTTGGACAACTCGGTGCCATGACTGAGAAAGCAGAAATGCGTACTCGGCAGGTTCGAAGCGAGGTGCAGAAAGTCGAAGCGGTGAATAGAACCATCGAAGAGAGTCTAGCTCTCTCTGCAGAGACGGAAAAACAGCTCAATCATATCCAACAGCAGGTCGATCACTCGCTAGACACGCATGTCCAACGGCTTGCGACCCAGATGGAGCAATCGGTTTCAGATGCGAAACAGCGAGTCGACTCTCTGCTTGACGATTCGCTGAATCATACCGATGCAACGTTCCAAACCATGATAACCACCGTCCAGGCATTTCTCAGGGAGCTCAACAATAGGACTGAAATTCTCGAAGGGGTGGTGAAGCGACTAACCGATGTCTCTCTTGAATCTATGGATACAGTTTCGAAACAGATCGAAGAGACCAAAGCTCTTCTGTCAGAGCGGGATCAGGTCCTTCGAGATCTCGCTGAAAGGCGTGACACGCTCGAGAGGAGTGTCGCCACACTCGGAGAGCGCAAGATTCAGCTTGCGCAGGAGATTTCCAACTCAGAAGATGAGCTGGCTGCACGAGGAGATGAACTCAAGCAGATCAACGATGAACTCGACTTGGCACTCGCCGAGCGACAACGACTCATCGAGGAAGAGGAGCAGCGGGAGTTGGAGCTAAGAGCTCGACTGGATGATCCCGATCTACTGGAAGACGAGGTGGAATCCGAGGAGATCGTGCCTCCATTCTACCCGGAAGAGACTGTAGCGCCGGTTGAGGAGGATGAGGATCCTGAAGCAGATGAAACGATACCGCTCTTTGACCCTGAAAAAGTCGTGAACGAGACTATGGAGCGTAACGAGTCCATGAATGAAGAGGATCCCGAGGATGAAAGCGATCATAAAGAGAAGCGGAAACGTATCGAGTCCGACCATTTTGAACCAGAAGAAGACGAAGAAGAGATAGTCCTCGACGATGACGATGCCGAGTATGATCCAGACGATAAAGACTAAGAAAGTCTTGGTATGGTATTGTGATTTCCACACTCAGTGTGATACATTCCACAAGTACCGAGGAATCGGCAACTAGTGAAGTTTTTCGTTCATACCCGCCGACGACCGGTGCAGTAAGCAACGGTTGAAAGGCATCCCTACAGGTGAACAATGCGCCGTTGCGTATCTCAATATCATAAAGGGAGAGCGGGAGATGGCGAAATTCATTTTTGTGACCGGTGGTGTTGTTTCTTCACTCGGGAAAGGTATCACAGCGGCCTCGTTGGGTTGCCTGCTAAAGAGCAGAGGGTATGCGGTAACCGTACTGAAATTCGATCCTTACATAAACTTCGACCCTGGCACCATGAGTCCATATCAGCATGGTGAGGTCTTCGTGACCGACGATGGAGCCGAAACCGACCTCGATCTTGGCCACTATGAGCGCTTTCTCGACATTTCCATCGGACAACTGAACAATGTGACAGCTGGAAAGATCTATTGGTCGGTCATTCAGAAGGAACGCCAAGGCGACTATCTTGGCGGTACCGTTCAAGTGATTCCACACATAACAAATGAAATAAAAGCAAGACTTTTCTCCCTTGCCGATTCAAGCAAGGCCGATATCGTGCTGGTCGAAATCGGTGGTACGGTCGGAGATATCGAGAGCCAGCCATTTCTCGAAGCAATCAGACAGATGAAGAGGGATCTCGGAAAACAGGACACGCTCTATCTTCATGTCACTTTAGTTCCCTATATTGCAGCTGCCGGTGAATTGAAAACGAAACCAACCCAGCATAGCGTGAAGGAGCTTCGCGGTATAGGTATTCATCCCGACTTTATCGTATGCCGATCAGACAGAGCCCTCCCTCAGGGGATGCAGGAGAAAATCGCGATGTTTTGCGATGTTGAAAAAGAGGCTGTGATCTGCAATCCCGATCTCCCATCTATCTATGAGGTTCCACTCTTATTCGAACAAGAGAATCTTGATCTGCTAGTGCTTGAGCGCCTCGGTCTCGAAGGGCGAGTTCGGCATCTTGACCAATGGAAAGCCATGGTTGAAAGCCAGAGGCATCCAGAGCGGAAAGTACGTATTGTACTGGCCGGAAAGTACGTCGAGCTCTCCGACGCCTATATCAGTGTAGTCGAATCTCTGAATCATGCAGGTATCATGCATAAGGTGAGGATAGAACTGGTGAAGGTCGATTCGGAGGATGTCGAGGAGTTGGATGATGAAGCCTTCGCGAAGGTTTTCTCCGGTGTCAGTGGTATTGTGGTCCCTGGTGGATTTGGGCTTCGAGGAATCGAGGGAAAGATTCGGACCATCCAATACGCTCGTGAGCATGGAATTCCATTTTTAGGCCTCTGTCTTGGTATGCAATGTGCGGTTTCAGAGTTTGCCAGGAATGTGGCGAATCTAGACGGAGCCTCCAGCTCCGAGTGGTATCCAAGTACTAAGTATCCTGTGGTGGACATCATGCCCGATCAGAAGGGGATCGATCTTGGTGGAACCATGCGATTGGGAAGTTATCCCTGCACTATCACCGATACGTCTAGCCGTCTCTATGCAGCCTACCAGACCTCGAATATCGAGGAGCGGCATCGACATCGCTACGAATTCAATAACGAATTTCGAGCGACGCTTGAGCAGGCTGGTATGAAGCTGACAGGGCTCAGTCCAGATGGGACTCTGGTCGAGGCTGTGGAGATTCCGGCCCATCCATGGTTTGTTGGAGTTCAGTATCACCCAGAATTCAAGAGCCGGCCGGGAAGACCACATCCTCTCTTTCGGGATTTTGTGAAGGCGGCCATCTCGGTGGTTGTGCGCTAGAGAGCTCCTACTGGTAGATGGTGGCTGCCAGGCTTTGTTCCACAGGTTCCTTTCATCAGTTTGCATTGCTTACGTTCATGGCACACCATCCGATCGATGGTGGCGGCACTGATGTATAATAACGGTTCACGATGATCTTCATCGAGACGCAGCCATGCACTCCGAAACAGATCATCAATATTTACCTTGATGAATTCCTTCAACAATTTGGAGCACATGTGGTCGAAATGACGCCATATCTTCAGCACGGAGTTGCATACCGCCTCGTCGTACACCTTCTTACGACCCGCTTTGTGCCGTTTCCCTCCCCGACAAGAGGCCTTCATGCGCAACCCAACCACCTCATCTCTTCTTTTCGTCCAGCTCGTCTTGCCTTCGTTCGCGAGAATGTGGATGGCGTACTTGCGATTGTAGCCTGTGCTATGAAGAAATTCTTCCAGAATGCGACCCTTCTGTTTTTTCCCCGCTCGTTGATACCGTCTCGCGGTCTCTCTCACCAAGGATTTTCTTTCGTCCATCGTCAACCCCATAGTCATTCCTCCACGCTCTCAGCATGAAAGATTCAGTTGCCTTTGGATTAGATTTTTATATGATGCATTACGCAAATAAAGACATTAATTCATAATGAAACCAAGCTCTATGCAAAGAGAATTAGGTATCTCAGAGGTTTGAGTGTAACAAATCAGCGGAATTCACAGCAATACTATCCCGACTTTGCGTTCTCTCATCCCTTGTTCTCACACCACATGAGGGTCTACAGCGATTCGAAGGTGTCCAGACTGCTGAACTCCATCACAAAGGAGCATGCCATCGGCTTCCTTGACAGCTGGAATGCAAAACGGGACCGAAGGCAGCGGCTGTACATCTCCTACGACTCGACCAACAAGAACTGTCAGGCGGGGGATGTCGACATCGTTGAGTTCGGCAAAGCCAAGGACGATAGGGGATGGCCTGTTTTCAATCTTGCCATTGCCTTCGACAAGACCAACCAGGTTCCCCTGTTCTACG
>CAYYOL010000052.1:0-11123 GCA_964473245.1 uncultured Spirochaetaceae bacterium
AGTGCCGATGCTCCGATTCGCATCTTATCCATCTGGATATCCATCGCCTGGAAGTCACCATTATCGATGGTGTATCCGACAGTTGGGGCCTCCAAGGAGACACCGAGGGAGAATTTCCCGATATGGGCATCGAGGTGCAATCGATACCCTATGAGCGAGCTCGAGAAAACCTCTCCGAAATTATCGACGAACAAGTAGCACCACACCTGCGGATTAGAGTCATCTTTTATAAGGCGAAGACTGCGGCTCTCCCCTTCATTGAAATATATACCGTAAAAAGGTCCGATACCGAGACCAAGGTCGAGAAATCCAAACAGTGGTGTACGAATACCGACAGTCATGATGCCCGAGTAGAATTCGTTCCCGTTGATGAAGGTTCCATTCATGGTAAATTCCAGTATGAGAAGCTGAAGTCGTACATCTGTGCCGAAACTATAGGCTGTTGGATCGAGTATGGTTTCGGCCGGAACCCCATCGTATACCGACTCGAAGTGACGTGCGTAGTTTCCGATACCCAAGGCGATTGGCCTTGCAGAAACGGCAGTGATAAGTATGCTGGACACCAGCAACACCAACAAAAGTCTCTTCATGATCGTCCTCCTGGACAGTGTGGATTACTAACCAGTGTCCGAAGAGTTGAGGATTAGAATTCAGTAATTGGGTACACACCCGGGCACTTCGGGACAAGTCTATACCTGTGAATGGCATACGTCAATATAAATCGGAAATGAGTCAAATTTTGTTCCTGTATCTGTATATTAAAGAAAACGGGTCCTGGAAGCTCTCTGAGATTGGTTGTGGTGGAGTAATGCAACTGCGTATCGCCGCAAGCTCCACTCGCCTTGCAGGGTTTATAACGAGGCTACCAGTGCACAGTAGGCTCCTTGTGTTTATGACCACTTACCAAGGATGCTGATGCCTACAAGATCCCTTGGTTAGAACCGTGAACGAATCCTTCAGATAGAGAGACCCAACAGAGTACTAGGTGTGCTCAGAGGATCCTCCTCCCCTCACAGTAAACAGCCTTTCACCATACAGCCCCCACTGAACACCCCTAGAATGCAGGTGAACGAGGAGGCTTTTGCGGCGAAATTCACGAAGATGTGCATCCTAGTACCCGAGAAGTAAGGTGAACGTGGAAATGTGGCATTCTACCCTGCTTGATTCTAAAACCTCCATTGCATCAGCGCCTCGTTCAGACTTACCTCCACCCGTGCCCTCGGATTATTGAACGAACACAACCCATGCCCGGGTAACATGACATCAAAATCGAGCTTAGCCATACGAATCAACGACTGCAGATAGACATCACGATCGAAATCGATAGAACCACTCCAACCAAAATGTCCATACCCGAGAGTACCAATAACATCACCTGAGAAAAGTACTCGCCTACCCCGCCACATCAGCGAATAGGCAGTACATCCCAATGTATGTCCAGGAAGATGGGTAGCGAGGACCGACAGCCCATCTTCCTCACCAGACTGTGCAGACGCTGAGCCAATACTGAACTGCTCACCGTCCTCAACCATCCGATCAACAACAACCGGAACAAACTGTTGATGATACAAGAAACCGCAGCAGCGCTCATCACCAGAAGCCACCGAATCGGCAGTATGTGGATGCGCCACGATCGTCACCCCGCGCTTCTTGAGCAAATGCGCTGCGTTGGCATGATCGTAGTGGGAATGAGTCAACAATACCGTGGAAATTCTGGAAGGATCCAAATCCCACATCGACATGTTTCGTTCTATCTCAGGCCAAGAGGTACCATTGCCACAATCGACCAGCACCAGTTGATCCGACAGCTCCAGAACGTAGACATTGCAATCGTCGAACGGACCAGAACCCTGATCCCCGGTGAGACCCGAGAGGCTCCCTCCGACTTGATACAATCCGGGTAGCAACTGCATATGTGTGCCCTCCTTGTCGATGGTTCTACCAGAAGCTCGCCTCCAGCTCCATACACAACCAATGGTAGACAGGAAGATGCAACTCCTGCACCATAAATGTCTCCCGTTGCGGAACACGAATACAAACATCACAGAGATTGAAAAGTGCACCGCCATCCTCTCCGGTCATCCCCAACACGAACATCCCCTTAGCTTTGGCCACTAAGGCTGCATAACGTACATTCTTTGCATTCCCGCTTGTGGAAATGCCCCAGAAGAGATCGCCAGATCGTCCATACCCGTACACCTGCTGGGCGTAGACCAGTGCTGGATCAACATCGTTCATGAATGCTGTCGAAAGGCTTTGATGGGAAGAGAGACAGATCGCAGGAATAGCCCCTTCGAGCTGTGCCGCAAGATGGGCACCCTCAGCTCCAGCCTGATCGGTCAGCTGCTTGGCAACCTCACCTATGATCGGACGTTTGCGAACGAAGGATTTCATCAGCTCACCAACTATATGCTCAGAATCGGCACTGCTACCTCCATTACCTGCCACGAGGAACGTCCCGCCAGAACGTGCGACGCGAACCGTCAGATCACGTGCAGCGTCGAGCGATGATGATATCTGCTGCAATATAGGATACCGCTCCACGAGGATCTCCCGTGAATAGTCCATCTTTGTATATGCCATCTACAACCTCCTCTTTTCAAACTGGTCGCGAGCTATCCCGAGCGCTGCCATATCACCCAATCGCTCTCCGAGCAGACTAGGAACAACCTCGCATCGGGCATACGACACCGGAAGTGTCTCATCACGAAGCACCTGATCCATGATGGGACGGAACAGATCTTCATCCCGACTGTAAATGCTCCCGATAATAATTCGTTGTGGATTCAACAAGTCGACCAGCAAGGCCATGCCCGATCCGAGCATCCGAGCACTTTGATCGATTACCCGCTGTGCATAAACCTCACCATGCTTGGCTCGTTCGCAAACTTCTTTTGCACTTACGCGAACTCCTGTGGCCATTTCGTAGAGGCTGGAAATCCCTGAGCCGCTACAGAAACTCTCCCATGAGCCATCTTTGTAATAGCAATAGGGACCCGACTCAGCCATGCGCCAGTGGCCGACCTCGCCGGCAAGTCCATCTGGTCCCCGATAGAGTGCTCCATCGAGAATCAAGC
Source organism: uncultured Spirochaetaceae bacterium (assembly GCA_964473245.1). Taxonomy (GTDB): domain Bacteria; phylum Spirochaetota; class Spirochaetia; order Sphaerochaetales; family Sphaerochaetaceae; genus CAYZJV01. The sequence goes on from CAYYOL010000052.1 coordinate 3,078, forward strand.
CAGCTCCCAGACCCGTTCCGAAGGTGAGGAACACGATCGAGTCATACCCCTTTCCATTGCCCCAGTACCACTCGGCAAGAGCACAGGCGTTCGCATCGTTTTCGAGAAAGGTTGGTACGCCAAAATGATCTGTGACAATGTCCACGATGGGCACATCGTCCCACCCAGGAAGGTTGGGAGGACTCTGGATGATACCGCGGCGGCTATCCAATGGGCCTCCACAGGAGATGCCTATGGCACTGTAGCCGTCTGAGCTTTCCGGCACGTGTGCAAAGATATCCGAAATCACATCCTCGACACGAGAGCGAGTGGGGAACTTCCGCTTCTCCAAAAGCTTCCCTTCACTGTCTCCGACACTGATCGCTGTCTTGGTTCCTCCGATATCGATGCCGAGATAGATGGGTGCAGTCATATCGTATGCCCCTACCCTTTGACCGATCCCGAAAGGAGCCCTTGGATGAAGTACTTACCAAGGAAGATGTAGACAAGAAGCGTAGGGATGGCTGCAATCAAGGCACCTGCCATCTGTACGTTCCACTCGATTACCTGTGTCCCGGCTAAGTTCTGCAGTGCGACCGTGATCGGTTGTATCGAAGGTCGTTGGGTCAAGGTCACGGCAAAGAGGAAGTCGTTCCACACACTGGTGAACTGCCAGATAAGCACGACCACCATGGTCGGCAGTGAGATAGGAACCACGACTCTGGTGAAGACCCCCCACAACCGTAGTCCATCCATCATCCCGGCTTCCACCAATTCATCGGGGATCTTTGCATAGTAGTTACGGAACATGAGCGATGAGATAGGCAGACCATAGATTATGTGAGTAACTATCAGCCCTGAGAGTTTTCCATACAACCCGATCGTGTTCATGCTCCGGACCAGCGGGATCAGAATACTTTGATAGGGGATGAACATGCCAAAGATAACCAGAGCGAATATCGTGTTCGAGAAACGGAACTTAACCTTGGCAAAGATGAACCCAACGATAGAACCGAAGATCACCGAGAAAAGACTCACTGGTATGACGAGGATGAAGCTGTTCTGGATATTCTGCGACAGCTTGACGAACGCTTCGGCGTATCCCTCGAGTGAGAGGTTGCGTGCAGGAATCCACATCTCGCTGATGCGTACATCGGCAAATGGTTTGAGGCTGTTGTTCATGATTACGTAGAGAGGAAAGAGGAAGAGGAACACAGCTATGACGGCAAATCCGTATTTGAGCAACTTGCTCGTTGAATGCATTCTCATTCCGAGTCCCCCCGTAAAGTAGAGAAGAGGTACGGCACGATAACCATGGCTACTAAGAGGAGCATGATAATCGAGATGGCGGCTCCCTCTGCATAGTGATTCCCACGGAATGTGGTTTCGAACATGAACAGTCCGGGGAAGTCGGTGACGAAGGCAGGTCCTTTTCCGGTCATCGCATATGCCAGGTCGAATATCTTGAGCGATATATGACCAAGCACGATCATGGCCGAGAAGGTGATCGGTTTGATGATGGGCAGAATCACATGTCTGATGATGGCGAACTCGCTTGCTCCGTCGATCTGTGCCGACTCGATGAGCTGATCGGGAATCCCTCGCAATCCGGCGAGAAACATGGCCATGGTATAACCCATGTACTGCCAAGATGCAGCAATGATCAGGGCAATCAGGGCTACGTTGAATCCACCGATACTATAGGTGCTGGTGAACCAGCCGAATTCAGCCTTGAATCCCATCATCCTGAAGAGACTGTTGATTCCAACCTCGGGGCTGAATATCCATCGCCACAAAACACCGGTAACAACAAATGAGAGGGAGAGCGGAAACAGGTAGATGGTTCGCAGAAACGATTCACCTTTCAACTTCGAGTAGAGCAGATAGCTCAGGAAGAACCCACCCACGATACAGAGGGTGATAAAGAACACAGTGAAGTAGATCGTGTTGCGAATATCTGTCTGGAATCGTTGCGATGCAAACAGTCCCTGGTAATTTGCGAATCCGACCCACGTCATGTCCGGCAGTATGCTGTTCCAATCGGTGAAGGAGATCCGTAACGACCATGCAATGAAGCCATAGACGAATACGAATAGCACCAACAGGAGAGGTAGAAGGATGAAGATAGCCAGTCTACGGTCTTTCTTTGCGCAGTACATAACACCTCTTTCATATCTCAGTGAAATGGTTGCTCAGTTGCCACTGGCATCCACTCCAATCGTAACGAACTATGTACCGAGTACATAGGGTACCTCGCCATACGTAAGCGTACAGCAAGGTACCACAGAGCACAATGGAAAACTTATTTGGGTGCGTACCTGTCGGCAGCAGCCTGGAATTCGCCGATTGCCTTATTGACGTTCAAGTCGGTGACGAACACACTCATGATATCGTTGATTCGGGTCAACCAAGGTTCGCTGATCGCAGCACCGTGAGCGACACTCGGAACGATCGCATCAGATGCGAAATCGTCCATGGCGGCATTGAGATAGCGGTCATACTTCGAGCGATCGCCATCGATACGTGCAGGAATCGATCCCTTGATTGGGTTGAATGCATCCTGTCCTTCCTGTGAAGCACAGAGGGTGAGCCACTTGATGACGTTGTCTCTGTTTGGTGCATTCTTCGGCAATCCGAACGAATCGCTGAGCATGATGAAGTTGCCAGATGTACCAGGAGCGGGAACCCAGTCCCAATCCTCGCCTTGTACGAAATTCTGCGAGTAGTAATAACCGGCAGCCCAGTCGCCCATGACGTTCATCGCGGCTTTGCCTTCGGCTACGTAGCCAGCTGCGTCCATGTTTGCCAATGCAGCGTGGTCACGGTTGATGTATCCCATCATCTTTGCGAAATCGTTGAGCGCGGCACGTACCTGTGCATCGTTCCATTTCACCTTACCCTGCCAGAGAGCATTGTACTTTTGGGGTCCAGTGTGTGCAAGGATGACACTTTCGAGGAGGTGGGTTGCTGCCCAGATCTCGTTGTCTCCCAGTGCCAGTGCTGGAATTCCATTCGCCTTGAAGACTTCCGCAACTCGGAAGAATTCAGCCATTGTCTTTGGTGGCTGGAGATTGTACTGTGCGAACAGCTTGGGGCTGTACCACATGACGTTCGAGCGGTGGATATTTACAGGAATGCTGTAGACCTCTCCCTCGTAGGAGATGATGTCGATCACATCTTCGGGGAACATGTCCATGTACCCGGCATCTTCGAGGATGAAGGTGATCGGTTCCATGAAGCCTGAGACTACCCATGTGTCAATGAGTTCCTTTCCGGCGTGAACTTGGAAGGAGTCGGGAGGATTACCACCCTGCATGCGTGTGGCGAGCACAGCTTTGGCATTGGTACCAGCACCACCTGCCACGGTCGCATTGATGACTTCAATGTCCGGATACTGACGATAGAACTCGTCGTACATAGCCTGCAGACCATCAGCTTCTCCCCCTGCGGTCCACCAACTGAAAATCTCCAGGGTGTTCTTCGGGGCTCTAGGTTCGGAGGCTCCCTGCGCGAACAACATCGTGGTGGCGACCAGCGCTACCAACAGACCAACCATGATTCTTTTTTTCATAGTCTTCTCCTTTTCTCTATGATCAAGACTTCAACGAAGTCATTGCAAACGTAACAATATCGCATCCATTCTATCCAGACTCAGTGTGGCTGCGCGTATGGTGTGGTAGTTCACTTTCCAGGAATGACTCATGTGAGTCCAAATGGGGGTTCCGTCTCGCTGCAACAGTGCAAGCCACTCGCCGAGACCATGGTGGATCATCTTGTCGAATACGAATCTATGGACGTTCCCATAGGCTTCCAGATAGCGATCGTCACCAAAGGCCAGGTAGGCATCCAGCATTCCGATCAGGAATTCGGCCTGTTGCCAAAACTCCTTACAATCATCGTACACCGCCGAGCCATCTAGGGAGCCCTCCACATAGACTCCGCCATACTCACGGTCTACCCCATATGATACAGCATGTTCCAGTACTTTCGCAAACATTGTTTCATAGGGAACGGTCGATTTCCCTAGCACCCGTAGCGCATCGCTGAGCAACCAGAAGAACTCGACGTTGTGTCCGTACGAAGTGTTATCCAGCGCATTCGGCTTTGCTCCCGAGTCATCACTGAACCGGTCCCATCCCCAGATGATATCGAACTTGATCTGCGGAGCAACCGACCAGTCGCAGTGGAACTGTGGAATCCCGGTCTTATGCACCGGATGCAGGATTTTTTCATTGATGAGATCGATGATCTCCTCCAGTTTTCTCCGATGGATATCTTTTCCGCTGGCTTTGTAGAGCGCCGTGTAGGCTTCCATGAGATGCATGTGCACATCGAGGGTCTTTCGGTCTCCTCCGCCACTTCCCCCTGCGCAGAGACGCCAATCACGTTCGAACATCTCCCAGTATCCACCGTAGGATGTCTCCGCAGCGTATATCTGCAGCAGATCGAAGCACGCCTCAGCATAGTCGAGAGCGATCGGGTCGCCGAAGGTATCGCTGTAGGTGGCTAGTGCATAGATGGCGAATGAGTGACCATAGACAATCTTCTTGTCGATCACCACACGATTCTTTCGATCGAATAGCCAATAGAAGCCTTGATGCACTGGATCCCAGTAGTGTTCGATTGCGAATGCCACACCTTTCTCAGCCAACGCAGCGCATCGACCATCGATATCGTGTCCATGGGCTGCGGCGATCGAGAGCGAATAGATGGTTCGCATATGGGCAAGCAACGATTTCTCATCGACTTGGGAATCATTGCCTTCGGCATCCCATTGCGTGAGGAATCCTCCCCACTGATCATCCCACAGTCGATCGAGCCAGAAGGGAAGCAATTCCGAGCGGAGATGTCCCTCCATCTCCGTTCTCCACGATTGCATGGTTGTGACGATATCCATAGCGCTCAACTCCTTTTCTCCAACTCACGATAGAGACTTACGAAGAATGCACGATTATCTCCACAGAGATAGGATGCGTTGCACCCCATGCGAGTGAAAGTCTTCATGAACCGAAGGTAATAGGCGGGATTGTCCGAAGGAGGTTCTCCCTTCGACCAGTCCCAGCTCTCCTCTTGCAGATCCACCACATGGATGGCACAGTTTTCGACACGCACTCCACAATTTCGCACCATGGAGAGCGATTTCTCAAAGATCATCGGAGACATGACCGCAGAACCGACCGACAGGTAGACTCCCCCCTCAAGGTGCTCGACACTGTCGACATAGGAGAGAAAGTCGCGTTCTGCCGTTCGTCCTACCACAGCTCCGCGGTTCGCCTTATGGGTATAAATAATGTCATGGCCGAACATAGGGTGACTGGTGAACGGAACATTTGCCTCGTATGCAATTGCCTGCGCACTATAGGCTGCGTAGGGGTGGTCAATTTCAATACTGGTTTCGGGAATACATGAGGCGAGACCGAGTAGATCCAATGCGCTCGCACGTTTCTCGATGGGAACATCCGATGCGGCAGCAACTGCCTCCAGTTCCGATCGTTCGGGTATGGTCAATCCTTGGTGCACGATCATGGCACCGATGGACTCTCCATAGCCGAGGCCGGCATATGCACCGACTGCGAGAGCGAGATTGATGTAGAGCCCCGTCTCCTCCCAAGTGCCAAAGGTACCGGTCTGTACATTCGCACGTACATCTTCACTGCTCTGTCCCAGGTAGGAGAACTCCCAATCGTGGATGACTCCGGCGCCATTGGTTGCTAAATGTGTGATCCACCCCTGTCGAACGAGATCACCCAACAGATGCCCCATGCCACCCTTGATAGTGTGGGCACCGAATGCACACATGACTGAAGCTCCTCGATCGCGTGCTCGCACCATCTGATCGGCGATTGCCGAGGTGCGTTTCTGCAATGGCGCTGAGATAGGAACCGGATCGGTGTCGGGGTTCACACAAGCCTCCACGATGGAGACCTTGTTCTTTCGTGATTCGAGCGGGTAGTAGGTCATACGTTCGCGATCAAAGTAGGTCCTGGGAGATCCGACTGTGTTATCTGGCGAATTGCTCATTGTATCTCCTTCCAACCACAGTAGGCTGCCAGCGTAGAAGCATGCGAGAAATCGGGGATGAGCAGATCGGCTCCTCCGAGAATCAATCGTTTTCGCTTGCTCATGTTCACACCATACCGACGCACTTCATCGCTCAGCACGCCTATGGCCAGTAGACCATGCCGTTTTGCTTCACGCATCTCGACCGGTCCATCTCCAAAGACTGCACAGGATGAGGTGTGTCCGACCAACCGTTCTTCAATGATCTGCTGGATCACCAGCCGTTTCGGGTCGTTTGCCATATCGCCTACCGACCCAAATATTCTTCCTGAAAAGTATTCAGCATAACCGAGCAACTCAGCTTCGCGTCTCACATCGTCCACGTCGGTACCACTGGCGAGGTAGAGCTCGGTTCCATGTTCGGACAGACGGCAAAGAAAATCGACTGCTCCTTTCATGGTCACATCGGTAACATCGAGTCGACCGGCTTGGAATTCGTCTATTTTCCGGTCGACCATCTCCAGCAGTCGTTCATTGTATCTCTGTTTATACTCCACCGCGGTGAGCACCTGCGAGGAATCGATGTATCCGTATCGTCGCACCAGATCTACCAGGTAGTGCATCTGTTCGATGGTCTGGATTCCGGTGGTTCGGTCGATGAATGCTTGTACCTCTGCCCGCAACTTCTCTAGTTCTGGAACACGCAAAGAATCGAGTGCATCTCCCGCAATTGCCGATAGCATGCTCTCTTCCATGACCGCTTCCCACCCCTGTCTGAGGGTGCTGATAGTACCATCGTGGTCGAAGATCGCAACCGAGGGCAAGGCTGTCTTTTCCCGGGAAACGATGATCTCCAATGGGGTATCTTGCCAATAGGTTGCCAATCGGCTGTCGTCTGCAATCTGGGGATGATAGCGCCAGTCTACCTTTCTGGAGAGTTCCACCACCTCTTCGAACGTGGGATGACCACAGCCATAGAGTACCGTGAGCGATACCCCTGCACTGAGATTACCAAAATAGGCGGCTTCGGCCATGCTCGCGCCCCGACACCGTGCGACAACCATCCCGGCAAGGAACGCATCCCCTGCTCCGACGGCATCGACCTGTCCAGAGAAGTGTATACCAAGGATATTCGCTACCGGTTTGTCCGGCTCGACTGCAATGGCACCATCGGGTCCTAAGGTGAGCACCACAGGGTGGTCGAAGTGTTTGGCGAGCCACTGTGCCAGGGCTTCTCGGCTCAACGTGCAGGTAGGACCATAGAGAGTCTGCCCCTCCTGCTCGTTCAATTTATGGATAGTATTTCGATACACGTTGTTCAGTTTTCGACAATCGGCGAACCAGATCGGATCTTTTGCATGTGATCCATGGTTTATCAGATGATTCAATCGTTGCTGAAATATTGTGTTGTGCAACCCTCGCGGAACTTGTTCGTTGATGATGATGGCGTCGTAATGGGTCAGTTTCTCGCTGAGGGTGGTGATGAGTCGATCGATGCTCGCGTCATCGGGATCGTTGAAGTTCCCACTGTCGAAGCGAGGATGCTCTACTCCCTGTTCGAACACTTTGTGATAGACGTGTGTTGCCCAGTTGTGTTGTTGCCGTGAAATGCCCCCGGTACCGATGCCTTGTTTATCGAGCAAAGAGAGGAGCAGGTCACCGAAAAAATCGTCTCCGATGATACCGTAAATGTCGACCGTTTGGGCACCAAGCATCTTGCAGTTCACCGCGACGTTGCATGCGCCACCGAGTTCGGGTTTGGAACTGAGTACACTAAATGTCTGCAATCCGGTTTCCACTGATACTTCGGCCTGTTCGGTGGTCACCTGATAGGCCAGGTCTAGGCACAGATCACCAATGACGGCGAGTGTAATCGGACGGTCTCCTCCTCGTGTCACTACCTGTGCAATGTCTTTGATCTCTACAATACGCCCTTGTACTCCCACCATTCTCTCCCAGTGTACGAGCGGTTGCAGCAAAATGTAACCGCTTTCATTTTCTGTTCGCCTTCAGCATAAGCCACCCAGTGTCAGTTGTCAATCAAAATCTCATGGTAGTGTGTTACTA
>CAYYOL010000053.1:0-11066 GCA_964473245.1 uncultured Spirochaetaceae bacterium
TTGTCCAGTTCATCGATTCTCCCGTTCTCCTCGAGAAATGGGATAAACTCTCCAGGGGAGATGATGCCGTGATCGGGATGGTTCCACCGAACGAGTGCTTCTGCGCCTACGATCTCAAGGGTATCGATGTCAAACTTCGGTTGGTAGTAGACGACGAACTCCTCCTGCTTTAAAGCGGTGGAGAAACGACCTTCGAGTGCTCTTCGTCGCTGCATTGTCTCGTGCAGAGCCTCATCATAGAACGCGTAGGCAGAGAGTCCCGAAGTCTTGATCGTCTCAAGGGCGATCTTCGCTCTATCGTGTGCTGAGTCAAGCTCCGATGCCCCTTGATCCAGAGGATAGATCCCGCATGAATAGGTAAGCGATAACTCCCTATGAGATTGGAGGATAGTCGATGACCGGATGGAATCCAGTGCTTGTATCAATTGAGATACCCGTTGCTCGATACTTGGACTCGACCGCAGAATCAGGGCAAAACGGTCGTTGACCACACGTGCGGCAAACTCGTCCGAGTCGATGCTGCTGGCGATAACAGATCCCATCGCTTGCAGGATCGCCGTACCTGTTTCAAAGCCGACTGCACTGTTGATCAGCTTGAAGCGATCAATATCCACGAGCACAAAGTAGAACCCTCTCCTTCCCAGATCGCTGATCTTGTGCTGTGTCTTATATTTTAGATGGTCCCAAGTCCAGAGTCCGGTGACTTTGTCGGTGAACGCAATTCGTTCCAGAATCTCATGTCTCCGTTCTCGTACCAAGCCGATGACCATCAGAACGATGACCAAAAGTGACAACGATCCATACAGTCCGATTGCCATGACTCGTGCTGCTAGGGAGAGAGAACCCATCATTGCCCGTTCGGGGAGTACGGTGAGTACATACCAGTTGTTGATCCCGAGTGGACGATAATCGACAAACTCTCCTAACTCATGGCTCTTCATGTGCACCATACCGCGCTCTCCACGACCAATGGCAGCTTCCAACTCTTGTAGCCCCACCGAGCTTGCATAGTGTGGGAGTTCAGAGAAGGGAAGATCGTGCGAATACATACCGTCGCTAAAACCAGTATTCGCAAGAACGACCTCTCCCGTCGTCTTCACGATGTAGGCATTCCCTTTTCCGTTCGGTGTGGAGACCTGAAGCATGTTCGCATATACATGGATATCGCGCACTCCACGGAGTACGCCAATCACCTTCCCCTCCCGGAAGATCGGTACAGCAATGACAATAATGAGTTGTTGTGCATCTTGTGTGTGCTGCAGGACCTCTGAGACCACCGTTCGACCTTGCATAGCCTGGCGAAAATAGTCTCGAAAGGCGAGATTCACCAGATACCCATCGGAGTTGATGCTGGAGCCATCCGGGGCTATCACTCCTAGTCGAATATACCCTCCAGCTTCCGATTCGTGGCGAAGAATGGAGATGATGTCCGGGTTCTGAATATCCTCGTATCGACTAATGAATGCCGCCTGGAGTTGTAGTGAAGCGATTTCGGCACTGATTACCGAGTTCAGGCGCACCACATTCTGCGTGGCGATCTCATTGATGAGCGACTGTACATCGTCGGTCACTATACGATCGAGTCTTCCGACCACAAACAGACCGCCGACAATCAACCAGATCGACACAACGAGTAAGAGAATGAGAAATAGCCGTAGTCTCAATTTTCTCGTCATGCACCCTTCCGTTTCATGAACACGCTAAGAACAAAAGGTTCTCGTCCGATAAACAGACGAGAACCCAAACAATTACAAATCGTACATCACTTCTACTCCCAGTAGTGTGCCATCCGTTTCTTCAAAGATTCTCTATACCCGTCCCAATCGGTGATCGGGCGCAGTGCGAGCCCCTCTTCACAGGCAGCCTTAGCCACAGCAACAGCCTCCCATTCGATAACGCGTGGATCGAAGGGTTTCGGGACGATGTAGTTCCGTCCGAAGGTGAACTCCTTTCCCGAATAGGCACGTCTGACCACTTCAGGCACAGGCTCCTTCGCCAAGTCTGCAAGAGCTTTGGCAGCAGCCATCTTCATCCCCTCTGAGATCATGGTTGCACGGACATCTAGTGCTCCACGGAAAATGAAGGGGAATCCGAGTACATTGTTGATCTGATTCGGGAAGTCACTCCGTCCCGTAGCCATGACTACATCGCTTCGAGTCGCGATTGCCACGTCGTAGGCAATCTCAGGGTTCGGGTTGCTCATAGCGAACACAATGGGATCTTTTGCCATGGAATTCAACATTTCCGGAGTGAGACAATCTGCTACTGAGAGGCCCATGAACACATCGGCATCCACTACGGCATCGGCAAGCGATCGAGCAGAGGTCTCGACTGCAAACTCTCGCTTCTCCTTCGTCATGCCCTCTGTTCTCCCTGCATAGATTACACCCTTGCTATCGAGCATGATGATATTCTTTGGATCGACTCCTGCTGCAACGAACATCTTCGCACAGGAGATACCGGCAGCCCCAGCACCATTGACTACGATCTTCACATCGGCAAGTTTCTTACCCACCAACTCCACAGCGTTCATGAGCCCAGCAGTGGAGATGATTGCGGTACCGTGCTGATCATCGTGAAATATGGGGATATTGCATTGCTCGATCAGCGCCTGCTCGATCTCGAAACACTCGGGGCCTTTGATGTCTTCCAGGTTCACTCCTCCGAAGGTCGGCTCCATAGCTTTCACAATCTCGATGATCTTCTGTGGATCCTTTACATCGAGTTCAATATCGAAAACGTCGATATCTGCAAAGCGCTTGAAAAGCACTCCCTTGCCTTCCATGACCGGCTTGGATGCCAAGGCGCCCCGGTCCCCCAACCCAAGAATCGCAGTACCGTTGGAGATGACGGCTACCAGATTCCCCTTTGCAGTATAGGCATATGCATCTTCGGGATTTTCAGCGATCTCCAATACAGGCTTCGCCACCCCTGGGGTATAGGCCAACGACAGTTCGTCGGCGGTCTTGCACGGTTTGGTCGGAACAACCGACACCTTTCCTGGAACACCATCCATCGTATGATACTTCAGTGCTTTCTCTTTCAACATGTCCATGGTTTCATCCTTTGTATTTCGTGTGTTGTGTCACTATTCGAAGTCGAATCGGTAATCGAGATTGTAGGCATCCCTAAGTTCGATCATATGCTTTTGCAGACTCGGTGGAACCGGACAACCGTGCTCCTTACGATACTGCCATGCATCGTACTCCTTCTCTCCAGCGGTATAGATACGATCTTCACCCGGAGCCTTCTTCGAGTCTCTGATCTCGCGACAGATCGTCCCTGCAACACGCTTGAATACCTCGAGTCCCATAAAGCGTTCGGGATCGATCGCCATGAAGAAGTGTCCGAGCGGATACGGAATCGGTTTGTGGTTCTCATCGAAACCGTTCAAGGCCTTCATGAATGAGCCATCCTGTAGTGCCGCTGAGAGGATTTCCACAACCATGGCATAGCCGAAACCTTTGAATCCTGCAGTCTCTTCACCAATTCCACCAAGCGGGGTAAGAGCTGCCTCGCCCGTAGTGAGATCCTTGAGCACCTGCTCGGTATCGGTTCTTGTCTTGCCGTTGAGGCCGATCACCCACCCTGGAGGCAGTGTCTTACCGGCTCTTCCGTACACTTCGATCTTGCCTCGCTGCGTAACACTCGTTGCACAGTCGAGCACGAACGGGAACTTTTCATCTGTTGGGATACCGAAGGTGAGCGGGTTCGTGCCGAGCATATTCTCAACTCCGAACGTCGGAGCAATGGAGGGTCTGGCATTGGTACCTGTGATACCGATCATACCTGCTTCGACAGCCATGGTTGCATAGTATCCAGCGATTCCGTAGTGGTTGCTGTTCCGCACAGCGACCATGCCGAGCCCATGCTCCTTTGCCTTCTCAATGGCCATCTCCATGGCCTTCTTGCTCACCACGTGGCCCATTCCGTTGTGTCCATCGAGCACTGCAGTGGTGGTGTCGTCCTTCAATACCTCAATCTCGGTCACGGGATTCATGATACCGATATTGATCCGATCGATATAGATCGGTTTGAGCCGTCCAATACCGTGGGAGTCGATTCCACGTTTGTCCGATTCAATCAATACATCACCGATGATTTTCGCATCGTCATCGGGAACACCGACTGCTTTCAGCGAGTCGATCATGAACGATTCGAGTGTCTCGAAATCGATCCACACGCAGTCCTGGTAGGCATCTTCGTAAGCCATCATTATCCTCCGTTCTTCTGGTGACGAGCAGCTCCCGCCACGATAAGTTCAATCTGATTCTCTTCCAATTCGTGTTTCGAGAGCATCCGCTCTCCCTTCACATCGGTAATAAGTACATCGATATCCTTCGCATCCACCGTGCTGAAATTCGAGAGGACTCCAATCTTGTTCGCTGCTGCCACAACGATCACGGGACCCACCGTACGCTCGATCATGAGCCTAGTGGTTTCGGCCTCTTCGACAACGGGTGTGGTCAGGCCAGCAGAAAGACTGAAGCCGTCCACGCCTATGATCGCTTTATTTGCATAGACTTGTCCGATGATCGGTTGTGAAAGCCCCCCGGATACCGAGTGGGATCGGGTTCGGTAGACACCTCCGACGAAGATGAGCCTGAATCGGGCATCTTCATTCGCAATCCATGCAGCATCCATATTATTCGATACAATGGTTATGTCGTGTTCCTTCAGCGCCCGGATTACTTCCAGAGTGGTGGATCCGCTGTTGATGAATACCGTATCTCCCTGCTCGATGAGCGAGGCTGCTGCGAGACCGATCGACTGTTTCTCTTCGGGAAATTCGAGGGCTTTCTGCGCATACAATGGTTCGATCGGGAGACTCTTCCGAAGTGTGGCACCACCATGGGTCCGCTCTACCAAGCCTTCATCTGCAAGGTGGTCGAGATCTCTTCGTATAGTAAGTACACTTACGCCGAACCGCTCGCTGAGATCCTGAACCTGCACTACCCCATCTTGGGATATGAGATTGAGTATTTGGCGTTGCCGATCGGCAGGAATCATTCCCACAAGACTCTCCCTCGTTAGACCGATCATGATCGGCGTTGAACGTTTTTGAATTATAGTGAACGTTTGAATCAATGTCAACGAATTTTTCGTGCATAATAGAACAAAAAGGCTCAAACTTGGGTGATGCGAGCCTCTCTTGACAGGGTTGCCAATTCTACCAATTTCTGCTATCTTCCCTAAAGCAATGGTGCCGTACCCAAGTGGTAAGGGACAGGTCTGCAAAACCTCTATGCACCGGTTCGAATCCGGTCGGCACCTAATGAGGCTCCTGCTTTTCGGCAGGAGCCTCTCTTGTTTCTCAAAGAGTACTTCGCTGTAACAAGAATCCTATAGGAGTTTCTCCTCCATTTGCTTGAGGAAGTGGAACGTGGAGTCGCTTTCAATGAAGGCCCATGCCTTTCCACGCTTGAGCACCAAGCCCTCGACCACCTGTTCGACCGACTGGATCCCCGAGGAGATCTTTCCATTCTCATAACTTGTGAATGCTGTCCCATAGCGTTGCACACGACTCTCACCCGGAGGAATAGTGACGGTAGTGGGACTTTCGAGCAACGAGGGTTCTGAGATTGCTCTACCCAGACCGTTTGCGAAATGGCCGATCGAATTCTCGACGCCAAGACAGAAGGTCTGGTCGGTACCGCCCTCGTATAGTGCCCATGGGGTGAATGGTCTACCACCATACTGCATCCAGAGATTATTGAAACGGAGGGGAACCTCATTCGGCTCGACTGCTGCCGGACCGGGGAAAAAGGAGAAATAGACCATCTTGAGCCGTGGGTTGATGACACTGCTCCAGCCGAGTCTGGCAGTTTCGGGAACTTTCCCTGTTATGAAATCGGTATACCCGATCATTCCCGGTACTTCAGAGATGTCGCACGTTCCCTCCTTCCTCAATGGAACCTTCTCAAGGTCGTCGAACTCCTTTCCGAATGCCAACCGTCCAGTTCTATCGAACTCCGAGCCCTCGGGGACAGTCATGAAGCTCTCTGCACAGAGATCGATCACACAACCTGCCTCTAGAAATGGCGAACCCACGGTATTGTGCCATGCAGCATTGGCAATCAGTGGTGTCTTTCCAGGGTTTCTGACCGTAACGCTGCTGTAGAGTACAGGATGCCCAGGAAGGACAAGGTCGATCTTCCAGGCTTCGAAGGGATAGGAGGGATCTGGGCTCCGCATAGATGAAAGTAGCCAGTTCGCTCCGATTTCGGCATCGGTCCCATACTTCACCACAGACCAGATCTCATTCGCTGTCCAACCATGCGCCTCGTGAGCAACGGAATCCACCACATGGTCGGGCCCGAAATTGGGGAAACAGAAAAAATTCCCGCCAAGAAAGTAGAGAAGATTGCTGCCATTCCAGAAATCACCGTTTCTGTCATTGCTCAGTGAAGCCTCACGCCCACGGAAAGCATACAGCGGGTGGGCATTCACTCTTCCGCCCAGCTCCGACATATTGCTCATCTCGATTACCATACCACCACGATCTTCCAAAACCGTACGCAACGACTCGTTAGAGAGAATGGTGGCTTGCCGACCTTCCCACAACTGCAACCTCTTTACGTCCATAGGACCTCCCCTCATGTATCCACCTCTGGCCTCATCTAAAAAAACCCCAACAGCAGGGTGTAAAATCGGTCAGAGCAGGCTATACTATACAGCATCATGATACTACCACGGAAAAACGGCATTCACAACTCTCAGTCATCAGGAGAACGCGATGATACATGAAAAGAATCTGGTGTTCACGCTCCACACTGCGTGGACCACCTACATGTTCAGGGTGAATGAGACCCATCACCTAGAACACCTCTACTACGGTAGGCGAATACGAACGACCGAACATATAGAACCTCTCTACGACAAGCATACCATCCCAACTGGAAACGCAGTTGCCTATGATGAAGAACATCCAACTCTCACACTGGACAATATCTGTCTTGAGTATTCGGGATACGGGAAGGGAGATTTCCGAGAACCGCCCCTGTTGTTCTCAAAGAATACTGGTGATCGAGTAGCAGACTTTCTCTATAAGGAACATCGCATACTGAAAGGAAAGCCTCGGTCATTCTCAGGCTTACCAGAATCGTACGGAGACAAGAATCAGTGCACCACCCTTGTCGTGGTACTCCTGGAAAAGTCGAGCGCGATTCGCCTTGAACTCTACTACTCCACCTTTGATCATGCCGATGTGATTACGAGGAGGGCGGCTCTCACCAACGACTCCGGTGAGTCGTTGGACATTCAGCGATTCTCCAGTATGCAGCTCGATCTGCATACCAGTGCATACAATCTCGTCACCTTCGATGGTGCCTGGGCACGGGAACGGTATCGAACGGTGCAACCGCTCCGTCCTGGAATTCACGTGAACGACTCGAAGACCGGGACGAGCTCCGCTCGACATAACCCCTGTATCTTCCTCGTGTCCGATCCAAACGATGATGGTCATGGGGATTGCTTTGGCTGCAACCTGATCTATAGTGGAGACCATGCGCAAAGTGTGGAGGTCACCCCATACGGGAAGGTGAGAATGCTCACCGGTTTGAATCCTGCCACATTCAGATGGCAGCTCAACGCAGGAGAGAAGTTGCACACCCCCGAAGCGATTCTCACCTACTCCCACGAGGGGATGAACGGTGCGGGGTTGAACTTCCATAGATTCATAAATGGGAACATCGTTCGAGGAAGCTGGAAGTATCATCAACGTCCGATTCTCGTGAACAACTGGGAAGCTACCTACTTCAACTTCTCCGAGCAGAGTCTCCTCGAAATCGCAAAGAGTGCAGCGAAGCTCGGGGTCGAACTCTTCGTGCTCGATGATGGGTGGTTTGGGAGCAGGGAGGACGATACCACCAGCCTTGGAGATTGGACGGTAAACACGAAGAAACTGCCGAATGGCCTTGCCAGTCTTTCGAAGAAGATCCATGGCATGGGGATGCTTTTCGGTCTCTGGTGTGAACCGGAGATGGTGAGCCGAAAGAGTCAGCTCTTCCGCGAACACCCAGATTGGATGGTCTCGGTACCCGACAGAAACCCTTCTCCAGGGAGAAATCAGTACCTGCTCGATCTCACCAGAGAAGATGTCCGAGCATATCTATTCGACTCGCTATCCACCATTTGGCGCCTCGCCAATGTTGATTATGTGAAGTGGGACATGAATCGCATGTTCAGTGACATGCACAGCAACGAGGCCCGTTTCAGGCAGGACGAGTTCAATCACCGATACATGTTGGGTCTCTACGCACTGATTGAGCGGTTCATCGAAGCATTCCCGAACATTCTATTCGAATCCTGCGCCTCAGGAGGGAACAGATTCGATCTTGGTATGCTCTGCTATATGCCACAGGCGTGGACAAGTGATAATACCGACCCACTCTCCCGTATGCATATACAGGAGGGGACAAGTTGCGGTTACCCACTCTCTGCCATGGGATCTCACGTATCGGGATCTCCGAACCATCAGACACTCCGAGTCTCTCATCTCGAGTCGCGTTTCAATGTAGCCGCGTTCGGAAACCTCGGATACGAGATGGACCTCTCCCAGCTTTCGACACATGAAAAGGATATCATCAGGAGTCAGATCGAATTCTACAAGGTGCACCGATCTCTCCTCCAATATGGGGAACTGTTCAGACTGAAAAGTATCTCACGGGGAAATCAGGCCATCTGGGCAGTCTCGAATCCCGATCGAACTGAGATGCTCGTACTCTACTTCCAGACCCTGAACGAGGCGAACCCTCCTGCCGACATACTCCGAATCCCGATAGTGGATCCCGATCTCACCTACGCGGTGACTCCCAGGAGGGAACATGTGGCCATACGGTCGTTCGGTTCTCTTGTGAACATGATCAGTCCGATTCGCATAAAGAACGATGGAACATTGCAGAGAATAGTCGAAGAGACGATCCATCTCGAAAGCGAACTCGAGTACTACATTGTCGAAGGAGACATACTGGCCTATCATGGAGTTCTCCTTAATCAGCAATTCGGAGGAACCGGGTACGATAAAGAGACTCGTGTTCTCGGCGATTTTGGATCGAGAATCTATCACATCAAGGCCTTGAAGCGATAACGTCTCTATTGATTAGGTAGTGAGTCATGGGTATAGTGAAGGCATGGATTCCTCAATAGACTGTCATATCATGGTGGTTCCCCTCGGAGATCAGAGAAAGCCTCACGAGCTCCACTCGCTGCTTGACTGCATAGCCATTCGAGAGAGTGTGTTCATCGACGAGCAACAGGTTCCGATCGAAATCGAACAGGATGGAAAAGATGGCGAAAGTGGTCATGTGCTCCTCTGGTGTGAGGGTGTCCCGGTGGGAACGCTCCGATTCAGGATCACTGAGGATGGTGTGAAGCTGGAGAGAATCGCGATCCTGAAGAGATATCGTGGCCGACACCTCGGAAAGTTACTTATCAGAGAGGGCGTGCGCGCCATTCGGATGAACGACCTTAATCAGACAATCTATATCCATGCCCAGAAGCACGCATCCCCATTCTATCGGTCCTTGGGCTTTGCGGAGACCGGAGAAGAGTCCGTCGAGGCCGGAATTCCCCATTGTACCATGCTTCTATCACCCGAGCAGGAGTCTCTCCTATTCGAAACCGATGTGCACGTGATCTCCTGAACAAGGAATTCGAAGACTTTACAGCAACTCGAACACTACTGATACGCTACTTGAGATGGTGAGCTCTCCAGTGGGTAGCTCAGTTGGCGCTGCACTCTCCATCATCATCATGGTATCGGCTTTCATCGCGGGACTCCGTGCATACTGCGAATCACTTGCAGAGTAGTCCGACACGGAGAGCGGATTTCCCAGCTTCATCCCAGAGGCCTCAGCATAATCTGTAGCTTTCTGGATGGCCTTCTCCATGGCAAGCTTTCTGCTCTCCACGTACTCTTCCGATGTGTCGGCTTTCCTGAACTGAATGGATCCAATCGAGATATTGCTCACAGTTCCCAATACATCCATGAGGGCCGAAAGGGTGGTCGCGTCGTCTTCGATACCTCTCACGGTCACATGCAGGGACTGCCTTACCCGTTGTCCGATCAGAACCTGCTCGTTATCTCGCCATCGATACTCGGGAGAGAAACTGAGAGCTGTGGTGGCAACATCCTTCGCTTCCACGCCAGCTTCGCGAATCATCACCAGTAGCTTACCCACTTTCTCATTGGTCATCCTCTGCGCCTCCCCAGTTGTTTCGGCAATTTCCGAAACGGTCACTGAGAACGAAGCGATATCCGGCGTTACGGTGACCATTCCCGAGCCCTGTACCGAGACAGTTCTACTCTGCTCCATGAGCGAAGCACTCGCGCAACCGCTTAGCACGAGTAGTCCAATCAACGCTAGTGCGATCGGTGCAATTCTTTTCATGTCTCCTCCTACTGCAGAATGTCGGGTCTTTTCTGCGCAAATCGCAGGAAAAAGGCCTGCGCTATCATCATGATTCCATTGTCGTAGGTTCCGGTTCCCATGGATGCAATGACTTCATGCACCGGAATGGCAAGGATATCCAGTTGTTCATTCTTGTCGAGCTGCTGATTCCCCACCCTCGTTACCCCCTCGACGAAGTAGAACCACACTCGGTTGTTCATGAAGGCGGGATTCGGGGATACCGAACCAAGCTCATACACCCCGTCCACGGGCTTGCACCCGGTCTCCTCAAGCAACTCTCTCAGTGCAGCATCCATGGGAGACTCTCCAGGGTCGACCGTTCCGGCGGGAAACTCGATCGTCACCGAATCGCTGCCGTGGCGGTACTGGCGCACCATGAGAAACGACGGTGTCCCCTGCTCATCTCGGAACCAGGGAATGACCGTAGCCCAAAGTGGAGCGTTTATTTCGATGAACTCTCCCTCTCTTCCATCTGTGGAGGACCTCCGCACCTTTCTAACATCGAATATCGGTCCATCGAAAACCTTCTCCTTTTCGATGGTTCTCCAAGTCAGTCGTTCTTTGTCGGTCATGCAAAGGTCTCCTATCGTGGTATTGGTAGTTGAACCGTAGCGGTTTTCACCCTGGGCCCTTCCACTGAACTGTAGTGAGAGT
>CAYYOL010000054.1:0-11000 GCA_964473245.1 uncultured Spirochaetaceae bacterium
CCGGTGCTGCACGTGAGGCTCCACCATAAACGCGATGGACCGGAAGGAGTCACGTATAATTTCAAGGCTTCCGACAGCCACTGGCATTCGGCAGTTCCCATGAGAACTGCATGGTGTGTGGTGAGGTCACTCGTTGAAAATGGCGTGTGAAGTCATCAACAATGGATCGAGAGTCGAAGCCAGTTTTACATACACTTCCCGATTCATCCGATCATAGAGCAATACATGGGCACCGATCGGGGTAAATGTGTTTCCGGGTCTGACCATATGGGCTATCGCCTCTTCCTTGTCTCGATAGATCCCCAGAGCCAACGCGGTACAGATGGCAGCTCCTATACTTGCCGATCCATTCACTACATTACGTGTTGCAGGAACGTTGAATACATCGGCGAAGATCTGCATGAACAAGTCTCCGTTGGAACCGCCCCCACTTATGATGAGTTTCGTCATTTCTACTCCACGTTCATCACACATCGCCTGAGCATGGTTCTTCATGGTGAAGGCTATCCCTTCCAACACGGAACGGAACATATGCGGGCCTTTGTGATTCCCGTTGAAACCCACCATCATCCCCCGTTCATGCACATGCGAGGGTCGAGCCAACCAGTGCAGCACCGTGTAGAGTCCATCCGATCCGGCGGGAACCGAGGATCCCAACTCATTCAGATACCCTTCTGGAGTCATGCCTCGCCGGGCAGCCTCGTTCACAAGATCGGTACCCATGAGGTCCTTGATCCAGGTGACGGTCGACATACCTCGTCTGATCCCTCTGCTCTCATACAGAAACTCCCCTGGAATCGCACCTGGGTTGCTCCAGTAGGTCTGTGTCTCAGAATCATCCGAGTCGCCAACCATCATTGAGGTGATATAGGTCCCCAAGGAGACCAGTATGGTACCATCCTGTCGCAGCCCTGAGCCCAAACCTTCGACGGCCTTGTCGTTAGCTGTGGCGACCACCGGCACCCCCTCCGGAATTCCAGTCGCCTTGCTTGCCCCTTTGGTGATGGTTCCGAGTATGGTCGCCGGATCTACAAGCTCGAAGAGCATGTCACGCGGGGTCGTGTAGGCTGCGAACCGCTCTTCGTCTTCATACCAGTCCAATGTGGTTGGGTCTATCGGCCAGGGACCGACATAATTTGCCCGGGTGTCTTTTGGTTCTCCGGTGAGTCTATAGGTAAGATACCCGGTTGCAGTGGTGACATATCGAACCGAATCGTCAGTATGCTCATACGGAGCAGAGAGGCGGATATCCATCCAATTCTGCACCGGGGAGGCAAGGCTTCCGTCTGCTCTCATCAATGCCCGACAACACCGGATAGAGCCCAGACCGACTCCCACGATCTGTTGTACATCGCCTTGAAATGATGCGAACAGATCCCTGCAAGCCTGCTTGAGGCTGTCCCAGAGATCGTCATTGGGGTGCTCGACATGGCCGTTGTCAGAGAGCACGAGCGGGTTGAGCACCACTGTCTTCGAACAGATCTCATTACCGAACAAGTCAAAGAGCGCAACTTTGGTGCTCTGTGTTCCGCCATCTAGTGCCAATACCAGCTTATCGCTCATGTTCACCCTCCATATATGGTATGCACACCCTAAGTCAACGCATGAGATAGCCACCGTCCACAGTGAGTACGGTGCCATTCACGTAATTCGATGCATTGCTGGAGAGATAGATGCATGCCCCCATGAGATCCGAGGTAAGTCCCCACCGATTGGCTGGAATATGAGAGAGGATCTCTGCATTGCGCTTAGTGTCACTGCGCGTCTTCTCGGTAAGCTTCGTTGCAAAATACCCTGGTGCTATGGCATTCACCTGTATGTTGAACTCTGCAAGTTCGTCACACATGGTCTTTGTCAGTCCCACGACCCCATGTTTCGTTGCTGCATAGGCAGGAGACCATTTGCCCCCGAGGAACGAGTATATGGATGCGATATTGATGATTTTCCCCTGCCGCTGCTTGATCATGTGTTTGCACGCTTCATGGGTCATCTCGAAGACGGCAGTCAGGTTGACTGCTGCCATCTTGTCCCAGTCCTTTCGTTCAAATTGATTCACATCTTCAATGTTGATGCAGATTCCAGCAGAGTTTATGAGGATATCTATACTGCCCCATGCTTCGACACACTGGTCAACCACGTTCTTGCACACCCCATCTGAGGTGATATCACCTTGCACATAGCGGTATGCTACGCCACACGATTCCACCCATTGTTGCGTCTCCCCTGCATCATCCATGATGCTCACCGTCATGACGTTCGCTCCACCTTTTGCGAGGGCGACGGAGAATGCTTGACCGAGTCCACTGTTGCCTCCAGTGACTATGGCATTCTTACCTGAAAGCGAGAAGAGGTCCATCGAGAAATCGTTGACATGCATCATGACTCTCCTATTTGTGTATCTTGAGTATTCTGAATCCTTGCGAGCAATTTTTCAATGAATTCCTTCGCATCTCCTTCCACCACGATATCTGCTATGCTGCAAATGGGAGCTTTGGCCGAAGTGTTCACTGCAATAATGGTCTCTACCCCTTTCAACCCTTCGACATGTTGTATCGCACCATTGATTCCGAGTGCGAAATAGAGCCGGGATCTGACCAGTTTCCCCGATTGTCCGACTTGAATGCTCCTCGGGGCGACTCCGTGATCGACCAGCTTTCTACTTGCAGCTGCCGCTCCCCCCAAGGTTTCCGCCAATTGCTGCACCAGAGGAAAGTGACGCTTCATGCCTCCTCCACCCGAGATGAGTACATCGCTGTTACGAATATCGCCGGTGACCGGTTTTGCCCGCTTCTGTAGCAAGGTGAGGGAGCTATGCGATGCGATCGACTTCTCATAGGGGTGTATCGTCGTATGTACTTGTGGCTCGAGTTCATAGGAGAAGCTGTCGGGGTGAACACTCATCATGACAGGGCCTTCACCCACCGATCTGATTCCTGCCATGATATTTCCTGCGTAGGCGGTTCGGAGCATCACGAGGGCATGTTCGGTCTTCTTCACATCGGTTACATCTGCGACCAGTCCCGTGTGGAGTCTTCTTGCAATACGAGGAGCGAGCATTCTTCCCACTCGAGTTGCCGGAATGAGAATACTACTATAGTGGTGCTGCCTCTGCAGGTACTCCACCACTTCGCAGATTCCTGCTATGTTCATGGTCTCATACACTGTGTCGGGTATGGTGACGATCCTATGGAAATAGCCGCAAACAGAATCTATTTCCGACTCCAGTGCGAGCAATGTGACATGATACGAATCCGCTTCATACATGCCCTGCACGAGCGAGAGGATGTTCCTACTGTTTTCGAGTCGATCGGTGTCTTGGATCACGAGGACCTGGTTCTTGTCACACATATCCACGTTCCTTCAACATGGTATAGATATACTCGATTCCATCTTCGTCTACCTGGACGGTCCTGTGCTCTCTTCTCTGGTGTTCCGGGACGAACGTTTCAACCACTTGGGTAAGTGATCCGGTCAACCCGATTTGCTCCGGTGGACAGCGAAGTTCCTGATTAGTCACCACCGTCAAGTTAGCCGAGACGTCTTTGGTGAAATCCTCATAGGCTATGTAGGGGAGCTTGTATCCGCTGGCACGTGTCAGACTGAGTATCCCCGGCAGGGCCATCTGGTAGGTGTACGTATCGTTATCGTCCTCTACGGTGAATACTGCCTGCTCTCTGTCGAATGAGTTGAGATCGATTCCGGTGATATCCTGCATGTGATCCAATCCCAGAGACTGTGCCAACTGTGCCGGTACCTGAGAGGTGGCTCCATCGAGGGTGCATGTTCCTGTGAGTATGCAATCATAGGAGCGCCCTCCGAGGTATGTTTCGAGTACGGTGGTCGTTGCGTAGGTATCGCTGCCGGCAAACGCTGGATCGGTGATCAACACTCCTGTATCGATCTGCAGGCGCAGCAAGTCCAGAAGATGAGGTTCAACTGTGCGAGGAGCCATGGTGACCACCTCGATATGGGCAGACGGATGTGCCTGCTTGACCTGAAGGGCAAACGCCACGGCGCAGGCATCATCGGGATTCAAGATCATCCGCTGATAAGATCGATTGAGGCGACTGTGTTCATAGTCGTAGGAAAAGCCATCTACATCGGGAACGAATTTGACGAGACAGATGATTCTGAGTGGTTCAGTGTGGTCCGCTTTCATCGAATTTCTCCTCATGGCTCACTTCACTGTTGGAACTTATGCCCCTCTTCCTGATAGAAGATGGTTCCGAAGTTCATGATTCCGTTCGGATCGAACGCCGATTTCAATTTTTCCAACATGTAATAGGCCGAGCCATGCTCGGCTTGTGTCCATTCATTTCGGAATTTCCCGATTCCATGGTGATGGCACATCGATCCTCCGAGCTTTAAAGTCTCCTCCACGATGATCTTTTGCAGTGGGTGGTGATATATGCGCATTTCATCCTGCGGAGCACAGTGGATATCGTAGTTGTAGACAAAATACATATTCGTCCCATTGATATAGCTGTGCGAGGAGTGTCCTCCGAGCATGGTCAAATCGTGCGCACGTGGATACTCCTCTCTGATTCTCTTGATCACATTGTGGTAGATCACGGGTATGCTCTTCCAATCTGCTGAAATCTCCGTGGTGTATCCGGCGTGTGCATCGTGTTCTTTCATACCTTCGAATTCATCGTCGATATCCTGCTGAGACCAATTCAGATTGTTAAACCAGTCTTCGATCAAGACACTGTCGACTTGTTCTATGATCCCCGCTTTATGCAGAGCTACAGCTGCCTCTATCGCTTCGCTGGTGGCGTCGACAATGCCCTTTGGTCCCTCTGCCATGAACAGCAGTACACAATGTCCTCGATGAAAGTGATAGAAATGTTGGGCAGCATCCTCTTCTGAGTAGGTACGGGCAACCGATGGGTGGAATCCATTGACCACCACTTCGCGCAGCACACGTATGCCTGTGTCGATGTCCTTGACGAGGTATCCAAAGAACTTGTTGTTCTGAGGATGAAAGGTGAATATCTTTACGGTCACCTCGGTGATATAGCAGAGGGCTCCCTCATTTCCAATTGCGATATGGCGAATATCCGGACCGCCCGAGCGACGTGGCACATTCTTTATCCGGCAGATCTGCCCGTCGGGAAATACACATTCCAAGCCGACAACCATGTCCTCTATGGCCCCATAGTAGGTCGACAATTGGCCAATGCTCCGTGTCGCGACCAGTCCACCGTACTTGGCGACGGGCTTCGACTGTGGTGAGTGACCGGTGGTAAAACCGAGTTCTCTCAGTTCGTCCTCGAGCATCTGCAATGGCACTCCAGCTTCCACGGTTGCCTGCATGTTGTAGGTATCTATGTCGATTATGCGATTCAAATGTAATGCATCTATCACGATGGTCTCTTCTTTCCAGTTCTCCAGTCCGCCTTCGGTGGCAGTCTTTCCTGCTCGTGGAATCACGTTGATCTGATGCGTGTTGCACAATTTCAACAGTTTGC
Source organism: uncultured Spirochaetaceae bacterium (assembly GCA_964473245.1). Lineage (GTDB taxonomy): Bacteria > Spirochaetota > Spirochaetia > Sphaerochaetales > Sphaerochaetaceae > CAYZJV01. Next base: position 5,472 of record CAYYOL010000054.1, read on the forward strand.
TGATCTCTTCGGTATTGTATGGATAGACGATCGCCACAGGCATGGGAACATCCAGAACGTTTCGTGCTTTGGCATATTTCTTGTACCTGTCTGCCGATGCATCGTACAGATCCTCTTGGTTCGTGTTGATCTGTTCGGCATCCAATATTTTCTGCAAGCATGTGATGATTTCCTGTCTTTTCACAACTTCCTCCCAATTCTTCGTCGTCGGTATAGTGTTATGATTCATGTACAATGGTAGGTTCAACTGGTGCTAATGTCAACCATTTGTGGAAAATTTTCTAATTTACATGTATAATATATTTGATTATGGAAAACTTTCTATTATACTGTACAGGACATCCAAGTCTTTCTGCCTCTCGGTTTACAGGCAGAAACAGGATGTGTAGAATGATCGCTACCGTGTCGTGGAGGCAGATATTGTGATAACTGTTGATCTGAGTGTGCTGAATGCTCTCGAGAAAGAAATCTATGAGACGTTGCTCGCACAACGGGAATCTCACGACTCCCTTCGTATTGCAGAAGCAGCTGAGCTCTGTGGGTGTTCTATTTCGAAGATCTCAAAGTTTGTAAAGAAACTGGGATTCCAGAACTTCAAGCAATACCGCGACTTCCTCTATGGAAAGCGTGTTGAACGGAACAAAGCTACCTCCGAGTTGCAAAGAGTAGGCCATTTCATTGAATCCTTCGATGAGACGCTCGTTGACGATCTGCATAGCTTGATCGAGTCCCACGACAAGATAATTCTATTTGGATACGGCCCCTCCTTCTTGTGTGCCCAATACTTCGAATATCGGTTTCGCAACTGCTCCGATAAGGTCACTATGGCGCTCTCAGATGAAGCGGCGATCGAAAAGATGGCGGATGCATCGACATTGGTGATCATCATAACCGAGACCGGTCGATTCCAATCGTTCGAAGCTGTGTATAGAGGTGCAAAGGAGCGCGGAAGTGACGTAGTCATAGTAGTCGAAGAGTACAATACCGAACTGTTCGACCAGTGTGATCACATATTCTGGTTATCGGCATCACCTCAACCGGGACATCTCAAGGCATTTGAGAAATCGAGAACTTTGTTCTTCATCTTCCTTGAAGAGATTGTGCAACGATTCCTTCCCTTACCTGAAGAGAAGGAATGATTCCCAACAATGGCATACTACTGTCCGCAAGAGCCCAGCCCCAGATTTTCAGGTAGCTTTATCCATTATCAGCGGTGTCTTCTCGTACCCAATTCCCATTGTCTTGCAGAAAGTACTCATCCACTGATTCCAGATCATCTTCGGCAACCTCCTCGAAAAGTGCTCGAACTTCACTCCATGAGTCAATCGTCATCGCTTCAGGAGTATTGAACTCTTCGTCTGTGGCTAGATCGGCTCTCCCGGTAATGGCAAAGAAAGGAGTCCCATCACTTTGAAGGCCCGTTGTATATTCGATATAGGAGAAGTCGTCTTCAGTATTCTGCTTCCAGATTCTGGCAACTCCCTCGCCTTCCAAATAATCTTGCACAATGTCCCCATCACTTGTAGTTTCGATCAGAACTGTATCATCGAGCAAGAGGATTATCGTGTAGGAGTATGTTTCTCCGTTGGTCACCGTGAATTCAAAATCGATACCTTAACTTGATCCTTCGAAGAAAACCTCGCCTCCATTGATCGTATAGGTACAAGACACCTCCTTATCAAGATATGAAAAATCGATGGTATCAGATTCGGTGAGAAGATCTTCCCACCCGACAACGGGAGGGACAGTATAGGGTATCATCGATTCATTAATCGTCGCTTTGGCACGGGATGTGCTCCGGTCCTGTGTGGAAAATACCGGCATTCTCAGTGAGAACGTATGTCCTGCTCCCTGATCAAGAGCACAGGAGGAGGCCAACACTCCGATCATGAGTGTAAGGAGCACGGTGGATAAAATGAAACCGATAGGTGTACGAAGCGATTTGGTTGTAGTTAGTTTTTTCAAGTGAAACTCCTAGATGTAAAAATTTGCGTTTGTACATACATGATAGCACGAGGTTTCTGACGAAAAAACCTTAGATGAAAACTTTTTGCCTGTACCCTTCTTACGAGCTCTCTCCCTCTGTGGTCATTGCTTCATGGATCCCGGGACTCTACACAAACAAAACGACCGAGAGTCTATCCTGTCTGAAGTGATGTTCCTTGGTCGATTAGAGTGAACGAGGTAAGCCTTTAGCAACAAATTATCAAAAGATTCCTATTCAGATATAATATGGGGAAATAAATCATTGTATATTTTCCAGTATCAGGTATACTACAACTACTTTTATGATATATTACTACCTTTCAAACGATGGTGAGTAATGGGAGAACTTGTGTCGAAGGTGATGCGCATTGCAATACTGATTTGATTTGAATTATGTTTTTTTGTAGTGGTAGCCTCTCCCCTGAGGAACTGTATGTCGATGACGATTTCAACTTTCAATCTCGATGATATCGACTTGGCGACCGTCAGACAGTGTGCTGGTGACAACGCTGTAGTGCCATACTCCTGCCTGGAAGCTATCGACTCGGTCAATGATTCTTGCTTGCTCATTGGAGATTTCAGACTTGCCGGATTCACGCCTTGTGAGTTGCAGGATCGGATCGCAAAGAATCCGCTTCTTGTGCATACCCAGATACTCCTGATACTAGATGATCAGGATATTGAGAATCACTTTTCCAGTGACGCATGGCCGAATATTGATTTCTACCGAAGACCTATCGTCGAGAACAGCCTCCGTACCCGTATAATGCTCCATGCAGAGTTGATCCGAGCGAAAAATTGCGCACGAGAAAAACACGAACAGGCTGCTTTGTTCGAAGCCATGTTCTCCCAATCTCCCATTGGTATGCTCCTGACTCACGACGGCACAGCTGTTGCTGAGGAGAGCTGGGATCATTTCAGTATGAATCCGATGGTCGAGAAGATCATGGGAAGAAGTGAGTATGAATTACGGCAGTTGAGTCTTGCCGATGTGACTCACCCTGAAGATCTACACAGTGAACTGGAAAAACTACAGCAGCTCAATGCCGGTGAGATCGATCGGTATGCCATGGATAAGCGCTACATTCTCCCGGACGGCTCTACAACCTGGGTTCATATCGTGGTAGCCCCGATCTCCATTCCTGATGACCAGAGGCCTCTGCAGATATGCTTCATCTTCGATATCATGCGACGAAAACAATTGGAGCAAGCGCTTCTAGAGAGTGAACGAAGTAAATCGGTACTTCTCTCTCACCTACCCGGCATGGCATACCGTTGTGATAACGATCCACTGTGGACTATGCGCTTTGTATCTGCCGGTTGTCTCGGGCTGACCGGATATGACCCAGAAGACTTCATTAACAACAGAAAGATCTCGTTCAACCAGGTCATAGCTCCTGAGTACAGAGACAAGTTGAGGAAAGGCTGGTCTCGGGTGCTCGCAAAGAGACGTCCATTCAAGGAGGAATATGAGATAATAACCGCCGAAGGTTCCAGAAAATGGGTCATGGAGGCAGCTCAAGGTATATACGATCCCAATGGTACGGTAGTGGCTCTCGAAGGAATCATACTCGATATCACGAACCGCAAGAGAATCGAACAGAAACTGATTCATTACAGTGAGCACGATCATTGGACAGGGCTGTATAACCGACATGCATTCGAGAGAATGCTGAGGCTCGAATCCAGGCTGAGAGGAAATGCGAAGAGAGCAATCATCGGTATCAATCTGAGTACGATCCACACGTTGACGCTCACATACGGTTTCGATTACGGTCAGCGAGTGGTCCATAGGATTGCCGAGGAGTTCAAGCGGCTCAGTGATGACAAGCATGAGTTGTTCAACACCTATGTGAACAGGTTCGTTTTCTATGTGCGAGACTACCAGGAGAAAGCGGATCTTGTCAGATTCTGCAGAGAGATTTCAAGGAGACTGAAAACGATACTCACCATCGAACGCATCGGGTGGGGAATCGGGATTATTGAACTGGGGAAGTTCTCTGCGCGGGATATCAATACCATTTTAAGGAACCTTTTGGTTGCGTCGGAGAAAGCCCTCGCAGGATTCGAAGATGATCTGGATTGTATTTTCTTCGACTCTCAGATGGAGTTGGATATCGAGCGTGAAAAGATCATAACCCAGGAGCTCATAGAGATAGCTGCTGGGACAGATGAACAGAGACTGTATCTCCAATTTCAGCCTATAGTTGACCTACGTTCGAATGCAATTTGCGGGTTCGAAGCTCTTGCACGATTGCATAGTAGGAATCTTGGGCTCATATCACCACTGGAATTCATTCCGATCACAGAGAGGACGAAGCTCATCATTCCGCTCGGATTCAAGATTCTCCACCAAGCATTCTTGTTTAAAAAGAGATTGTGGGAAGCAGGTTACGACTGCATCTCAATTTCGATCAACATCTCTCCGATTCAACTGCTCAGAAAGGATTTCTTACCGAATCTCACAGGCATGATGGAGAGGCTTGATGTAACTCCTCAATTGATCAGCTTCGAGATTACCGAATCGGTCTTCTCTTCCAAGTTGCAGGAGGTGAACAGAATTCTGGCTCAGCTTAGACACCTCGGATTCCATATTGCATTGGATGATTTCGGTACCGGGTATTCATCGTTCGCTCGCGAGAGGGAGCTGAACATTAACTGTCTGAAAATTGATAAGTTCTTCATAGACAAACTGATGTATCTAAACGATGATGAAGCTATCACAGGGGACATTATCTCGATGGGACATAAATTGGGTCACTGTATCGTTGCTGAGGGAGTTGAACACGAAAAACAACGAGAGTATCTGATGCGTCATGATTGCGATAAAATGCAAGGATACTTGTTCAGCAAACCGGTGGATGCTCCTGAGGCGATGGAGCTACTCAAGACATCGAAATGCTCGAAGTCTGCTTGCAACGATTGCAGTTGATATTCTGTGTCAACCATGCTTGTATCTCCCTATCCGTAAAGGTTCTTACATACGCATTCATGGTCTGAGCATCCTGGAGGATTGCCGTAATATCCAGATAGCCTACCTACCCCACCACGGGAGTAAGTCTTGAATCAGAGATACAAACAACACGCATGATAGCACAGCCTATCAACATAGTTCGAGTAAACGATACTCAAAACCATGAACATATGGTCATATGATATATTTTCGGCAAATAATGACTGCCTCTAATCCGTATTGGACAATAATTAAACAATAAACGACTTAGAATATGAAATAAACTACTCTAAAAAAAGAGATGACATTATATTATGCGATAAAAAATTGCATCCACTAAACAATTATGTCATACTGTAGTGTGGATGGTAGCAAATCATTTCAATGTGAAGGTAGGTCTGCATGAAAAAAATTATGCTCGTGGGTTTGCTGATGATCAGTGTTATCTTATCTTTACCAGCAAACAAAATAGATTCTGAAGGAGCTTCATTAGACGTCGAACCATCACCGGGTATCATACTGGAACTCAATGATCACATCTTGTTTGAACCTCCTGCTCCGATTGAACCTCCTGCTCCGATTGAAGAACC
>CAYYOL010000055.1:0-10755 GCA_964473245.1 uncultured Spirochaetaceae bacterium
ATGCGCACGGTCTTCGTCTGGGTCACTACGGTGAGAGTACCTTTTTCGCTCATACGTAATCTTACCATCAACCAGGGTAGATTGCCACATATCCACACCGATATGCATCCTAGGTGTCTAGAATGCATGTTGGCGTGGATTATGGTGCACGAAGCTCCTCGTTCACCTGTATTCTAGGCACATTCTAAAGGGGGCAGTATATACAAAGGCAAATAATAAACAGGCTCAGAGAATGCAACCCGCCCTGAATGGCCTTTAAACGCATGCGCACGAGGAGGTCCCTGATGCCATTTTGACTCAAACCTGCATTCCAAGGGCCTGCAGGGCAGGTGAACGAGGAAATGTGGCAATCTACCCTGGTTGATTTTTTACTATTGACGTATAGTGTCTTCTGAGCTACAACTAGTATAACAACACTATATATTGTGCATGCAGGACAGGGAAGTTGGGTATGTATGCCCACGCGGTCCCGCCGCTGTAAAGGTTAGGAACGTATCACAGCCACTGGAGAAATCTGGGAAGGAGATACGATTCCGCGGAGCCTGAGCCAGAAGACCTCCCTGCATGGACACGCCGTCACGGAGCATGACTATGGCGTGGACATGGGTGAAATTCGCCCTTATCCATCCTGCATGCACTCGGCGGCAGGAGGAACTATGGTTACCAAAGTGATCAAACGTGATGGCCAAATCGTCTTTTGCGATGGACAGAAGATCGCCAACGCCATACACCAGGCAGCCACCGCTGCAAACGAACGGATCGACACAGATCGAATCACCCAAGAAGTGCTCCAGTACATCAACCAGAGCCATGAGAGCCACATAGACGTGGAAACCATCCAGGACATCGTGGAACAGCAACTCATAATCAGCGGAGCTGCAGCCACAGCCAAAGCCTACATTCTCTATCGCGAAAAGAGAAGGAAGGTCCGCGAAGGACGGATCCTCATAGATGCCACCACGAGGCTATTCAACGACTACCTCGACGACAAAGACTGGCGAATCCAGGAGAATGCGAACACGCGCAAATCGATCAACGGCATGAACAACTACATCCGCGAAGCATTCACCCGGAGCTACTGGCTAAACGAAGTCTATCCAGTGGAGATACGACAAGCCCACCAAAGCGGAGCCATCCATATCCACGACCTCGGATTCTTCGGACCCTATTGTTGCGGTTGGGATCTGCACCAGCTCCTCACGCTCGGCTTCGGCGGCATAACCGGGAAAGTTTCATCTCGCCCAGCGAAACACCTGAGATCGCTCCTTGGACAGCTGGTCAATGCAACCTTCACCAGCCAGGGAGAGAGTGCCGGAGCACAGGCGTGGTCATCGATAGACACCTACTGTGCACCCTTCATCCGCTTCGATGGACTCACCTATAGAGAGGTGAAACAGGCCTTGCAGGAATTCGTGTTCAATTTGAACGTGCCCACCCGAGTCGGTTTCCAGTGCCCGTTCAGCAACCTCACCTTCGATCTGACCGTACCAAAACGGATGCAAAACCAGGCGGTGATCATAGGCGGGGAGGCACAAGATGCGACCTACGGCGAGTTCCAAGAGGAGATGGACATCTTCAACCTCGCCTTCTGTGAGGTCATGATGGACGGAGATGCCAGTGGCCGAGTATTCACCTTCCCCATCCCCACGATCAATGTGACAAAGGACTTCGTATGGGAGAGCCCTGTCGTCGATGCAATCATGGAGATGACCAATAAGTACGGTATCCCCTACTTCTCGAACTATGTATCCAGCGATCTGTCACCCGAGGATGCCCTCTCGATGTGTTGCCGGCTCAGACTCGACACCAGTGAGTTGCGCAAGCGCGGTGGTGGCCTGTTCGGGTCGAATCCGCTCACCGGATCGATCGGCGTGGTCACCGTCAATCTGCCGAGATTGGCCTATCTTGCCCACGATGAGGAGGACTTCATCCAACGAGTGCTCGCTCAAGCCGACCTCGCCTGTCAGAGTCTCGAGCTAAAACGGAAGATCGTGGAACGGGAGACCGAGCGGGGCATGTATCCATTCAGCGCACGCTGGCTCAGTGGTATACGGGAGCGAGAGGGGGCCTTCTGGGCGAATCACTTCAGTACGATCGGGGTGGTGGGTATGCACGAAGCCTGCCTCAATCTCCTCGGGTCAGAGCAGGGTCTCCCGACCGATGCCGGTCAGCGACTTGCCCTTGCTACCCTCACCGCCCTTCGAGAGAGGATCATGGGGTATCAGCAGGAGACCGGCCACTTCTACAATCTGGAAGCTACCCCCGCTGAGGGCACTAGCTATCGTCTGGCAAAACTCGATACCGAACAGTTTCATGATATCATCACATCTGGTTCCGATGTCCCCTACTACACCAACTCCTCTCAACTTCCGGTGAACTATACCGATGATCTCTTCGAGACCCTCGATCTACAGGATGCTCTGCAGTGTCTGTATACCGGTGGGACGGTTCTCCATCTCTATGTGGGAGAGCAAATCGAATCGGTAGGGGTCTCGAAACAGCTTTTGCAACGGGTTCTGAGCTCTTATTCGCTTCCGTACGTCTCGCTCACCCCCACATTCAGTACGTGCGAGGATCATGGTTATCTCGTCGGCGAGCAGCCGGTGTGTCCGGTGTGTGGTAAGGAGGCAGAGGTTTGGACTCGTGTCGTGGGCTATTTGCGTCCGGTTCGTGACTTTCACAAAGGCAAACGGGAGGAGTATCGACAACGGAAACTCTATCGTGTCCCCGAGGGCTTTGGTAGGGAGGTCATATGATAGTCAGTGGTATGGTAAAGAGTTCGCTTATCGACTTTCCTGAGCGCATCGCCTGCGTACTGTTTACGCAGGGGTGCAACTGGGACTGCTACTACTGTCACAACAGAGAACTCATCCCGCCGGTCGGTCCTCGTTCCATTGAATTGAGATCGGTGTTCTCCTTTCTCCAATCCCGTGTCGGTCTGCTCGATTCGGTGGTCATCTCCGGTGGTGAGCCGACGTTGCACGCGTCTCTGGCCGACTTCATCCGTGCAATTCGTGCTCTTGGCTTCGCGGTCAAGTTGGATACCAACGGGAGCAATCCCGAGGTGGTTCATCAGCTACTGCGTGCTGAGCTCCTCGACTATGTGGCGCTGGATATTAAGGGGCCGTGGGAGAAGTATGGGCAAATCTGCGGTCCTGCTGCTGATTATCGTGCTGTGCAGCGGACGCTAAGGCTGCTTCAGCAGAGTTCGATCGGGTGGGAGGCTCGAACGACGGTGTGTCCTTCTCTCAGTGAGGATGATCTTGACAGATGTACCACTTACGTAAGAACTCAACCAGGGTAGATTGCCACATTTCCTCGTTCACCTGCCTTGCAGACCCTTGAAATGCAGATTGGTGCCAAAATGGCTACAGGAGCCTCCTCGTTCGTATGCGTTTAAAGGCCATTCAGGGCGGGCTGCATTCTCTGAGCCTGCCTATCGCATACCTTTGTATATACTGCCCCCTGCAGAATGTACCTAGAATACAGGTGAACGAGGAGCTTCGTTCACCATAATCCACGCCAACGTGCATGCTAGACACCTAGGATGCATATCGGTGTGGATATGTGGCAATCTACCCTGGTTGAGTTTTATTAAAGAACCGGTCGCCGGCAACCATTGTGTAGTTCACTCTTGAAAAACCTCCCCGCGACCGGTTACACAATACAACTCTACTTCCTAGTCACCTCCTTGTAATGAAAAGTACATCTTATCAATGTGTGCATCGTCATCGATCGCCGTAAGCGTGAGATCGGGCTCTGCATCCACATTGCTCGCAGTTATCCGGATCGCATATGAACCGAGTCCGTAGCTGAAAACAACATACGGCTCCTCCTCTGTTCCATCGACGATCCCGATATCTCCGGTATCCCCCTGTGAGATGACTTCACACCGAATAGGATCGGTTTTTGCTTCTGGCGGGATGAATTCCAGTGCCTCGACGACGCACAGATCATTATCGTCATCGTAATACTCATAGGTGGACTCCTGCGCGACCCACCCCTCGGGACTGCAGAGGAGGCCCCGCTCTGTAGTGAGATCGACACTCCCCGATGACGAATCGTTGTCACATGCTGTGCAGCCAACAAGGATCAGTATCAGCAGGATCATCATTGCGTAGAAAACGTGCTTTTTCATCTGGTCTCTCCTTTTTCAGCAAACTCGTGCAGCCTGATCAGGACAGTTCAAGTGTGATACACGCATACAGAGATGTCAAGGAAAAATTTATATTAATTTGTTATATAGCAATACTTTAGAACCACTCAAAAGGCACGATTCGCCATCGCTGAAAGATGGAAGAAAATTTTTCAGCGACCACCATGTCCTAGAATCGACAGGCATGCGAGGATACCGTGGTTGCCGTGAATGTGTGCGGAGGGTTTCAAGAGCATGCTCACTATAGCATACAATTACAGAAAATGCATTAAAAATGTAGGTAAGTGTGCAATTAATTGCTGCACTTATGGCAGGCCCCGCCAACAGCTCTCAGTCGGCGGTATTGTTTTCATAACTTGGATCACAACTGGACGTACAAGAGCACCTCCAAAGCCAGAGGTGCCCATGCAAACCGATTCCATATGTCACGATCTTACACATTGAACTCCAGGAGTGTGGTGTGTTTGTACGTCTCTCCCGGTCTGAGCAGACAGGAAGGAAAGTTGTCGTGATTCATGGCATCGGGATACTGTTGAGTCTCAAGGCAGAAGCCGGCATGCTTTCCATAGGGCGTACCCGCTGGTGAGACATCTGAACCATCGAGGAAGTTTCCGCTGTAGAACTGGACACCAACCATGGTGGTGGAGACCTTCATCGTCCGCCCACTCTTCGGGTCTCGTACATAGGCACACGGCTTGAGATGATCTCCGGTATCGGTGAGGACCATACAATGATCGTACCCACCGGCCTCCTCGAGATCCTTTCCGATCGGCTTGCCAGCGGTGAAATCGAATGGCGTGTCGACCACTGAACGAACCTCCCCGGTGGGAATCAGTTCATCATCGACCGGAAGATAGGCATTACAGTAGAGCTGGAGCTCGTGATCGAGCACATCGCCAGATCCTGCAAGGTTGAAATAGGCGTGGTTCGTAAGATTGACCGGGGTCGTCTTGTCGCAGACTGCTGCATAAGTGATCTCCAGCTTCCCACTGGGAAAGAGAATATAGTCCACATGCACCTTAAGACGACCGGGGAACCCCATCTCACCATCATCGCTAATGCATGAGAGGTGCAACGCAGGGGCACCATCGACCTCGCTGGTCAGCACATTCCACAACTTCGTATTGAGCCCCTCCGGTCCACCATGGAGTGCATTGACTCCATGATCGTTGCAGGGAACCTGGTAGGCGTGTCCATCGATTGAAAATTTGCCCGCCTTGATCCGGTTGGCGAACCGACCGATCAGAGAGCCCATGTAGGTGGTACTCTTCTCATAATCCTGAACCGAGGGGAGGCCGAGGACGATGTTCTCTCTCTTTCCCTGAGCGTCGGGGGTCTCGAGACTCAGAATCGTTCCTCCGAGTGTAGAGACACTCAGCCGGTAGTCTCCCGCAGTTATGGTATAGACCTGTACCGGCTCACCATACTCGCTCGTCTTGCCAAAATCACGTTTCTCGATCATTGCATCCTCCTCGTAACAGATTCAACACCATTCTACGACGAAATCTCCATCATGAAAACTCTCGAGTGAACAATTTACCGGACATTCGCCATCTTCAGCCTTGAATGTCACAAATTTCTCTGATACAGAGCCTTTATTCATTGGGATACTTCATGCCCCACGCAGCTCGCACATCGTCCATGATCTGCATGACACGGATAATCTCCTCGTGCGGCATCTGTGGACACTCGATCTCCTTTGCCTCCAGCGCATCGATACAAGCCTCCACCTGATACTCGAAGCCGGTGATCTGAGGAGGTTGGATCAGCTCCTGGACTAATTGGTAATCGAGATCGTAGACCCGGATCGCCTCGGGGTTGTTGATGTTCTCCACCTCGACATACCCCTTATCCCCGTAGATCAAGCCACGACGATCGGTGAGCGCGAACTGGGTCGAGTGGAGCACAGCCATGCGACGCTCTGGATAGAGGAAGGTCATGCTGTTGTGAGCATCGACACCCCGCTCGGTCATCTGAACCGATGTACTGAATCGTTCGAACGATGAACCGAGTGCCATGAGCATGAAATTGATCGGATAGACTCCGACATCGAGCAAAGCACCACCGGCAAGCGCCGGGTCGGCAATGCGCGGCACATGGTTGATCACATATCCGAGATTGGCAGTGAGCATGTGGATGTTCCCGATGATACCTGAAGCGAGGACCTCATCGAGCATGCTTCGCATGGGCAGATACCGAGTCCAGATCGCCTCTGCGACAAGCACCTCCCGCTCTTCGGCCATGGCGAGCACCTCACGGGCCTGCGCTGCGTTCTCGGTGAAAGCTTTCTCACAGAGCACCGGTTTCCCATGGTCGACCGCGAGCCTGGTATGCTCAGCATGGTGAGAGTGGGGAGTCGCCACATAGACAAGATCGACCAGATCGTCGTTCACCATCTCCTCGTAGGAGCCATAGGCGCGCTCCATGTGGAAATCTGCAGCAAAGGCCTGCGCCTTCTCCAGAGATCGGGATGCAATGGCATATGGTTCTGCCCGGTTCATGTGTCTCAGTGTATACGCCATCTTTCTGGCAATGGTTCCAGCTCCTATGATTCCTACTCGCATGGTGCTCCTCCCCTCCTCGGTCTTCGGTATCGTATTGTGCGGTGCACCGAGTTTTGCAACTCTCTTTCGGCTACCGCTACCTTGATTATAGCACAAGAATCGGAGCCACTACACGATTCTCTCTTAGCGACACGTTTAGCCACGCGCGGAGACGTACCTGCACTGGACAATCCCCTACTCGACTTTGCCTTCCTCTGAGCCGGACGGGGAGACATGCCAATCGCAAAGCTGACTACGCTTGCGCACGAGTGCAAAGAGACACGGATTTGTTCCGCGCCCTTCGGGTCTCACTGCCGGCACCGTTTTCAGGGCGCAAGACGAGCGCATTGCCACCATTCATTATTGACGGGTCGACGGCGGTGACCTAGAATTGGATCACTGAGGGAGGCATTGCCATGCAGATGCTCAACAACTATACCAAGATTGTGGCGACCATCGGACCCGCATCCGAATCATTCGAGATGATCAAGGCGATCATCGTCGCTGGAGCCAGAGTCATTCGGCTGAATTTCAGTCACGGGACCGCCGAAGAGCAGCAGACTCGGGTGGACCGAGTGCGGCGGGCATCGAAGGAGCTGGGTATCCCCATTGCGATCTTCCAAGACCTGCAAGGACCCAAGATTCGGGTGGGAGCCTTAGAAAAGCCGTTTGTCACCTTGAATCGGGGAGATACGATCACCATCACCACCGAAAAATGCATAGGAAATCGCCAGAGGATCAGCATAGATTACCCCTACTTGCACGATGAGATCAAACTCGGCTCTCGCATCCTCATTGATGATGGGCTCATAGCGCTCACAGCCGACTCGATCGATGGACCGGATATCCATTGCACGGCGATCGAGGGGGGGATGATCAGACCACGGAAAGGGGTGAATCTCCCTGGTGTTCCACTGCGACACCTCTCATCGTTTACCGAGAAGGATGAGCGAGATCTTGCTTTCGCCTACGAGAACAAGCTCGATTATGTGGCACTCTCGTTCGTGCGAAGTGCAGCCGATGTGGCAGCGCTACGAGAGCTCATGAGAACCAAGTTCGGGGGGGAGCTTCCGATTATCAGCAAGATAGAGAAACCCGAGGCGGTCGATGATCTTGCGAACATCATTGCTGAATCGAGTGCGATCATGGTCGCCAGGGGCGATCTCGGCGTGGAGATGTACCCTGAGGAGGTTCCTCTGGTGCAGAAATCGATCATCAGATCGTGTCACGAGGCGGGATTGCCGGTGATCACGGCTACGCAGATGCTCGAGTCGATGATGGTGAACCCACGCCCCACACGAGCCGAGACGAACGATGTCGCAAACGCGGTGCTCGATGGATCCAGTGCGGTCATGCTTTCGGGAGAGACTGCTGCAGGTTCCTATCCGCTCCAGGCGGTGGAGATCATGCAACGGATCGTGCGTCATACAGAGCAGAGTCCCGAGTTCAAGCACCTGGTCCTCGACCAGGGACTGAATCGGAGCCATGTGGAACTGCGGACAAAGAGGACCACGACCGATGCCGTGGGACTTGCCACACGCGAGTTGGCAATGGCGATTCAGGCATCGAAGATCGCCTGTTTCACCCACTCGGGGAGTACTGCCCGACGGATATCGAAGTTCCGCCCCCAGACACCGATCATCGCATTCAGTCCCATTGCATCCACGGTGACACGACTCGCCCTCTCCTGGGGCATCACCCCGATCCAGATCGACAACCTCGAATCGGTCGATGCCCTCCTCCAGTTCGCTCCCGACTATCTGGTGAAACACAAGATAGCAACACAGGGGGATATCGTGGTGATAACTGCTGGAGTGCCGGTAGGAAGTCCGGGGATGACGAACATGATCAAGGTGGTGGAGATCTGAACCGTCCATCGCTCGCATGCATCGCTCGCATCGAATCGATCAGATACGGTCACATATCAGACGATGCGGGTTACCAGAGAGGCAGCCTGCATCGTTCACTGTTTAGGAATTTGTACTGTGTTCTCTTGAGCTCAGATCTCAGCTGTGCATAGTCAAGTAGGAGCGCATGATATCTCCACAGGAGTTCTCGGAGAACTTCACCACGCCCATCTCCCGTTTCGCGCTCTCTGCCGAGTCGGAGGCGTGGGCGGTATTCACCATGATATTGGAACCGAATTCACGACGGATCGTTCCACCTGGAGCCTTGAGCGGATCTGTCGGCCCGAGGACATCGCGTATCTTCCGAATGGCATCTTCACCCTCATAGATGAGGATCATACATTTGACCGAACCTGGCTGATTCAGCTCCTCGAGGGGGCAGTTCGATGGTTTGATACCACTCATGAACTCTACGATCTGCTCGAACTGATCGATAGCATACTCGATTCCGACACTCTGTGAGAGAGCCTCTTCGGTCTCACCACCGAGGGTGATCGAGAAATGGTTCTCAAGCAACTCTTTGGCCTTCCTGCCGAACACCGGTGCAAGCTTGTCCTTCAGAGCATCCTTGACCGGGCCGTAGAACTCGAGCGCCTCGGCCACGCTCATCCGGTGTACTTTCACCCCGATAATCCGAAGTCCAGTCCTGCTGAACATGTCGATGATGGTACCGGGCTTGCTCGATGCATATTTCCAGTTATCCGGCTTGATGATCACCAGAGAGCGCTGCACCTTTGCAGGGTTGGGATACACGACGTTCTCGACGAGGTTCTCTTCATCGGGAAGCCAGTCTGCAAAGAGCTTCATATGAGCATCGGCCGTTTTCTGCAACCGGGGAGTGAGTACTGCCGGTTCAAAGTAGGTCACCTTGTCAGGATCTTCGAGATCTACGATCAAGTCGGCATAGGTGTCTCGAATATTCTCACCGGTGAGGCTATCTATACTCCGCTTCTCTGGATGTACCGGGCCGCAGATCTCACTGAGCTTCCGGCAGGGGTCTTCTCCGCGGAAGATCAGCAGGAGCGAACGGTGCCTCCGTCCTTGCGATGGAGCAAGGTTGTTCTCGACATACGAAGCGAGCAACTCGCTGGTCTTCTTGTGGTCTCCGTCATTATGCTTTCTGATCAGGTCGGCATACGCAGAGACAAACTTCTCGTCTGGAGCGAACATCTGAGCTCCTACGAGTTCTACATCGAGACGGCTGAGCAGACGTGCCAAAACGCCACCGGTTCTACTCTTTGCAATGGTGTACGGAGTAACGATCACGTACGATAGACTATGTTCCATGGTTGCAGGCTCCTTGTTCAAAACTATACCAGATACGCTAATATACTATACTCGCATTGGTTACAATTGTCTATGCGAATCAGCGGACACTAGCGTATGTGTCATGAGTCCTTTGCCTCAGGGATTGCTCCTTCTTCGCTTCTTCTAGCGATCAAACGCTGCTCATTGTTTCAAATACTATGGCGGGGACCTTTCACACAACTCTTTCTTACACTATAGATAGGGGTGTGACGAAACGAAGCGAACCTACAAGAAAACGATCGAACTATCGGATAGAGATCTCCGAAGAGAAGCTACTGGAGATTCAGCTGACACGGCAGTTGGCCCATGAGATGCGACAAGCGTACGAGGCAGGAGAGACGTACGATATCGACTCTGCCAGTGAGAGAACTGGCCTTGATCGCCAGGAAGTTGCCGAATTGTTCGACTTAATCACCCAACAGAACGATTTGAAGAATCAGGAGGTAGTGCTCCCCCCGGGGGAAGAGCGGTATCTCCTTAGCGTCCCGGAACCATCCAAAGAGAACAAGGAACGGTTCCAGATAGATATTGAATGAATGGTATGCAAGCAAGCTTTCGTTTCCGGCACTTGTTCGGCAAAGTGACCACTTCGTGGTCCCACTGCTCTCACTCCGTTTGGAAATCGTGACCCCAGGGCAAGCGGCGGACCCTGGAGGCTTCGCCTGCGCTGCCGCCCCAAGGGGCGGGCTATCTCCCCATACGTTTCCTGCACTCTCTCGGTAATGGACCAATAGTGATTGTTCCGCTACCCTCGTTTCGTTGGGAAATCAAATACCCTCTTCTCCGTCGATACCAGCGATCGCATCAGGGACTTCTACGCTGTCTCTACCAAGAACAAGTT
>CAYYOL010000056.1:0-10735 GCA_964473245.1 uncultured Spirochaetaceae bacterium
CACAAGGGAGGTATGCATAGCCTATCTGTGGAACACAGGTTAGGTCAAGTGGAAACGTCTATTACCTGAAAGGTATTACGGTTGGCTGAACAGTAGATTTGGTATATGCTCCCCACCATATACAGGAGGCTCATATGCAATCGAAGGATGTACGAATGGGAATCTATGAGAAGGCTCTTCCCCACACGCTTGATTGGAAAGAACGGCTTGCTATGGCAAAGGATCTCGGTTTCGATTTTGTCGAAATGTCTCTAGATGAGTCCGATGAGAGGCTGGATCGTCTATCTTGGTCGAGGGAGTCCCGAATCGAGCTTGCAAAGACGATTGTCACGAGTGGAATTCGAGTTCCGAGCATGTGCCTGAGTGGACACCGAAGATATCCTCTCGGATCCAAGGATCCTGAGATTCGTAAAAAGGCGATTGAGATCATGGAGCAGGCAATCCTCCTTTCACTCGATCTCGGTATCCGAGTAATTCAGATTGCTGGCTACGATGAATACTATCAGAGTTCAGATGCAGAGACCGATGCACACTTTAAAACTACTTATAAACTGTGTGAACAGCTGGCAAGAAAATATCAGGTCATGCTCTCGTTCGAGATCATGGATACTCCCTATCTCTCTTCCATCGACACCTTTCTCGAATTAAAAAGGCTTTTCCCTTCGTGTTGGACGAGCGTCTATCCCGATGTGGGAAATCTGAGTGCCTGGAATCACGATATCGGCGACCAGCTCAGAAAGGGTATCGACTGGATCACTGCAATTCACCTCAAGGATACCATCGCTGTCTCAGATACCAGCGCAGGGGTATTCAAGGAGGTTCCATTCGGCAGTGGTTGTGTCGATTTCCATCAAGTATTCTCTATACTGCATGAGCTCGATTATTGCGGACCGTTCCTGATTGAGATGTGGACGGGCAAGGAATCCGATCCCGAACAGGCCATCGCACATGCCCGTCAATTCATCCTTGAGCATATGCGACGAGCACAGTTTATCACTTGACCGGCTTACTACCCAGACGCAACACCAACTCAGGTTGCGCCGACTGCATGCGAACTGGAGCAAGATCCCGAAGAATCAGCTCAAGGTCATCGGCCAGCATCTCCCCTATCGTGTAGAACGCTTCAGGAATACCTCCGGCGCGGTGTGGACTGAGAATCACCTGCTCTGCAGAGCGAATCGGATGATCTTTCGCACAAGGCTCGGTCGGAAAGACATCGGTTGCTGCTCTAAAATTTCCCTTGGCAATCTGTTTGGTAAATTCATCGAAATCGACAACCGCGGCCCGACTCATAAGGAGCACACTGGCTCCTTTCCTGATCAACTCGAACTCACGTCGTCCGAGAAAGCCCTTGTTCTCACTGGTGACTCCTGCAAGAATGAATATGCAGTCGGTAGTCGAGAGCACCTCATCGAGCGATGCAGAGGTACATCCATGCTCCTCAATCACACTTTTTGGCAACCAAGGGTCGTATACCTTCACCGAGCAACCGAACGGTTCGAGTAGAGGTCTCAGACTTCTGCCAAGTAAACCAAACCCGATCATCCCAACAGATGCACCGGTCAATAATCTGGCTTCTCTGTTTCCCTCGAGCACGTAACGTTCAGTACCTTCACGAAAACGCATGTGCTCCCAGGTTATTCCACGCATGAGATCGATTGCCATTCCCAATGCCATCTCAGCAACCGGTCGGGCATAAGCCCCACCGCAGTTTAGTACCCGAATATTCCTTTGGAAACACTCCTTATAGTCGATGTTCTGATAGAAGTTCCCTTCGACATTGAAAATGACTTTCAAATTTGGAGCTCTATCCAATCGCTCCTTCGGCATGGGACTCTGCCCGATCACGGCAACAGCTTCAGGTAGTAGTGAATCGAATTGTGCATCATCCATGTGTTCCGAATCGGAAACAACAATACGTGCAACCTTGTCCAACCGAGCACGAGTCTCCGGACGAAATATCCGCTCCAGTGTCTGTGGATATGGATCAGCGATGATCAGGGGGCGATTCTTTTCCATGATATCCTCACTTTTCATTGAGATTAAATTGATTCCAGTGCGTATCGAGAGCTGCACTTACTGTTTCGTACAGTGCGAACTTCTCTCGATATACGGATCTGTGTCTCTCTTCAGGCATGAGCATAGTATCGATTTCAACCATATGCTGTGCTGCCTCACGGAGGTCAGAATAGGTGCCACTAGCTACCGCCGCCGACATGGCGCATCCAAGTGCACCGAGTTCAGATGTCTTCACCGTCTGTACGGGAATTTCAAAGACATCGCAGAAAATACGTGTCCAGATATCGGAGGAGACGACACCTCCGGCGAGCCGGATCGCTTCAGTATGGTCTCTGTTTGCCAGCAGTCTGTTCAAATGGACCTTATGGCCGAATGCAATGCCTTCAAGTACTGCTCTGATCATCTGAGCACGTGTGTGGTGGCTGTCCAATCCAATGAGCGATGCCTTAGCCTGTGCATTGAAATTCGATCCGTAGAGATACGGCAAGAAGATCATGCTCTGATCACCAGGGCCGACTCCTGCGGCCAGTTCATCGGTATAAGCAAAGGGGTGTTTCCTTCGCTTTTCAGCCTCGATTCGCTCCTCAGCAAGGAACATATCGAGAAACCATGCATGGTTACTTGCCGAGGTGGGAGAACTCTCTTCGATCAGGTAGTAGTCATCCATACAGTACAGAGAGTTCATCATGACACTTCGATCCAACACCGGCTTCTTGCTGATATACTCATTGATGCTCCACGTTCCGGCAATGACCGCAACATGTTCTTCACTGGTGATGTCCATAGCGATGGCACATGCGTCGATATCGAACATACCTCCCGCTACAGGAGTCCCCTCTGCTAGTCCAGTCGCGAGTGCAGCTTCCCTGGTGATACTCCCGCAGGTATCAGTAGATCGTACGAGTGGAGGAAGAGCGTCGTAGAGATGTTCAAGTGAGAACAGCCCGAGTAGATCCTTGTCGAACTCTTTGGTTGCGCAGTTCAGTAGATTACTGCCCGAATAGTCCGTCAGCTCTGCTGTTGCCTCACCGGTAAGTCTGAAGCGAATATAGTCCTTCACCTCAAAGATCCAACGAACATGCTCCAATCGCTCGGGTTCATTGTCCTGCATCCAATTCAGAAGAGAGACCGGCTGACAGGCTAGAATACTCTGGAACGTCTTTTCGAAAGCCTTGTCAGCAGTGCCGTCCTTCTGCCATTTCATAGGGTATTCCCAAGCCCGTGTATCGGTTGAGACAATCCCGTTCCCACATGGCTTATCATCCGTACCCCAGAGATACAACCCCTTCCCATGACCTGTGCAGGCAACCCCATGAATTTGGGAGGGCTTCAGTCTACTCTTTTGTATGGCTTCTGAGATCGTTGCCGCAGTCACTTGCCAAAGCTCTTCCATGTCCCTCTCGGTGTGTCCCGATTGGGGAGTGATCATTCTGACTTGCGAGGCGGCTTTAGCAATCTGATGCCCTTGTTCATCGAAGATCGCAGCTTTGCTTACTGTTCCTCCGTTGTCGACTCCGAGAAAATATCGTTTCATATTATCGTCCCTCGCTTGATAGAATTGTGGGAACCCGGATGCTTTCTGCATGCCATGGCACCGTATCGTATACTCGCTCATCGGGACACCATGAGAATTCATCGATTAACGCTGGGGCACCTTCTGGAAGGACTACACCCTGCAATTCGAACTTCAGAAACTCGAGTGTATCGACTGGATTGACAGCGAACTGTTCATGAGCAATCAATTCTCGCCTCCCATGCCGAGATACGACAAAAACACGGTTTCCCGATGGACCAAGCGGCCCTCCTGCATGATGGAGATAGGCGCTCTTCTCGAACCCTTTCAGGTCGTACTCCTTGGCTACTTCGGCGAATATCGATCCGAGTGACTCATAGAGCTGCGCTTCGTCGTTTCCTACTCTGTACTGATTCGCATAGCGGAGGGAAGCCTCCTGCAGAGCTCGATGAACGGTAACTTCACGTCGAGTCGGAGCCCCTCCTATCTTCACCAACTGGCTCGCAGAATGGAACATATCGAAGTATCGCGCTCCGATGACCAGCTTGACTATGCTTTCGTTCTCTACGCGGGAATCATCCATAACCACAGGATGCAGGTGGTTCTGCATGCCGGAAAGGCCAAGCATCACGAGATTGAGCTCGATATGTCTCTCATGGTAAGCGTGGTAGAGTTCGGTCCGCAGATCCCAACCAGTCATGCCTTCGGTGAGTCTTGTTGATAATTCGATCAGGGTTTTACGCGATTCGGCGACGAGCCACTGGAGTTTATCCCATTGATTCCCTTCAAGACCTTCTGCCAATACAGATATGATTGACCGTTCCAGTTCTGCATACCGTTTATCTACCTGACTGCTGAGCAGACGAGGTGATGAGAAATCCGGCTCCGCTCCTCCATACCCAGCAGAGATGTTACACTCGTTCCAGATTCCTGCCGCTAGTATATCGTGTACTCGATTGGCTTCCCATGGATCACTGAAGAACGTGATGTTGTATTCTGGTGCGACCTGTACCACTGCCTGCACGGTCGTTCGCGCCTGTGGGGCGATGTCAACCACCTGGTGCCGATAGCCAGTGAGCCAGCGCATAGCTCCTTCAGACTCTAAATAGATTGCATCGTATCCATTTGCGTGTATAACGCGTTTCAGATGGGAGAGTTTTGCGCAAAACTCTCCTTTTGTGATCGAAAATGGCCTTTCCATATGGTCTCCTTGCCCCTCTAAGGGTAGAACCGAAATAGCACTCTGTCAAGAAAATTAGACTATGAAATCGATTGCGCAATCGATTTCATGCTTGACCATATGAAAATCTGTGTTATCATTTCAGTAACATCAAATAAAAGGAGATGTGAATTATGAAAAGAATTTTTGTTTTTGCTCTCGTATTGCTGGTCCTCGGGACCACGCTCTTTGCAGCTGGTCGAGCCGAGTCGGCCGACTCGGAAAGAATTAGGATTGGCATGACCGTTCCTGGACTGCAGTTCCCGTTCTTCGTGACCATGCAGGAGGAAGCCGTAGCCTATGCTGCTGAACTTGGAGTTGACCTACTCACCCATGACTCGCAGAACCAGTCTTCAATCCAGATGTC
The DNA here is from genome assembly GCA_964473245.1 of uncultured Spirochaetaceae bacterium. Taxonomy (GTDB): domain Bacteria; phylum Spirochaetota; class Spirochaetia; order Sphaerochaetales; family Sphaerochaetaceae; genus CAYZJV01. The sequence goes on from CAYYOL010000056.1 coordinate 5,119, forward strand.
TGCAGTTGAGAACTTCATTGCTCAGAACGTCGACGGCATCCTAATCTCTCCTATGACCACAGATAGCCTTGTTCCTGCGATTGAAGCTGCTGTCGCTGCAGGTATTCCAGTTGCTACTGTGGACAGAAAAGCCAACACCGACAAGGTGCTGATTCACGTGGGTGCAGACAACATTGAAGGTGGTCGCGCAGCTGCCCGGTTCATTATCGAAAAACTCGGCAACAGTGGAACCGTGATCCAGCTTGAGGGGACTCCCGGTGCTTCGGCGGCTCTTGATAGAAAAGCCGGATTCGATGAAGTCATCAATGACTCGAACGTTCGCGTTCTGGTAAGTCAGACTGCAGACTTCTCCCGCTCACGCGCCCAGAACGTCATGGAAAACCTTTTGCAGGCGTATCCTAACTTCGACGCAGTGTTCGGCGCCAACGATGAGATGATCATCGGAGCTATCGAAGCCATGGAATCTGCAGGAATCAATCCTGCTTCGAAGGTTACCATTGGTTTTGATGCCACCACCGACGCTTTCTCCTACATGGCAGAAGGCAAGCTTGACGCCACCATCGACCAGTTCCCTGGTCAGCAGGCAGCACGCGCGCTCGATGTTCTTGTTAACTTCATCAAGAATGGAACAGCTCCTGCCGACGACGTTGAGTATATCAACCCACTTCCAGTAACTGAGTAAGTTTCGTAATCATGTGGGGCTGGTTTTCCGGCCCCTCCTATTCTTATCCAGAGGAGACCTCCATGGAGCCATTGCTGAAAATGTCCGGTATCTCCAAATCCTTCCCCGGTGTTCGTGCCTTGTCAAATGTCAATTTTGATTTGAGGAAAGGTGAATTACATGCACTGGTGGGAGAGAATGGCGCTGGAAAATCAACTCTGATGAAAATTCTCTCGGGCCTCTATAAAGCGGACGAAGGAGAGTTGTTCCTCAGTGGAAAGCGGATCGTGAACACCGGTCTGGGTGAAATGATCCGACTCGGAATCGGAGTCATCTATCAGGAATTGAATCTCATTCCCTACCTCTCGGTAGCCGACAACATCTTTCTCGGCAGAGAACCGAAAACACCGTTCGGAACGATTGACTGGCCAAAGATGTACAAAATGACAAGAGATGCTCTAGCTCCCTTTAAGTTGAACATCAGCCCAAAGCAGACCATCCGTTCTCTCGGGGCTGCGCATCAGCAGATTGTAGAAATTGCCAAGGCGCTCTCCCTGAACGCAGAGATACTGGTCATGGACGAACCGACAGCTGCTCTTACCGGAAACGAGGTAGACAGACTATTCGAGATCATTGAGAGACTGAAGCAAGAGGGTGTCTCCATCGTCTACATATCCCATCGACTTGAGGAGATCCATACCCTTGCCGACAGAATCACTATTTTACGAGATGGGGAGCAGATAGTCACAAAAGCTCGCGGCGAGATGACGAACGACGAGATGATCAAATTCATGGTAGGCCGTGTTCTTGATGAGCAGTTCCCGCAGTATGAATCAACACCGGGAGAAACTGTTCTTGAAGTGAAAAACCTGACTAAAAAAGGAATCTGTGAGAACATCTCTTTCTCTGCTCGAGCCGGAGAGATCCTTGGTTTCGTCGGTTTAGTGGGAGCAGGACGAACCGAAATCATGCAGACCATCTACGGGTATCGAAAAAAGGATGCCGGTGAAATTTTCCTTCACGGCAAACCCGCGAAAATCCGGAGTTGCCAGGATGCTGTGGGAAAAGGTATCGGACTGATCCCCGAGGAACGGAAACAGCAAGGATTGGTTCTCGGAATGAGTGTGTTTGATAATGCTGCATTGAGTGTACTGGATCTCTATTCAACGTTCGGTGGCTTACTGCAGAGAGGAAAGATTACCAAGGAAGTGAATACCATGATCAAAAGCATGGATATCAAGACTCCTTCGGTGAAACAATTGGTGAAAAACCTTTCTGGAGGGAACCAGCAAAAAGTGGTCCTTGCAAAATGGTTTATTCGGCATTGTGATGTCTATATCTTTGATGAACCCACAAGAGGAATCGATGTGGGAGCTAAGGTCGAGATCTATCGGCTGATGCAGAACTTGGCAAAACGAGGTGCTGCGGTCATCATGGTCTCTTCAGAACTCCCTGAGATAATGAATATAAGCGACCGTATCGCCGTAGTCTTCGAAGGAAAGATCGTCAAGGAGATTAGGAAGGGCGAGTTGAATGAGGAGGGAGTCATGGAGTACTCCCTTGGCCTGCACGAGCAGAAGCGTGCTTGAGACTGATGTAGCAAAGGAGTCGGATACACACCATGAATATAAAAGGTAGAATTGATTATGTACAATTATTGAAGAACAATGGAATCCTCATTGTGTTCTTCCTGATCTGCATCGGACTAACGGTGCTCACCCCATACTTTCTCACGACGAACAATATCCTCAACATCATACGACAGACTTCGATTTACGGTATCATCGCTGTAGGTATGACTTTCGTTATCCTGACCGGCGGTATCGACCTGTCAGTCGGTTCTATACTTGCTCTATCAGGCATGATCGCAGCCGGGATGATGAAGAACAACGGAATGGGAGAATTCCCCGCTGCCGTGATCGCTATCCTCGTAGGTGGAGGGATCGGATTACTGAACGGTCTGCTGATCACTGTCGGAAAGATTGCACCGTTCGTAGTGACCCTCGGTATGCTCACCATTGCCAGAGGTGTTACATTGATATACAGCAAGGGGTATCCAGTCAGTGGATTCTCTCCTGCCTTCAGACAGCTCGGTGGAGGATATGTTCTTGGCATTCCCATCCCGGTGATTATCTTCATTCTGACGGTAGCCTTAGCTTGGTTCATACTCAATCACACTCGCCTAGGACGATATACGTATGCCTTGGGAGGCAATGAAGAGACGGTGAAGCTATCAGGAATCAATGTCAGGTTCTACAAGACGATGGTGTATGTCATCGTTGGTATCGCTTCGGCTTTGAGCGCACTTATTCTGACAAGCCGTCTGAACTCTGCTGAGGCAATCGCAGGTCAGGGCTATGAGCTCGATGTCATTGCAGCGGTCGTCATAGGTGGAACCAGTCTTTCGGGAGGACGAGGGAGCATTATAGGAACACTCATTGGTGCCTTGCTCATAGGAGTGATCAACAATGGAATGAACCTGTTAGGTATATCCCCCTATTTTCAGCAAGTGGTCAAAGGAGCCCTCATAATCGGTGCTGTCATTCTCGATAGACTCCGTGAAGAGACAAATTAGTAGACAGAATTACAATATAAGGAGAGTCACATATGAAATCTGGTGATATTCGTGCGGCATTTGAACAAGGTAAAGGTATTTTCCGTTTGGCACCGAACTGGGTTCCTCGATCATTCTGCGTACCTGGCAGACGAATCAAGCTCCATCCAGACGACTATTACGCACTTGGTGGAAATAGAGGTGGTATAGATGAGCGGTGGTTCAGCTCTACCACTCCAGCGGACAATGGTCCATTGACTGGTGAGTTCGAAGGTCTGAGCTTCTGTGTATTCGAGGACAAAGGGGAGATAAAACAGTTCCTCTTGCGCGATGCAGTCGATGAGTTGAAGGGTGAGTTGATCGGAAAACGGCTCTGGGAGACATTCGGTAAGTGGCCCATGTTCTCGAAATTCTTCGATAACAAGGGCCCGCTACCACACCACATCCATCATCGCGATGAGCATGCAGAAAAAGTAGGTGCGATGGGAAAACCTGAAGCCTATTATTTCCCTCCCCAGTTGAACAACCACGGTGGAGATTTCCCCTACACATTCTTCGGGCTCAAACCTGGCACAACTCGTCAGCAGGTCAAGGATGCTTTGATGAACTTCAACCAAGGGGACAACAAGATCACCGATCTCTCGACTGCCTATAAGCTGGTACCGGGAACTGGTTGGGATGTTCCGCCAGGAGTACTTCATGCCCCAGGTAGTCTGTGTACCTATGAACCACAGATGGCTTCAGATGTGTTCGCGATGTACCAGTCTCTCGTGAACGATGCTATCATCGAAGAGGATCTGCTGTGGAAGAATACCCCTGAGGACAAAGTCGGCGATTTCGACTATCTTGTCGATGTCATCGATTGGGACCTCAATGTAGACCCCCTGTTTGCCGAGCACCATTACATGGAGCCGAAACCGGTACGACCTCTCGAAGAGATGCAGGCGCAGGGCTATGAAGAGAAATGGATTGTCTACAAATCCTCTGCATTTAGTGCAAAAGAGTTGACTGTACTTCCAGGAGCATCGGTCACCATCAAGGATAGTGCGGCCTATGGCATGTATGTCATACAGGGACATGGAACTTTCGGAGTATGGGATATCGAAACTCCGGCGCTCATTCGCTTCGGTCAACTGACTCATGATGAATATTTTGTGAGCGAAGGGGCTGCCAAGGATGGAGTTAAAATCGTTAACCCATCAAAGACAGATCCGATTGTAATTTTGAAACATTTCGGAGCAGGAAACCCTGATCTGAAACTCTCATGAATGATATGGGACGGGGATTCATCCTCGTCCCATCTAACTGAAGGAATGATAGTCACATGACTTCTCTGAAGGACGTCGCTGAGCTCGCTGGTGTTTCCACTTCAACTGTATCCCGTGTGGTCAACGGGACCATGTACGTAACCGATGAGACCAAACAACGCGTAGAGGCAGCCATTGCCGCTGTGAACTACAAACCGAATCTTCTCGCACAGAGTCTACGACTGAAAGCTACGAGAAATATTGGACTCCTGGTGCCCGAAATCGCCCATCCGTCCTTCAATCTGATGATCAAATACATTGAGGAGAGTGCCGCAAAGCGTGGCTTGAATCTCTTTATATTCGATACCCAGAATAATCCTGAGCGGGAGGCGATCGCCATCGATTCGTTTCTTCGTCAACGTATCAATGGCCTCATATTCTCTCGTGTATCAGACGAGAGTCACGTAGCACATATGGTCAAATCCACGAACACTGCGATGGTGATTATCGACAGAGCGTTCAACAATGAAGAGATTCCCAACATCATCCTAGACAACTACAAGGCTGGAGTTTTGGCAGCAAAGCATCTCATCGAGTGTGGTTGTAAAAGGATCGCCACCATCACAGGAAGCTTCAACATCGGATTGAGTAGAGATCGTCACCAAGGGTTCAAAGATACATTAGAACGACATGGATACGAGGTTTTTCCAGACCTGGTACATGAAGGAGAGTTCTCATTCGAGAATGGGATAGCTGGAGTTCAACATTTCATACGTAGCGGTATCTCATTCGATGGAATCTGGGGACAAAACGATCTGATTGCTGCTGGTGCGATATCTGCTCTTCTTCGCAAGGGATACAAGGTTCCTCAGGATGTAGCTGTCATGGGAATGGATGATGTGCAGTTCGCGTACATGTACCACCCCTCCATCACTTCGATCGCTCAGCCATACAAGGAGATGTGTGAAAAGGCTATCGACTGTATAGATAAAATAACTCGCGGCATTCCTCTGAACAACTTTCATGTGCTTTTTCCACCACATCTGGTAAGGCGAGAATCGACTGATCGGAAACGAGGACGACAGACGTAGGATCTCTCACTTGTCTCATCCGTCCGGCTCAGGTATGCTTCCTTCATGAACACCAGCACGATAC
>CAYYOL010000057.1:0-10361 GCA_964473245.1 uncultured Spirochaetaceae bacterium
TCACCACCTTGGTTAATAAAAAGTAGTTTCTTTTTCTCGATTTCTCCCTTACCATCTTATCACAGGTATGTTGAGAAAGGAGGCTCTCTGTCATGTTCGACACAGATAGAGAATGGATCTGGTATCACGAGCCACAACATGAGTGGAAAGATTCAGAATTGACCATCATGACTCAGGGTGAGACCGATTTCTGGCAGGGGACACATTACGGGTTCAGACGCGACAATGGACACTGTCTACTCACGCATGTGCACGGTGATTTCTCACTAGTTGCACGAGTGACTTGCAAAGCCAATGCGAAATATGATCAGGCCGGTATCATGGTACGACTCGATGCTGAGAACTGGTTGAAAGCCTCCATCGAGGCTGAGAACAAGACCACGAGTCGTCTCGGGTCGGTTATGACGAACCATGGATACTCGGACTGGGCAACTGTCGATATCGATGCATCGATTCATACCATGTGGTATCGAGTGCAGAGCAAGGGAGCAGATCTTCTGGTGGAGTATTCAGAGAGTGGAAAACGGTGGCAGCAGATGCGTATTGCCCATATCCATCTGTACCACGGCAGTCTGGCCGTTGGTGTGTATGGGTGTTCACCCACCGAAGGTGAGGGGTGTACGATTCTATTCGATCATGTGCAAGTAGGCCCTTCTCAGTGGAGCGACTAGCTAGGGGTCATCTACTTCGTTTGCAGATATAGCGGATTAGTGCGGGCCTCTTTTGTCAAACAATGAGCTCGAATGCCTGTGCAATGGTGTGGCACATTGCTTCCGGAAGGGGAGATTCTTTCCATCCGCTCGCCCGACAGATCTGCTCTTGTTTAGACAATCCAGCGAGAGATGCAAGAAACTCGGTGTCTGGTTGCCACCTGTTGCCATGCTCATCGGTAGCTCTGAAGGTGAGGGCCGATTGGTATACCCGCCCGATCCTGTCCCACGCCATGCCGATTCTCTGTGCCTCGATGATTATCCCCATAAGTCGGTCATCGTAATGGAGTTTTCGTCCAAGGTCTCGCCCGACACGGAAGATGGTATCTTTCAATGAACGATTGCCGAAACGGAACAGGAGATCATCGATATGTCGCTCCAGGTCAGCTCGGGTGAAGACTGTGGGGTAGATATGGAGAAGTACCTCCATGGATTGGTGCATCGTCTTTTTCACTTGGTTGAACACAGCAGGGTCTTCAAGGACATCTGCGATGTAGTGTTTTTCGGGGTGAGCCGCATGACCGAGATAGGCTGCAGCAGCGTGGCCGAGGTTGTGGATAAACAACTTCCTGTCGACGTATGCGCCGATTGGATGCACCGGATGGATGTCGTGTATGGCCGGTACCGCGGAGAGGAACCCCTTTCGGTCTACGATGAGTTCGTTATATGGTTCTGCTCGTACGAGCAAAGGATTGCTTCCGGTTTGAACCGGTACCATTTTGCCGATACTGGTCTCTATGAGACCGACATACTGAGCGAGTGGAAACGACTCAGGAAGATGTTCTTTCAGTAAGTGACTCGTGAATGCAGCTGCGCCGTGGATGTTCTCCGCAAGGATGATATCCAACGGTCGATTTGGAGCCATCTCGTATCGTTCGCGTATGGCATGTGCCAGTTGTCTGGCAACATGGGGCCAGACATTCTTTCCTACCGACACTCCCATGAGGGCAGCTTCACCGATCACCTGTTGTACGTCGGCCTCTTGTGATACGTGAAGAGCCGAGACGTCCTGGATCTGCATCCGTTCGATCGAGTCGCGCCCTACCACTTCAACGGTATAGGATCCCTTTGCATTAATGGCGTCGATGAGTTTCGTATCAATATCTATGAACACTACACGGTACCCACCTCGAGAGAAGACTTGGCCAATGAACGATTTGCCAATGTTGCCACCACCCCATTGCACGAAAATCGGCTTCATTGCATTGCCTCCAATCGTTTCAGGTAGTCGCTTACCACTGGTTCAAGTTGATTCGCTTTCTCTCCAGCATGTTTCTCATGGTAAGTTCCTCCGTGGTACGTGCAGGTAAATCCACCTGAAGCAGCACCCCAGGCACAGAGTTCGTCCATGGCGATGGTTCCCCGCTCTCGATGTTCCAGTTGCTTGGCAAGTGATACGAGCACGCCTCCCACGAAATTGTCTCCACAGCCGGTTGTGTCTTTTCGAAGCGAGGGGTCGTTGAGCATGAGTTCATCCATATAGGCGCTCACTGGCCGTCGATCCAATGGGAGGCGCTCAATGATTGCCCCCGAAGACCAGATTATCATATCGATAGCCCCGCGTGTGATGATGAGTGCGCCTATGCCATAGGAGATCAGCTCTTGTGCTGCATCGGAGATGGTGGAGGTGCCGGTAAGCTTGAGCGCCTCCTCTTCATCGGTTATGAGGAGGTCGATGTTCCGATAGGCGCTCTGATCACCCAAAGGCCACCGCTTATCGGGATTTCTCTTTTCATTTCTGAAGTCGTAGACGGTTCCTACCACGGTGATGCACCCCTCCTGCTTCGCTCGTGCGAGTACAGTGTGCAGTCCATCGTGCAGGCGAGGGACGAGGGCGGTTCCCCCAAGCAGCACGATATCTGCCTGGTAGAATGTATTCGGAATCTCCTCGGGACCGAATTTTCCCGCGGCTCCTATCGTGTTGATGAACGAGCGTTCCCCTTTCCCATTCCGTTTCGATGGATCGTCAAAGACCTCTGTTGTTGCGGTGTGTGCACCAGCTACGGTCGTCAATTGGTGTTCCAGCGGTGTTGCGGCCAAGGTGCTGCGTACCGTGTCTGCGAGCGGATCGTCTCCGATGGCGCCATAGAACGATACACCCACTTGTTGTTGGACCAGAATCTGGGCGGTATGAATGAGTGCCACCACAGCAGGTCCGCCGAGATTCACTACATCGGGCTCTCGTCCGCCGGTAATGCTCTTCAGTATCTCGGCATACGGCTTGCCGGCGAATCGTTCAAGATCCTCGCTGAATACCAGTCCACCTTCTATGAGACCACCATCTCCCCGGTTCTTGCTCCATAGATCTGCATAGGCAGCGTCGTCGTAGTTGCAGTGCATGTAGATGGAGTCAATAAGACAACAGCCGGCTCCAGAAATGTTCATATAGTACCTCCACGAAATTATCGGGTACCAGTATACGTGATAATCGATTCGGTTTGAAGGACAATCGAGATCATTTGTCCTGCTTACTCACTCTTGCCCATTTCTCAGAAATATTTTACTGTCTGAGATATGCACACTACACTATTGTTCGATCTCGACGGTACATTGCTTGATACCTCTCCCGGTATATTCTCAACTGCGAACTATACTCTCAGAACACTTGGGCTTCCTGAACAGAGCAATGCTCAGTTGCGGAAGTTCGTTGGCCCTCCACTCGCTGCTTGTTTCCGGGTCGCCTGTGGACTCGAGGAGTCTTTGATTCCTAAAGCGTGTGATATCTATCGAGAGGAGTACACCAGAGCCGGAGCCATGTTCGATGCCTCTGTGTATGCGGGGATAGCTGAGTTGTTGGATGCTCTTGCTTCGCGAAACATCACATTGGCAGTGGCAACGCTGAAACTCGAATCGCTCGCACACGATATTCTCGAACAGTTCGGACTCGCCCACTATTTTGCGGTGATCTCGGGAGCTGATTTACAGGGAAACTTGACGAAGGCGGATATTATCGAACAGGCACTGACAAGATTGAATCACCACGGGCGTAAAGATGTACTCATGGTCGGAGATACTCCACATGACTTGGATGGCGCTCTGGTCGCCGGTGTCGATTTTGTCGGTGTGGATTGGGGATTTGGATTCTCTCGCGGACATGCGGAGAAGAGCACCGGAAACGTCCTCGGCATGATCGATGAACCGGCGGCATTGCTCGACTATCTATAGTCTCGACCCAGCTCCTGATAGTGAACTGCATTCTCCCGTATCTGAGCAACCTCTTCATCGGTCAATGAGCGGATCGCCTTTGCTGGTGATCCCACGATAAGTGATCGGGGAGGAAACTGTTTGCGCGGAGTTACCAGAGCTCCTGCAGCCACCAGGCACTCATCTCCTATGACCGCTTCATCGAGGATGATCGATCCCATGCCCACCAAGACATGATCTCCGATTGTGCAGGCATGCACGATCGCTCCATGACCCACGGTAACCTGCCTACCGATCTTTGTCGGCATACCACTGTTCACATGGACCACCGCATTATCCTGGATGTTCGATCCATCACCTATAGTGATCGATGCCATGTCTCCTCGCACGGTGGCATTGAACCAGATCGAGGTGTCTGCACCCAGGGTGACATCACCCACAACATCTGCACTGGGGGCAATGAAAACGGCACGTTCCGTATCGGGTACGGTGTCTCGGTATGTAGCGATCATGGTGCTCCTCCGAATTTTCTGTCTTTCGATGTTCTTGTTCCCAATATGTCGATCACAGGTCATGTACTGCTTGTAGAGCCGGCTCTGGGATCGATACACCTTCCGTTTCAGATCGTTGCCGTGTTCTGGCGACACCAAGGCCGGGATAGACGAACGTCTCATTGTTCTCAGCGCACGCAGCCTGCATGGAGGCCAATGCATGTGCCACACTCGTCTGGGTGTCGAGTCTGAATGCCATGTAGAGCTGACTCGAGTTGTCTTCGTAAGTCGAGATATCGGAAGTGCAGGCTCCTCCACTCAAAGTTGAGGCGAACAGATCGAGCATGATCGACAGCCCACTCCCTTTCCACATGCCAATAGGGAGGACTTGAGCTGTTTCGAGAATCGCCTTCGGATCTTTCGTGAGATCACCTTGCTGGTCGAACCCTCCTGGGTAGGGAAGTGTGCCTCCCTCTGCGGCGAGCAGTTCCATTTTTCCATAGGAGAATTGACTCATGGCCATATCGAGAACGATGGGGTGTTCTGGACCGGGGAGAGCCATGACGAGCGGATTGTTGCCAATGGCACGGGTCTTGCATCCCCAGGGGCTCATGTTCGCCACCGTGTTCGTCCAGCATATTGCCCCAAATCCCGCTTCTGCTGCCATGCGACCGTAGGTTCCGCCACGCATCCAATGCGTGGTGTTTCTCAACGCCACCATGCCGATCCCATGTTCCCGGGCAAGTTCCATTGCACGGTGCATCGATGCACGCGCATTCAGTGGTCCCGGACCTTTGTTTCCATCCCATTGCTCCAAGAGCCCCGATTTCGAGACGAGGCTCGGTTCAGCATCTCGGTGAACGATACCGTCTGCAACTTGCTTCACGAATCGAGGGAATCTACCGATTCCATGGCTCTGTACTCCGTCGCGCGTGTTCTCGGCGAATATGGTTGCCAGCAGATTGGCCTTTTCCTCAGTGAATCCGACTGCGAGGAGTTTCTCCTCGAACAGGGTGTATAGGTCATTGAAATGCATTTTCGTCATGGTTTTCTCCTCCGTGCATTTTGGGGTACCTTCCGGTTGTTGTCAATGTGTCGGTGATTCCATACCGATTGCCAAAAGTTGTAAAGTGGTATGTTTTTGTTTGACAATTTGGGCTCGACTCCGTAGGATATCCAGCAAGGAGCTGGCCGATGAGAGTGTCGAAGAGCGAAGTTGTCTATGAGAGTCTGAAGGTTCGTATCAATTCGGGAGAGTTCAATACTTCGCTTCGACTGCCGAGCGAGCAGAGTCTCTCTATGTACTATGGCTGTTCCCGGCCGACACTCAGAAAAGCCCTCGACATGCTCGAAAATGATAAGATGATTATCCGGAAGCAGGGTTCGGGGTCGTTTCTCCTCTCGGAGGGGTTGGATGCGAACCATGTGTCCGAGATTCCTGAGCGGAGACGGGGGATGTTCGGTGTGCTCTTTCCCAGCCTAGGGGAAAATTATGTGTTCGATATCATACGAGGAGATCTTTCACGAGCTCTCTCTCAGCGTGAGTGTTCACTGGTCACTGCAGGGGTGATCGTGCCTGGTTCGGCCACATTGCGTGAGGATATCCGGAGAATCTGTGCCGCGTATATCGATCTTCGAGTCGATGGGGTATTTCTCGTTCCTATAGAGTATACGCCACTGAGGGAGGAGTTGAATCAGTATATGCTCGACACCTTCGCTCGGGCGAACATCCCGGTTGTGTTAATCGATTCGGATTATCTTCCGTTTCCCCAACGGAGTTCGTACGATCTGGTGAGTCTCGATCATATCCAGGCTGGCTATCTGTTGACTCAGCACATGATCGAGCAGAGTGCAAGAACGATCCACTTCCTCTCTCCTCCTTTGTCTGCCCACACGATCAAGATGCGGGAGATCGGGTATCGTGAGGCTTTGTACGATGCAGATATTCCGGTCCGCTCAGAACGGGTCCACGAATGCGATCCAAAAAATAATAAATCAATCGCTTCGATTCTTGCATTCGAACCGCAGGGGATCATTTGCGCGAACGACGGAACCGCGATCCTCCTGCTTGAGACTATGCGAGAGATCGATTCTGGCAGTACGAGTAGGGTGATGGTCGCCGGTTTTGACAATCTGAGTTATCTTGGTCATATTCGTGAGACTCTCACGAGCATATCCCAACCGACTGAGAGAATAAGTAATGAAGCGGTTTCGATGATGCTCGAGCGGTGTTCAAAACCGCATAGACCGTGCAGAACTGTCCGGATTTCGGGTCAGTTGATCTGCCGAAAGTCAACTGTCGTCAGTTTGGACACTAGGTAGAGAGCCTCGTGTTGCAGGAGGGTGAAACATGCAGGGTCCAGTCTCTGTCGGTATAGATGTTGGGACAACGAATATCACGATAACAGTGGTATCGTGTGAGGACGGGACGGTAGTAGATTGCCGTTCGGTTCCGAATGATCGTATCGATACAGGTGAGGCGTACGCCTATGCGCAAGATCCACAGGTAATCGAGGCCTCTGTGTATACACTTATCAGAACCATCTCACAACCGGTGAGATCGTTTTGCGTCACCGGCCAAGTGCATGGTATTCTCTATTATGATAGGTCTGGGAGAGCTGTCTCTCCCCTCTATACATGGCTCGATCAACGGGCTCTGGTGGAGGTCGATGGAAAGAGCAGTCTGCACCTCTTAGCAGAGAGGACCGGCGTACATCTCCCATCCGGGTACGGTCTTTTAGCCCACTATGCAAACAGACGACTCGATCGTGTTCCACAAGAGGCGATAGGGTTCTGCGGTATTCTCGAGTATATCACCGGAAGGTTGGTGGGACAGCAACTCCATTTTTCCGATCCGAGCTGTCTTGGTACCTATGGAGCATTCGATCCTGTGACGAGTCGCTTCGATCCGAAAGTCTTGCAGGAGGTACTCGGTTCGGCGGATCCTGGCGATTTTCTCGAGGCGTGCTCACCGTTCGCCTTGGCAGGTCACACAAAGGAGGGAGTGCCGGTTGCCTATGCTGTAGGAGATAATCAGGCTGGTTTTTTCGGAATGGTCTCCGACTGGGAGGGGGCAGCACTGGTGAGCTTGGGCACAAGTGGTCAAATATCACTATTCACACGCGAAGCAACATGTCCTGACACCATGGAACTCAGACCGTTTCTCGGAGAGGGGTATCTGCAAGTCGGTGCAACGCTGGCCGCGGGGAAGGCGTATGAGGTGCTTGAACGGTTCTTCGCCTCCATAGTGGAAGCGAGTGGACAGGTCATCGATCATGAGTCGATCTTCTCCTGGATGAAACAGGCTGCAGATGGAGTATCGGACGAGATGGGAGCACTTCGTGTCGATACCAGATTCGCTGGTTCTCGAAAGGATGCTCATGTCCGGGGTGCAATCAGGGGCATTGAATTGGATAACTTTACAGCGGGAAACCTAGTATTGGGTACCGTTTCCGGAATTGTAAAGGAGCTGCACAATTTTGTGACCGAATCGGGAATTCCAATCCGTTCACTGGTTGCGATAGGGAGTTCGGTGCGCAAGAACCATCTCTTTCGCAATGCACTACGTTCGGAATTCTCCTGTGAACCGATCATGCCCGAATTGTCCGATGGGGCAGGCTATGGTGCGGCACTCATCGGCGCCATTGCGGCGGGAACGCTGTCGCTCGATTCTGTGCATCGTTTATAGCTCTACCGGGGAGCCTATGGTATACTGGAACCGGTTCTGAGAGGAGATATCAGAGATGACGCTACGCGATATCAGGAAAAGCTCTGTGGAGAGAATGGATTCGGACATCGTTCGACTTGAGGATTCGTTGCATAAAATGCGAGCAAAGCACGACGATCTGCAGCAGTCGCTGTTCGATCTCAGCAAAAAAATGAAAGATGCCCCTATTTCAGCAGCTCTAGTGAGAAAGACCGAGGAGCTGAAAAAGCAAATTTCCGATTCGATGGTCGACATCCATCATATGGATGCAAAGATAAGCAAGCTTAGACATAGAGCGGATCGTCTTCGGCTTCATCGCTAGTTGGTATACTTTTTAGTACTTCTTACATTTTTTGTTCCACCTTTCTGCGTGTCTGGATCATTCCGTGATACACTTCTTCCCAACTCGTATCTTGGGGAGGTCTTCTGTGAGAAATGCAAGACGGATTGAGATAGCTACACTGTTCAACGGGTTAGGGGTCTCGCTGCGAACGGTATTTCCAGACCCAGAGGAAAATCTCGAAGCGTACAGAAATCATCGATGGACGGTTCTCAAGAAAGGCGGCTTTCATATCGTTCATGCAGTTCCTGTGGAGGAGGAGCTTGATCGCTCATTTTGGGAGGAGTGGTATACGATCAATGAGGGGGCGGTAATCCATCATATCCTGTTTCCAGAAGAGCCTTCAGTTCCCTACCACGATATCTACGAGCCACCGGAGCGGCCCGATGGACTCCATCCACCTGAGGTGTTCGGTCGATCTTGGTTCGTCTTGGAAGAACCTTCACTGCTTGCTTGGGGAGTACACAAGCTCCTTCGTGCCGAGCAAGTGCCGGCAACGAAAGCTCAGTTAGGTTAGTTCAGATTTCTCTTGCGTTAGTGAGCACGAGTCGCTACCATGTGCGAAATGGTGGAGGGGTTGCACATGGATGTGAAGATCATTGGAATTACCGGCGGTTCCGGTTCCGGAAAATCGACTATCGTACGGAAAATCAGCGAGGTGATCAGCGATTTCGTCTTCATCCCTCAGGATAGCTACTACCATTCAGCAGAGTTCGTCAGCAATGAGAATATAACAGCCTACAATTTCGATCATCCCGACGCGTTCGATACGCCACTACTCTACGAGCATCTGAGTACACTCAAATCGGGCAAGCCGATTGAGATGCCACAGTACGATTTTGTCCACCACAGGCGGAAGGATCAATCTATTCATGTGGATCCTCGTCCTCTTGTGATCATTGAGGGGCTCATGGTGCTGTACGACCGGGAGATTCGAGACCTGCTCGATTTGAAGCTCTATGTTGATACTCCGGATGATATTCGTTTTATTCGACGGTTGAATCGGGATATGCGTGAGCGGGGTAGAACAGTGGATTCGGTAGTGAGGCAGTATTTAGAGGTGGTGAGGCCAGGGCATTTCAGTTTTATAGAACCGACGAAGGAGAATGCCGATATCGTGATTCCTGAGGGGGGTCACAACGAGAATGCACTTCGAGTCTTGATCACCTTTGTAAAGGATATCGTGAAATAGGTTCATGTTTCGATTTCATCGTCGTGTTTCTGCTTTCGGCTGCGTCTCTTCCGAAATATAGTGTAGGGTGTCCGAATGCTTTTGCAGGAGAACTCTTCGGGAACCGGATCGGGTCCTCCATAGAAGAACGTGTGGTGGCACCGAGCGATGCGGGCTGTTCCGAGTGCGACTCCTTTGAAAACACCATGACGACGAACCGATTCGACCATGTACGTTGAGCAACTTGGTGTGTAGATACAGGAAGGGGGGAGCCAAGGAGAGATCATGAGGCGGTAGAGATGTGTCGGTGCCAGTACGATCTCTCTGAGTATGGTCTTCCAGGTGATTCGCTGTTTATCCATGCAAAGAGTGTAGGTCATTGCATGAATCTTGACAATATTTTCATTGAGGGGTGTTTCGCCCTTTGACGAAATAGTTCCGATTTGGTATAGTTGGTCTCGGAGTCGGCTTGTCGTCTCCTATACCGTGTATATGAAGTAGTTATTGGAGGGATACCTATATGGCAGGAGCAATTTCTAAGAACGCCCGTCGTGGTGGAGAAAAAGTGTTGACCAGTCGCTGGGGCGGAGCTATCAAGATGAAGTCTGTCTTCGAGAATGGAAAACTTCGTCATGTCGCCTATTGTGAAAAGAGTGGCAATACTGCACGAAAGCCCAAGGACCTTATGTAAAGAGGGTCCCTGCAGGGAATAGAGAGGTCTGTGTCGTGAACGCAGACCTTTTCTTTGTATGACGGGCATGTCATCATTCTTGGGTGAAAATCCCAAGGGACGTAGTTG
>CAYYOL010000058.1:0-10183 GCA_964473245.1 uncultured Spirochaetaceae bacterium
AATTGATCCGTAGGGAGAAACGCGGCTACGAGCCGACGCAAAAGGATCGCAGGGCGTATCGTGCCATAGGATCACAGACTATAGAAAAAGAGGTCTTGGAGAGACTACTAGAGGCTGCCCACAGTGCACCTTCCAGTGCGAACAATCAACCATGGCGGTTGGTGACCGTTACCGAAGCAGAACAACTCGCTGCATTGAAAGAGACCCTCTCTAAGGGCAACTATTGGGCGCAGGACGCACCTGCGATCACCGCATTCGTGACGCATCCCGATTGGAGTATGCGTATAGGAGGTCGTGATCTCGCGTTCTTCGAATTGGGTATGGCTGCGATGGCATACCAGATCCAAGCGGTCGCAGAGGGGCTGTATGTCCATCCGATCGTCGGATTCGATGCGAACAAAGCTAAGCAGGTCTTGGGAATCGATGATGAGTTTGTCTTGGAAATCCTCATGGTAACCGGCCTTCCTGGCGATGTGAACACATTGAATGAGAAGCATCTAGCTAGTGAACGCTCGGCGAGAATCCGCAAGCCGCTCAAATCGGTGGCGACCTACGACAGGTGGGATGACGGCCTTTTCCCAGAGAATAAGTCATGATATTCGAATGAATTCCGAACTCAGCGAACCCTTCCATTGTATCCCTATTTGACGTTACTTGATAATTGTCAACTTGACTGGTAAAATCCTAGCATATTCGGAGGAGTCGATTCATGGACCGCATTCGCCAGAAAACTTCGATGCAAGATATCGCAACCGCTTTGGGCATTTCGAAAAACGCTGTTTCTCTGGCTTTGAACAACAAGCCTGGGATTAGTGATAATCTTCGAAATAAAGTCATAAAGACAGCGATCATGATGAACTATGGCGGATACGGTCGACTGGGTACGGCGTTGGAGCGAAACCTCGTTGCAATTTGCGTCCCCAGTGCCATCAGTGGATTTTCCCAGTTCTATTCATCCATATATTGGTCTGTAGAAAGGGAACTCGGTTCCCACGGGTACAGTCCTCTCCTCACGAGTATCTCAACCGAGATGGAGGAGGCTCTTACCTTCCCTCCTATCCTCCATGAACAAGAGGTGAGGGCTGTGGTAGTTGTCGGCATTTTATCCAAGCGGTATGTAGAGAAACTTGCAACAGTCTTTGAACATCTTGTCCTTGTTGACAACCATTATATGGATCTCCCGTTGGATTCTGTAGCCACAGCCAATGTGGAAGGTGGGTATGAGGCTACCAGGTTTTTAGTGGAGAAGGGGTTTTCAAAAATTGGATTCGTAGGCCAAGTCCACAGATATGCAGCTTATCATGAACGTTGCACCGGATACCGCAAGGCTCTTGATGATGCTGGTCTCCCATTGGATGAATCGATTATCTTTACCGACTCCAGTCTGTTCATACCGGACCTAGATTCCGATGCGATTATCGATAGCATCATTGCGAAGCGTGTCGAGGTTGTCTTCTGCTCTTGTGATCGTGTGGCGATACAACTGATAGGTAAGTTGCACGCCCGTGGATTGCAGATTCCTAAAGACGTATCGATTTTGGGTTTTGATGATATTGAAAATGCCGACATTGTGAGTCCTCCTCTGACCACGATGCGTGTTTCCAGACAAGAGCTTGGTATGCGTGCAGCCCAACTTCTCATCAGCCGGATGGAGTCGAGTGAAGGTTCTCACAGCGCAATCACCATCTATCCTCGCTTGATACTTCGCGAATCTGTTAAAACTGATAGGTAATATACGCCCTTTATGCATACTGCCTTTTACTTAAATGGCTAATATGTCAAGCTAATAGTTAAAATTCTAAATATTAACTAAAATGTTATTTAATAATGAAATAATAATATCTATATGATATATTAGTAAAGAATATATCTTGAAAGTCAAATATTACTTGACATATGTAAATTTGAAATTTACCATAACCCTATGGAAGGCGTGAAGCCTACCAAATTTTAGGAGGAGAGTTCTATGAAAAAAGGAATGACTCTTGCACTGCTCACCGCAGTGATTCTCAGTATGTGTTTCCCTCTCTTTGCGGGTGGGAATACCGAATCGGAGGCAGAACAGAAGAAGCTTGTATTCATGTTTCCTTACGACGCCAATTCACCTATGACCTTGTGGTATCAAGAGAATGTGGAGTTGTACGAGCAAGCTCACCCTGATGTGAAGATCGATATTATCAGTTCCTCGACCGGTGATGAATATCTCACACAAGTAACCACAAAGATGGCTAGTGGAGATCCGATCGATCTCATGCAAGGTTGGACCCTCGCTAGAATGGAGCCATTTGCTGAAGCTGGACGTCTTATGGATCTGGTTCCGGCATTTGAAGATGATCCAGAGTTCCGGTCTTTCCTACAGGATGATCCCCTTTCTGCCACGACATTCGATGGTGGTGTCTATGGTATCCCTTTGGAACTGGCTGTTGAGGCAATATTCTACAACAAGGCGATATTCCGTGAAGCTGGTGTGGATGTCCCCACTACGTACGCCGAGTTCCTTGATGTTATCACAGCTGTGAGAGATGCAGGATATATTCCCATCGGTTTAGGTAATTCGGAGCCTTGGATCGGTACGATTCCTTATATGATGCTAGTCGAGCGTATTGGCGGGCTTGAATCGTATGAGCGTACGGTAATGAACGGAGAAGGTTCTTGGACAGACGCACCGTTTGTGGAGGGAGCAAAAGAACTTCAGCGTTGGATTGAATTGGGTGCTTTCGAACCGAACGTGAATGGAATCCCCGCAGTGGAAGGTATCGCTCGTTTCAACAACGGAGAAGCTGCAATGTTCTTTATGGGGTCTTGGTCCATGCCGACTTTTTATGAGGAGTTGGGCGATGATCTTGGCGTTTTTAATCTTCCTACAATGGAAGATGGGAAGGGAAGTGCCGATCATTGGTTGATTATCCCGAACCAAGCATTGTCTATCGGTTCGAATTCCAAGCATCCGGATGTTGCTGTTGATTTTCTCAAATTCATGCTTTCACCGGAGAGACAAGAGGAGCTTGCTAAGAGTGGTTTGATTGTCACTACAAAAGTCGAACTCTCTGCCGATGACATCAACCCGATTCAAGCAGAAATTATTGAATCTTTGGCACGAGCGACAGGTGCTATGTACCCATGGGATGTTCCGATGGGAAATGCCTTAGGTGCTGAGTTGAACAATGCGACCGTAAATTTCTATGATGGAGCCGACCCGATGAAAGTTCTCGCAGATTTCCAGCGAATCAGCGAAATGGAGCGATAAGAATCGATGGTGAACCATTGAATAGAATCTTGAGTTTGTAGAGGGGAGGGATCCGAATGGACAAGATGCTGAGAAATCCGTATACCATAGCTTTTTTCATAACACCAGCATTCTTGCTGTTTCTATTCGTGATCCCTATCCCAATATTCCAGACGTTCTTCTACAGTTTAACGAGTTGGAATGTCATCAGTGATCCGACCTGGATCGGGTTAGATAATTATCGTCAATTGTTCACACAAGATCCTCACTTTGTGAAAGCACTTATCAACACATTCATCTTCGCGTTGGGGTCATTCTTATTGCAAATCCCGTTCGCTTTTCTTATCGCGAATCTCCTATTGAGACTGAAGCGATTCACCGGAGTTTTTAGAAGCATATTCTTCTTCCCTTGTTTACTATCTGCAACAGCAGTAAGTCTGCTTTGGAGATTCATCTACCATCCCAATATGGGACTGATCAATTCTGCGCTGAATTTCTTGTCATTAGAGGGACTGACAAAGTCTTGGCTTTCCAATCCAAACACGGCATTGTACGCTGTTATGATCACTGTTGCTTGGCAGTGGTTCGGGTATCATATGGTGATATTCATGACAGGTGCGTCCTCCATTCCCAAGGAGTTGTACGAATGTGCCGATTTGGAAGGTGCTACAGGGTGGCAATCTGTTAGGTATATAACCTTTCCGTTAGTGAAATCCTTTATTAAGATCAGCACAGTCTTGATTACCGCCTCTTCAATCAAGGCCTTCGACAGTATATATATACTTACTGGCGGAGGGCCAAACAACGCTTCCACTGTGTTAGCGTTGCAGATGTATAATCGGGCATTCAAACAAATGAAATATGGTTATGGTAGTGCCATATCAGTCTTATTGATGATAGTCGCGATTGTAATAGTCACGATTCTCCAGAAAGCGATAAAGATTGAGGAGGTTACCTATTGAGCCGTATATATTTCGATGCACATGATAGATCGCTACATATTTTAAAGAACATCCTAGTCTATGGTTTTTTGGTGACTATAGGCATAACAGTGGTATATCCGCTTATCTGGACATTCTTTGGATCGGTGAGGGATGAGACGCAATTCTCCTTGAATCCCTGGGGATTGCCGGAGCAACTTGACTTGCGAGTCTACTGGGAGGTTTTGGTTGAGTTCGGTTTGGCACGCAATATCATGAATAGTCTGCTCATGTCAGTGGTTGGTGTGGTTGTAATCCTTTGGTTGGCTCTCACTTCATCCTACGCACTGGCACGGATGCGGTGGAAAGGATCTAAGTACGTTATGGCTTTCTTCCTCTCAGGAATCATGATTCCTGTCCATTCCACACTTATCCCCCTCTATGTATCCTTGCGACCAGTATCCAGAGTCGATGAACGGTTGGCTCTGATGATTCCATACATAGTTTTTGGTTTGCCTATAGCTATTTTTCTCATATCGAGTTATATGAAATCAATTCCTCTATCTCTCGAAGAGGCCGCTGTGATGGAGGGATGTACGTTGATAAGATCATTCTTCAACATCATTATTCCCATGACCACCCCTGTGATCGCAACTGTCTCCATATTCAGCTTTATGGGAATTTGGAATGAACTGATGTTTGCTTTGGTATTCTTGCAACGATCGGTTGTTCATACCTTGCCATTGGGAATACTTCGGTTCACCGGTCTTTATACCACACAATGGCAACCCACCATGGCTGCGATTGTCATTGCTATGATTCCGAGTCTCATTCTCTACAGCATACTACAAGAAAAAATCATTGGTGGTATGACCGCCGGATCTCTCAAAGGATGAAATAATGAAACAAAACAGTCTTGATCTCACAACTTTTACATGGACTCTTTACGGTACTATGCCCTATGCATGGAGAAACGCAGTCTCCATTGAACTTGGTCTTCGCTTCGAACCAGAGATCGGGCCAATACCGGCTACGGTTCCCGGCTCAGTTCAAAAAGCACTCATCGATGCTGAGGTGATATCCGATTGGCGATACGATTTGCATGCTCGTTCGATGGAATGGGTAGAAAACAGACACTGGGTTTTCAGTTGCAACATCCCCAAGGACAAGATCGGTTCCGATTCAGTTGTGTTGGATTGTGAAGGATTGGATTACTCAGGTTGGATATATTTCAACTCTTCCCATATCGGATCATTTTCGAATTCTTTTATTGAGCACTCGTTTCCCATCGACAGCGAGCTGGTGGAAGAGGAGAATCTTTTGCGAATTATTTTTAGAGAGCCTCCTCGATGGCTTGGCCAACTAGGATTCACTTCGAAGATACGGGACTGGAAACCGAGATTCAATTATACATGGGATTGGATTCCGCGTGCAGTCCAGACAGGTATCACCGGTTCGGTGAGCTTGAGAAAATGCGACCTGCCATCGTTTGAAGTTTCCCGTTTGGTCTCCTCTTATGATACGAAGACCGCTACAGGGAGCATGTCGATTTCTGCAACCGTTTCCTCGCAAACATCCGTTACTCCTGCAGATCTGACGCTTCAAGCCACCTTGCTTGATCGCACCAACTCGGTGGTGGCTCAAAGCCGTGCAGATCAACACCATGGAGAGTGTCGAGAATTGAACATGGAACAACTGGAGGTCAAACCGTGGTATCCGAATGGTTTGGGTGAACAACCTTTGTACACGCTGCTATTGGAGTTGGTCACCGAAAGCGGGACGGTAATCCTTTCGGAACGGTCGCAGGTTGGATTCAAGGAGATTGCCTGGGAATCTTGTGAGGGTGCTCCTAAAGAAGCCACTCCATGGATTTGTGTGGTCAATGGTGATCCCGTGTTCCTCCAGGGTGTCAATTGGACCCCGATCTCTCCTACCTACGCAGATGTTACCGACGCTGAAATTGAGAAACGACTACACCTGTACAAGGAGATGGGATGCAATCTATTGCGGGTGTGGGGTGGAGCTGTGCTAGAATCCCGCTTCTTCTATGAGTCTTGTGATCGATTGGGTTTGATGGTTTGGCAAGAGCTACCGCTTTCATCTTCCGGAATAGACAATTGGCCGCCGGAGGATCAAAAGGTGATCGATGAGATTGCAGTGATCGCTGAGAGCTACATCAAACGTCGGATGCATCATGTATCTTTGCTTATGTATAGCGGAGGAAATGAATTGCAAGGTGATCTCGAAGGTGCGAAAACGGGTACTGGAAAGCCGGTCGATTTCTCTCATCCGATGATGGCTCAACTGAAGGGCGTTTTCGAAAAATTCGATGGTACGAGACGTTTTATTCCCACGTCTCCTTTCGGTCCCCGATTCAAAGCGGATATGGAAGATTTCGGCAAAGGGCTTCACTGGTCGATACATGGTCCTTGGAACATTGATACGGTGCTCGATGATCGCTGGAATCAGTATTGGAGTAACGATGATGCATTGTTCAGAGCCGAAACTGGCTGTCCTGGAACCATGGATCTCGATAGACTCAAACATTATGTGCCGTCCTTGCATGTCTTTCCGATTACGCAAAGCAATCCGGTATGGGGGAGAACTAGTTGGTGGATCGAATCGGATATCTTTGAGGAAGAGTTCAATCGACTCCCTATGGATGCAGCCGAATATTTTCAGTGGAGCCAAGACAGGCAATCCCGGGCATTACGTATCGCAGCTGCGAACACAAAGAAGAGATTTCCCTCTTGTGGCGGAATCGTCATTTGGATGGGACACGATTGCTTTCCTTGTGCTGCAAACACCTCAATTATTGATGTCGATGCGGTTCCAAAACCAGCCTATTATGCGCTGAAGGAAATCTTCACCAGCGAAAGAGAGGTTATCGATGTCTGAACGTGTTGGAACATTCAATTATCTGAGAGGTAGCGGATATTGGGCTAATAGAATCGGCCGTGAACTGGATTATGCTAGCATGGTGATGGAGCTTTATCCCGACTTGCCGAGTGAAGCTTTCGACCATGCATCAGCATTAGTGCGAGAGATGCTCGCAGAACAAGGGAGCATTTCCAAATCAAAGGTCCTAGAAGCCGAACAGCTACTCGCTCCATATGCCGAGAGGGCAAAGTCGTTCACAGTCCATTGCGTTGGCCATGCCCATATCGATATGAATTGGATGTGGGGAATGCATGAGACGGTGTCAATCGTGCTGGAGACGTTCAGGACCATGTTGAGACTCATGGACGAATATCCTGAGTTCACGTTCTCACAATCCCAAGCGGCGACTTATCGTATCGTGGAAATGTATGAACCCGAGATGTTGAAAGAGATAGAAAAACGTGTTGAAGAGGGACGTTGGGAAGTCACCGCAACTGCTTGGACAGAGTTTGATAAGAATCTCTCTTCTGGGGAGAGTCACTTCCATCAATATCGTGACACTTCCATGTATATGAAAGGCCTATTTGGACTCAGTGATGATGACCTGTCCGTTGGATTCGAGCCCGATACCTTTGGCCATAATTCGCGTTTACCCGATATCCTGTCACAATTTGGCATTCGTTATTACTATCACTGTAGGGGTGAAGTCGATCATACCTTGTACCGATGGAGGGGAGTGAACGGTGGGGAGGTTCTCGTTTACCGTGAGCCCACTTGGTATCTCGGACCCACGGTATCGCCTTTGGACGACCCCTCTCGTGGTACCATGAAGGCCTTGGAGATGGATATGGCTTCCGAGGTGATCGATATGTTCACGTCATATGGTATTGCCGAGACGCTACAAGTGTATGGTGTAGGTGATCATGGTGGTGGACCTACAAGGATGGATATCGAAGGTTTGCAGGATATGGCCACATGGCCAGTCTATCCTTCGATACAGTTTTCCACCTATCGCAATTTTTTCGAATCGGTGGAGGCGTATCGAGATGGATTGCCCGTAGTGACCGGGGAAATCAATAACATATTCACCGGCTGTTATACTTCGCAATCGGCAATAAAACATGCTAACCATGAGAGCGAGGTGTTGTTGTATGAAGCTGAATTATTTACAAGCCTTGCAACTTTCAACAACGTTAGCATGAGGTCAAACGACAGCCAATTACTGAAGAATTCATGGGAACATATCATGTTCAACCAATTCCATGATATCCTCCCGGGATCCTGTACTCCTGATTCTAAGAATTATTCGTTGGGATTATACCAGATAGTCAGGTCGGGGGGTGCCACCGTACTTTCTCACGCCTTGCAGAAGCTTTCACAATGCATCGACACCAGTGCTATAGATAAAAAAAATGATCATGGAGGGAAGCGTGCCCTTGGTGGGGGATTCGGTTATCATGCGAATCGTCTTGGCTCATCTCCACATGGTTCTGCTGAAGGACCTGTAAGAATCGTGACAGTGTATAACAGTACGATGGCGGAACGATCGGAGATCGTGCAGGTACTGCTTTGGGATTGGGAAGATGCTCATCATCGCATTGTTTGTAACGGTATCGATGGGAAAAGGATTCCCATCGAGGTCGACCCACAGGTGGAGATCTATTGGCAACATAGTGCAACCAAGATATCGGTTCCAGTCACTATACCTGCATGCGGTTACACCACACTGGTATTCGAATCGGATGATTCGAGTCCTATACCCGTGACGACAGAGACTGTACATAATCCAAGATACGAGGGATTGCGGGAATTTGTTCTGGATAACGGCCTCGTAAAAGCCGAATTCTCATCAGATCGTCTGGATTTGATTTCTTTGAAGAATCTGACGACTGGTGAAGAGATGGTCGAAAAACCGAGTGGATTCGTTTTTATGGAAGAGGATACCTCTGATGGCATGACATCTTGGATTGTTGGTCGTGAAGCACTACCTACAAATGTTTCAGTCCGAGTCCATGATGCAAAGATTTTCCGTAACGAACTAAGACAAGTTTTGTCATACCACGTCGAAATTAACCGTTCAAAATTTGAGGTGCACATTACGCTAGAGTATGGCTCGAGGCGGTTGTTGTTTAAGACGAGAGTCGAATGGCATGAACTTGGAACAGATCGAGCAACCCCTCAGTTATCCTACGCATTGCGATTGAAGGACTCGGACGAATCATTCATCTACGGTGTTCCATACGGAACCATAGAGCGTGTTCCTAGTTACCGGCATGTGCCCTCATTGGGTTGGACAGCACGGAATTGTGGTGCGAGTGTTGTGCAAGTTTCCACCAGAGGTATATATGGGTTTAGCACAGATCGAGACCAAGTGAGAATAATACTCTTGCGTAGTTCCTCGGATCCAGATCCTATGCCAGAGATAGGTCAACATCAAAAGGAGTTCACGATAACCATACATGAACGATCTCATGTGACAAGAAAGAAACTTCTTGATGAATACATGCAAATTTGTACTGAGGTACAGCAGGTGATACATGGACAGCATGGTGGTGCATTACCCTTGGAAGGAAGCATACTTGGTATCGAGGGGCCGTTCTTTGTGACAGCGATCGAACCTTCGTCTGATCTGGATACCATCGAAATACGTGGACATGAGACTGAAGGGAAGGGTGGTATCGTATCCCTTGCTGTTCCCAAAGGTTTTATCGTCACAGGACATGGAGCATTCGGAGAAATCGTGTCTATCAAGGATTCCATGCAAACAAAAGAACCAAGGGAGAAAATTCACTTTGAAATCGGTGCCAACGCATTATACTCGGTTATGCTCAGGAAATCTTCAAAGAGTTGAACGATGGATAGCAAGAATCGCTTCCTGACTGCCATGCGCAATGGGATTCCCGACAGGGTCCCATGTACTCCTGACATCTCCAATTACATTCCCTGTAAGCACACTGGGCTACCCTTTTGGGATATCTATTTCTCAGAGGATATTTCATTGTGGGAAGCGCACATGGCCGCTAGTGAATATTATGGAATCGATCAATGGCTCGCCTCAGCATGCGATATCCCGGTCGACTATTCGAACAGAGAAGTTGTGGTAAAGAAAAGATTGTCCTTTGATGATTCAAGAGATGCGATGATTGCCCGTTTCTCC
>CAYYOL010000059.1:0-7011 GCA_964473245.1 uncultured Spirochaetaceae bacterium
TCGATACCAGCGATCGCATCAGGGACTTCTACGCTGTCTCTACCAAGAACAAGTTCGCCAAGAAACTCGCCCAATTCGGATTGGTCGACCTGATTGTGGAGCCTTTTCGAGGCTATAACTGCGATCATACCAATCTACTCGTAAACGGTTTCTTCTATCTCCTCTGTCTGTACGGAGATCGCTGGATCTCCGTTCGGTCCTATTATGTCACCCTATACAAATGGTTCAGCCACTATTTCTACATGGATTTGGAAGATCCCGAAGAGATGGAAGATTTCAGCCGGCTCATCGATTCCAAACTACGACGTCTAGCGGTGTGTCAAATAGAGCGTTCCCCCGATTTCGACCAACGGAGTTCAGGGAAGTTCAATATCCGCGCTACACCATTTTTCCAGAGGTTCATCACCCTCTCGTCCAGAAAATCCTTGCATTAATCTCCTCTCTCCGGTATTGATTGTATCATGACAAAGAAAGAGAGATTGGCTATGAAAGCCGAGGCTGAGAAATGGTTCACACGCTCTGCAGAGTTGTTCACCTTCGCGAGGGAAGCGCTGAAGCAGAAAAAGACGGTCGAGAAGATGATTCAAACCCTTGTCGGACGCGAAAAAGACCCGGACAATGCCTATCCGGAAGGGTGGTTCTTCCATATGGTCGAGAGCTTTGTCTTCGGCGAGGCATTCACCGACAGTGCCACGATCAAGAGACTGCGCCGCACAGCCTCGGAACAAGGCGAGCGGAAGATAATGGAGATTCTTGATGTTTTTCTCACCCATCCCATGCGCTGGGGACCAGTCGAGATCGAGGAGCACCTCGGTGAAGATCTCTATACCATCTACGACTATGAAACGGAGAGAACCGAAACACTCTATTCTCCGGCGGTCACACTCTTGCAGCGGTCTCCCGAGAATCGAAGAAAACTCCACGTGGTATTGCGCGGCTTCACCGGTTCTTGCTGGATCACCTACGGAGCGTTTCACAGCTTCAATCTCACTGAGTTCGACATGGTGCAATGGGCAACGTTGCTGGATAGACTCCTTTTTGAAACCAAAGGCTTCTCTGCACTGGTTCAACGACATTTTCTCGATTTCTTTTCGATAGACGAGATCACGAATACTCCGGCAGTCATGCACAGAGGGGAGAGACTGTGCCAATGCATTCGCATATGCGAAGAGACCGAATTCGATGGATCGCTCCTTGTGGGCACCTGGCACATGAGAACCAGCGGAGAACATCTGATGAAGTATGAATTCGCAGGTATCACCGACCGTGAACGCAAAGCCGTTGCGGTCCCAAAGCAGGTTCTGAACCGATTCAACAAGACTGCCAACGACTACTGGGATTCCGAGGGGATGCGTTCTCCCACCATCTATTATCATAGCAAGAAGCGCACACTCGTGTTGAGCTCTTTCACCGCAAGTGGGTATGATATGCTCTACCGGTTGGTGAAGGCCTCTCAGGTCGATTTCGATCCTGAAGGTACAGGAGGTGTGCCCGGTTGGCAGATCACCGCCTCCCTGGATATGCATATTCGCCAACAACCTCGCATCACAACTCCATGGCAACACTATGTCGATCCATTCAGCGAGAGCCAGGATGAGGAAGATGATGCGGATGAGAATGAGAATGAGGAGGTTCCATTCGACAGTGGCGCTTTCACCACAGCTCTGAAGGTGATACAGGAGGACTACAACAATGGAAAACCCATCAACGCAGAGGAGATTGCGCGAAAAAGTGGTCTGAGTCTTGAGACAATCAACGCTCTGGTCGATAATTTTTCGGCCATGATGAAGAAGCATGTCCTGCATGTCGAGATTCCCGAGAAGGATAAGCCTTACCTTCTTGCAGTCGAGGAGCCGTCGCCCCAAAGCAAGGGTCTCTTCAAAACGAGTCTTTTCGAAAGTGACTTGTTCGAGGTGCATGATGATCCTCCTCTTCGTGACACCTTTGGGGTCCTCACTGCAGAGAAATATTCGAAGGCGGTCGAAACCGAAGGTTTGCTCGGGGTGGTGAGTGATCTGTTTACCGATGCCTTCGACGATTTCGACACGACGGTCATGAATTCGCTGTTCTCCCTACTCTTGCTGTATGGAGAGTCCTGGACACCGGTACGCTCGTATGCGGTAACCATCATCAAGTGGTTTGGGCAGGTATTGCTCCCCTCTGCGGATGCCGACTACGAAACATTTATTGCATTCTTCAGCAATTTCGTTCTCCGGTCTCTCTGTACTCATGCTCTGTGCGAACCGCAGAGTCGTCCTACGAAGGAACAGCGGGCCACTGGCGACTACGCTATCCGAGCGACCATCTTCTTCGAGGATTTCATCGATGGCAAAGAGCCCATGAGGTAATAGCCCATCGAGTCGCCTCTCGTTCCCAGCGCTCGTTCGCACATGGGGTTGTGGCTCTCGCGGATTTCTTTGATCTTGTGGGCAATGATAAGGATCGCTGAGAAGCGTATCTCGTCCAAAGCGGTGCACACTCAGCGTCTCACCCTACTCGCTCGCCATTGACCGGGAGTGCATGCATAGGCCCGCTTGAACAGGATATGGAACCGTTGCACATTGGAGAAGGCACATTCACCTGCGATGGTCTCCATGGTCATATCGGTCTGTCCGAGGAGACGACAGGCATGCTCCAGCCTGGTCTGCGCAATCTCGGTATGGATGGTGCACCCTCGTGCCTGCTTGAACCGAACTTCGAGCGTCCTTCTCGATACAGCACAGACTTGCACGACGCTTTCGACTGTGATGGGCTGGGCGAAATTGGCTCGAATGAATTGCACCGCCTTCGCCACCACAGGATCTTGTTCAAGGATCACGGTAGTACTCTCGCGCTCCACCACGTGCTGTGGTGGTACCAGAAATGTCTGCTGATGGTTAGCCGACCAGGCAGGAGCTGTTTCGAGGGTGGTGGCGATCAACGAAGCAGCTCGGTAGCCGATGGTTGCACAATCGAGACGCACACTCGAAAGCGATGGCGTGCTTAAGGTGCACAGCAGATCCTCGTCGTCGACCCCAAGAAGAGTTCTCTGTTTGGGAACGGCAAGACCGATATCCAAGCAGTGGGCAATGGCCTTTACCCCCGCTCTATCGTTACAGGAGAACAGTGCCGTACCGTCGGGGAGATTGCGAAGCCAGGTTCGGAGGGCGGAGGAGGTTCCGGCATGCTGCCACCACGTGAGACTCCGTTCGAACCGGGGTATCGAGTCTATCGCGACTCCTGCTGCCTCGGCGAATCCAAGGAGTCGTTGGCGAGACCAGTGTACCCGCTGGACCCCACAGTAGGCGAACGACGATGCTCCGAGGCGTCTGAGGTACTCGCCAGCCCGTCTTCCTGTGGTAAAGTCGTCGTTGTGGACCCGGTGGATGTTCGCTCGTGTGTGTGCTCCTGCGATATCGACCACGGGGATACCGAGCGCCGCATACCGATCCGCATCTTCACTCGTCTCGATGCGTGCAATGACTGCATCGCACCGATCCTTTCCGGTGAACTTGAGCGGACGCAACCCACCACCTGAGCCACGGAGGGACCATTCGCTTTTTCTCTTTGCATACTCGATGATGCCCCGTGCAACCTGAGCATCGAACGAATCGTGGAACTGTAACGAGATACCGATGATCGCCATACACTCATGATAATCGAATATTCTGCGCAAAACAATATATATTGAGCGTATTTCACGTATTGCGTGAATCGTACCCGCTGGTAGGATATGTACAGTACCGGATATCACGATCCGTGCAGAGAGGAGAGAAATCATGGAGACACACAAGCCGTTGAAGACGCCATATATCACCGTCGACCTCAGTGGAGCACATATGCCAGCTATTGGTTTGGGGACGTTTGGTAGTGACCATGTGGAACCGAGTGCCATTGCTCATGCGGTACAGGTAGCTGTTCGTATGGGCTACCGCCATATCGATTGTGCATCGGTCTACGGAAACGAGAAGGAGATCGGCAGGGCACTAGCTGAACTGTTCGACGAGGGTGTAGTGGCCAGAGAGGATCTGTGGATCACCGGAAAGCTGTGGAACGACAAGCACGATCCAGTCGATGCCCGCAAATCGTTTCTCCAGTCGTTGGAGGATCTGCAACTCGACTATCTGGATCTCTATCTGATTCACTGGCCATTTCCGAACTACCATCCACCAAAATGCTCGATAGACAGTAGAAGCCCTACCGCCACGCCGTACGACCATGAGCGCTATATGGCGACTTGGAGAACGCTGGAGTCTCTGGTCGATGAAGGACTCACCCGTCATATCGGTTCGTCCAACATGACCATTGCCAAGATGAAGCTGCTCCTTGCCGATGCGAGAATTCGCCCTGCGTGCAATGAGATGGAGTTGCACCCCCACTTCCAGCAACCCGAGCTTCTTGCTTTCTGTAAAGCTCACGAGATTGTCCCGATAGGCTATTCACCACTGGGTTCACCCGGTCGTCCCGAGCGGGATCGGACCAGCGATGATTCGGTCGATATGGAAGATCCGGTGATTGTTGAGATTGCGAAAAACCATGGGGTGCACCCTGCCGCCATCTGCCTGAAATGGGCTGCGGCGAATGGGCATGTTCCCATTCCGTTTTCGACCAAGGAGCGCAATATTCGAGCGAATCTGGAGGCGGTCACATCTGATCCCCTGACCGTTGAGGAGAAACAGGCTATCGACGGCATAGACCGAAACTGCCGATTGATCAAGGGGCATGTATTCCTGTGGGAGGGTGCCGATGACTGGCACGACCTGTGGGATGAAGACGGAACGATTACCAAATGACAATGCGCACAAGCGCAAGGAGGAATTCCATGAGTGAGAAGATGATGAAGGGAGCGATACTTCCAGGAAACAGTACGGTCGAATTCAAAGAGTTTCCTATCCCAAAGCCCGGACATGGGCAGGTTCTGGTTCGGACCAAGAGTTCTACGATCTGTGGATCGGATATCCGGGCTATCTACCGTGAGCATGTAGGAAAAGGGCCCGAGGGGTACCAAGGGGTGATCGGCGGTCACGAGCCTTGTGGACAGATCGTCGAGGTCGGTCCCGGTTGCAAGCGGTTCAAGCAGAACGATCGGGTGATCATCTACCACATCAGTGGCTGTGGTGTGTGTCACGACTGCCGTATGGGGTATATGATCAGCTGTTCGAGTGAGCATCGTGCTGCATACGGGTGGCAGCGTGACGGAGGGATGGCTCCCTATATCATTGCCGATGAGAAGGATCTCGTGTTCCTTCCCGATGAGCTCACCTATACCGATGGTGCACAGGTTGCCTGTGGTTTCGGTACGGTCTATGAGGCGATCGAGAAGATCGGTGTGAGTGGAAACGATGCGGTACTGGTCGTCGGTCTCGGCCCGGTCGGACTTGCTGCGCTTATGTTGGCAAAGGCGATGGGCGCGAACAAGCTCATCGGTGTAGAGGTGCAGCAGGAGCGTATCGATCTAGCTCAGAAGCTGAAACTGGTCGATCATGTCTATACTCCTGGTGCCGATACCCTCGAGAAGATCAAAGCGGTCACCGGTGGAAAGGGTGTGGAGAAGGCTATCGATGCCAGTGCCAATGCCGATGGACGGGCTCTCGCTATCCGTGCAACCCGTCAGTGGGGAAAGATCGCTCTGGTGGGAGAAGGTGGCACGGTCAGTTTCAATCCGAGTCCCGATATCATTCACGATCAGAAGACGATCTATGGTTCTTGGGTGACCAGCACTTGGCGTATGGAGGATCTGGTCGAGCGTCTGGTGCGCTGGAACATCCACCCCGAGGATCTGGTGACTCACCGCTTCTCACTCGATCAGGCCGACGAGGCCTACCGACTCATGGCTAGTGGTGCCTGCGGAAAGGTAGCTGTCTGCTTCGATGAGGAGCTGAAATAGGCTACCAACAATTTCATGTCTACACAGGTGACGGTACATGCCGTCACCTGGTTTGTGTCAGGGTGGAGAATGTATCACTATTCGGGTGCCGCTCGGGGTGCACGAGCACGCTAAGTACGATACAAGTTTGGTTCCCACAGACAACCCATTTCATGGTAGAATCTTTCTAACAACAATCACGGACTAGGAGCTTGTTATGACAAAGAGAGTCCTCACCTGTCTATTACTGTTTTCTGTTTCTTTATCCCTGCTCTTCTCAGCACAGGGAGATAATCGGCAGAAGATATATCCGGTAGATTCGGAACTATTCGAGGCTATCACCTATCTCTATGTTTCAGAGGGGCTTGCGCTTCCCTCGACCACGGGACCATGGAGTGAAGCAGAGCTGGTGTTCATGCTCGATCGGATCGATAGAGAGAAACTCGATGGTTCACGTGCCACAGTATATGATTATGTGCACGAATCGTTGAATCAATCGGCTAAGATTGAGAGCAAGGGAGTCGATTTCTCTTGGAATTTCGATGCAGCGCTTGAAGGCTACTACCATACCAATACCGACGATTTTCTCGGTCGAGATACGTGGATTCGTGGTTTCATGGATCAGAAGCCATTGCTTGGGGTAAGCCTGGAGACTTGGCCTGCAGGAAATTTCTATGGATACTCGGAGTTCACGGTGGGAAATGCGAATCATCTTGCTGAGGTAGATGACTTTGGATTAGGATTCGGATCAACCTCGCTTGCAACCAATTTGATCGTTCTCCCTCCAGCGGGCTTGAATGACCTAGACTTCAATATGCCCTATAGAGCCTTTGGAGCTGCAGGAGGAGACCACTGGTCGTTCCAACTCGGTCGAGACCGCATGAACTGGGGAGCTGGAACCAGCGGAAATCTCTTTCTGGGCGATAACTTAAAGTACCACAACATGGCACGATTCACTACGTTCGGAGAGAAGTTCAAGTACACTTTCGTCACTTCATTCTTCCCCCATAGTTCTGCCTATATGGATGTA
Organism: uncultured Spirochaetaceae bacterium; assembly: GCA_964473245.1. GTDB lineage: Bacteria > Spirochaetota > Spirochaetia > Sphaerochaetales > Sphaerochaetaceae > CAYZJV01. The sequence continues at coordinate 6,876 of CAYYOL010000059.1, forward strand.
GATGATGGAGGCATAGACTATTCAGAAGATGGGCCAATTTTCGGAGACCGACAAAGCGCTGCGATTGTAGGAATCAATCTGTTCATGGCTCATCGCCTAGAGTGGCGCATGTTCCGCGATACAGTCGGTATTGCCC
>CAYYOL010000059.1:7111-10064 GCA_964473245.1 uncultured Spirochaetaceae bacterium
TTCATGGCTCATCGCCTAGAGTGGCGCATGTTCCGCGATACAGTCGGTATTGCCCTTACCGAAAGCATCATGTATCAGAGCAAGGAGAATACCTTCGACCTACGATTTCTCAACCCATCGATGATCTACCACAACTACTACATCCGCTCGAATGCAAACTCCCTGATTGGGCTGGAACTGGATTATACTCCTATCAAGGGGTTGAATCTGTACGGTCAAGTCGTGGTGGATGAGTTCTCCTTACCAGGGGAACCGGTAGCAAGTGAGACTGAATCTGCCTATGCTGCTGCATGGGGCTACTTAGCCGGAGTAAAAAGTGTGTTCCCTGTAGACAGATACATGGGATATGCAAGCTTTGAATTCGCTTATACCGATCCATTCCTGTATCTCCGCTATGAAACCGACAATGGTGCGACAGCTTCATCGCCTGATGCGTACCACCTCAACCATGTAGGTGTGATACGTGAATATTCAACAGTATCAGATCAACTCATGCGATACAATGCAGAATTCCTTGGATACAAGTATGGTGGCGATGCCATTGTAATCAACGTGAATAGCGGCTTGAAACAGCTTGGGAAATGGCATGTAGATGTAAATGGCTTTTACATGCTTCACGGAACATTCGACATCTATACCGCATGGAGTAAAATTGGCAAGGATACCGGAGTCCCACACGATATTTCCACACCGACAGAGACACACTATCCACAGAACTATAACGATGAAGATGCTGATGATGTTCGAAATAGTGCATCTCATACATTGGTCATCGGTGCCAGTGGATCGTATCAGATTGTAAAGGGTCTGAAGGCATATGGCCAAATCGATTACATCAATGTGAACAACTACAAGAATATCGAAGGGAATCATACTCAAGATATCCAGTTGACCCTTGGTGTATCCTATAGTCTTTAATACTCCACTCCTCTGTCTCAACCATCATGTTGAGGCAGAGGCCTCTTCAGGATAATTACCGGGGAGAGTACATGAGGAAATACCCATGAAACGAATCAGTATCATTCTATTACTGGCAGTGATCCTTTTAGCTCCACTGAGTGCACGCACCGTCTCACAAGAGATTATCCCACTCAGCTCGTCGGTCTACTCTGATATGGATCTTCTCTATCTTATCACCGGAAACGGGACGCCATCGAATGCACGGCCTTGGACGAAGACTGAGGCTTTCCATATTCTCCACCGAGTAGATCCTCTACAATTGGAAAGAGCAGGCGAAGCACTGTATCATACGCTGCTCGATGGTCTCAGTGACTCCCCTACCATACAGGAGAAGGATGGGTTCCTGTTGGATATTGGGTTCACCTACAATCTTGAGGGGTACTACCACTCTAATGGTGAAGACTTCACAAAGGATACTGACTGGATCTACGGTTTTGAGGATCGCAAGCCCATGTTCAAGTTCGACATTGGCTTTGGAATCGATCCTTTCTTCTACTCCTTCACCGATCTGCAGTACTCTCGGAACAGGTTTACCGATAGGGATATTTTTAATCCCGAAGATGATGATGCCCCTCCAGTTGACGTGATCGGTTCGATCATCGAAGAGGGCAACACTGCCACCATCGTTGAACACTCGCACATCTACAGCCAACGATTCATGTCGAATGTACTCATTCCCACCTATGATGTCGATTTCCAGACTCCCAAACGTGCAGTGATCTCTTTCGGTGGAGCGCAGTGGAACATGAACCTGTCGAGGGATAGGGTCAAATGGGGAAACGGTCACTCTGGTAACTTCATTATCGATGACCATGTGGACTACCACGAGTTTGCGCGTGTTTCTGGTTTTACGAACAGATTCAAGTATGATTTGCTGTATGTGTTTTTTGAGACGAACCCGAGTACAAGTGAGGGATCCAGTGCGGATGAAGAGTTCAGGATGCTTATGGCACATCGACTGGAATTCAGGATCCTCGACAATCTTACGTTCGCGGTCTCGGAAAACATTATGTATCGAAACGACGTCCTAAATCTTCGGTATCTGAATCCAGCAAATGTGTATCACAATCTCAACAGTCGACGCCTTTTCAATGCCATTGCCCATGTCGAGTTGGACTACTCTCCAATTCCCAAGGTCAATATATATGGTCAGTATGTTCTTGATCAGGCAGTAGCTCCGAATGAATCGGCTTCGCAGGCAGATGCTACAGGATTTCTTGTGGGAGTGGAGTATGCCACTCCATTGAAGAAAGGGATTCTATCTACATCGCTTGAGTTTGCTCAGACCAGTCCGGCGATGTATCGTAGAGAGTATGTCGACTTTCTCATGTTCCGCCGTTATCATGGCAATGGAACGAGTTTTGTGAGCCATATCGACTATATTGGATACCAGTACGGAGGAGACACACAACTGATCCAATGGGATGTTGGACTTCGTCTCCTTCCTGCCATGCAGTTCAATTTCCGGGTGATTGGAATGAGGCAGGGAAAGGTCGATTATTCCATGTCAAACGACGATGTGAACGAAATTCGTGATCCAACTCCCTATGGAGATACCGTGACGGAGCGAGGCATCATCACCTTGGGAGGCGAACTCTCGTATCCGAATTTGTTCTCAGCACTCGATGCAGCGCTCTGGTTCCAGGTGGATCTGGTAGGTCAACGTGTATACGATCGAACTACTGAAACCTATGGCGGACACATTGGCGATGTACAGGTCTCCTTGGGGGTGGGATTAAGTCTCTAGAGAGTTCTGATTCAAAAACCTATGTATGCTCACATATGGCTAAGTCGCTACATATCGGAGAGACCTCACTTGAATCGATTGCTATGAAGACGCTTTTGCTTTAGATTATATGTAGCAGTTTGTTTCGGCTGAATGAGGTACTTGAAGCCACTTACCCCCCAGGCGAATGATGCACATCGACTGCATGAACTGACTCTCCTCTTGAGGACGCAAAGCAATGAAGAATCTGGAGATCCATCGGAAACA
>CAYYOL010000060.1:0-2847 GCA_964473245.1 uncultured Spirochaetaceae bacterium
ACTCTACTTTTTTCCGTTTTTGCCGATTGCCTCCGGTTAGGGGCTCCAGTATACTGCAACGACAGAGGGAGGTGTATGCATGCAACTTGTCATCATGGAATTCTTTCAGAATATCTCTTCGCCGGTGCTCGACACCATGGTGGAGTGGATGACCATGCTGGGAGAGGAGACGGTCTTCATACTGGCCGTAGCGATCTTCCTCTGGCTCGCTTCAAAGAAACGGGGATTCGCCATCTTCTCCACCCTCTTCACTTCGCTCATAGGTATGAGCATCCTCAAGGCGGTGGTACAGGCTCCCCGCCCCTTCCAAGTTCTCGACTCCATTGAGGGTAAACGGCTCGCTACCGCAACAGGCTACTCATTTCCCAGTGGGCATACCACAGGAGCCGCATCGTTCTATAGCGCCCTCGCATACTCGTTGCGCAGGCGGTGGGTCTCAATTCTGTGTGCATTGGCAATCGTGCTTGTCGGTTTCTCACGCATGTATCTGGGAGTTCACTGGCCGCTGGATGTCTTCGGTGGCCTCGCACTGGGTATCACGGTCACCATCGTAGCACACGACTGGTTCTCTCGCCTCTACGAACAACCAGAGCGGCTCAGCCGCTTCTCGATCATCGCTGGATCGATCTCGTTGGCGCTAGGGATACTGCTTGCCCTTCTCATAGAGTTCTCTCTGGCCGATCCCGTGGGATTTTCCGATCCGGTGAAACTGTTCAGTCTCGCTGCCGGGGGCTACCTTGGCTTCTACTGGGAACAGCGCCTCATACAATACACCACCGACGGCACTCCAGTGATCAAGACCATTCGATTTCTTTTCGGCATCGTAGTCATAGTCGGCATCCAATCGCTGAAAGCCGTTCTGGGTGCGCACCTCATGGTGAGTGTCTTCCGCTATGCGGCGATTGGTCTCTGGGTCACGGTGCTGTACCCCTACATCGGCACGAAGATCAAAGTCGCCGGGATGCCCCTGTTCTCCACTGAACCACAGTAGGATCCCAGCATAGTTGTCTGTCAGCTCTTCTTCTTGGTTGTACTTCTCGTGCCCTTTCTTGCAGATTTCTTGGGGGGCTTGGCAGATTTGGACAGTTCGACCATCTGTGCCAGAGTCAACGATTTCAGAGCAGACTCATCATGTTTCATCTCTTTTGGCAATTGGAAATTGAGATCGCCGATCTTACCATAGAATCCGTACCTTCCACTGAAGATGCCAAGAGGATTGCCCTCGTACTCACCGAAATCGATGACAGGGGTCTGCACACCCTGTTTACCACCTGAGCCCTTCTTCCCGTTCTTCGGTTGCGCCAGCAATGCAAGTGCCTGCTCGAGTGTGACGGTGAAGACCTCCTGCTCGCTTTTCAGCGAACGAAACTCCTTTTCACACCCCACATAAGGCCCATATTTTCCGATATTCGTATAGACGGGCTTCTTGGACTCGGGGTGCAAGCCGAGGTTCTTCGGAAGCGAGAGCAGATCGAGAATCTCGGAACACTCCATGGTCTCGGGGTTTCTCCCTTTTGGGACACTGGCTCGCTTCGGCTTGGCATTCTCCTCTGTCTTCTCTCCCAGTTGGAAGTAGGGACCGAACTTGCCGGTAAGGAGGAACACCGGTAGACCCGACTTTGGATCGGTGCACACCGGCTCTGCTGCATCATTTCCATTCTCCTTCCGTTCGATGAGCTTCTCTATCTCCTCTTCGGTGAGCGTTCCGGGATAGATAGTTCGGGGAATCGAGACCGAACTCTGCGCATTCCCCTCATCGTCCCGCTTCTGGATATAGGGGCCGAATCTCCCGATCAGAACAGGATACTCGCTGGAGATATGGGGCAATGCGATCAGCTTCGCCTCACCCGGTTTCACTTTCTCGATCTTACTGTCGACTTGCTGTTTCAGACCAGATTCTCCTTCGTAGAATCTTCTGAGAAAGTCGAGTCGGTCGACTGTTCCCTCGGCTATGCCATCAAGCTCGTTCTCCATTTTAGAAGTGAACTTGTAGTCCACCAGGTGGGTGAAGTGGTTCTCCAAGAGCTGAACCACGGCGAATCCGACGAAGGTCGGAACCAGGGCGGTCCCCTCCTTCACCACATACTCCTTCTCGAACAGTTTGTCGATGATGGTCGCATAGGTGGATGGTCGCCCGATACCCTCTTTCTCGAGTTCCTGCACCAGAGTCGCTTCGGTGAACCTAGCCGGCGGTTTCGTCTCATGGCCAAGCGGCTCGACGGATGTTGCCGTGAGCTTGTCATGCTCGCGCAACTTCGGGAGTAGTCTCTCTGAATCCTCAAGAGCGGCTTCGGGGTCATCTTTGCCCTCTACATAGACCCGGATGAATCCAGGAAAGACGATTCTGTTTCCTGTGGCCGAAAATTGAGCATCGTCCACTTCGATCTTGACCGATGTCGTGGCCTTCACTGCCTCGGCCATCTGACTTGCCAGGGTCCGTTTCCAGATTATCTCGTACAGGGCATATTCGATACCGTGCAACCCGCTCTCACTTGGGTGTACGAACGACTCTCCCGCAGGACGAATGGCTTCGTGAGCCTCCTGTGCAGATGAGCTTTTCGTAGCATATTGTCTTGGCGAGGCAGAGAGGTAGTCGAGACCGAAGAGCTTTCCCGCTGCATCGCGTGCACCCCGAATACCCTCCTGGCTCAGCGTAGGCGAGTCTGTTCGCATATAGGTGATCAATCCACTCTCGTAGAGCTTCTGCGCTATCCGCATGGTGTCTTTCGCACTGAGTCGGAGCTTTCTACTCCCCTCCTGCTGCAGTGTCGAGGTTATGAACGGGGGTGCGGGACGCTGGTGCTTCTCCTTCTCCTCGACAGAGGTCACGCTCCACTGCCCCTGTGC
>CAYYOL010000060.1:2947-9259 GCA_964473245.1 uncultured Spirochaetaceae bacterium
GGAGACTGTACACGACCTGCAGAGAGCTTCGGTTGTGAGAGTTTGCGCCAGAGAACCGGCGAAAGGGAGTATCCGTAGAGCCTGTCCAGTATCCTTCTGGCCTCCTGCGCATTCACGAGCGCCATGTCGAGCTCCCGCCCATGATCAAGTGCATGCAGGATCGCCTTTCGGGTGATTTCATGGAACACCATACGCTTTACGGGAACCTTTGGCTTGAGTATCTCAAGCAGATGCCAAGAGATGCTCTCACCTTCACGGTCTTCATCTGTTGCAAGCAGCAGCTCGGAACTCGTAGCGAGTTCGCTCTTGATCTCCTTGATGATTCGATCCTTTCCCTTCGCTACGACATACTTTGGCGCGTAGTTGTTTTCGACATCGATGGAGAGATCCTTCGCAGGAAGATCTCGTACATGCCCATTGCACGCAACGACGGAACAGTGCTCCGGTAGAAATTTTTTGATGGTCCGTGCTTTTGTGGGAGACTCCACCACTATGAGCGTCTTGCCATCCGCGTTCTGTTTTTTTGCCATGAAAATTGTCCTTATCGAGCGCCGCCAGCAGTACAGATTGCGAGCACGCAGGAACTACAGTTATAGGAAGTGTAAAGGGTTTTGTCAACGTGAATGTCACATCATTGACAGTGACACTCGAATCGGAACACAATGCCGACATGAAACAGGACACCTCAAAATTGGTTATAGGCCTTGTAATTATTCTCTTCGGTCTCTCGCTCATTCTCCGAACGGCAGGGGTCGAGTTCACCCTCTTCTTCACCGGCTGGTGGGCAGTGCTTATGATGGTCATCGCAATCATATCGATGGTCAGTGGAGATGTCGGTCCCGGAAACTTTGCACTCCTTTCGTTGGGAGCCTATCTGTTCGCCGACCAGAGAAACTGGATCCCGCAGTGGTTCAACAGTGCCTACCTGATCGGGGCAGTGGTGATCGGTTTCGGCCTGCTGTTCATATTCGGCCCGAAGAAGGAACAGGAGACCTCACGAAGCGATTCGTACCAGTCTCGAAGTCACTCTCACAACCATCGGGAAAACAGTGGTGCACATCGGGACCCCCATGTTCGTGAGCGTACAAGTAGAGATCGCAGCACCAAGCGGAGAGCAGATGGTGATCCGAATCCGAGCTACACAGCTGTGTTCAGTGGCCAAGACATTCGTAACACTGCGAGCGATCTCGACGGTTGTACGCTGTTCGCGCTATTCGGCGGGCTGGATGTCGATTTCCGCGATGCGGTGATAACTCGTGATATCGTCATAGATGCGACCGCATTCTTCGGAGGGATAGACCTGAAGCTCCCACAAGATGTCCGAGTCATAACGAGAGCGACCCCGCTGTTCGGAGGAGTCGACACGAAACGCGACACTCCCGAATCCGATGACCTTCCCACGGTAACCGTCCGTTGCCTCGTTGGCTTCGGTGGTATCGACATTGTCTGACATGGATAATCGCCTACAGATCCGTCTGGTCGCATGTTCTCCCGAACAATCACCCATGGCCTATCCGTTAGGGGCTCTCTGCATACAGACCGCTCTTTCGACGAATGAGAAGCTGACTGGACGAGTCGATGTCGAGTTGACTCATGTGCTGGCAGATACCCATATACCCCACAAGGTGGCACGAGAGATCGCTTCGTTGAAGCCGGACGTCGTCGCCATTTCGCTGTACCTGTACAACCGACCATGGTTCGATACCTTTCTCGATGAGTTACTGCTCAACGATCCCACAACGAGAATCTTTGCCGGAGGGCCTGAAGCGGGTGCACATGCACAGGAGTTGCTGCGTCGGGGAGTCTTTTGCGTCATCCTGGGCGAGGGTGAGGAGAGCATCTGTCATGCGGTGGAACAACTGCTCGATGGCGAGCAGGTATCCGGGCCGGGTATCCAGACAGCAGACGCGCTACCCACCGCCCCAGCCTATCCTAGAGATCTCTCGAACCTCCGATCACCGGTGCTCTCCGGCGTGGCGAAACCCAGCGACTACGAAGGCGTGCTCTGGGAGATGACTCGCGGTTGTCCGTACCAATGCACGTTCTGTTTCGAATCGAGGGGACACCGATCGGTGAGAACCTATCCTGTCGAACGCCTTGCAGCTGAGCTCGATCTATTCATTCGACATCAGGTCTCCCATGTGTTCGTCCTCGATCCGACTTTCAACATGAACCGACAGCGGACCATCGAGATGCTCACGCTCTTACAGCAGCGAGCTCCATCGAGTATGCATTTCACCTTCGAAGTGCGAGCTGAACTGCTCGATGACGAAACGGCTCTCCTGTTCGGATCCTTTCTCTGTTCGCTGCAAATTGGTTTGCAAAGTAGTGACAAACAGGTACTCAAGTCAATCGGAAGGAGATTCGATCCCGATGTATTCTATCGAAAAATTTCGTTACTCAATACATATGGGGTCGTTTTCGGCCTTGATCTCATCATTGGCCTACCTGGAGACACGGAAAGCACATTCTCGGCAAGTCTCGACTATGCCATATCGTGCAGGCCAAGCAATCTCGATATCTTCGTGCTGGCTATCCTTCCCGGAACGCAACTCGCACTCGATGCCGACGCCCTCGGCCTCCGCTATCAGCACGATAGTCCATACCTTCTCCTAGAGAGTCCCACCATGAGCGCTGAAGCTATCGGTCGAGCAGTGCGCCTCAAACAGGCATGCGACACACTCTATACCAGAGGTCGAGCAGTCATGTGGTTCCAGACAGCATGCAACGCACTCGAATGCAGGCCATCGACGCTCTTCTCACGCTTCGCAGATTATACCGAGGAGCATGATATCGATGATCAGGGGGATATCTACACGATCCAGGATCAGTTCATACGACACCAGTTCACCGTGGAGCACAAAGAGCATCTACTACCAGCCATGCTCAGTTTCCTGGAGTTGCATCAGGGTATCTCCTTTCTACAGGATACTGGAGAGAATCCTCACGTGTACCTCCACTATCCTCCCGATTCTTTGGCGCTACTCGATACCGTCCCGGTAGCATCGTTCGTCGCGGAGCATGAGGCGTTCGATGAGCCAGTGGAGCACTTGGTGTTCTACCAGGATGATATTCTCTTTGTGGAACCGGTGGGATATGCCTAGAACAATTCGCTTGATAGATGCAGAGGGTGTGGCGTATAGTAGGCGAGAGAGGAGCATGAGATGAGCACACGGTACCGAACACTTGCAGCACTCTGTATTGTCCTGACACTATTCATTCTAAGCAGCTGCGTCATGCAACAAGGTCTGAGCATGACTCGAACCGGGTCTGGATGGGCGACTACCGACCTCTATGTCTACGATTTCTTCCTCAATGTACTGGAGGATTTCGAACCCTTCACCCCAGAAGAGCGTGATAAGTCGATCATGGATGCAAGTGTGGACGACTTCGTGCAGCAACTGCATGAGACCAGAAGTGCAACCGATGTCGCCTCCATGAAGATTGGCGAGAACGGGTATTTCATCGACTTCGTCTTCACCAGTTTGGAGGATCTGCTTCGAGACCTGAACCGGCGTGAACCGCAATCCATTGTCCGGATAACCGAGTCGAGATCCGAGACGACGCTGAAGTTCTATCTCGATCTCGATAATTACCCCCAACTTACCCGAATTATCCCCTTCCTCGCCGATCCGAACTTCGAGACGTTCGGACCGTTGTACAACGAGGGCATGAGCGAAGAGGAGTACCTGGATATGATCAGTTATATTCTGGGAGAAGAGGGGCCGCCATCGATCGAAGATAGTGTGATCTCGCTCCGGATAACCACCCCTACCGTGATCAAACATCACGAGGGAGGGGTCAAGGAGAGTCCTAACTCGATCCGGTTCGATATTCCATTGATCGAGTTCCTCTTGCTCGCAGAACCTATCCAGTTCAGTGCCACGTGGTAGCCTGATCAGACATTGAAACGGAAGTGCATGACATCTCCGTCTCGTACTTCATACTCCTTGCCTTCGATCCGCAGCTTGCCAGCCTCTTTCACCTTTTGCTCGCTTCCATAGCTGAACAGGTCTTCGCAGTGGTACACCTCGGCTTTGATGAACCCCCGCTCGAAATCGGTATGGATGACTCCGGCTGCCTGTGGAGCCTTATCCCCCCGGTGGAACGTCCATGCCCGGTTCTCGTCGCTTCCTGCAGTGAAAAAGGTTCTCAGGCCGAGCGTCCTATACCCTGAGTGGATCAGAAGGTCCAATCCCGACTCCTGGAGTCCGACCGCCTCGAGGAACTCTGCCCGCTCCTCTGGTGTATCGAGAGCGGCAATCTCCGATTCGATCTTCCCACAGATCACCACGGTCTCGGCACCCTCGGAATCTGCGATCGATCTGACGATCCTGACGAACTCATTCTCGTCGTCGATACTCTCTTCGTCGACATTGCAGACGTAGAGCATGGGCTTGAGTGTGATCAGATGCAAATCGTAGATAAGCTTCAGCTGATCGGCATTGAGATCCAGGCTTCGAGCCGCGGTTCCATTACCAAGAGCCTCTCGCAAGGTCTCTAGGACCGGTAACAGCTGTGCTGCCTGCTTGGCTGTCTCCTTGTCCAGACGGGTCATCTTTGAGACCCGCTGATACCGTTTCTCTACAGTCTCCAGATCGGCCAACGCCAACTCTATGTTGATTGTCTCGATATCGCTTGCCGGATCGATACGGTTGTCCACATGCACGATATCTGGATTCTCGAAGCACCGGACAACATGTACCAGTACACCGACTTCCCGTATCGATGCAAGGAATCGGTTCCCCAACCCCTCTCCCTTCGAAGCTCCAGCCACCAGGCCGGCGATGTCGACGAATTCGACCGTTGCGGGAATGACTCGTTTAGCAGGAATGAGTTCTGCGATCTTGTCGAGACGTTTGTCGGGGACACTGACCATACCGATGTTCGGATCGATGGTACAGAATGGATAGTTCGCTGCTTCGGCCGGCGCCGATGACAGTGCTGAGAAAATGGTGGACTTACCGACATTCGGCAACCCTACGATACCGCAATTTAGACCCATGGAAACCTCTTTGTTAGCTTGTAATGCGCGCAGAGTATAGCATATAATGGAAGTCGAGGTAACTATACGAGTACACAAGTGATAGCAATAGACAATTCCCAGACACAGGCATATATCGTCACGTTGAGATTCCCCGCCGAAGATATCCGGCGAGCCGAGGCTCGGCTCGAGGAGTTGCACAGTCTCGTGGAGACTATGGGTGCACAGATTGTCGGATCTCTCATCATCCCGCTGAGAAACTCCCATGCAGCCACGCTGATCGGTTCAGGCAAAGTCGCTGAACTTCGTACGCTTGTGGAGGAAGCAGAGGCAGACTGTCTCGTCTTCGATCAGGATATCGCTCCACGAGTACAGAGGAATCTGGAAAATCAGTTCGATATCGCAGTGATCGACCGGCAAGAGGTGATACTCCAGATTTTCAGCGACAGGGCTGCAACGAAAGAGGCTGTCCTGCAGGTCGCCTTGGCGCGGCAAGAGTACTCGCTGCCCAGACTCACCCGAAAATGGACACACCTGTCGCGACAACGAGGTGGTATGAAGGGTACACGGGGCGAAGGTGAGACACAGCTCGAGATCGACCGACGGATCGTCACCGGGAGAATCGCAGCCCTCAAACGTGAGTTGCTCAAAGTGGAAGCCCAACGAACGGTGCAACGGAAGAATCGTAGTGAGGGAACCATTCCCACCGCTGCGATCGTAGGGTATACGAATGCAGGGAAATCGAGTCTGTTGAACCTCCTCTCCCAGAGCGATGTTCTTGTCGAGAACAAGTTGTTCGCCACACTCGACCCTACCACTAGAAACATCGCGCTCCCTCGCGGGGGTGAAGTGCTGGTCTCCGATACGGTCGGGTTCGTGAGCAACCTCCCCCACCAACTGGTCGATGCGTTCAAATCGACATTGGAAGAGGCTCGATATTCCGACTTCATCATCCATGTGGTCGATGCATCACACCCGGACATGCTGCAGTGCTACGAGACTACCATGGAAGTGCTCGCGTCGCTCGGTTGTAGTGGAAAGCCCATGGTAGTATTCGTGAACAAGATGGACGCCTCACACGATGAGTTCTCCGTGACGAAGATCCTCTCGGATCATCCCGGATCGATTGCCGGTTCAGTGATACGGAAGGAGGGAGTGGAGGCTCTGCTCTATGCGGTGGAGCAACTTGCCCATGCGACACACCCGGAACACTCCTACGCCTTTCCTCATGCCCGGGGGGACCTAGTGGCTATGATCAGGAAGAACGGAACGGTGCTGCACATCTCGTATGACGATGACCTCGTTCGCGTCAGAGCCAGAGTTCCGCA
>CAYYOL010000061.1:0-9248 GCA_964473245.1 uncultured Spirochaetaceae bacterium
CTGATGAAAAAACCCAAGAAACAATTTAGTGGACATTACTCTTTACAAGAAACCCGCGTTTACACTCGTTAAAGGTGAGGAGGTCTCTCATGAAACGTGCGATCCTGATTATTGTGGTGTGTATGCTCTGTATGTCTCTCCAACTCCCTGCAGCTGCTTTTTACGAACATCAGAGCCAGGTACAGCCGCGAAACAGTAGAAACGAGTTCGGCTCTCTCTTTTTCCAGACCATGGTGGCACAAGAACCAGATAATATTCTGATCTCACCAGTATCGGTTCACTCGGCTCTCTCGATCACTGCCAGAGGGGCGAACGGCTCAACTGCCGACCAGATGAGAAACCTGCTCTCTCCCGATGAAGCCTTTGGAGCAGTGGATGGAGCTGAGCACGGACTCTCGATTGCGAATTCGATCTGGGTACATGAGACCTATCCGCTCTCTCAACGATTCTCTCACGATGTTGCCACGGACTTCGGTGCATCAGTCGAACGCCTCGACTTTCTCGATCCACGTGGCGCCGACACCATCAACGATTGGGTGTCCCATGCCACGAACCATACCATCACCTCGATCATCGACGACCTCGAACCGGATATGCGCATGATCATTGTCAACGCTGTCCATTTTCTCGGTGAATGGGTCATGCAGTTCGATCCAAACGATACCCGTGAGAGAGTATTCTACGCCCCCAGAGGTTCTTACGCTACAGATTTCATGCACAACGAGGCATCCATGCTCCGATTCGAACTACAAGGTGCTCAAGGTGTGGTGCTTCCCTACACAGGCAATCGTTTTCGCTTCTTCGCACTGCTTCCCCCAGGTGATATGGAAGTCGGTCAGTGGACAGGTGAACTCGGTTCACAGCTCATCGACTCGGTGTACAATGCCATGGGTTCTGCGAGAAGTGAACGAACGAGACTTGCACTTCCGAAATTCATCGACCGGTTCGACAGTGAACTCTCGAGTCCTCTGAAAGCAATGGGCATGACCGACCCCTTCGATCCAAGCATAGCCGACTTCTCGGGTATGAATGAACAGGGTATGCGGGACTTGTTTGTTGACGAGGTTCTACACAAGACATTCATCCGCGTAGACGAGGAGGGTACAGAGGCCGCTGCAGTGACCGCTGTGGTCATGCGACTCACCAGTATAATGCCCAGCGGTACACCGCTGATCTTCGACCGCCCGTTCCTGTACGGACTGATCGATACCGAAACCGAAAGCGCGCTCTTTCTGGGCATCATGCGCTCTCCCGAATCCCCGTAGGCCGCTTGCGTGCAGAACTAGGATTCTCTATCTGGTTTCCAACGGAGTTTTGGATACTTCGCTGCTCGGACTTCGTCGAGTCTGCGCACCTCGGTAGATACCGGAGCCTCTTTGAGTTGTTGAGGATTCGTCTCGGCCAATTTCGCCAAGTCGATCAATGTATCGATGAGATCGTCTAGATCTTCGAGTGACTCAGTCTCGGTCGGTTCGATCATGAGTGCTTCGCCCACGATGAGCGGAAAATACATGGTAGGTGGATGAAATCCATGATCGAGCAGGGCCTTGGAGAAGTCGAGCGCAGTCACACCATACCGCTCCTTGTAGGTGAGTAGCGAAAGGACGAATTCATGCATGCACACAGAGCCGTATGGGTGCGCGAAGGTCTCTTTCAGCCGACTCAAACAGTAGTTCGCATTCAGTACGGCATGTTCCGATGCCGCACGCAACCCCTGAGAGCCCATGGTGAGCACGTAGGCGTAGGCACGAACCAATACAAGATAGTTTCCCCAGAAACCACTTACCCGCCCGATGGAATCGGGTAGATCCCATTTCAGCATATACGTTCCATGTTCTCGAACTATATCGGGCTTGGGGAGAAACGGTCTCAGCGTCTCGGTAACCAATACCGGTCCAGCTCCCGGACCTCCTCCCCCATGAGGTGTAGAGAATGTCTTATGCAGGTTCAGGTGCACGATATCGAAACCCATGTCCCCAGGGCGAACTTTACCCATGATGGCATTGAGATTGGCTCCATCATAGTAGAGAAGTGCACCATGGCGGTGCACCATCGATGCAATACGTACGATGTCCTGTTCGAAGAACCCGAGCGTATTCGGATTGGTGAGCATGATCGCTGCTACGGTGTCATCGAGACAACGTTCGAGTGCATCCATGTCCACCAGGCCTCGATTGTCGGTCGGCACTTCAGTCACTGAAAAGCCATTCAGTGTCGCCGATGCAGGGTTCGTTCCATGAGCCGATACGGGTACGAGAACTCTCGTCCGACGTGCATCGTCTCTCTTCGCGTGATAGGCTCTCACGATTTTAAGCCCGGTATATTCTCCGTGTGCTCCAGCTGCAGGCTGGAGGGAACCCCATGCCATGCCGGTGATATGCGAAAGCGATGTAATCAGCTCATGCATGACCGCAAGCGAACCTTGGACGCTCTCGTGCTGCTGCAGTGGATGGATATCGGTGAAACCGGCCAGCCTCGCAACGACATTGTGCATCTTCGGGTTGTACTTCATGGTACATGATCCCAGGGGGTAGAGCCCATGGTCCACACCGAAGGTTCGCTTCGCCAGAAGCGAGAAGTGACGCACGACATCGAGTTCAGACAGGCAGGGAAGCTGTGGCTCCTCACGACGCCTGAGTAGTTCAGGAGCCGCTGGGTACCGGGGAACATCCGATACGGGATAGCTGTACCCGATCCGCCCAGGTCGAGAGCGCTCGAACACCAGAGGAATACTCATGACAGTGCCTCCTTGACGATCGAGCTATAGCGATCGAGTTCGGCTCGAGTCCGTTTCTCGGTCACAGCGATCACGACGGTTGTTGCATCGCTCCCCTTCCCTGTGAGTTCGCCTAATCGTACCCCTCCATGGATTCCCTGATCGCTTAGTGCCTCCAGCACCCGTTCCATCTGCTCCTTGGATTCGAATGTTAGAGGGAACTCGGTCCAGAAGGGGGCATCAAGATCGACCGAAACACCGGAGATCCGGCTAAGCGAATCTGCGAGGTAGTGTGACTTGTCCCAACTCTGCTGTGCCGCTTCGGCCATCCCGTGGTATCCGACTAGAGATATGTGCATGCTGGTAGTGAGTGCAGCGAGCGCCTGATTGGAACAGATGTTGCTCGTTGCCCGCTCCCGTTTGATATGCTGTTCACGAGCCTGGAGTGTCAGTGTGTAGGCTCGTCTACCCTCGATATCGACTGTCTCACCGACGACTCTTCCAGGAATCTTCCGTAGTAGCGACTCTTTCACCGCCATGTATCCACACGAAGGGCCACCGAATGCCATGGGCAATCCAAGCGGCTGCGTATCTCCGATTGCGATATCTGCACCCCACTCAGCCTGAGATCGTTGCAGAGCAAGTGAGAGGGGATCACTGGAGATGGTCAATGAAGCGTGCTGTTCATGAATAGACTCGGCCAGATTACTGTAATCTTCCAGATAGCCGTATCTATTCGGACTTTGTACGATAACTCCGGCAACCGAGTTGTCGAGCATACCGATGATCGCTTCGCAGTCGGTTCGCCGTTCTCGCTCTGGGACGATCAGTATCCTGAATGCCGTGCCAAAAGCCCAGGTTGTAAGGACCTCGAGGGTGAACGGATGCACGGTCTCCGAGACGAGCACGACAGAACTCTTTCTCTTGTTGGCGAGCATGACCGCGGCTGCCTCTGCAGCTGCAGTGTGGCCGTCGTACAGCGATGCGTTCGCCACGTCGAGTCCTGTGAGCTGACAGATCATCGTTTGAAACTCGAAGATCGCCTGTAGTAGCCCCTGTGATATCTCCGGTTGGTATGGGGTGTAGGCAGTCACGAAAGAGGGTTGCGACGCCAGTTCGGTTACCGCAGAGGGGATGATCCGATCATACATGCCCATGCCGAGAAACGAGATTCCCGGTCTGTTCATGGCAGCGAGACCTTTCATGCGTCTGAGCACCTCCTCTTCCGAGAGAGGCCCTTCTATGGGGAGATCTTGTGTATATGTTATCTCTTGCGGAACCGGGGAGAACAGCTCGTCGATCGATGAGACACCAATCGCTTTGAGCATGCGTTCCCTATCCGAATCGGTGTGGGGAATGTAGGGGATCATGACACCTCCGAACGCTCAGTGTACTGTAAAAAATGCCTCTGGTAAACTATCGATCACGCTCAGTGTGGTTGTTCAGTGATTACCATACCCTATACCTTTTCACACGAGAGATCATCTCAGCAGACCCCTCATACAACGGGTTTCACCATTACCGAGGGGCTGCCATACGAGAAGTCTCTCCTATTTTGACCACCTCATACCGACGGTCGCGGTGACGGTCGCAATATTGTTCTGCGAGTAGGGTTGCTCGCCATCGGTCCACGTATTGCCGATGTTCTCACTTACCCCGTCCGCAGTTCCTCCGAAGAACCGGGCAACGCCGAACAGTTCCCACTGGTCTGCCACCTGATAGCCCATACGAAGTGAAGCATCGAGAATCGATCCTTCGAACTTAAAATCGGCTCCATTGAAAAATTCCGAACTGGCATACGATCCGGCAATGTCCGCACCGAGTGTGAGCCCGAAGGGGAACCGGTATTCACTGTATATTGCGAGAGCAGGGACGAGTCCGACGTTGTTCGTGACAAAGAGACCCTGTGAATCGTCCAAGGCCTTGAGTTGGATCGAGACGTTTCGGATCTGCAACACCATACCGAGCCCGAGGATGGCATTCTCGTGCTTGCCGAGTATATCGTAGGTGTAGGAGAACCGGTAGAAGGGGAAACTGTAGGTGACCTCAACGGGAGTCTCTTCTGTAAACGTCGCAGATCCATCGGGTGTCCCTACATAGATATCGCCTTGCAATGATACATTGGTGACCAGCTCGAATGGCTGATATGTCAACCATGCCCGGTGCCTGCCTGCGATCGTGGCACCCACACTGTATCGGGAGAAGGGATAGAGTCTATCCTGTCCTCCCTGTGCCCTGAAGTCGAACAGGGGGGCAGTGTCTGCATCGGGTCCATTACGGTAGGTGTGGTGGAGCACGGCGATCGTTCCCTGCTCGGTCTCCACAAAAGGTACGAAGGATACCGCAGAGAGAGTGGAAACCACAAAGATGAGAAGAATGATCGATACGAATGACGTGCGTTTCATAGCGCCTTCAGATTTCAAAATTGTATTTGATTCAATTTACTGGAAGCGCGGTACATTATCTAGTGATATTATCACCTATTCTGCTAAAGTCTCCAGAAAAGCTTCGTATCCCGCGGCATCGAGCATGTTTTCGACATCCTCTGGATCAAAATCCTTGAGTGTGTAGAGATGGTTCTCGTAACTGTCGTCGTTTATCAGCTCGGGAGAACTCTCGAGTTCCTCATTCACAGAGTCCACAGTACCGGTGATCGGGTTGATGATGGCACTCGCGGCCTTCACCGATTCAATGTTGGCAATCTCCTCGTTCGCTTCGAACTCATCTCCCACAGGAGGCAGTTCCACATAGACCACCTCCCCCAACGAATCCTGTGCATAGTCGGTTATCCCGACGATAGCAGTATCACCTTCAACACGAACCCATTCATGATCCTTGGAATACCGCAAGTCTGCAGGAATCTTACTCATGGCACACTCCTTATTTCAGTTCTCTGTTAAGCACCATACTCCCGAAGGAGCGCCAGGTCAAGTTCAGGATAGAGAACAAATGTATCCAAAAGTGTTTGCACCCGCTTTTTCGCCTCACTCATTGCATCTTCATCGGTAACGAACTTCGCCTTGCTCTGCTGACCAGCCTTCGCACCCTTGGCGATGATGGCAGGTCGAGTATGCGAGAGGACCATTTTCATGATCGAAGCAATCTCCTGCATCTCTGCAGGCCCCATTCCCAATGTGGTCACAGCGGGAGTTCCAATACGGAGGCCACTGGTGTACCAAGGTCCGTTAGGATCGAAAGGGAGAGCATTTCTATTCAGTGTTACCCCGCATTCACGGAGTGCACTCTCTGCCTGTCTGCCGTTGAGTCCAAAGGCACGTACATCGAGCAGCATAAGGTGGTTGTCTGTTCCACCTGTGGCTACCGGAATGCCCTCCTCCATACATGCAGCTGCGAGCGCACGGGAGTTCTCAACGATCTTCTGCGCATAGGTTTTGAACGAATCGTCCAGTGCTTCTGTGAATGAAATCGCTTTCGCTGCCATCACATGGGGCAGTGGCCCGCCGATGACCAGAGGACACCCCTTGTCCACCGCGTCAGCAAACTCGCTCTTGCAGAGGATCATGCCTCCTCGAGGACCGCGCAGCGTCTTGTGCGTGGTAGTGGTCACGACATCTGCCCAGGCAATGGGATCGTAGTTGCCACTCATTACTTTACCCGCGACCAGACCGGCGAAGTGTGCCATGTCCACCATGAAAACAGCTCCCACTGCATGGGCGATCTCACTCATCCGCTTGAAATCGATCAGCCGAGGATAGGCGCTGTATCCAGCGAGAAGGATGAGCGGACGAATCTCCTTCGCCTGACGCTCGATCGCATCGTAGTCCAGAACTCCTGTCTGTTCATCCACTGTGTATGAGTAGGCATCGAACATCTGAGCAGAGAGATTCTGCCGGTATCCGTGCGTGAGGTGACCACCCGAGTAATAGTCTAATCCGAGTAGACGCTGATTACCAACCTCTTTCCGTACGGCATCCCACTGCTCTCGGGTGAGATCACTGGGATTGGTGATGCCGATCTTCTCCAAGGAGGGTACCTGAACGCGCGCATTCAAGATGGCCCAGTAGGCGACAAGATTCGCATCTGCACCACTGTGTGGTTGTACATAGGCGTGTTCTGCCCCGAAAAGCTCACAAGCCTGCTTGCAGGCGAAAGCCTCGATAGCGTCTACATTGTCGCAGCCAGCGTAGAATCTATGGTACGCATACCCCTCGGCATACTTGTCGGTGAGTAGATTTCCCATTGCTGCCTGAGAGGCGAGACTCGAATAGTTCTCGCTCGCAATGAGCTTCAGATGAGAACGTTGATCCTTCAACTCCTGAACGATATGCGAGGCTACCAGCGGGGAAACGGAGGCTACCTGATCAAGCGAGGCGAGGTAGGTAACGAGGGCACCGTTGACTTGGTCTACCGGGGTGTTCTTCAGATACGCATGCAACAAGGGGGATTTTGCCATGGGGGACTCCTTCAGTTTTCAGAAACATTTCTGTTGCATTGTGCCTGCTTCAACCGGTTCATGTCAATGAATGCAACACGAAATACCGTATTGTCATGCAACAACACAATCGGTACACTGATATCTCACACAAAAGGAGTACAACTGTATGTCACAAGAAAGAGAAAAGTTGGGGAGCCGTCTGGGCTTCATTTTTCTGTCCGCAGGATGCGCCATCGGCTTGGGAAATGTCTGGAGATTCCCATTCATAACAGGTCAGTACGGTGGAGCGGCATTCGTGTTGCTCTACATTCTGTTCCTGTTGATCTTCGGATTGCCGATCATGATCATGGAGTTCTCCATAGGTCGGGCATCTCGCCAAAACATTGGAGTTGCATTGAAGACACTTGAACCGAAGGGGACGAAGTGGCATGCATACGGACCTCTTGCCATTGGAGGAAACTATGTGCTCATGATGTTCTACACTACGGTGAGCGGCTGGTTGTTCGCCTACTTCTTCGGTATGGCTAAAGGGGACCTCGCCGGACTCGACCCCGAAGCGGTCGGAGGCTACTTCGGTGGTCTGCTGAGCAGTCCTGGAACCATGACATTCTGGATGATCGTAGCTACGCTTCTCGGTCTAGGGATCTGCGCCATCGGGCTGCAAAAGGGAGTGGAGAAGATCACGAAATTCATGATGAGTGCATTGCTCCTGGTCATGCTCGTACTTGTCGTGAAGTCGGTCACCCTCCCCGGAGCGAAGGCTGGACTGGAATTCTATCTCCTTCCTGACTTCTCCCGACTCCAGGATGCTGGCATCTGGAATGCGATCTATGCTGCCATGGGACAGGCGTTCTTCACCTTGAGCCTCGGTATCGGTAGTATGGCCATCTTCGGAAGCTATATCGACAAGTCGAGAACACTGACCGGAGAATCGATCAACGTACTGGCACTCGATACATTCGTGGCACTTATGAGTGGACTTATTATCTTTCCTGCATCGTTCGCATTCAACGTCTCACCCGATGCTGGACCATCGCTCATCTTCATCACCCTGCCCAACATCTTCAACGCCATGCAAGGTGGCAGACTCTGGGGCACCCTTTTCTTCGTGTTCATGAGCTTCGCTGCACTCTCCACACTCGTCGCCGTATTCGAAAACATCGTGAGTTACTGGATCGACGTCAAAGGATGGTCGCGCAAGAAGGCAGTCGGAGTGAACATCGTGGCGATAATCCTCCTCTCAATGCCCTGTGTACTCGGCTTCAATGTGCTCTCTGGCTTCCAACCACTCGGTGCCGGTACCAACGTACTCGATCTGGAGGATTTCATTGTAAGCTCGACTCTGCTCCCGCTCGGATCACTTGTGTTCCTCCTCTTCTGCTGTTCGAAGCGAGGTTGGGGTTGGAAACAATTCATTGCTGAGGCAGATACCGGAACAGGAGTCAAGTTCCCCCAGTGGGCGAGAACATATGTCACCTATGTGCTGCCAGCGCTGGTGTTGTTCGTGTTCATCATGGGCTACTGGAACATCTTCGTTCCTCTCATCCGAGGGTAGTCCAATACATAGGGGGGCGCTATGCCCCCTTATGCGTATCGATATAGGTTCCTAACGGGCAAGCCAACCACCATCCACAGCGATCGTATACCCCTGCACGTAGTCTCCTGCCTTCGAAGCAAGGAAAACAGCAGCTCCCTGGATATCCTGCGGTGTACCCCACCTACCCGATGGAATACGACCAAGGATCTCAGCGCTCCGCTTCTGATCTTCACGAATCTGCTTGGTATTGTTCGTCGCCATATAGCCCGGGGCAATCGCATTGACATTGATGTCATGTTTCGCCCACTCGTTCGCCATAGCCCGAGTCATTCCCATAACAGCACTCTTGCTCGAGGTGTAGGAGGGAACCCTGATTCCGCCCTGAAAGCTAAGCATACTCGCGATATTGATGATCTTTCCACCAGTATTCTGTTTGATGAACTGGCGAGCTACCGCTTGGCTGAAGAAGAATACTGTCTTGCTGTTGATTGCCATGACATCGTCCCAATCCTTCTCGGTATAGTCGATCGCATCGGTTCGACGGATTATTCCTGCATTGTTCATGAGAATATCGACATGACCGAATACGGAAACAGCTT
>CAYYOL010000062.1:0-8763 GCA_964473245.1 uncultured Spirochaetaceae bacterium
CGCCACGACCAGCTATCTGGCAAGTGCGAACGGCATGACAGGGCTCAGCTTCATTCCGATAGAGACCGGGTCCTCGCAACAGCTGCATCTCGCTGTCCGGAATGATTGGCCTGAACTGATTTCGATCATCAACAAAGCCTTGGGTACACTCGATGAGTCGGAGTTAGCCGAAATCTACAACCAATGGATACGTGTCGATCAACGTATCGATTACGGTCCGTTGATCAGGATCGTCGTAGGCTTGGGAATCCTCTTTTCGATCATCCTCGGAGTCTCTGCATACTGGATTATCCGACTTCGTCACGAGATTGCCCAAAAAGAGGAGGCACAGCGGACGACGGAATTGGCTAAGAGGCGTGTGGAGGATAACGACAGAGAGAAAAGTCGCTTCATGGCACGCATGTCTCACGAAATTCGTACACCATTGAACGGTATCAACGGCATGACCTATCTGCTCGAACAGACCCATCTCGACGCTACGCAGAAGCGCTACTTAGCCACGATCTCTCAGGCGACACGGAACATGCTCGCGATCATAAACGATATCATCGAATACTCTCGGATCGAGGAACGGAGCGTAACGCTCAAAGAGCTCCCATTCAAGCTCGACGAGGTGGTTCACCATGTGGTCTCCCTGGAGAGTCAGGTCATCGCCATGAAGCAGTTGAAAGTACAACTTGAGTGGGAGGACGATGTTCCTGTCCATGTGGTGGGAGATGCAAATCGTGTGGGACAGATTCTGACGAATCTTATTCACAATGCAGTGAAATTCACAGAACTGGGGACCATTGGGATCCGGATCTCGTGTGTAGAGTCTGTAGGCATGGCCTGTCGCGTTCGGTTCGAAGTGAGTGATACCGGGATCGGTATGACCGAAGAAGTACAGAGGCAGTTGTTCAAGCCGTTCAGCCAGGCTGATGCGAGTATCGCAAGACGGTATGGAGGTTCAGGGCTGGGGCTCTCCATCGTCAAGAGCCTGGTTGAGGCCATGCATGGGTCGGTGTCGGTCTCAAGCGTTGAACGACAGGGATCGGTCTTCACGATTGAGTTGCCGTTCAATCTCGATCGGAGCGGTGCCGAAGAAGATGCACAGCGACTTGCCGACTCGAACATCTCCTCCATGTCCATTCTGGTGCTTGCCAGAAACGAGGAGACCAGAAAAGCCGTAGAGGTGATTCTGCGTCGTATCGGTGCATCGGGAGACTATATCGGATCGTCTCGACTGGCTTTGCAACTTCTAGATTTCAAGGATACGCGAAACGGACAGCAATACCAGTTGTTGTTCATAGACAGTACCGTGGATTCGGGAGTTGGAGCCCTGCTGGAATCGATTCAGCGTGGGACCGAGATAGCTTCGAGACCGAAGATCGTAGTCTTTGTCGAACAGAACGACGCATCGGGAGGGGAGGCTCTGAGAGCGGCCGGTGCAGATCTGGTGCTCCCGAAACCGGTACTTCCTTCGTTGGTGTTCAACAGTCTCCTTGAACTGCTATCGGTGGACATGATACCCGATTATGCGACTGAGAAGCGATGCGATTCCGCCTCTCAAACAGAGTCTCCGACCATCCTGGTGGTCGAGGACAATGCGGTGAACCGAACCGTTGCTCAGCAAGTTCTCGAGAAAAGTGGATTTACCGTGATTCTTGCAGAGAATGGATCTGAGGGGGTGGATCGATTCGTTGAACAACGCGATACCGTTTCGCTGATTCTTATGGATCTGCACATGGATGTGATGGATGGATTCGAGGCAACGAAACGGATACGGGAGATCGATGGTCGCCTTCCCATATTCGCCCTCACTGCCGATGTCGTGGGAGATATCAGGAAGCGGTGTACCGATCACGGGTTCACGCTTCTGGTTGCCAAGCCGTTCGACCCGCCAGAGCTGATTCGCCTGATTCGAGAGACGCTCGGGGTACATAGTGAGAGCCCAGCTCGTCCTCTCGGGCAGAGTGTTCGGGGGGATAGCGCTGCTCCTAAGGTCTTCGATACCGTCGCCGGATTGCGACGGGTCGATGGTGATGTCTCGCTTTATCGAAAGATCGTGAGACTCTTCTCCAAGGAGATGGTCGATGATGGTGAGCAGTTGAAAGTACACTTGTTGCACCGCGACTGGAAGCAGGTTGCCGACACGGCGCATAAGGTAAAGGGTAGTGCTTCGACGATAGGCGCCCAGCGATTGGAGGCGGAGGCTAAAGGATTGCAACAGGCCATGAAGAGTCCGGAGACTCTTCGGGAGGACCGCGTGGATGCATTCTTCAGAGAGCTTTCTGCCGTGCAGGAGGAGATATCCCACTTTCTCGACTTGCCCGAAGGTCACCAATAATCAGGTGTCGTTTCTGGAATAACATGGTATGGTAGTAGACGACAGCAAAACTAGTGGAAAGGAGTTTGCATGAAGAACTATACACATTTTATTCCCCTGATCGGGGCAAAGGTAGATCCTATCGCATATGGTGTGCACCCGCTTTCGATCAATAAGGTCGGAGGCGGTACTGTTTTCATGGCCGAGGACAATGGCGAGACGAAGATCGTAGCGGTGGGACCAACGTGGGATTTCTCGGGTGTCGAAGGCTCAGTCGACGGGCAGTCGTATGTCGTGGCTGAGCTTTCCCATGCGAATGCAGAGGTGCTCCGTTCGCTTTTTCCCTTCACTGCACCGGTACGCGTGCTACATAAGGAGAGAACTGTTGGAGTCGGTGATCGGTTGGGCATAGCAGCACCTGGACACATTCGGGTATTCGGTGAGTATGATGCCTACCCGATTCTCGCTCAACAATCCATTCGCGAGTTGCATCTTACCCAGAGAACCTACGAGGATGTGCTCGATGCCGCAACGTTCGCCGTATTCCGCGATGGGTACAAGAAAGGATTCGGGGCCGATGGTGACCATCTTAAGAGACCAGAAGAGGTGAAGATGGCTCTCGATCTCGGATACACCATGATAACTCTCGACTGCAGTGAGCATATGCACAATGAGTTCGAGTCCATGGTACTGGCTGATCTCGAAAATGCCTACATTGCCGAGCCTGCACTCGAAGCGAAGTATGTAGGGAAGACGTTCGAACTGGAAGATGGCCTAACCATCTCCTTCGATGAAGAGACGTTCAAGCGAATGGTCATGGTCTATCGCGATGTCCTTGATTTCGCTGTATCTATCTATCAACAATTCTTCACCGATGGGACCTACTCGGCCGACTTTGAGATCTCAATCGACGAGACTACCACACCGACCACGCCTCAGGAGCACTTCTTCGTCTCGAACGAGTTGGTCTCGCGAGGAGTCGAATTCGCAACCCTCGCTCCCCGATTCTGTGGAGAGTTCCAGAAGGGTGTCGACTATATTGGGGATATCAAGCAGTTCGAGGCAGAGTTGGCTGTGCATACCGCGATTTCCCGCCACTTCGGGTACAAGATTAGTCTTCACTCCGGTTCGGATAAGTTCATGGTTTTCCCCATGTTCGGTAAATATACCAAGGGGCGGTTCCATGTGAAGACAGCTGGAACGAACTGGCTCGAAGCTATGAAACTGGTAGCGATGGTGGATCCGAAGCTCTACCGCGAAGTCCACGCTTTCGCTCTCAGCAAGTTCGATGAAGTGACCAAGTACTACCATGTCAGTACCGATATCACACGCATTCCCGCTCTGGATACCCTCGAAGATGAGCAGTTGGTCAAGCTCTTCGAGCATAACGATGCTCGACAGCTTATCCATATCACCTACGGCCCGATTCTCTCCACGAAACTGGATACTGGTGAGTATCTGTTCAAGGATAGACTCTATGATTTGTGGCGGCTGCACGAGAAGCAGTATAGTGATCTGCTGTTCCGTCATATTGGACATCACCTTCAAGAGTTGTACAGGAACATGCGGGGATAGTGTATGGTATGGGTTGTAGCGTCGGATCTGCATGGCTCTCTTACCTGGACACAGCGATTGTTCGATGCATGCGAGGCCGAGCAAGCCTCGCATCTGCTACTTCTCGGGGATCTGCTCTATCACGGGCCTCGAAACCCGTTGCCGGATGGCTATGATCCGAGCGAGGTTGCAGAGTTGCTGAACCGCAATGCCGAGAGCATCATGGCGATTCGGGGCAATTGCGATGCAGAGGTGGATTCCATGGTTCTGAACTTTCCCCTCATGGAGTCGGCGTTTCTGATGCTCGACAATCGACGATTCGTGTGCACTCATGGACACAAGTTCAACGATGAGCAGCTTCCTCCCCTGGGAGCGCATGATGTGCTACTCTTTGGTCATACGCATGTGTATCGACTGGAGAAACGAGATGGTTTTTTCGTGATGAACCCAGGCTCTGTATCTCTGCCGAAACTCGATAGGCCTCACACCTATCTGGTGTACCGGGATGGGAGGTGTTCCATCAAGGATTTTGGAGGAGGTCTTCTGGAATCACTTGAGTTGGAGTGAGTGTGCCAGGTAAGCAAGGTATAGCAATGTAAACTTTATCCTTCAGTCAGGGGGTTGTGACAGAATCCGATATACTTGGGCTTGATAATAAAAGGTGCTGAGAGTAGTATTGCCATATCGCATATAAGATAAATGGAGATAGTTATGCAACTGAAATATCAGTCTGTCTTTATGGATATTCAAAATAAGATCCTGTCCGGTTACTGGCCTGAGGATGCAATGATCCCTACGGAGCTCGAACTCTGCAAGAAGCACAATGTAAGTCGTATCACCGTGAGGCGAGCTTTAGACGATCTGGTACAGATGGGGCTGATTCGAAGAGCCCGGGGAAAGGGTTCGTTCGTATGTAAGACGAAACAGTACTCCGAATACCGGAATGGACTGGTGAGTCAGGATGGTGTCGAGTATGACACGAAGATATTCAATCGTTTTCTGGAAGATGTGCTGTACGGACCGGAAAGTGAGTTGGCAAGGAACATGCTCCCACTGTTCAAGCAGAAGGGAGTTGGCGGTTTGGCAAGAATTCGGTTGCTCAGACTGGTCGATGATCATCCCCATGCGGTAATGAGCATATTCATGCCAGAGAGTGTCTCCTTGGCGATCGATCGAGAGATGCTGGTCCGTCGCTCCTTTCTCGATGTCTATGAGTTATGTACTGGCAAGAAGATCGTCACACTGCACCGCTCAGTTTCTGCCGTGATACCCGATGATGAACAATGTCTTCTTTTGGGAGCCCGAACCGGGACCGCACATCTGTGGATGAAGAATACTGCCTGTCTCGAGGATGAGACTCCGGTTGCGATAAACTATGCTCTGTATAATGGCAATCTGTTCGACTTTGCGGTGAGTATCGATCTGAACAACCCGCCAAAGGTCACCTTGTAGCTGAGGTTTTTAATTACCCAACGATGCGCGATCAGCGGAGTCATCCCTCGTCCTGGGGTGGTGGCACTTTTTATTTTTGACAATGCTTTGTTATGTGTTAATATAGTCTATGATTGTCGTAAGCCGGGCTACCAGCCGGCTATCGAGGCAATTATGTGAGGAGTTACCACATGAGAACCATAATACAGATGCTACGCGATGGAGCGCAACGGTTTCCAGACCGTGCCTACGTTACCAAGAAGACCGATTCGGGGTGGAAGGCGTACAGTTATTGTGAGGTCGACAACTCTTCGGATCAGGTCGCAGCCTATCTGTTGGCACACGGAATCGAGAACGAGTCCACCTTCGGCCTGCTTGCCGAGGGGAGACCCGAGTGGGTCATCGCTGAACTGGGTGTGATCAAGGCTCGATGCATCTCAGTTCCCCTCTCCATCAAGCTCACAGCCGACGAAATCGCCTTCCGCTTGACGCACAGTGAAGCGAAGGGGATCATTGTGAGTTCGAATACCCTCGACACAGTCTGCAAGGCTTTGGATACCATGGATCAAAAGCCCTTCATCTACTATCTCGATACCGTAGACGACCGATTGGAGAGACAAGCCGACGCTCATGGTTGGACCGAGGGGAAAGACTATCTTGCATGGGATGCCCTGGTGCAGGATGGAGCAGAGATACTTTTGCGTATACCCCATATCACAGACAAATCCGTAGATGCCATCGAGGAGCACGATACAGTGAATATCTGCTACACCTCGGGTACCACGGGAAATCCTAAGGGGATCATGCTCACCCACCTGAACTACTGGGCGAACAGTCACGATGCGGTTCAACTGTTCAAGCTTCCCGATGCGGTATTCGAGACGCTGATAGTGCTCCCTCTCGACCACTCGTTCGCTCATACCGTAGGCATGTATACGGCGATGCTCCGTGGCATAACACTCCATTTTGTCGATGCCAGAGGGAGTAATGCCGCCATCATCCGGAATTTTCCGAAGAACCTGGTCGAGGTGAATCCAGTCTTCCTTATGACCGTTCCGGCAATCAGCGGGAATTTCATGAAGAAGATGACACAAGCTATTGCAGAAAAGGGGCCGTTCGTCGACGGGATTTTCCAGCGTGGTCTCAAGGCGGGAATCAAGCGGAATGGTGATGGTTTTCGCAGGGGTTCTCTCGGTGTCCAGATTGCCACGTTCTTCCCCTATGCATTGGCTTCGCTACTGGTCTTTCCGAAGCTCAGGAAGGTCTTCGGTTCGCGTATCAAGTATTGTGTGGGCGGTGGCGCGCTTCTTGAAGCACGACAACAACACTTCTTCGCGGCGATCGGAGTGCCGGTGTTCCAGGGGTACGGTCTTACTGAGGCTGCTCCCATTATCAGTTCCAACTCCCCTCAGCGGTATAAGTTCGGTACCTCGGGCATGGTGGCACCGAGTGTCACCTGCAGGATCATGAAGAGCGATACCGAAGAGGCGCAGGTAGGTGAGCGGGGAGAGATAGTCATCAAGGGTGAGAATGTCATGAAGGGGTACTTCAAGAATCCGAAGGCGACGGCCGAAGTGCTTAGAGAGGAGCAGGGTGAGACATGGCTCTGGACGGGAGATCTCGGGTATTACGACGAGGATGGTTTTCTGGTGGTCACCGGTCGAGCAAAGGCGCTGTTGATTGCGAAAGATGGAGAGAAGTACTCTCCGGAGGAGGTTGAGGAGGTCATGATCAATCATACCGAGATCCTCAACCAGCTGGTGGTGTACAACGATCACCGCGCTTTCACGACAGCTCTGGTGACTCTGCAGGAGGATCTGGTCAAAAAACTGATTGCGGAGGAGGACTTGAAGACACCGGAGTCCGTACTCCGTAGGTTGAACGATGTGTTTCGTGCCTATGAGCCGATTGCGCTCAAGAGTATTCCCTCCCAGTGGATTCCGAGTAGGTTCGCTATAATCGAGGCTCCCTTCAGCGAAGCAGATGGTTTGGTCAACTCTACTATGAAGCTTGTTCGGTACAAGGTGTTCGAGCAGTACAAGAAGCGGATCGATGAGATGTATGGAAGTGAGCAGTTGAACGAGCAGAAGAATCTCGAGGCAATTAAGCGACTTTTCTTCGGTTAAGCTGTTCCAGTTTGGCTGGAACATGCGGCGCAGATTCCCTTGAGTACGATTGTGTGTTCGGTGACGGTAAAGTTACGCTCTGCTTTCAAGGCATCATCGATCGGTGAGAACAGGGAGAGGTCCATATCGGTGATGGTTCCGCATGAGGTGCACACGAGGTGGCAGTGTTCGTCGTTTCTGCCGTCGTAGCGGACACTGGTGTTTCCTGCTGTCACCAATTTTCGAATTGTCCTCAATTCCACGAGCAGATTGAGGTTCCGGTAGACGGTACCCAGGCTGATGCTGGGTAGTTCGCTCTTTACCAGTGTGTAGATCTCCTCAGCAGTGGGGTGGGTCTCTGCTCTCCGGAGGGTCTCAAGTATCAGCTCTCGTTGACGCGAGTATTTCATGTCGATCCTCCTTCTTCTGTGTTTTGATGAGAACAAGATGCAATGTGACGATGGTGCCGACGACTGAGAGTATGATGATCACGGTGGTGTTTCTCACGATCGCCGCTGAGATGCCAAGGCCGAGCCACAGCCATATGATCGCCCGTACTTTCGTTTTCAGCGGGACTCCTTCGTTTGTTCTCCAGTGCCGGAGATAGCTTCCAAACACCTTGCTCTCTTCGAGTCTTCTTGCCATGCGGGGATTTGCGATCGAGAAGCATGCAGCAGCGAGGAGCACGAAGGGTGTCGTGGGTAACAGGGGTAGGATTATACCTATGCCACCGAGGGCAAGGCTCAAGCCTCCTGCTACGATAAGTGCAATATGTTTTGCTGTCACTTTTTTACTGTTTTTCCCCATGGTTTCCAACACAAAATAAGAATAATTACTATTTTGATTAGCATGATTTTTATTGCTCTGTCAATACTTTTTTGTTACATTTGCAACTCAAGGGTGTTTAACGGTTGTACAACTGGGTGAATTTATCCGATGAAGGTTCATTATATATGACAATATTTATGAAGTATTCATGGGAGTTACTCTAGAATGTATGGAGAATAGGGTTTAGGATAATCATAGAGATAGAGGCGGAGGAGAAATCTCCGGTCTGTAAGGAGGAGTGATTATGAAGAGAAGAAAATTGGCGTTCCTGATAGTGCCAATTATATTGCTTGCCTTCGTTTCGTGCGAAGGTGACATCTTTGGTACGATCAGTGATTTTATGGGCCAGACCGGTGAGAATGTGCTGGTCAGTGGCGGTTTGGTGGGTGTGAACACTCAGCAGGTGGACGCTGTCTCGCAGAGTGTTTCAACCTTGGCTTCCGTTGATGAAGAAACTGGTGAAGTAACCATTACAGAAGAGACCATGACTCAGGTCAAGGAAGATCTCAAGAACGTTCTCGACTCTCCAAAGAAGATCGA
>CAYYOL010000063.1:0-8702 GCA_964473245.1 uncultured Spirochaetaceae bacterium
TCCTGCCTGTTGGGCAGAGATAAGCTTCCGAGTAGCTCACTATTTTGCAGGAGTTATCAGTGGAACGCTCCACGGTTGTATCCGAAGCGGATAGAGACGAACCCCATCGCCTGACCTGTACTGTAGTGAATTGGTGACCATTAATCAATCGACCACGATTGTACTCCATGATAGGATAGGGCAGAGGTGTTCCATGGCCAGAGATCTGTTCAATTCAATCGCAGGGGTGTATGGGTTGTTCCATAGGTACCAGATGAAGCGGTTCTCCGGTATCCTCGATGCCCATGCAGAAATAGCGAATCTTGCCTCCATGCGAACTGTTTGCGATGTCGGGTGTGGAACTGGGGCGCTTTGCACTGTGCTCGCTAGCAGAGGATTCGAAGTTACCGGAGTCGACCCCGCCCACCGAATGATCGATGTCGCCAAGACGAAAGCCGGTGAGATGAAAGTACAGTTTCTTGTAGCAGATGCCATCGAAGGGCTCCCTTTCCATGATAGTTCGTTCGACCTGGTATTCACCAGTTATGTCGCACACGGAATGCCGCTAGCAACTCGGAAGCAGTTGTATACCGAGCTCATGCGCATTGCTCGCAAGGCGGTGATCGTACACGACTATAACGAGAGGCGGGCATTTCTGACTACGATTGTAGAGTGGTTGGAGCGGGGAGACTACTTTGGATTCATTAAGCGCCCGAAAGAGGAGATGGAAGAGGTGTTTCCCACTATCGATGCCGTGCAAGTCGATAAACGGGCGACCTGGTATATCTGTCACTGTTCTCATGCCTAGAGCATGGAGAGAAGCAGCCCTCCGCAGGTGGCTAGGCAATACAGCAGGAACAATTTCGACACACTTCCCATGGACTCTCCTTTGGTCTGCAGGGAGAATCCCCGCTTCTCCATGCTTCTATGGATTCTCCAGGCGGGGATACCGGCCACCAGTACGCACGGTATCACGATCAAGGGAAGCAGATCGACTAGTGCATAGAGTATGGGAAGCGTGTAGGCGACAAGGAGTGTCGCGCGCATGATGATCAGAATACTTCGTTCACCGACAAGGATAGAGAGTGTCCTTCTTCCAGCAATCGTGTCTGCCTCGCGATCACATGTGTTGTTCACCGTGAGAATCATGCCGATGAGCAAAAGGAGGGGAATGCTGACCACAATGCTCTGCCAGTCAACGGTCGTAGTCTGAACGTAGTAACTGATAGTGAAGAGCACTGTCCCGAGGAAACCTCCAGCGAACAGCTCTCCGAACGGAGTGCGGGAGATAGGCAGAGGGCCTCCAGTATAGAGAAAACCGACACCCATACAGATGGCACCCACGACAATCAAGGTGAAACTGGTCCACCAGGCAAGCAGTAGTCCCAATACACCAGCTGCCCCGAACAGGGCGAGTGAGATGCCTAGGGCTGCCTCAGGAGCCACTCCTTCATGTACCAAGACCTTGTCTCGTTCGAAATTGAGCTCTGCTCGGTCTGTCCCGCTCACAAAATCGAAGTAGCTGTTGAATCCTGTGGTACCCATGTCGACGAATAGTACGGCAAACAGCATGACTAGGAACCGATCCCAGGACCAGAGTCCTGTCACGGCACCCGCATAGATGCTCCCGCTGAGAAAGGTTCCCATACTGATGATCTTCGTCCGTATCTCGACGATTCGATTGAATTGGGTCAAGGTCATGCAAGCACTATACTCCAAGATGGGAATTTTGCGAACACTTCATTCTTTACGGCTGTATGAATGAGAAGCGAGGCCCGCAGTGCACTGCGGACCTCATGAACGTGATAACGATAAAAAGGGATCAGAAATACCAGCGAAGCGAAGCATACACCATGGAATTGTCGTGGTAGTAGCCGAACATGCCATCTTCGTCACCGAAAAAGAGTTCCGCGCCTCCCTCGAGGATGACCCCATCCTCTATATTCCATGAAAGCGACGGACGAACCAGTGCGTTCATAGGATCGATTTCCAGATAGGAGAATACCTTAGCAGTGAGTCGGTCGTCTAGGAGGGTCTTTTGCACCCTAAAGGTCACCGTGTGACCGAATTCAGGAACCGCTCTGAACTGTTCCATAATTCCCTGCTCATGGTTATGGATGTAGGCGAGAATGTACTGTGCGGACATATCCATACCGAAGAGACTCCAATCTATTCCGATGAGCGACTGCACCTGGTGAAACTCCTTCGAGGTAACAGATGCAGGTGAAGTCAATTCGCCGACGGTGAAAGGTTTGTTCAGATACGCTGCAGCCTCTCCACGGATCACGGTGGTTCCGACACTCGTGCTGAAGCTCCCCCCGAGTACCGTATATCTGCCGTAATTCACATCGATGGATTCTATGGTCGGATCTGAATCGGGGTTTATGTTCACCCTCGTGACGAACGGTTCATCCGTCCAGGCATATCCACCCATAACCTCCCAGCTGATACGCGGTCCAAAATATCGGATCTTACCGAAGACTTCACTGTTCTCGAAGTGCAGAGAAGGCTCAGTGAACGAGATGGGTGTTCCTGAGGGGAAGGGGATGGCACGTTGCCAGATAGAGTCTTCAGCAGGCATGGACGAAGGGACGAACTGTGGTATCCAGATTCCCTCGAATGTGAACGGCCCGGTGAAGTAGTCGGCTTTCACAGCAGGAATGCCCTTCCGGATCTCCCGGAAATCGGCAAGGATGAACGAACGCATATCTCTTGGGCTCACGATATCGGTGATGAAGGCACCCTCTGCCTGGCCCCACATGACTGCCTGCTTACCTACGCGTATATCGGCGTTGTCCAGGAAGAAGTCGACATATGCTTCACGAATACCCATCTCCGGCTCGTTGCCGATTCCGATATATGCATAGGGATTCACCACCAGACGAGTCTGGTCACCCCATCCTTCCAAGGTAAGGTCTACCGTCTGTTCATTCGCGGTGATTGCAGCATCGCTGAATGCAAGTCCCGTATAGCTTCTCAACATGCCACGTATATCGACATCCATCGCGAAAGCCGATGCACTGCACGCTAGTATCATAGTAAGTACCAGTATCCTGTGTTTTTTCATAGCGATTCTCCTCATAGTCTCGGTCCTCTACTCATCTGTCGCTCGCTGAAGAATGCATCACGCAGTTCATTGTTGAACGAGACATCCTCCATCGAGATCCTTGTCGATGTGTTCTTTGCGAGATTGTTCATCGTCATGTCGGTTATCACCCAAATGGAGTCGATCTTCTCGTACGACTCGATTGAGAGCCTGCGAACCACAGAACCATCGGCACCGATGAACTCTTTTCTCAACCCTATCCACTCATCTTTAATGATCCAGTTCCTTGTCTTCACATACTCATTGTTCGGCTCGACAGGGGTACTCTCAATCACATAGACATCCCAACCATCGAGGTTCTCCTCGCGTAACAGCGTATGGGTGTCTTCGGATGGGTGTCGTGCTCCCATGTCCTCATAGGTGAAATCGGAGCCCATGAACGAGTCGTTTGTCTTGTCAGACGCTATTCTTCGAACTCGGCCGAGCGCTGGTAGGTAGATCCACTGGTCGTCTCTACGTCCATCGGCATAGCTGAAGCTAAGGAAGCTGGTATTACGAACATCGGCTGGCGAGGTGAAAAACATGATCTTCTTCTCGACTTCACCGTCATCCTTCCTGAACTGAACGATACTCCGCTCTCGTGTGGAGCCACGAGAATTCGTAATGGTCATATGCAGTGTTGCCTGCATATCTTGGCCGCTTGGGCGTGTATACACCTGATCCATGACCATCTCTGCGCTGATCTGAGCTGTTGCAGGGACTAGTATGACCAGCCCGATGATAGCGAGTGCTATCCAGATTCTTCTTCGATTTTGCATACGGTACTATCCTCCTATCGTATGGTGTGTTTCGACCGTTTGGTCGTAGTGTTGCGAATGAACCACCCTTTCCGATCTATGGCGACGATGATCACTAGGAGAATCGAGAGGGTCCCTATGGCGCTTGTCGCCATGTTCAGTACGATGAGCGATCCGACTTGTCGGTTTGGGGGGAACACGCTGAATATCAGAACAGCAAACCCTCCCATGACCGCAACGGCGTTATATACAATGGCCTTTCCGGTATGTCTTACCGTCCCGAACGCCGCCTCTCGAATGGAGAAGGCCTCGAGTCTCCGATTCCGGTAGTGTTCGATCAGGTGAATCGCATAGTCGACGCCGATTCCGACAGCGATGCTGGAGATGAGGGCTGTGGCAGAACTCAGTGGAATGCCGAAGAATCCCATCACCCCGAAGTTCACGACAGCGGTGATCGCTATCGGTACCGTTCCGGCAATACCGATGAGTATGTTCCTGAACAGGATGGAGAGTAGCAGTGCCACGATTCCGAAAGAGAGAACCAGACTGATGATCTGTCCTTCAAGCAGTAGCTCGGAGAAGACGAACGCTTTGTAACCGCTTCCTGCAAAGTGTACCGAGACTCCCAGAGAGGTGAATACAGGCTCGTGTTCTTGGACCATCTCGATGATTTCGCTCATGACTGCTGAACTGTCGCTTTTCAGCTGGAACGTACTGTTTGCCCGTCGATAGTCGTAGTCCACGACCGTTTCCAATGTCTCCGGATCGCCTGAGAATTCATAGAGCAGCAGGTACTGAGCAATGAGATCTCTCTCCTCCGGAATGGTGTGAAATGCATCGTCGTCGTAGTTCATCACTTTGTTCATCCGCTTGATGAAGTCGGTGATCGAGAATCCCGCTCCCACCATCTCATGCTCAAGGATCGATTGTTGCATGTCGTCCATAGCCTGCAGGACCTGTGGGTTCTTGAAAGTGTCATCTTCGTGAGCGTAGAGCATGACATTCAGAGACGAAGTGCCGCCAAATTTCGCGTTCACGAAGTCGTCCGTCTGGACAATGGCACTATCTTTCTCGAAGTTTGCGAGGAAACTCGTATCTATCCAGACGTTCTGGGTTCCATATATTCCGAGTGCGGCGATTGTAGCGGCAACGATCACGATGATACGTGGATGTTTCATCATGAATCGACTCCAGCCATTCTTCCCATACCAGGGAGTCCCATCGATCTTGTCTACAAGCTCATCGGCAGTCTCCTTTCCCCGTTTTGGCACGCCGAACAGGTGGATACTGGCCGGAAAGAGGATAAGTGCAAGGACCATCTCGGTAAGAACTCCGATCGAGGAGAACAGTCCGAAGTATCGGACAGGAAGGACCTGGCTGCTCATGAGAGCGGAAAAACCGATCGCTGTCGTCACAGCAGCCATGAACACTGGTCGAACCATCGATTTGAGTACCGTGTCGATAAGTTCGCGTTTCTCTATCTGAGGATTCCGGTTGACTGCATGGTGAATTGCATTGTGCATATGGATCCCATAGGCGACACCGATTGCTATGAGCATGACGGGAATCATGGTATCGACTGCATAGACGGGCACATTAAGTAGTGCCATGCTTCCGAATGCAGCGACGGTACCGAGTAGGACAATGATCATATTCAGAAGGGTGTCTCGAATGCTTCTCAAAAGTAGAAGAAGAACGATGATCATGACGATCACTACTATGGGGAACATGCGAACCATATCCGCAGGCCCGAGCTCAGCGAGCGCTCCTTCAACGATTGGTCTGCCTGCCACGTGTATCCGTTCGGGACCCTCCCACTGCTGTGCATACGATTTGAGTCTTCTCTGCAGATCCTGAGAATCGCTATCATCGGCAATCTCTGCGATTATGAGAGTCGAGGTTGTATCTCTGCTCACATTTCTTCCGTAGATCATCTCATTCGAGACAACCTTCTCACGCATCTCAGCCAATGCGGTCGGAGTCGTCGGTATGCCGTGTGAGAAGAATGACTCAACCTCCAGCCCCCAATCACTTCCTGTGATGTTGTCTGCTGTGGCGAGCGAGGTGACTTTTCCCTCTGCAATCTCGGGGAATAACTCCGGAAGCTCCTCGGTGATCTGTACGAGTTTGGTGAGTGTCCCCTCGTTGAAGATCGTTTCAGGGTGCTCGACTGCTAACAAAATGGAGTTTTGAATACCGAATACCTGTTCCGCTTCGTCACTGAACTGGAATGCTGGATGCGTGGACGGCATGTATGCATTCAGGTCGGTCTCCAGCGACGCGTTGTTCAGTATCGCAACAATGAAGATGGTTGTTGCCAGAATCAACACGACTATGATGAGAAGCGGTTTTTCTGCGATGCGGCGGATCAGTTTCATATGGATGTGTACTCCCTGTAAATAGTTATCGTTAACTAACTTATTGTATATAGTTCTTGCTCACCGGCGATGCGGTGGTCCTTCATGGTGAGAGCAGGGTGACCAGTGTACGAGAGAGAGAAGGAGCTTGGTCGCTGAGTGGTTCATCACTACCAAGGTGCCATCGTGTCACCTGTAACCGTATTGCTCCTAAGATGATGAGCGCAATGTGTTTTGCCTCTGTATCGATCCTACAATTTCCCGACGTCTGCAGTTGCATTATAATCCGGGTGAGTTTTTCGACCATCTCACCGAGCATATCAGAAAGCAGCGGTCTCAGTTGTGCGTCGGCATGGAAGGCCTCTTCGGTGAACACGAATAGGGCAAATGCGGGGTTCGATTCAATATGACCGAACAGCCCTGTGAGCAGTGAGTCGGTGAATGTCTGCAGGTCGAGAGATGTCGTATGAAACGGTGCGAATATCGGAAGAATCGAACGTTGCAGCGATTCCAGCAATGCCACAAGCAGGTCGTGTTTACTGGCGAAATGACGGTAGACTGCCGGCTCTGATACCCCGATTGCCTGTGCAACGTTTCGGATGGTTAACTTATGGGTTCCCTGTTCCACCACGATCGCCATAGCTTGGTCTACGATCTCCTGTTGTCTTGTGGTAAGCATCGTCTCCTCCTAGATGTTGGTTAACGCTAACTAACATATAATAGTCTCCACTTTTTGACAACCCTTTCGCCAATATTTTTATTTACTTGCGGAATCGTTCCATCTATATTCGATATACCAGACACATGCGGACCGGGGAGGTGCACCAGTGATAAAAGTCCTCATTGTGGACGACTCAAGAGCGGAAATCGTACTGATCACCGAGTTACTCCACGATATGGAGGTAGAAAGTGCTCAGGATGGTGTGGAAGCTCTTGCCAAGTTGGAACAGGAGACACTCTACGATATCATCCTGCTCGACCTCTACATGCCTCGCCTTGATGGGTTCGGGGTATTGGAGCGACTTCGGGAGAGAGCCTCTTCTCCGCCGGTTATCATTCTGACCAATGCCGACGAAGTGGATATGGAGGTCAGAGGTCTCGATATGGGAGCGGTCGACTATATCAGAAAACCGGTCAACCGGAAATCTCTTCACAAACGGATAGAGATTCAGTTGGCCTTGAGAGATTCCGATCGTATCATCCGAGAACACAATGAGACTCTGCAGAGGGAGGTTGCTCAACGCACAGAAGAGGCTCTGCAAGCCACTGAGATCACTATCCACTCCCTTATCCAGTTGCTGGAAGTGAGAAATATCGAAACCAGCAATCACGCAAAGCGTAGCAGCCGCATGATGGCTATCCTGTGCAACGGATTGCAGGAGCAGCAGATTGAGGGATACGAACTCTCAGAGAAGACTGTGCAAGAACTGGTTCGCACAGCACCATTGCACGATATCGGGAAAGTGGGAATTCCGGACAGCATCCTCCTCAAACCAGCACGATTGACCGAAGAGGAGTATGCCATCATGAAGCAGCATGTGCTCTATGGTGCGAAGGCACTGGAGTATCAGAGCTCGGGTTCCGAAGAGGCCATTGCATTCATAGGCACAGCGAAGTTGATCATCCTCCATCATCATGAGCGCTACGATGGAACCGGGTATCCGCAGGGACTTTCAGGTGACGATATTCCACTTCCGGGAAGACTCATGGCGATTATCGATGTATATGACGCTCTGACGAGTGACCGGGTCTACAAGAAAGCGATCACGCACGAGCAGGCGTTGGAAATCATACGTCAGGAGCGGGGAAGACACTTCGATCCTGTTATCACCGATGTTTTCATCTCACTCGGTGATCGTATCAGAGAGACCAGTAGACAGTGGCGGTAAATCGATGCGAAGATGGCTTCTGATTCTGTTTCTCTGCTGCTCCTCCATCGCATTCGGAGCGGATACTCTGTTGCAATTCTCCCTGGAAGAGCAGGCCTTCATAGAGAGGCATCCGGTGATCCGTATGGGAATCGATCCATCCTTCGTCCCATTCGAGTTCCTCGATTCGGAGGGGAGGCATCAGGGAGTCTCATCTGATATCGTTGCACACATAGAGCGGGAGACCGGTTTGCAGTTTCTGCTCATGGAAGGGCTGTCCTGGCAGGAGGTGACCAATAAGGCACAGAGACGAGAGCTTGATGTGCTTCCTGCGGTAGGCAGAACACAAGATCGAGAACGGTATCTCTTATTCTCACAACCGTATGTGACCTTCCAGAGATCCATTGTGGTGAAGAACACCAATGAGGGTATCCGAAGATTCGAGGATCTGTTCGGAAGACAGGTTGCGGTTCAGGCAAACAGTTCTCACCACGGGCTCCTGGAAGAGTACCCCCAGATACTGGTACGTACATACGATACCGTTCTAGACGCCCTTCTTGCCGTGAATCGTGGTGATGAGATTGCATTCATCGGCAATGACGCCACGACCAGCTATCTGGCAAGTGCGAACGGCATGACAGGGCTCAGCTTCATT
>CAYYOL010000064.1:0-8701 GCA_964473245.1 uncultured Spirochaetaceae bacterium
CGAGAAACAGGAACGTCCAGAGGATCTTTTTCCTGAGTTCTTCGATCTTGAACATTGTAACTAAGGAGTTAGACATTGCGATCCTCTTCTTTATCTGATTTCGCCACCTGCCGCATTGATCTTTTCGACCGCAGCTGCAGATATCTTGAGTCCTTCAAAGATAACCTTCTTTGTAAGCTCACCGTTGGCAAGAACCTTGGCCTGCGCATCTACGCCCTTGACCAGACACTTGTCCTTCAGCGAATCGAGATTCACGACTTCACCATCTTCGAATGATTCGGAGATAGCGTCGAGTGACACTACCCGATACTCTTGCTTGAATGGATAGTTGGAGAACCCACGACGTGCGATACGTCGGTACAAAGGCATCTGACCACCCTCGAATCCGGGACGAACTCCACCGCCACTACGAGCGTTCTGTCCATTATTTCCACGACCACAGGTTCGTCCCTTCGAAGAGGAACCTCTGCCTACGATCGTTTTCTTTGTGTTGGCACCAACAGGTGCTTTAATCTGTCCCATGTTACATCTCCTCGACTTTCACCAAGTGGGCAACGGCTCGGATCATCCCCTTGATAGCAGGACTTGCCTCTTGCTCAACGGAGCTGCCGATCTTCTTGAGTCCAAGAGCCTTTACAGTCTTCCGCTGTGCAGGAAGGCTGCCAATAACACTCTTAACCAACGTAATCTTAACTTTCTTTGCTGCAGCCATGAAATTACCCCCACATCTCGCTCAGGGTCTTACCCCGGCTTTTTGCGAGTTCCTTGGCATCGAAAAGGGTTTCCAGTGCAACGAAAGCTGCCTTCACCGTATTGACGCTATTCTTGGAACCGAGGGACTTGCTCAAAACGTCCTTGATACCACAGGCATCCATGACGTGACGAACCGCACCACCAGCAATAACACCAGTACCTGGAACAGCCGGTCTGAGCAATACACTCGCACTCTTGAATTCACCAAGCACCTCGTGAGGGATGGTGTCCTTGGACAAGGGAACAGTAATCATGTTTTCCTTGGCCTTGTCGACTGCCTTCCGAATTGCTTCGGCGACATCATTGGCCTTACCGGAACCATATCCGATCTTACCGTTCTGATTACCCACTACCACGAGAGCGGAGAAAGAGAACCGTCTTCCACCTTTTACTACTTTGGAAACCCGGTTGAGTCTTACCAACTTCTCTACAAACTCGCTGTCTCTGTTTCTATCTGACCTATCCACCATATCCCCCTAGAATTTCACTCCGGCTTTTCTGGCACCGTCGGCAATACTCTTGACTATTCCATGAAAGAGAAATCCATTGCGGTCAAATACCACTGTATCAATCTTCTTTTCCATGAGTCGCTTGCCAACCACTTCACCCAATTTGGCGCCATCGGCAACAGTATTCTTCAGCTCACGAAGTTCGGCCTCCAAGGTGCTGGCCGAAACAAGCGTATGTCCGGCGACATCGTCTATGACCTGTACATACATGTGCGAATTACTTCTGTACACAGTCATGCGAGGTCTAGTCGCGGTACCGGAGATATGCTTTCTGATATGAACCTTGCGCTTTGCACGCTTTCTGTATTTATCCAAAACTCTGTTCATCTATTCACCCTACCTATTTCTTACCGCCAGACTTGCCGACCTTACGACGTACAATCTCGTTTTCGTACTTAACACCCTTACCTTTGTACGGTTCGGGAGTTCTCAGGGACCTGATTTCTGAACTCACCTGCCCAACGCGCTGCTTATCGATTCCGGTCACCACAACGGTTGTCGGATTCTCACATGCGATCTGGACATCAGAAGGGATCATAAACTCGATCTGGGTCGAATACCCAAGGTTGAGTGAGAGAATATCACCCTTGACCTCGGCACGAAAACCAACACCACTTACGAGCAGTTTTCTGGTATAGCCAGTTGAAACGCCAACAATCATGTTGTGAACCAACTGCCTATAGAGACCATGAAAGCCTCTTGCCTTCTTACTGTCTTCCTTCCTGGTTATCACCACTTGATCAGCAGAAACAGAAATTTCCACTTCAGGTCGGTAATTCTGAACCAGTTTCCCTTTAGGTCCCTCAACGGAAATCATACCATCAACAGCCTTGACGGAGACTCCCTTGGGCAATGCAATCGGTAACTTACCTATTCGAGACATAGTCCACCACCTTACCAAATTGAGCAGATCAGTTCACCACCGACCTTCTTCTCGCTAGCTTTCTTACCCGTGATAACACCCGAAGAGGTAGATACAACAACTACACCATAGCCATTGTACACTCTCGGCATATCTCGATATCCGGAATACACACGCCGTCCGGGTGTGGATATCCTATCGATACCGTGGAGAACCGGGTTCTGCTTCTCATCATATTTCAAAAACACTCGAATTACATTAATACCGTCTTTGTTGACAACTTTCTTGAAATTCTTGATGTATCCCTCATTCTTCAAGATCTTGACGATCTGAAGCTTGATTTTGGATGTCGAAATTTCAACTTTCTCATGCTTAGCCATGCTAGCATTTCTGATTTTTGTCAGCATATCGGCAACAGGATCACTTATAGCCATGTTAATCTCCTACCAGCTGGATTTGGTAACGCCAGGGATCTGCCCTTCACTGGCAAGTTTCCGAAAGCAAACCCTGCACATTTCGAATTTCCGCATATACCCGCGGGGTCGTCCACAAATCTTGCAGCGGTTGACCTTCCTGGTGCTATACTTAGGCGTTCTGTTCGCCTTGATTATCATTGATTTCTTTGCCATCTCTCTACTCCACCTTATTTAGCGAACGGCATACCCAGCTTCTTGAGCAGGGCAAACCCTTCTTCATCGGTCTTGGCCGAAGTCACGATAGCAACGTTCAACCCACTTACACGTTCGATTTTATCG
Organism: uncultured Spirochaetaceae bacterium; assembly: GCA_964473245.1. Lineage (GTDB taxonomy): Bacteria > Spirochaetota > Spirochaetia > Sphaerochaetales > Sphaerochaetaceae > CAYZJV01. The sequence goes on from CAYYOL010000064.1 coordinate 2,880, forward strand.
TAGTCGATCTCCGGAAAGATAATCTGCTCGGTGATACCGAGAGAGTAGTTCCCATTACCGTCGAATGCGTTGGGTTTGACGCCCTTGAAGTCCTTAACACGCGGTAAAGCAATGCCAATCAAACGTTCAAGAAAGAACCACATGTTGTCGCCGCGGAGAGTTACAACAGCTCCGATTTCCTGCCCTTCACGAACTTTAAAGTTAGCGATTGACTTTCTGGCTTTCGTCTTGACCACATGCTGTCCAGTAATCTGTTCCAGTTCCTTGACAGCCGCATCAAGAAGCTTCTTATTGACAATAGCCTCACCAACACCAACACTTACAGAAACTTTCTCAAGTGTGGGGACCTGCATCTTGGACTTATAGCCAAACTCAGAGAGAAGTTCGGGTTCGACCTTCTCCTTATACATTTTCTTAAGACTTGGTATGAATTTTTCCATTAGATCACTTCCCCGGTTTTCTTGGCGAAACGTGATTTCACGCCTTTTTCATCGACCTTCATGCCAATTCGTGTAGTCTGGCCATTCTTCAATAAGAAGGCAACATTGGAAACATGAATCGGTGCCTCGATCTCCTTAATGCCGCCCTGATCCTGCTGGGAGCGTTTTCTCATGGTCTTCTTCACCATGTTGACTCCCTGGACGACGACCCGTTGGCTCTCGTGATCAATTTTCAGGATGCGGCCGGTCTTACCCTTGTCCTTTCCTGCGAGAACCTTGACGTTGTCATTCTTCTTCAGTTTCATCTTCACAACTCCTACAACACTTCCGGCGCAAGAGAAACGATCTTCACGAACCCACCTTCTCGAAGTTCGCGGGCAACAGGCCCAAAGATACGCTTACCGCGCGGGTTATTGTTGGCATCGATGACTACACAAGCATTGTCATCGAACCTGATATAGGTACCGTCAGGTCGGCGGTATTCTTTTCTTGTACGAACAATCACAGCCTTCAACACGTCGCCCTTCTTGATGGCTCCGTTCGGGAGTGCGTCCTTCACAGCAACAACGATGATATCACCGACTCCAGCGATCATTCTATGGCTTCCGCCAAGAACTTTGATACACTGAACTCGCTTGGCACCACTGTTGTCCGCTACGTTCAAATATGTCTGCATCTGTACCATGACGTTGCTCCTTGCTACTTCGCCCGTTCAACGATCTGCTCGAGGCGCCAGCACTTATCCTTACTGATATGGCGGCATTCCACTACGCGGACGGTGTCACCAGTGTGGGCGTCATTTCTCTCATCGTGCGCCTTCACCTTCTTGGTTCTGGTCACATACTTTTTGTAGAGAGGATGCAGTCTTCTTGTCGAGATTGCCACAACAATGGTCTTATCCATTTTGTCGCTTGTCACCATTCCGGTGTACCGTTTTTTATTAGCTTCCATTAGACGCAAACCTCACTTAGTTGGATTTCTTTCGTATGCCAAGCGCATACTCGTGGATGAGCGTGTTGAGCCGGGCAATTTTCCTTCTGGTAGTTCGCACAGCCAACGGATTCTCCACGTGTCCAAGCACCTTCGCCATTCTCAGGTCCAATGCCTCTTTGCGAAGCTCGTCCCTTTTGGCGACCAATTCCGCATAAGTTAAATCAGCATATGAATTTTTCATATCTTACTCCACTTCCCTTCTCATGATGAACTTCGTCTTGATCGGGAGTTTGGAGGCAGCAAGTTGCAAAGCCTCTCGGGCAAGCTCTTCCTGAACTCCACCCATCTCGAACATGACGGCACCAGTCTTAACCACGGCAACCCAACCTTCAGGGCTACCCTTACCGTTACCCTGCCGGGTTTCTGCTGGCTTTTTCGTGTAAGGCATGTCAGGGAATATCCGAATCCAAACCTTACCACCACGTTTGATGTGACGGGTCATCGCAATACGAGCTGCCTCAATCTGACGATTGGTGATCCACTTCGGCTCGAGTGCAATGAGCCCGAATTCACCGAAAGCCAGATAATTACCACGATGAGCGACTCCGTCCCTCGTACCTCTATGCTTCTTTCTATACTTGATTCTTTTTGGACTCAGCATGATGTACTAACTCCTCGCCTCAACGCTTTCAGCCCGCTCCCGTGCAGATTTCCGCACAAGAAGACCAGCGTCGTCTTTCTTCGATTTGTCAAGAATCTCGCCATTGTAGACCCACACCTTGACGCCAATAGCACCAAAGGAGGTGTTGGCCTGAGCAAAACCGTAATCGATATCACTTCTCAGCGTGTGCAATGGAATTCTTCCATCCTTCAACCACTCGGAACCAGCGATCTCTTTTCCACCAAGTCGTCCAGACACCTTGATCTTGACGCCCTGAGCTCCACCCTGCATCGCCTTGGAGATAGCCATCTTCAATGCTCTGCGGTGAGAACCTCGGTTTGTCAGCTGCCGTGCAACATTCAGAGCAATAAGCTGAGCATCTGCCTCAGGCTTCTTGATCTCTTTGATCTTTATCTGAACCTTCTTGTCGGTCAAACCCTGCAACCGTGCTCCAAGCTTCTCAACATTAGATCCCTTGGAACCAATGATAATGCCGGGTCGGCTGGTAGAAATGGTGAGTGATACCCGTTGCGGTTTCCGTACGATCTCAACATCGGAAATTTCAGCTCCCTGCACTTCAGGGCAGGTGAGAAGCACTTTCCGGAGCTTCAGATCTTCATGAAGCGTTGCCGCATACTCTCTCGGATCGACATACCATTTAGATTTCCAAGTCTTGTTGACTCCCAAACGAAGTCCAATAGGATTTACTTTCTGGCCCATTTATTTCCCCACCTTTTCGTCAAGCACAACAGTGATGTGACACTGTCTCTTCAAGAGAATGTCGCGTCGTCCGTGTGAACGTGGCCACACACGCTTCATGCGTGGACCTTCGTCGACAAACAGTTGAGAAACAATCAGCTGCTCTTCATCAAGCTTCTTGTTCTGGCTCATTGCATTAGCAGCCGCCGACTGTACGACCTTCTTGATCAGCAAGGCGCCTTTCTGGGGCATTGCGTCAAGAATAGCCATTGCCTCGACATAGGGTCTCCTTCTCACCAGGTCTGCGACCGGGCGGACTTTTGAAGGGGAAGACGGCAAATACTTCGCGCAAGCTCTAAAACCTTTTTTCTCTTCCATATTCAACACCTACTACTTTCTCGCTTTCTTGTCTGAAGCGGTATGCCCACGGAAGATTCGCGTAGGAGCGAACTCACCGAGCTTGTGCCCGACCAGATTTTCTGTGATGAAAACCGGCACCCATGTCTTACCGTTGTAGACAGAAATCGTATATCCAACCATCTCAGGTATAATCGTGGAGGTGCGGGAATACGTTTTGAGCATCGGTTTCTGACCCGATTTGTTGGATTCTGTGACCCTCTTGTAGAGTTTCTTCTCAATAAAAGGACCTTTCTTAATTGACCTAGCCACTTTCTCTACTCCTATTTCCGCTTCTTAACGATGAAATTACCCGAAGGCTTGTTCTTTTTCCGTGTCTTGTGACCCTTAGTGGGCAAGCCCCACGGAGAAACCGGGTGACGACCTGCAGAAGTTCGCCCTTCACCACCACCATGTGGGTGATCAACAGGGTTCATTGCAACACCGCGTACCTTTGGTCTGCGGCCAAGCCATCTTGCTCTACCGGCTTTACCGAGAGTAACGTTCATGTGATCATCATTACCCAAGGCTCCAAGTGTAGCCATACACTCGGCAAAAACCATTCGCATTTCACCTGACGGAAGCTTCAGTGTTACATAATCACCTTCCTTGGCAACAATCGTTGCACCAAGACCAGCGCTTCGCACCAACTGTCCACCCTTGCCGAGCTGCAACTCAACATTGTGCACGGTAAGACCGAGTGGAATATTCTTCATCGGCAATGCGTTTCCTACCTCGAGCGGAGCATTCGGACCGCTCATGACCTTCGCTCCAACCTTGACACCTTTCGGAGCAAGGATATAGCGCTTTTCGCCATCTGCATAAGCAACCAGAGCAATGTTCGCACTCCTGTTCGGATCGTACTCGATAGTCTTCACCGTTCCAGGAATATCAAACTTATTCCTCTTGAAGTCGATGATTCTGTAAGCCCTCTTGTGCCCACCACCTCTGCGGCGAACACTGATACGACCGAAAGAATCGCGACCTGCTTTCTTCGAGAGCTTGGTCGTGAGAGACTTCTCACTCCTATTGGTGGTAATCTCATCGAAGACCAAGGTTGTCTTCTGGCGAAGGCCAGGAGTATATGGTTTGTATTTCTTCAGTGCCATGCTTTCCTCCTAGATCCCTTCGACGGCCTGGATGATTTCACCCTTAGCCAGTGTTACGATAGCCTTCTTCCAATCGCCGGTGGTTCCCTTGATATGACCACCCTTGCCACGGGTATACTTAGGCTTTCCCTTTACAGATACGATGTTGACTTTCACAGGTGTAACGGAGAACAACTCCTGCACAGCCTGCTTGACCTCGAACTTATTTGCTCTTGAGTCAACTTCGAACGTGTATTTCTTTACTTCCGTTTCCCGCGCTATATTGGATTTCTCAGTCAGCACAGGTTGAATTATTACTTGATCTGCTCTCACGTTAGACCCCTTATTTATCGCTGTAGAACTCGTTCAGATTCGTCGCAGCGCCTTCGAGCATCAAGACCTTTCTTCCATACAGAAGCTCCTTTGCAGAGAGTCTGTTGTAGGAAAGCACGCGCAAGTAAGGGATGTTCTTTGCAGCACGGCGCATCATGACATCATCATCCTTGAGGATGAGGATGGTTCGCTTATTATCAGTAACGAAGTTCTTCAAGATTCCAGCCAACTCTTTCGTCTTACCGTCTTCGATGGTGAAATCCTCGATTACCGCGAGCTTCTCCTCCTTAACGGAGAGAGAGAGCAGCGACTTCATCGCCAAACGCTTCACTTTCTTGGGAAGGGTATAACTGTAGTCACGAGGTTTAGGTCCGAAAATCGTCCCTCCTCCGACCCAGAGCGGTGACTTTTTGTCACCGGCTCGAGCATTACCTGTTCCCTTCTGTTTGAAAGGTTTTGAGTTACTGTAGCGGACCTCTCCACGAGTCTTCGTACTAGCAGTTCCAACTCTCCGATTTGCCAACTCATTGTTGACAGCATGGTAGATTGAACCGTCACTAACCTCTCGGTTGAAGACTTCGTCGTTGAGGGTAATTGTCCGCAATTCCTCTCCTTTTATTGAAAAGACCTTTGTTTCCATTTCTCGCCTCTACTTCTTCTTCGCTTTTTTCACGATGACTACGCTCTGGGCGGGTCCAGGAATCGCTCCTTTCACCAAAAGAACCTGCATCTCTTCATCGACACGGACAACACGAAGATTCTGAACAGTCACCCGATCCGCACCCATACGTCCAGCCATTCTAGTTCCTTTGAACGTACGTGACGGAGTCGCGGACATCGCAGTACCACCGATATCACGATGGAACTTGGATCCGTGGGTCGCCCGTCCGCCTGCAAAACCATGGCGCTTCATACCACCCTGGAAACCTTTTCCCTTGGAGGTACCAACCACGTCTACAAACAGAACGTCCTTGAACACATCTACTCCGAGAACCTCGCCGACAGACGTCTCTTTGTCAAAGTCGCGCATCTCAACCAAAGTCTTCTTTGGTGGGCACACTTCTGTGAACTGTCCAGCGTACGGCTTGGTTATCTGACTCTTCTTCTTGTCGAAGGCGCCAAGCACACAAGAACTGTATCCATTCTTTTCAACAGTCCGATGGCCGACAACCACATTGTCCTCTATTTTTATTACAGTCACCGGGGTAAGACGCCCATTGGCATCAAACACCTGTGTCATTCCTATTTTTTTTCCGATAAGCCCTAACATCT
>CAYYOL010000065.1:0-8685 GCA_964473245.1 uncultured Spirochaetaceae bacterium
TATGGACCTGAAACGGTCAGAGATTCGGTGTATCGAGGTAAGCCGAATACACAGCATTATGCGCTCGCAGTCACTTGGGTAGGGCCTATCCAGTATGAACTCATGCAGCCCCTCGATGGATACAGCATTTATAATGAGTTCATTGAAAAGCATGGCTACGGGCTTCAGCATGTAAAGTTGTACTACAAGGATTGCGCCAAGGCGGTCAAGGAGTACGAGGCGAAGGGGTATGAGGTGATCCAGAGTGGAAAGATCGGTGATGATGAATTCTACTATCTAGAATCTGCCGACAAGCTCGGGGCTGTTCTGGAACTGGGTAACGCTGGTGAGATTCCACCACCGATTCGTACGTATCCATCCCAGGAAGGGAATTGATTTCCCAACGAAACGAGGGTAGCGGAACAATCACTATTGGTCCATTACCGAGAGAGTGCAGGAAACGTATGGGGAGATAGCCCGCCCCTTGGGGCGGCAGCGGAGGCGAAGCCTCCAGGGTCCAGGGCTTGCCCTGGGGTCACGATACCATTCATTAGGTGTATGACTACCACTTTGTGGTAGAGTTTTAGAAGTATTTCTAGGAGGTATTAATGATGAAGGTAGGAAAAATCTTACTTATCGGTCTGGTGATGCTCATTGCAATGCAGGGAGCGTTTGCCGCTGGTGCTCAGGAGAGTGCAGCTGCCGATGGTGAATACACCATGGTGGCAATCCCGAAACTTCGCGCAGCATGGTTCAATGCTCTTGAGCAGGGCATGTTGTCTGCAGCAGATGAGTACGGAGTAGATGCTTACATGCAGGCTCCCGCAGCAGCGGACGAAGCACAGCAGGTTCGTCTGATCGAAGACGCCATTAACCAGGGCGTGAATGCGATCATGGTCGTTCCTAACGATGCGAACTCCGTCGTTCCGGCATTCCAGCGTGCAAAGGAGCAGGGAATCGTTGTTTTGACACATGAGTCTCCTAATCAGGAAGCTGGTGACTTCAACGTCGAAATGATCGACAACGTGAAGTTCGGTGAGACCATGATGAAGGAAATCGCCGACAGAACTGATGGCAAGGGCAAGTATGTTGTCTATGTCGGTTCGTTGACCGTTCCTGCTCACAACATCTGGGCTGATGCGGCTATTGCTTATCAGGAAAAGAACTATCCTGACATGCAGCTTATTACGACCAAGCAGCCTGTGTCTGAAGACAGAAACGCAGCTCGACAGAAGACTCTCGAGTTGTTGAGCGTGCATCCTGACTTGAAAGCTGTACTCGCTTTCGGAAGCCAGGGCGCTCCTGGTGCTGCACAGGCACTCCGCGAACGTGGTCTCGCTGGTCAGATTGCTGTAATCGGAACCACCAGCCCGAAGGAAATCGCTCCGTTCCTCAAAGATGGATCGGCTAGCCTTTCGGTTCTTTGGGATCCCGGTGAAGCAGGCTATGCAATGGTCTGGCTCGCAAAGCAGATTCTTGATGGAAATCGTGCAGATATCAAGCAGGGACTCAGCATTCCTACACTTGGTGTTCCCGAAATCACTGGTATGAACATCTTGTTTGACCGACCTCTGATTGTCGATGCAGACAACGTGGATGACTACGATTTCTAGACTATCTGTCTAATTAGATCCTGCAACCGAACGGAAGAACTCCGTTCGGTTGCTATGTGGAGACGTTTATGGATTTCATTACTATTCAACATGCCAGCAAACGATTCAGTGGTGTACAGGCGCTCAAAGATGTCTCTTTCAGTGTAGTGAAGGGAGAAGTGCACGGACTGATTGGAGAGAATGGTTCTGGTAAATCGACACTGATCAAGATTCTTGCGGGAGTGCTTCCTGCCGATGAAGGTGATATAACCATCGAAGGGAAGAGAATCACTTCCTATGGTCCTCTAACCGGGATCAGACATGGTATCAGCGTGATTTATCAAGATATTTCTCTCTTTCCCAACCTGACTGTCCGTGAAAATATCCTGTTGGGTCGCGTACTCGAGCAGAACAGAAAGGTCTTCACCAAACGGGAGTATGCTGAACGGGTAACCAGAATCTTGGATGATCTAGGTGTGGTGATCAACCAGGATGAACTCGTTGGAGAGCTTCCGATAGCTCAGCAGCAACTTGTAGCAATCGCACGGGCTTTGAACAATGAATCGAAGCTTTTGATTCTCGATGAACCGACCACCGCTCTCACGAGGCAGGAGATCAACCAGCTGTTCCGGTTGGTGAATAATCTCAAGAGTCAGGGCATTTCTGTGATATTCATCAGTCACAAGCTCGATGAAATCCAGGAGTTGTGTGACTCGGTTACCATTCTTCGCGATGGTGTCGTGGTTGCCTCCCGCTCGATGGCTGACATCACCCTCGATGAGATTGAGAATCTTATGGTGGGAAAATCGATGATCCATGAGCGAAATGTCGTTGAACGTGTTTCACACGAAGAGGTTCTCGCTGTCAAAGATCTCACGAAACAGAACAACTTCGCCGACATCTCATTCACCCTGGAACGGGGAGAAGTGTTGGGGATCATCGGACTGTTGGGTTCTGGAAGGACCGAGCTGGCTTCTGCGCTGTTCGGCATAGCTCCGGCAGATTCGGGAACTATCGTCATAGACGGTAAAGAGGCTCGTATCCGGAGTGTTGAAGATGCTGTGGAGTACGGTATAGCCTACGTTCCTGAGGATCGGCTCACCCAAGGGCTGGTCATGAGCAAGTCCATCAAGCTGAATGTCGCAATCGCCACGTTGGATCAGTACACAAACTCTCTGGGTCTGGTCGATACTTCCAAGATCGATACACTTGCCGATGAATGGATTGCAGGAATGTCTATCAAGACCGATACCAAGGAGAAAGTCGCTCGCATGCTCTCTGGTGGTAACCAGCAGAAGATCGTCCTCTCGAAATGGCTTGCCATGGGGCCGAAGGTGCTCATTCTGGATGGCCCTACCGTAGGTATCGACATTGGGGCAAAAGCGGGGATATTCACCACCATCAACCAGATGGCGAAGGAGAAAGGGATGGGTGTCATTCTCATCTCTGATGAGACTCGTGAAATTACCAGCCATTGCCACCGTGTGATCATCATGCGCAATGGTCGCTTTGGCAGGGAGTTGGTAGGCGATGAGATCGACGATGCCGTGATCCAACGCGAACTCGATGAGCAGAAGCGTGTCATAGCGCAGAATCTATCCTAAGGAGCATGCAAATGAAGACGCGATTGAACTTGTTACGAAACAGGGAGACTCTCCTGGGCATCACCATTCTCGTGCTTCTGGTGGTTATTTCCCTCCTTTCTCCCAGTTTTATGACATATACCAATATAGTGAACCTGCTGAAGTCGTTCACGGTGTTGGGAATATTCTCCCTTGGCGTGATACTGGTGATAATCAGCGGCGGTGTGGATGTCTCTTTCACAGCTATTGCCCAGGTCGTCCAATACGCAGTGGTGTATCTGTTCCTCAACAACATGCAGGGGAATGTGTTCCTGGCATTCGTCCTTGCCATTATCATGGGAACGTTGATGGGGCTGTTCAATGGTTACCTTATCCACCGATACAAGATGCCGGCGATCATCATCACGATCGCGACACAGAACCTGTTCTATGGACTGATGTATGTGATCACAAAGGGTCAGCTCATCTATGTCATTCCGGAATACTTCTGGAAGATATCGAACACGATGTTGTTCAAGCAGGTGGCTCCGAATGGTGCGGTATCGGGATTGAGTCTGACAACAGTAATCTGGTTCGCACTGGCTCTGGTTGTCGCACTTCTGTTGAAGTTCACTGTGCTTGGACGCAGCATCTACATGATGGGCGGGAATCCTGTTGCAGCACAAAGAATCGGAGTGAACAGTAGAAACACGACATTGTTCGTGTATGGTTCGATGGGTGCGATCGCTGGAATCGGCGGTATCGTCCACGTTTCCATTGTACAGACAGTTATTCCGAATTCCATTGTTGGGCAGGAACTGCAGGTTATTGCAGCAGTAATCCTCGGTGGTGCAAGTATCACAGGTGGAAAAGGATCTGTGCTTGGCACCCTGCTCGGTGTACTGCTGTTTGCAATTCTCAGCAACAGCCTCACACTCCTGCAGATTTCGAGTTACTGGTATAACGTGTTCACCGGATTCATCATTCTGCTGAGTGTATTCCTGAATGCAATGCAGGAGATTCAGCAGCAGAAGCAGAAGATTCGCGTCAATGTCGAAGCGGCATCTTGAAAAGAGAGTAGGAGAAAAGGCTATGGTAGATATTTCTAAAATGATGAAAAGAGCTCGCAAGGGAGAACAGTTCTCCTTAGTTGTGACATTGATTGTTGTCTTCCTGCTTCTTTGGTTGCTGAACGGTACCAGGTTCGTTACGATACGGAACTTGCGTTCCATGTCGTACCAGTTGCCGATCATAGGGTTTTTGGCTATCGGAATGATGATCAGTGAACTCTCCGGAGGAATCAATCTGAGTCTGATTGCGAACGCAAACCTCAATGGTGTCGTGATCTATCTCGTCTTGAATGCGATCACCGGCGGTAGTATGGGCGATGCGAACATTGCTCAGGTGGTCATTGCGATTCTTGCCGGTTTCGGTGTCAGCACGATCGTCGGACTTGTAAACGGGTTGCTCATTGCAAAACTCAACATTCCAGCGATCCTCACTACACTGGGAACGATGACGCTCATTCAGGGAATCAGTCTTGTCCTGACAAAAGGGTATACCATCTCAGGTTTTCCTAATTCTCTAATCTTCCTGGGTAATGGAAGTGTATTGGGGATACCCATGCCGATTATCGTGTTTATTATTGTGGTGATTATTGCACACTTCATACTCAACAAGTCGGCGTTCGGCGTCCGCCTGTATATGACTGGTGCCAATAGAACTGCCTGTAGATATTCGAATGTGAACACCACGAAGGTCATTGTGTGGGAGTACATCCTCTCTGCTTGGTTCGCCTCAGTGACGAGTCTGATCATGATTGGACAACTGAACTCGGTGAAGGCAAACTACGCCGAGTCATATCTGCTAGTTGCTGTTCTGGCATCGTTTCTCGGTGGTGTGGATCCCAACGGTGGGTTTGGAAAGCTTTCGGGGATGATCCTTGCAGCGGTCATTCTCCAGTTGATCTCATCCGGTCTGAATCTGTTGAGACTCGACCCGTTCATGATCACTGCTATGTGGGGAGCCATTATCATCATCCTGCTGCTGGGCAGAGATATTATGAACCAGATAGGAAAACTCTTCTCTAAACGAAGAGTTCGTACATAGCATGAAGGTAGCACAGAGCAAAGTGCAGAGATTGAATATATAGGTGGCAGTCAAGTGAAAGTCCTGAAAAGTGCGTTTATCCATGAAGATCTGAAGAACAGAATCTATTCTGGAGAGTTCAACGCAAGTTCTCGACTACCTTCGGAGAAGGAGTTGGCTGAATACTATGGGTGTTCCCGTCCCACCTTGAGAAAAGCCTTGGCCTCGTTGGAGGGGTGCAATCTGATAGCGAGGCAACAAGGGGTGGGCTCGTTTCTTACAGCCAAAGGGCAACACAGTTCACATGAAATACAGACTGCTTCTGAGAATTCTGCACTATTCGGCATAGTTTTCCCTGGATTGGGTATGAGCTATGTGTTCGATATGTTCTGTAGCGAAGTTGCTCGCATTCTCGCACAAAAAGATTGTTCGCTTGTATGGGGCGGGTCGCTTGTTCCTGCATCTCCCACGTTATGGCAGGATGTCCGTCAGATCTGTTCGAAGTATATCGAGTTGAATGTCGATGGCGTATTCTTCTCTCCCATTGAATATACTCCATTGAAAGATGAGATCAACTCATTCATCGTCGAGACGTTCGATCGGGCTCACGTGCCTGTCGTGCTCATCGATTCCGATATCTACGACTTTCCGAAACGGTCTGCACACGATCTGGTTAGTCTGGATCATGTGCAATCGAGTTACATACTCGCAAAGTATATGATCACACAGAATATTCAGAATCTCCATTTCCTCTCTCCTCCCATGTCGGCGAGAACGATACGCCTAAGGCAGATAGGTTTGAGAGAGGCTCTGTTCGAGGCGAAGATCCCCATAGACCCTACAAGGTTCCATGAAGGAGATCCGAAGGATATCCAGTTCATTCAGTCAATCCTCGATACAGGAGCACAGGGTATCATCTGCTCGAACGATGGAACTGCAATCGCACTCTTGGAGACGCTCACCACCTTGGGGGTCTCTGTTCCAAAGGATCTGATCGTGAGTGGTTTCGACAACCTTAGCTATCTGTCACATATCAAGACACCATTGACCAGCATAGCCCAACCGACAGAGATGATCAGTAGTGAAGCGGTACGGATGATGCTCGATAGAATCAAGAACCCTACTCGTCCTCCAAGGACCATGCGGATTGCTGGTGTCCTGGTTGAACGACGTTCCACGAAGTATGGATATGATGGAGATTGACGGGTGCAGAGGAACCAAAGAGTGAGTGCGGTACATGTTGGTCTCGATATTGGAACTACCCATATCACCATGGTGGTGATTGATCTTTCACGAGAGAGGAAGATTCGTCACTATGCACGTTCGAATCCAAGAGTCGATACCGGTGAAACGTATACATATGCCCAGGATCCTGTACAGATCGAGATGATTATCCGATCACTCCTTGCCCTTGTCGACGAGCCGATTGGATCTATCTGCCTTACCGGACAGGTGCATGGCATTCTTTACTATGACGCACAAGGGATGGCAGTATCACCTCTCTATACATGGCTTGATAGAAGTGCCTTGGTATCCATCGATGGTATGACCAGTCAGCAACGGATGGAACAGGAGACGGGTATCCATCTTCCATCGGGATACGGCTTGTTGACTCATTTTGCCCATCGGAGACTCGGAAAGGTTCCGTCTCATGCAGTCGGGTTCTGTGGTATCCTTGAATTCATTACCGGTAAGTTGGTCGGAACGCGCAGTCGCCATTCCGATGCCAGTTGCCTTGCTTCTTATGGAGCCTTCGATCCGGTATCGCTCTCGTTCGATCCAGGGGTTCTGCGTACCGTACTCGACTCGAGCATGCTCCCATTTCTCGAACCCTGTACACCGTTAACGTTGGTAGGGGAGACTCCAGATGGCATACCGGTCGCTCATGCTGTCGGGGACAACCAGGCAGGTTTCTTCGGCATGGTACCAGACTGGGAATGTTCGGCAATGGTGAGTATAGGAACCAGCGGACAGGTTTCTGTGTTCAGTACCGATACGGCGTGCCCCGACCAGATGGAGTTGAGGCCGTTCTTCGGCGCGGGATACCTGCACGTCGGTGCGACTTTGACTGCCGGAAAAACGTATGAGGTCATTCAACGCTTTTTTGCATCGATACTCGCATCCGCAGGAGTATCTGTTGATAACGAACGTATCTTTGCTATGATGAAATCGGTAGCAGCGAGCGATGATGGTGATGAGCCTTTGTTCTTGGATCCGAGATTCAATGGTGCCCGACACGATCCTTCCGTTCGTGGATCGTTGACACACATCACGTTGGACAATCTGACACCGGGGAATCTGGTGCGTGCGGCGATACAGGGGATTGTCGAAGAGCTCTATACATTCAAGGAGCATGCCCCCGAGGTGTTCCGACCTGTGAATCACATTGTCGCAACCGGTGCTGCGGTGAGGAAGAACCACCTTTTCTCCCAAGAGTTGGAGAGACAGTTCGGGATTCCGCTGGTGGTTGCCGATATCGATGATGGTGCGGGTGTAGGGGCAGCGTTGATAGGCGCTGTCTCGGCAGGAGCGCTCTCGATCGATGCAGCACGGCTGTGGGTAAAGGAAAATCTGGATATGACGATGGAGGAAACGGAATGAGAACAGTAGGAATCTATTATGCATTTTGGACACACGAATGGGATGTCGATTTTGTCCCATACATCAAAAAGGTGGGTAAGCTCGGCTTCGATCAGCTGGAACTCAACGGAGGGACCATCGTAGAGATGGACTCTGCGAAACAGCGTGAGTTGAAGCGTATCGCCGATGATGAGAATCTGCTTCTCTCGTACGGTATCGGCTTGCAAAAGGACTACGATGTCTCCTCTCCCGACGAAGCGGTGAGACAGCGCGGTATCGACTTCATGAAACGCATGATCGACTCGGTCGCAAACATGGGCGGCGGTATGATCGGCGGCACCATTCACGGGTATTGGCCTTCGACACTTCCTGCTGGATACGACTCGAAGCAACCGTTCTGGGAGCAGAGCATACAGAGCATGAAGGAGTTGGCCCCGTACGCTGGAGAGAGAGAGGTCATGTTGAATGTTGAGGTGATCAATCGATTCGAACAGTTCATCATCAACGACAGTCACGAGGCATTGGCTTATGTGAAGGCAGTCGATCATCCCGCTTGTAGAGTGCTCCTCGATACGTTCCATATGAACATAGAAGAGGATTCGTTCGGTGACGCCATTCGACGCATCGGGCCGTACCTCTCTGCATTCCATCTTGGTGAGACGAATAGAAAGACACCCGGGACAGGGCGAATGCCATGGAAGGAGATCAAGGAAGCTCTGGATGATATCGGCTTCGATGGTCCTCTGGTGATGGAGCCATTCGTGATGAAAGGTGGACAGGTAGGTCGAGATATCGGTGTTTGGCGCGATATCCTGGTGAACCCGGACCTAGATGCTCTCGCTGCCGAGGCGGCACAATTCGTGCGTGATAATCTCCTGTAACAA
>CAYYOL010000066.1:0-8267 GCA_964473245.1 uncultured Spirochaetaceae bacterium
CCCAGCGGCTTTCAGCAGCTGATGAAGGTGCACAAGGGAGCAGATGGGCGTATTACGTCGAAGAAGATAGCCGATGTGGCGTTTGTACCGCTGGTGTGATGCTGTTTCACTGAATGATGCTATTCGTGTATGAAACGGATACAGAGCTGGAGGATGAACCATACTAACGCATATGCTGGAATACTGATCATGCCTATTTTCACAGTGTGTAGGGCTTTGTGAGACAAAAGATCATTGCATACGGTCACTATTCTTTGCATATCGGTGAAACACCGATAACAGATAATCGTTACAATAAAAACTCAACCAGGGTAGATTGCCACATTTCCTCGTTCACCTGCCTTGCAGACCCTTGAAATGCAGATTGGTGCCAAAATGGCTACAGGAGCCTCCTCGTTCGTATGCGTTTAAAGGCCATTCAGGGCGGGCTGCATTCTCTGAGCCTGTTTATTATTTGCCTTTGTATATACTGCCCCCTTCAAAATGTACCTGGAATACAGGTGAACGAGGAGCTTCGTGCACCATAATCCACGCCAACATGCATGCTAGACACCTAGCAGCCATATCGGTGTGGATATGTGGCAATCTACCCTGGTTGATTCATTCTTAGGTTAACTAGTTCACCAATTATCTTGAATATTCCGCTAGATTTTCCTTTACAGATAGAAATATCCATACTAACCTACCGTTGAAAGGTAATTTCGGGAGGCATGTTGGTGAACAAGGTAACCATTGCAGACATTGCAAGACACGCTGGAGTATCGAAGGCAGCAGTCAGTTACGTACTCTCGGGAAAGAAGCAACTCAGTGCAGAAGTAGAGAAGCGGATCCTAGAATCAGTGTCCACACTCGGCTACACCCCGCCCACCGTTGCAGCTCGACTAAGCCGAAAACCACCGAAAATCATCAACTTCTGTCTCCCGCTGGAAGCAGGCACGATCAGTGACGATCCCTACTACATTCCCCTCTTCGAAGGAGCAATGGAGTATGCGGCCAGCCAGGGATACCACACTATGCTCACACGAATCACCGAGGGAGATGAAACCGCGAAAGAACTCTTCTACCGCTCCTTCGATTTCGTCAATGGCGTGATCCTCTGCAACCTGCAACGCGAGAACCTGCTGGAGCAGGCACTGGTGGATCATGGCGTACCGTACGTAGTGAACGGAACACCGGAAAATATAGACACGCAGTTCTATGTGGATGCCGATATCGAAGGCATCGCCTATCAAGCCATGGTGCATCTACTGAAAAAGGGACACCGCAGGATCTATACGATAAACCTGCCGGAGCACCTGTTGCAGAGCCAGCAACGACTGAATGGATTCAAACTCGCCTACCAAGACTACGACCTCGAATGGAACGAGTCGATGCACACCTTCTGCAACGTGAACATGGAGGACACCTACCGCCATATGACGCAGTTACTTGATCGCAAAGATATCCAAGCAACCGCAGTGGTAACGAGCAACGAGATTCAGGCACGTGGTGTCATCAAAGCCCTGCAGGAGCGGCAGATACAAATACCGCAGCAGATGGCGGTGGTGAGCATGGGAGGTAGCTCCCTGTCGGTTATCGGACACCCGAAACTCACCACGATCGACTTCTCGCCACGGAAGATCGGATACGAATCGGCACGCATGCTCATAGAAGTCATGCAGCGCAAACGGATCCGCCCGTCACACATCATCGTACCGGGAAAGCTGATCGAGAGAGAATCCACCTGATCACACAGCGTTCAGGACGCTGGTGTCATTCGGATAGAAACTGAAGGAGGAATTCAATTATGAAGACCAAGAGAAACAGCATGCTGATCGTACTGGCACTCTGTATCGTGCTTGTCGGATCATCGGCGACACTGTTCGCACAGGGACAGCGAGGAGCAGCGGCAGACGGCCCGATCACCCTGACCGTCTGGAACTTCAAGTATGCAGAAGAGGTGGCTGGAGCAGCCTTCCGTGAGATGGACAGACTTTTCATGGAGCAGAACCCCGGCATCATCATCGACCACCAGGCCCAGCCGGAATCGAACTACTACCAGTTGCTGGTCAGCGCATTCAGCGCACAGAGTGATCTGGATGTATTTCTGACGCACACCGACCAGAGAGCCTGGGCGATAGCTGAGATGTTCTATCTCATGGATGATGCGATCGCCGATGTCATGGACACCTACGCCGAATCGGCACGAGCAGCCTGCTCTGAAACGGGATCGCCCGACTCAGGAATCAAGATTCTACCGTTGACGGCACAGGGAAACGGCATCTACTACAACAAGAGCAACTTCGAAAAAGCCGGCCTCGATCCCGAAGCCAGTGTAGCGAACTGGGACGATTTCCTTGCAGCCTGTGAAGCACTGAAGCGTGCCGGCATCACTCCAATCATCTTCGGCAACCAGGGCAGCCCATTCGGCATCGACTTCACCTACCGTGTGATACTCGGAACCCTTCTCGGTGAAGAAGGTATTGACGGATTTGCAGACGGCTCATCCAGTTTCACCAGCGCAGAGTTCGCCCAGGCAACGCAGATGATCAAGCAGCTGTTCGATCGGGGATACGTGAATGTGGAAAATGCATCGATCCCCTACTTCGTGGATGCCATCGAGGTATTCAAGAGTGGAGTCGGCGGTTTCTACCCCGGACTGAACAGCGACATAGCCCACTGGAAAGACTTCGGAGACGCTCTTGGCTACGAGAATGTCGGATACTTCCCCGCACCATTGGCTCCAAATGCTGCCTACCCACAAGCACAGGTCAACCAGGGAGCAGGTATCGGATTCGCCGTACCAGCCTATAGCCCTCATGCAGAGGCAGCAGCGAAGTATGCCAAGTTCATGACTAGTGGAGAGGCAGGAAAGATCTTCATGGACATGACCGGAGCAATCGTTCCCAACTCGACCATCCCGATGGATGCATCGAACCCTCTGTTGGCAACCGTTCTTGATCACATGAACAGTAACGCTGTACCCGACATCATGAACAAGGTACCCGGAGGCATGATCAATGATTTCTACAACTTCATGAACCTCTACTTCCTCGCCGGCGAAATCAGCCAGAGCGAATACATTCGACAGGTCGAGAACCTGTACAGAAACAACCTGTAGAGCCCATGGATCACCCTGGCGGAGCTGGTGTATCGTACACCAGTCTCCGCCTTACTATAAGGAGAGAGTGTGCACAAGACCAGAGTGAAAAGAACCAGACGCCTCAGTCAGGACGCCAAGGACGGTTGGGTACTGCTGTCCCCACTGCTCCTTCTCACCGGGATCTTTCTTGTCTACCCGGTATTCTCCAACTTCTATTACAGCCTTACGCAGTATAAGGGTTTCGGAGAGCCGGTATTCATCGGACTGGAGAACTACGTACGCATGTTCAGCGACGATCGGTTCTACAGCTCACTGAAGAACCTGCTCATCCTGACACTCTACATCCCCATCGGCGTGGGACTTCCCCTGATCATCGCGAACGTGTTGAGAACCGGATTGAAAGGGTGGAAGCTCTACCGAGGGCTCCTCTACCTGCCGAACATCCTCGGACCGGTCATCCTGGGAACGATCTTCTCGGTCATGCTCAGTCAGGTCGGCCCGATCACTGAGATACTGACGCGGATGGGCTTTGCCGATGCGAACCGCATCTACCTCCTAGGACGATCGAAAAGCGCGATCAACACCCTCTCCTTCCTCTTCGTCGTATGGATGCGAGTGGGATTCGGCTGTATCTACTTCCTAGCTGCCATGAGCACCATCGACAGCAGCCTCTATGATGCAGCCAAGATCGACGGAACGAACGCACTGCAGGACTTCATCCACGTGACGATTCCCGGTATCAAGTTCTCCATCCAGTTCTTCATCGTTCTGGCTTTCATCGAGGTCTTTGCCCGTATGTACGGCATGATCTTCACCCTCACCGGCGGCGGTCCGGGCTTTGCCACCTACACCCTCGAATTCGGTGTCTACATGCTCAGCTTCAGTGCCTACCAGAAAGGATATGCAGCTGCGTGGGCGGTCGTACTCTTCTTTTTCTGCGCCATCATCGCACTGATCCAGATACGCCTGATCAGATCGGAGGAACGCTCATGAGAAACACCGAACGTACACGCAGACTACTCCACCGCCGCATCTCCGAGGGCATCACCTACCTGCTGCTTACCATATTCGCTGCCATTATCGCATATCCCATCTACTTCTCGATCATCAGCAGCCTCAAGACCCCGACACTCTATACCAGTGACAAGATCGGCTTACCGACAGCGCCAACACTGGCCAACTACACCTCGGTGCTCACCAACATGCACATGCTACAGTTCTTGATCAACACCCTCATCGTGGTCGGCTTGAGCATGGTCCTCTACTTCCTGATCTGTACCGCAGCAGGCTTCGCCTTCGGGAAGCTCCGGTTCAAGGGACGCCTCTGGGCATTCACCTTCGTACTCTTCATCCAGATATTCCCGCAGATGGTCATAGCCGGACAGGTCTACCAGCTGCTGAACAAAATGGGAATGCTGAATACCTTCAGAGGTCTGATCCTCGTCTGGGTCGCCTACTTCGCTCCTTTCGGGACCTACATCATGACGACCTACTACGCGAGTGTTCCCAAGTCGCTGGTCGAATCGGCCAGGATCGACGGCGCGAATGTCCTGCAGCAACTGGTGCGGATCATGATACCGATAGCCAAGCCGATGATCGGAACGCTCGGTATCATCGGGGCTCTGGCGATGTGGCATGAGCTACCATTCTCCATGCTCATACTCCAACGTCAGCAGCTACGCACTCTTACCCTGGGCATCGCCCTGATGCAGGGAGAGTTCGGCCTACCCACCCCGGTGCTCACCGCGGCCATACTGGTCACCAGCGGCGTACCCCTGATACTCTATATCATATTCCAGAACTATATCACCATGGGATCCACCGCGGGTTCCGTGAAAGGGTAGCTGCACCATGGATACCCGACACGTTTTCGCTTCACCCTATTTAGTACCATCAATGCTGGAGGAACCTACTGCATGAAACAGTCCAACGACTTCGCCCACGATATGATCGACCTGGATACGCATCCGAACCGCATACTCTCCATCGCCACCCGGGACGTTCAGTGTACCCAGAACAGCGACGGAACGATCACCCTTACCCTGCACCTACAGGGCATGCGCCACAATGGCACCTTCATGCCCATCACAGACGGCTCGGTCGCGCCCATGACGGTGCAGTTTCATCTAGCGGCATACGGAGACTCGATCCTCCGTTTCAGCGGCGCCTTCGCCGACGAGGAGATCGAAACCGACTCCCTCATGCTCGACAGCGAGGGCTCCCTCCAGGGCGCACCCGACTCGCTCACGCTCAGCGAGGACGAAGCGGGAGTATATACCTTCCTCGACAGCAAGGGACGTACCAGAGGACTTCTGTCGACTGCAGCGCATACCCAGCGGGTGTGGAGTTCGTTGCAGCGCAAAGCCGATGCGATGGTACAACTCACCCTCTATCCCGACGGCGATACTGCTCGGGGTGTGGAGGTGATGAGCTACGACCACTTCTTTCCCGGCAAGCTCGAATCGGCACCACTTGGCTGCATAGTCGATGATGGCAAGGTGACAGGAACCCTGTTCTCCCTGCACGCCGAGGCTAACGAACACTTCTGCGGCACCGGTGAGCGGTTCGGCAGGCTCGATCTTGCCGGAAGGACGATCACGCTGGAGAACACCGATGCCCTAGGAACGGCGAGTCGGAAGGCCTACAAGAATGTCCCGTTCTACCTCTCCAGTGCCGGGTACGGCCTGCTTATCCACTCGACAGCCCACATGCGCATCTCGTTTGCCGATATCTCGAACCGGGCAGTGCAAGCCCTCGTAAACGACACACGACTCGATCTCTTTGTGATCGGTGGAGGCTCCCCCGAGAAGATCCTCCACCACTACCGGAGACTTACCGGATTCTCTCCCGAACTGCCTCTGTGGAGTTACGGCATGTGGATGAGTCGCATGACCTACTTCACTGCCGAGGAGGTGGAGGGGATCGTGGATCGGCTGAGACGGGAGGGGTACCCCTGCGATGTCATTCACCTCGATTCGGGCTACTTCGCCGAAGACTGGGTGTGCACCTGGGAGTTCTCCCCCACCCGTTTTGCCGATCCCGAGCAGTTCATCGCACGTCTGCGTGAGAAAGGTATCCGCATCAGTCTCTGGCAGACACCGAATATCGGGAAAGAGAATCCGCTCTACCCGGAGGCTCGCGAGAAGGGCTACCTGCCGCCGCTGCACGAGGGTGAGCACATGAGGACCATGAGCGACTTCTCGGGTCAGGACTTCGGCGGACAGATCGACTTTACCTATGAACCGGCTGTACAGTGGTACCAGAATCTCCTGCGTCGACTGCTGGATATAGGGGTGGCGTGCATCAAGACCGACTTCGGCGAGAAGATCCTCCTGCATGCCGACTTCAAGGGAATGTCGGGTGAACGACTGCACAACCTCTATTCGGTGCTCTACCAGAAGGCAGCCTTCGAGGCTACCGCAGCATACACCGACAGACCATTCATCTGGGGCAGATCGACCTGGACCGGCGGTCAGCGGTATCCTCTACACTGGGGTGGTGACACCTCGGCAACGTGGGACGGCATGGCATCCACCCTCCGCGGGGGTCTCCAGTTCGGTCTTTCAGGATATACCTACTGGAGCCACGACATTCCCGGCTTCCACGGCCTACCCGAATTCATGAACACCTTCCCTCCCGAAGACCTCTATCTCCGGTGGACACAGTTCGGGGTATTCACCTCCCATATGCGCTACCATGGAACGACGGCTCGCGAGCCGTGGGAGTTCCCTTCGGTGGCATCCCTGGTGCGATCCTGGCTCCGATTCCGCTACGCGATCATCCCCTACATCGTACAGGAGGCGAAACACTGCACCAGCAGCGGTCGATCGCTGATCGCCCCGCTCCTGCTGGACTACCCTGAGGACCCGACTGTCTGGCATATCGACGATCAGTACCTCTTCGGTCGCGACCTCCTCGTTGCTCCGGTGATGAATGAGAGGGGAATCCGGGACATCTACCTTCCAAAGGGGAGATGGGTCGATCTGATTTCTGGAAGGCACCTCGAGGGAGGACGGTGGCTCCTGGGGGTCAAGTGCTCGCTCGGTGCGATTCCAGTCTTCGTTCGCTATGGCTCACTGATTCCCTACTACCCTGAGCTGGTCGACTCCACCGATGATATGGATATGGACACGATTCGGCACCTGAGTTTTTGTGACTCGGTGTCCGAATCGACTTCAGAAGAGGTGTTCACCTCCCTTGCCGCCTCTTCGGTGGGACAACTCTGCAGCTTCTCCTCTGAAGATCTGCAGATAGCGTACTGATAGAAAAGAAGGAGAAGAGAGCAGATGTGGAAAGAGCAATGGGAGCAGCTTCAGGAGCGATTCGATGCCTTCTGGCAGCGCAAAGGGCATATCGTCTCCATGTGGAACGGCTATGTACAGACAGATCAGGTCACCTGTCCGAATCCCGAAAAGCACTTGGTAGACATAGCCGAACGGATGAGGGCGATAGAGCGATCAGGGGCGTGGGAGCAGTTCTACACCGATGCCGAGCTCGTGGCGTCCCACCAGAGAAACGCGATCTGTCATGGCCACTACCCTGGAGATTTCATCCCCTTCGCCTACTGTGACTGGGGAACGGTCACCCTCGCACCGATGCTCGGAGCACAGCAGCATTTCAGCAAGGAGACGGTCTGGTATACGCATGAGCAGACAGCCCTCTCACCTGAGGATGATCGACCGCTGATCCTGCACGATGATGATCGGTGGTTCACCACCCTACAGGATTTGGCCCGCGTGGGAACTGCATGGGCAAAAGGGAAGTACCTCTGCGGTCTTCCAGCCGTCTGCGGTGGCCTGGATGTCCTTGCCGAACTGCGTGGAACATCGGAATTGTGTATGGATCTGGTCCTTGAGCCGGATTGGGTGAAGCAAAAGCTCCAGGAGATCGATGCGGTGAACAGAAAGGCCTACAACACCCTCTATGAGATCATGCGGGAGGAGGATGGCTCGGTGTTCCATGCATTCTTCATGTTCTGGGCGCGGGGAAGAGCCGCTCTGATCCAGTGCGATTTCGCAGCCCTGATCAGCGAGGAGATGTTTCGCGAGTTCGCCGTACCGTGGATCCGAGCCGAAGCATCCCGCCTCGACTACAGCCTCTACCATGTCGATGGGCCCGATGCCCTGCGCACGGTGGATGCGCTGCTGGAGATCGAGGAGCTGGACTGCATCGAGTTCACCCCCGG
>CAYYOL010000067.1:0-7966 GCA_964473245.1 uncultured Spirochaetaceae bacterium
TTCGCAAATATCTACAAGACCTTCATTTCAGCTCTTGCGAAGAAGAAGGCGGGGGAGACCCTCACTGCAGCAGATGTCGACTTCCCCGATGGGGAGATGGGTGTGGATGGCGTAAAATTCATCAACGCCTGTGTCGAAAGTTCAGAACGTGACGCCCAATGGGTGACACTGTAAATAGAGAGGAGAGATAATCATGGGAAGACCAGTAACGATATTCACCGGACAGTGGGCAGACTTGCCCTTCGAAACGATCTGTGAGAAAGCAAAAGGCTTTGGCTATGATGGACTTGAGATTGCCTGTTGGGGCGACCACATGGATGTTCGCAAGGCCGCAACTGATAGTGCATACGTGAAAGAGAGAAAGGATATCCTCGCGAAGCATGGATTAAGCTGCTGGGCTCTTGGAGCTCATCTGGCAGGCCAGTGCGTGGGAGATCTGTGGGATCCTCGACTCGATGGGTTCGCTCCCGATTCCTGCAAGGGCAATCCAGATAAGATTCGCCAGTGGGCGATCGAGGAGATGAAGTACACGGCGAAGGCAGCGAAGAACATGGGTTGCAAGGTAGTCACGGGGTTCATGGGAAGTCCGATCTGGAAGTACTGGTACTCGTTTCCGCAGACTACCGAGCAGATGGTCGACGATGCATTCAAGGAGATCGTCGAGCTCTGGTCTCCTATCTTCGATGTCTTTGACGAGCAAGGGGTGAGATTCGCTCTCGAGGTGCATCCGACCGAGATCGCTTTCGACTACTATACAGCAGAAAGACTTTTGAAGGAGTTCGATGACCGGCCGACTCTCGGGTTCAACTTCGATCCCTCTCATCTTATCTGGCAAGGTGTCACTCCCCATATCTTCCTGCGGGATTTCATCGAGAAGGTCTACCATGTCCATATGAAGGATGCAGCGGTGACGCTCGATGGAAAGGCGGGAATCCTCGGTTCCCATATAGAGTTCGGTGACACGCGACGGGGTTGGAATTTCCGATCTCTGGGACATGGAGATGTCGATTTCGAGAACATCATCAGAGAACTCAACTCCGGAGGATACCAGGGACCATTGTCGGTGGAGTGGGAAGATTCCGGCATGGAACGTGAGTATGGGGCGAAGGAGGCTTGCGAATTTGTGAAAGACATCGATTTTGCTCCTTCGAACTTGGCGTTTGACGATGCCATGAAGCAATAGGATTGAGAAAAGGGCGTGTCGTATTCATGAAAGAGAATCGGAACGAATCGCTGATCCTGCAGACTAGGAATATTGTGAAGGAGTTCTCGGGTGTCCGAGTGCTCAATGATGTCACGGTGGGAATCCGCCGTGGCGAGATCATGGGGCTGATCGGTGAGAACGGTGCAGGAAAGTCGACACTGATCAAGATAATCTGTGGAATCTACCACCCGACTTTGGGTTCGCTTGCCATGAACGGCAGTGACGTGGAGATCAACGACTACATCACTGCCAAGAGACTTGGTATCGCGCTGGTTCCGCAGGAATTCAACCTGATCAACACGCTCACCGTCTACGAGAACATGTTCCTTGGCAACGAGATGGTTGTCAAGGGAGGGTTGTTGGACAAGAGGCAGATGCGCGAACGGGCGATGGTGCAGCTCGAGGAACTGGGCATGCCTATCGATGTCAATCTGAGAATCAGTGAATTGAGCGTGGCCGAAAAGCAACACGTCGAGATCTCGAAGGCTTTACTGCTGGATGCCGGGATTCTGATCATGGACGAGCCTACCACCACATTGACAGGTCATGAGATCAAGACTCTGTTCGCGTTGATGAGACAGCTGAAGGAGCAAGGGGTCACCATCATCTTCGTTTCGCATAAGTTGCAGGAGATAGTCACGATCTGCGATCGGGTGACGGTGCTGAGAGATGGGAATCTGATCACCATCGACGAGGTGTCACAGATCAACGAACACGATATCGCGAGGAAGATGATCGGAAGGGATTTCCAGCAGGTGTTTCCTGCCAAGAAGATTCGCAGTGGAGATGATGTCGTTCTGAAGGTGGAACATCTTTCGAGCGGTAAGATGGTCAAGGATGTCTCCTTTGAGCTCAGGAAGGGAGAGATCCTCGGATTTGCCGGGCTCGTCGGATCGGGAAGGACCGAGACGGCGGAGACGGTAATGGGATTACGTCCCGTTTCACATGGTTCGATCACACTTGCAGGCAAGCCGGTCACGATCAAGACACCACGTGATGCCGTATCCCTTGGACTCGGGTATCTCAGTGAGGATCGACAGGGCAAGGGCATCGTGCAGGATTTCGATATTCCCCAGAACATCACCTTGATCTCGCTCGGAGAGTATCTCAAGCGGTTTCTGATCGACAAGCGCAAGGAGTTGGAGAAGAGCTCACGCTATGTGGACAAGTTCAATATTGTGGCTGCATCGATGCGCATGGGGCTCAGATACTTCAGTGGAGGGAACCAGCAGAAGGTCTATCTTGCCCGCTGGGTGGATACCGATCCCCAGATTCTCATTCTCGATGAACCGACGAGAGGGATCGATGTGAATGCAAAACGGGAGATCTACGACTTCATCCATTCGCTTGCCGAGAGCGGTATTTCGTGCATTGTGATCTCTTCGGAGATGGAGGAGGTCATGGGGTTGTGCAGCAGGGTCTATGTGATGCGTGAAGGGGCGGTCACCGGATGTCTCGAGGGAGATCGAATCAGCGAAGAACAGATCATGTTCCACGCGACAGGAATACACGATACGGAATTGTTAGGGAGAGATAGTTGATGAACGAGAGATCAAAAACAAAAGAATCTGTACGACCGAGCATCGCTACGAGTGTGGTTGGGGGGTTCAAGAACTTCAAATTCAGTGAACACTCGACAGGCATGGCCTTCATTCTGGTGTTCATTCTTGCCTCGATAGTCGGTTGGCCGACGTTCCTGCAGACAAGGAACATGACCAATATCCTGAGACAGGTCTCCTACACGGGAATCATCGGGTTGGGCATGACGTTGATCATTATCTCTGGAGGAATTGACCTCTCTGTGGGATCCATGACGGCCTTTGTAGGAGGGATCACGATCTTCTTCCTCAATACGCTGCCGCCTAACTCACACTGGTCCGTACTCCTTGCAGGGGTGTTCGCGGTGATCTTCGGGGCATTCTGTGGATTGTTCAACGGTATTCTGGTAACCAAGGGACGTATCGCGCCATTCATTGCGACGTTGGGGACGATGTCCATCTTTCGTTCCCTGATCCAGTACTTCTCCGGAGCGGGAAACATCCTTTCGGTGAATACAGTCTACTCGGAGGTGGGAACAGGACGGTTTCTCGGTCTTCCGGTGCCGGTGTGGATGTTCTTCATCATCGCCATCATTCTGCATGTCGTGCTGAACAATACGAGGTTCGGACGGTATGTCTGTGCAGTCGGAGCGAATGAGCAGGTTGCCCGCTATTCGGCTGTGCAGGTGGTCAAGACGAGGATGATTCCCTACATCATCACCGGGGCGACAGTCGGTATGACGGCATTGCTCTGGTCCTCCCGACTCAACTCAATCAACTCATCCGACTGTATCTACTATGAACTCGACGCCATTGCGGCGGTAGTGATCGGTGGCACCTCAATGACAGGGGGGAAGGGGACGGTCATCGGGACCGTTCTCGGAGCGATCATGCTCGGCATGATCAACAACATGCTTGTTCTCGGTGGGATTTCCTCCTATCTGCAACAGGCGGCCAAAGGTCTGGTAATCATTGCGGCAGTATTGCTGCAATACAATAAAAAGAACTAATGGAGGTTCTACAATGAAAAGAGTAGTGGTAATGACGCTCGTTTTTCTGATGGCCATGGGCATGGTGTTCGCAGCAGGGGCAAGCGAATCTGCAGCTGGTGCACCGACTAAGATCGGCATTTCCATTCCCAGTGCGGACCATGGTTGGACCGGTGGTATCGTATGGTGGGCAAACAAAGCGGCCGATGACATCAAGGCAGAACAACCTGGTAAGTTCGAATTCCGTATCGTCACAGCCGACAGTCCTTCGACTCAGATCAGGAACGTCGAGGATCTTGAAGTCTGGGGTATGGATTATCTGGTGATTCTTCCCCATGAGTCTGCTCCGCTCACACCGACGGTGAAACAGGTGCATAGCTCTGGAGTGCGGGTGTTCGTGGTCGACCGTGGTCTGACCGACACTTCGTTCGGGTATGTGAATATCGCTGGTGACAATCCCGCGCTCGGTACCAATAGTGGAAAGTGGCTTGCACAGCAGATGAAGGAGCAGGGATTGAGGTACTATGTGGCGATGGGTGGACTTCCTGTCATCATCGACACCGAGAGAATGGATGCCTTCTTCGCAGAGATGAACAAGGAGCCTTCCTTGGTCAATCTGCTTGGCGAAAACAACTACGAGTTCGCCGATTGGTCAACGCAGAAGGGTCTGACACTCATGGAGACGTTCCTGCAGAAGTATCCCAGAATCGATGCAGTCTTCTGTCAGGATGACGACGTGTTGCTTGGTGTGCTGCAGGCGATTCAGGAGTCGGGCCGAAACGATGTGAAGATCGCACTCGGTGGTGCCGGGTCCAAGGTTGTCTACAAGATGATCATGGATGGTCATCCGTTGGTAAGTGCAACGGCGACCTATCACCCATCAATGATTCTCGATGGTATCCGCTATGCGACGGAAGTCGCTACCGGGGTGAGAAGCGACGACTTCCACGATGCCTCGGAGCCGATCACTGTTGTGATTCCATCTGTGCTCGTGGATGCTTCCAATGTCGACGAGTACTATGAGCCCGAGTCCATCTACTAGAATCATTCGAAAGGGCGCGTCTATCGCGCCCTTTCCCATGTTCACTGAATATGGTACATAGAGGAATGGAAAGCAGACCGAGCAGAAAAGATGTCGCTGAGAGGGCCGGAGTATCGGAGTCGACTGTCTCACGGGCATTGAATGACAGTCAACTCATCACTGAAGCGATCAAGCAGCGGGTACGTGCCGCTGCCAAGGAGCTGGGCTACATTCCTTCACGACAGGCTACACTGTTTGCTCGCCGTCATACGAAGATGCTCGGGTTCGTGCTCCCTTCCTACGAGGCTTTCCCCCCGTTCAGTCGTTCCTATTTCCCCGCGCTTCTAGACGGGGTGGTGCTCGAGTGTGATTCCTTGGGGTATTCGGTCACCATCATTCTGGACAAGAAGAAGTCGAATACCGATGACTATTACACCCTGATCCGCTCCAAGACGGTCGATGGACTGCTCTTCGCAGTGACTCGAGCCGATTTTAGGCCGTTTGCCGGACTACGTGAACGGGGGGTCCCCTTCGTGCTCATCAACAACTACCATGAGGGTCTTAACAGTGTGGATGCGATACCCGAGACGGGCATGAAGAAGGCGTGCGAACATGCATACGATCTTGGGCATCGGAACTGGGGGTATATCACCGGAGATATGCAGTTCAGGAATGCAATAGATCGACTCTCGGTCTTCAACCAATTGGTGAATGAGTATGGAGTCGTGAGCTCGGTAGTCGAAGGGAATTTTTCGAAGACCTCCGGCTACGAGGGGGCGCTGAAGCTTCTGGATCGTTCCGATCGGCCTTCGGCGATCTTCTGCAGTAGTGATCGTTGTGCCTTCGGTGTTCTCTCCAGAGCGAACTCCATGGGGATACGAGTTCCCGAGGACCTGAGCGTGATCGGGTACGACAATCTTCCACCGGTGAAGGATATCACGCCTCCTCTTTCGACCATTGACCACCCGGTTACCAGGTTGGCGAGGCGAGCTACGAGACTTCTGATCGATATTTTGCAAGGAAAATTAGAGGAGCCGGTAACCGAGTGGTTGGAGACCGATTTTATCGTGCGTGAATCTACTGCAAGGTATTGCCCTTCCCGAACAGATATGTGATACCATGGGCTATGGTCCGTTTAGCGATTGCTGGCAGAGGAAGCATGGCAAACTACCACGCGAAGAAATTTTCGACGTTGTCGTATTGTATCCTCAGTGCCTGCAAGGATCATAATCTTGAGCATGCGAGAACTTTCGCCCTGAACCATGACATTCCCCGTTGGTACGATTCCATTGATGACCTGACTGCAAGCCACTGTGCCGATGCGCTCAGTTGCGCGGTGGTGGACTGGCGTCACGCGGAGCTCTGCGTTGCGGCCTTGAACGGCGGTCTAGCGGTGTTCTGTGAAAAGCCCCTATCGAGGACGGTGGCAGAGGCCGAGCGATTGGCGGAGATTGCACGTTCCACAGAGAGGCCAACGTTCGTGAATTTCAGCAAGAGAAACGCTCCGGCACTTCATGCGTTGCGAACAGTGGTCAGCGATGGCACGCTGGGGGAGATCAGGAATGTTTCCATCTCCTACAAACAGGGGTGGGTTGCCACAGGGATATGGGGTGATTGGCGCGTGGTGCCACGGTGGAGATGGCGTCTGATGTATGATAAGGGGACAACAGGGGTTGTGGGTGATCTGGGAAGTCACGTAGTCGACGCTCTGCTTTTCGTCTTCGGTGAACTCTCCATCGGGTCGAACGAGTCTGCGATCGATCTTGCTCAGGCAGATCAGCTGGGGTTGCTCGGACGCTTTTCTCCAACTGACGATTTTCTTGGTGACAATCTCCCCTATGTGCAGATAACGGCACATGGTGCGGTTGCAAGCTCCATTCCGTGCACCATCGAATTGAGTTTCATCTCTGCCGATGCAGTCGATGATTTTTCCCTGATCGTGGAAGGTTCCGAGGGGAGGGCGCTTCTAGACCTGCGGAGGTCTCGTTCGGATGTCGAGCTGGTCAGATATGGTGAGGGTGCCGCAGAACTGGTTCCGGGACCTGTGGTGCTTTCAACATACGAACAATTTTGCAATCTCGTCGATACCTCTTCCAGACTGGAAGACAGGGGTGTAATACCCGATTTCTCTCACGGTCTTCGTGTCCAGAGGCTACTTGATGATCTGGCTCCTGGGGGATTACCACTATGAAGAAGATTCCCATTGGCACGCTTGTGAAGGGTAGCGAAGATCCTGCTGCAGCGATCGGCAGGCTCTCTTCGTATGGGTTCGAGTGTTTCTCCATCATGTTCTGGCAGTCGATTGAAGAAGTGGATCTTTTCGAGATGGTAGATGAGGTGCTTGCGGTGAGCGAGCGTACCGATACCGCGATCAGCTCCCTCGCTGTTTACGGGAACGTACTGGACGATTCGGAGTGCGGACGGCGGACATTGCAGGACCTGAGTTCTCTGATCGAGATGGCTCCCAGTTTTGGCGCACCGGTCGTCGGGTGCTTCGCAGGGAGAGTTCCAGGTGCCTCGGTACCCGATTCCCTGCAGCGGTGGAAAGCGGTGTTCTCTCCCCTTGCCGAGCGAGCAGAGGAGTTGGGAGTCAAGATCGCATTCGAGAATTGTCGTCTCGGTGATACCTGGAAGCGGGGCAAATGGAATATCGCGATCAATCCCGATGCTTGGGAGTTGCTGTTCGACGCGATTCCCAGCTCCTCCATTGGACTGGAGTGGGAACCTTGCCACCAGTTGGAGATGTGCTGCGACTCGGTTATGCAACTGGCGCAGTGGGCTCCCCGAGTCTTCCACGTGCATGGCAAGGACAGCAGAGTCGATCATGCGCTACTAGCCAGCAGAGGTTTGTTTGGAGCTGAGAGCTGGCATAAGTCCTGCTTCCCCGGCAGGGGAGATTTCGATTGGGCCAAGGCCTTTGCCATACTCAACGCCCATGGGTACGAAGGTACGATCGATATTGAGGGGTGGAATGACCGGGACTACTGTGGGGGTCGGGAAATCGCCGGCCAGGTAGAGGCTCTTCGGTATCTGAAACAGGTTCGTGGTGACTGACTGGTCCTACTCAGCAAGAGAGGAAGTCCTTCCTCCCTGATAACTATATAGGTTGATACGCCTCTCACGTCCTCAGCTGGAAAGGATGTGAGAGGCTTTTTCTTTAACTGCACCAGTATCCGGTGGAGGATTTCACGAATGTGATTCAGGTGAATCTTAT
>CAYYOL010000068.1:0-7743 GCA_964473245.1 uncultured Spirochaetaceae bacterium
CGTCCAGAAGAATCTCAGTCAAGCCTTGACGTCAAGTTCTCTAAGGTATATAGTCGAACCCGTATAAAAAACCATAAGGAGTCAACTATGGCTTACACAATTACTGATGCATGTGTTGCGTGCGGATCTTGCCTTCCAGAGTGCCCGGTAGAGGCAATCTCAGAAGGGGATATCTACGTTATCGACCCAGATCTGTGCATTAGCTGCGGCGCTTGTGTGGATGCATGTCCCACCGGGGCAATCCTCGCCGACTAACACAGTGCGAACAAACGCACCCGTGCGTTTACAAGAAGGCAGCTCAATCGGGCTGTCTTTTTTCGTCTTTCGGGATTTCACACGAAAGGCATTAAGTAGGAGATGAGCAAATGAATTCAATAGTCATGATCGGAGGAGTGATCGCTTCATCTACCCTTCTCTTCGCAGGGTTATCCTTACAGCGGTATATTCGGTATATCCGTATGGCTGCTTCTATATTTCTGCTATCACTGATCGCAATGACCATAGTGAACAATCGGGAACTGCTGATCGAAGCCTTGGAGACCCATGCAACACTGGGAGAGCTATGGTACATCGCAGTGGCAGCTGAATCGAACATGAAAGCATTTCTCGGCATACTCCCATCGATCGGTCTTGCGCTCCTCTCTCTCCCACTGGTTCGTATTGCAGGGGATTTTGCTAATCGTGTAAGTGTTTGTCTATCCATAGGTGCGACCACGTTAGTACTTGCAGCAGGGATCCCAGTCTATCTACCCCCGTCGTTGATGGGTATCATTGCAGCAGCGACCTCTGTGATTGCTCTCCTTTTTCATATCCACTCGGCTCCGCACTATCACATTGTGGCGACTTCGATATCGGGAGGGGTGGCGTGCTCCCTCCTGTTCACCCGATTCTACTACCTCCCTTGGTGGGTATTCGGCATACTTGCAACGTTCGCTATCGTTGTTGGACTTGCCAGCCAACTGAACGGCTATGGGAAGCGAGCTACAAACAAGGAGTTGAAAGATCATGAGTGACCTGTTTTCCGATCAGACTTTCACCGTCTCCGACATAACCATGCTCATCAAGCAGACTTTACAGGGAGCATTCCACCACATTTCGGTCGAAGGGGAGATCAGCAACTTCCGACCTGCTTCAAGTGGACACTGGTACTTCCAGCTGAATGACACAAAAGCCGCTCTTCAGGCTGTCATGTTCAAACCGAAGAACTGGCGAGTTCCATTCGTGCCAAAAGACGGCGATCGGGTACGAGTCTCGGGAACCATTTCGGTATACGAGAGAAGAGGTTCGTACCAGATGATCTGCGAACAGATCAGCAAAATTGGAGAAGGGGATATTCTCGCCCTCCTCGAACAGAGAAAACGGGAATTTGCAGCAGCGGGGTATTTCGATCCCGATCGGAAAAGAGCGCTCCCCGTGTTTCCGAGACGCATCTGTGTGGTAACCAGTCCGACGGGAGCTGCAATCAGGGATATCTTGCAAGTGCTCAATCGGAGAAACAAGGCGATCTCGATTGTGGTTCTCCCCGCCCTGGTCCAGGGAGAGGGTGCGGCGCAGACCATTGCCTCACGTATTCGAATGGCGAATCGCTGGCGTCTTGGCGATATCCTGATAATCGGTCGTGGCGGCGGATCCATCGAAGATCTCCTTCCCTTCAGTGACCAATTGGTAGTGGAGGCAGTGGTTGAGTCCGAAATTCCGGTAGTAAGCGCTGTCGGCCATGAAATCGATTGGGCACTCAGCGATTATGCGGCCGACGTCAGGGCACCCACACCATCGGCTGCAGCCGAACTGGTAAGTCGGGATCTCCAGGAGATCGTTGCCTCGCTACACGAGTCGGTTCGGCACATGGCAAGAACTCTCTCTGGACGAATAGCGCTTTCCCGGAGTAGGACTGCCCTATTCACCCCACAACGAATGTCTGAATATTTTTCCAGAAGACTGGAACAGTTGCATTTGCAGAACGACGATCTGAAAGAGCGGATGACAGTACATACCCGGGAGAGAATAACCTCCATGAAATCGACTCTCCACACACTGAGTGGTCGCCTCGATGCTCTCAGTCCACTTGGTGTGCTCGATCGAGGATACGCAATCGTCACGAGAGCCGATGGTCGTACCGTCGTCACTCGGGCAGATCAACTGAAACAAAACGACCATATACGTATTCAATTCGGAACAGGAGCTGTTACAGCCACAACGGATACAATACTGGAAGAGAAGAACATGGAGGAAGAGTATGGGATTTGAACAGGATATCACCAGGATGGAGGAGATCACGAACCAGTTGCAGGATCAGGCAACTAGTCTCGATGAGTCGATCAAACTATTCGAAGAGGGGGTAAAACTCGCTCGTAAAGTCGAAAAGGGTCTGGAGAAGATCGAACAGAAAGTTGAGATACTCCTCAACTCTGCAGAGGATTCAGAGGAGGAGCCCGAGCTGGCTCCATTCACCGATGAAAGCTGACAGTTGAAAGAGATCGCATCGGTCTGTATACTGGTGCGGAATTGTCGCCGATACGATTCGGAGAAGGAGTATCTTCCTATGCATAAAATCATATTTCTCATCCAGTGCGATGACCGAAAAGGGTTGTTGGCCGCCATATCTCAGTACTTCTACTCACGTGGCTACAATATCCTGCACTGTCAACAACACTCCGATACACGCGCCAAACGGTACTATATGCGAGTAGAACTCGATCAGAACGATCTTACCACTACGCGGAAAGAGCTGCAGGAGGAGTTCGCCACATTCGCCGAACCGCTGAAACTCACTTGGGAGTGTCACTTCACCGACTACCGAAATCGTGTTGCCATTCTCGTCTCCAAAACCAGCCACTGCCTGTTCGATCTGCTCAGCCGACACCATGAGGGAGACCTCATCTGCGACATCCCGCTTATCATAAGCAACCACCCTACACTCGAATACATTGCAGACCAGTTCCGAATCCCGTACTACTATCTCCCCATCGAGAAGGGAAAGAAAGTCGAACAGGAGAGAAAGATTCGAGACCTACTTGAAAAACATGATATCGACTTAGTCGTACTAGCCCGTTATATGCAGATCCTTACTCCTGAGTTCACCGAGGATTGGGCTGGAAAGATCATCAACATCCATCACGCATTCCTCCCCGCATTCCAGGGAGCAAGTCCCTACAGACGAGCCTATGAACGGGGCGTGAAGATGATCGGTGCAACAGCCCATTACGCTTCGGAAGACCTTGACCAGGGCCCGATCATAGAACAGGATGTAGTACGAGTGAATCATGAGCTGAGCCCCGAAGGGCTCAAACAGGTGGGAAAGGATGTCGAGAGACAGGTGCTCTCTCGCGCTGTACAGGCACATCTGGAGCACCGAATCATCATATTCGACAACCGAACCATCGTGTTCAACGCCGAACATTGATTATAAAACCATTTGTTCAGTAGGAAAAATTCAGATCTGTAAAAGCCTCATGGACGAATACCCCGTCCTTCCGTATAAGTTGGCCATCTATGATGATTTGCCCTCCCCCATACTCAGGGGTCTGAATCTGAACCAGATCCCAGTGGACCGCACTACGGTTTCCGTTATCGCAATTCTCATAAGCGTTGCCCGGGGTGAAGTGGATCGAGCCTGCGATCTTTTCATCAAACAGGA
This sequence comes from uncultured Spirochaetaceae bacterium, assembly GCA_964473245.1. Classification (GTDB taxonomy): domain Bacteria; phylum Spirochaetota; class Spirochaetia; order Sphaerochaetales; family Sphaerochaetaceae; genus CAYZJV01. The sequence goes on from CAYYOL010000068.1 coordinate 3,638, forward strand.
TATTGTCCATGGCAAACGTGATGTTCGGATTACAGCCAAGGGCGAACTCGCCAAAATAGCGTGCCCCCTCATCGGTATCGAGCACAGCTTTCAATGCTTCCGGATCGTCTGCATCCGAGTCGACGATCTTTCCATCTTTCACCGTGAATGAGACATTGGTAAAGCAGTGACCATTGTAGGTCGATGGCGTATTGTAGCTGATGGTACCTTGCACACTATCGCGAACAGGGCAGGTGTAGATCTCCCCATCGGGAATGTTTCTGAGACCGGCGCACGGGACAGATCCCATACCCCGAATGGAAAATTCGATATCGGTTCCAGAAGCGATGATTCTCACATGATCGGCAGCATCGAGGAACGCCTTTGCCTTATCCATGGCACGGGCCATCCCCTCGTAGTCCACCTCATTGGTGACTCGATAGAAGAACTGCTCGAATTCCCTGGTCGACATGTTCGCCTGATATGCCATGAGCTGTGTAGGATACCGCAAGACCACCCACTTCGTATGTGGAACACGAATCTCATGATGAACCGGTGTATTGTAATGTGTCATGTACCTAGTATACACCTCTTTCAGTGTTGCGTGTTCACGTGGATTTACTATGCCGCGAATTCCGATGAATGCATCCATGTTCCGCATTCGATAGGCATCTGAGTCGGCCCATGCTTCGAGGCTCTCCTTTGTAGAACCGGCTACCATTGCCCGTTCTATGCGAATCGAACCCAAAGAGACCTCCGGATATCCTTTCGCCTCATACACAGCCTGCACTAGCTCTTCAACCATGGAATCCGGTACATCGATAGCTTGAATGAGACACCGCTCTCCAGGTTCCAGCTTTACCGAATACCGCACCAATAGTCGTGCCAAATCGCGCTCTCTTGCATCTCCCATATTCATCTCCTTAGCTGAAGGTGTTCGTTATCAGCTTATCCGGAATGTCCATGCAGGGGAACCCTCCCAATCGACTTTGCACATACGCTTGGTCTCCGGGTGAGGGAACCGAATCGAAACGGCAGCAAGATGGAGTACTTCATCTTCCACCCCTCCATAAGCTGCATCTCCCCGTATCGGGTAGCCAGTCCATGCAAGATGGCACCTGACCTGGTGTCGAAACCCACGTACAATCGTGCACTGATAGAGGAGGTCACCACAATCGTTCACTCCCAAAGGGGTGACCGTCGTGGCGTACCAAACCGCTCCGCCCTTCACTTGTGCGTAATGAGACGAAGATTCGATCACTGGACGTACCTGTGCCCCCTTGCGACCATAGGGGCGAAACCTGCTCTCCACGGTGAAAGGCTCGCCAGACGCCCCCCATGTACCTGGCAGGGGAGGAAATCCATCGAGTCTCTGTCCCGGTGCGGTAGCAGCAATATAGGTCTTCTCGAATAGCTTGTTTCCTTGAGCTTCCTGAATGAGCCGGTAACTTTCACGATCTCTTGCTGCAAGCACCAGCCCGCACGTTTCAGTATCGAGTCGATGGAGGATCAACCCTTCATGAGCATGCATGCCTCCGGAATCGGCGACCTCGGGAAAGTCGTGTCGCAACCAGGTCAACAGAGACGGTCCTTCGGGATTCCGAGCGAGTGGAACGGTAGGCAACCCTGCCGGCTTTTCCACCACCAGAAACCGCTCTTCTTCGTACACTACCTTGATCGTCTCGTTTTGCATGATGAGAGCATACCAGAATCCCTTCCTCTCCACCAAGTACCTGTAGTATACTGAGAGCATGCAAACGATACCTATCAACACCTACAACTCCCCCACCGTGATTCTGGAACTGATCTATCGCTTGAAAGTGAAGGACGTCATGACTAGGTCGCTTATCAGTGTTCCACTCGGAACCACTATGCGAACGGTCCAGAACCTCATGCGGGAGAATTCCATCACCGGAGTTCCTGTCGTCTCCGATACACGGCTACTCGGTATCGTGAGCATGGATGATATCATTCAAGCACTCGATTTCGGGTATATCAATGAGACAGTTGATTCTCACATGACGAGAAATATGATCGTGCTCGAAGATGATATGCCGGTATCGTTCGCCATCAGTTACTTCGATCGATACAGTTTTCACCGATTCCCTGTGCTGAGTAAAGATAAGAATCTGGTTGGCATGGTGACCACTCGTGATATCACCACCCGATTGTTACTCGAGATCAACCACGAGGTTGAGAATCTCGAGCGGATGAATCAGACAACAAAGGTGACCGATGGATTCACCCGTGATATCCACTCGTTTGCAGTATTGAAGCACGACTTCGAAAATGCGGGATTCGCTTCGACCCAGATCAAGAAGAGACTGAAGGGAAATGGCATATTCCCACCGACTATCCGACGTGCTGCTATAGCGAGCTATGAATTGGAGATGAATATCGTAGTGCATTCGGAGGGAGGTCGAATCACCGCAGAGTACGGACCTAACGAGATCGTGATCACCAGCGAAGACTCTGGCCCCGGTATACCCGATCTGGACAAGGCAATGGAGAAAGGCTTCTCAACTGCGAACGAATGGATTCGTTCGCTCGGATTCGGAGCTGGTATGGGATTGCCGAATGTACGATCTGTCAGCGATAATTTCACTATCGAATCGACACCGTCGGGGACCATCGTCCGGTCGACAATCAAATTCAGTGATACGCGTAACAATGAAACAGAAGGAGACGAAACATGAAGAACATCGAAGAACTGGCTCAGGAACTGAGTTACACGGTCTTTACCATGGAAGACTCATCCGCAGTCATATTGGATGGATATACATCGGATCTCCTATCCGATGTCATGGGAAATGCATCGGAAGACAGTGCTCTCATCACCATTCAAGCACATAAGAATACCATTGCCGTGGCATCGCTTATCGGTATGCACGCAATCATTCTCTGCAACGGAAGAGCCCCAGCAGATGACATGATCGAAGCGGCAAAACGAGAACAAATCGCCATCTTAGGAACCAGCGAGAATCAATTCACGGTCTCCTATCGGCTGGCGAAGGCTCTAGGAAAGGTGTAATGGGTCGTTGGTGCATAGACCTACACAACCACTCTTGCCTCTCTCCGTGCGGAAGTGATGCGTTGTTGCCATCCATACTTGCCATGGAGGCGTACGACAAGGGGGTGGAGATCCTTGCCCTCACGGATCACAATTGCTGTAGAAATATTCCGGCATTCGCCGATGCGTGCGAGATCATCGGTATTACCGGAGTATTCGGCGTCGAGGTCACCACCCTCGAAGAGATACATGTACTCGCACTGTTCGAGGAGGTCCCTCAGGCACTCGACTTCGGTCGATACATCGAGTCCATGCTCCCACGAATTCCCAATGCGGCAAGTCTTTTCGGAAATCAATATGTGTGCGACGTCACAGGAACACATATCGAAGAGGCTGAGCTCTTTCTCTACGGCCCTGCAGATATCACCTATGATACACTCGTCGAGCTCACACTCGCGCGCAATGGCTTGGTGATACCAGCCCATATCGACCGCCCGGCGAACAGTGTGACCGCAAACCTCGGCTTCCTTCCCGAACTCCCCTACTCGGCAGTCGAATCCATCGCGATCCCACCTGTCGTAGATACGAATGGGTATACAGTCATTCAGGGTTCAGATGCCCATTACATCGAACACGTGGGGAGAAGACGATGTTTTATCGAATCGGACGTTGTCGGATTCGCAGCGCTTCGAGACGCTTTCTCCAGAAATACGGTCTCGTTTCTCGGAAACCTCTAAAAATTCCAAAAAAATTAAGAAAACTTTTGACAACTTCTCACACGTTTTTGGTCAAAGTTTGGTAGAAGATGGGCCTATTTTACCCACTTATCCACAACCTCGACCGTCAATAACTTAGTCGATGTCCTTTGTCAAAGCTTCCTACATGATAGAGGACCAATTTCACATCGGTTATAAGTTTTTATGCATCTAATGGCTTCATTTGCATGTTCACCTCCATCAATATATGTCATATGTACGGTTTTTTATGGTCAAAGTGAAGAGTCTAGATATTTACTGCAATCCTTTAAAATTGCAAAACTCAGAACATCTGTCACATCCCTTAATTCCTTTTATAGTAAATAATTAAATGTTGACATCGCTACTCTTTCCCAGTATAT
>CAYYOL010000069.1:0-7535 GCA_964473245.1 uncultured Spirochaetaceae bacterium
ACAAACGTTAGCTTTCACTTTCGTTCGTGAATTGACTTGGAAGCCCTTGCACCTCCACAGAACTTTCGCTCTGCAGACACAATTGCTTGTATGACTTCTCTCTTTCCTTCGCTTATCAATGTCATAAATCAGGTCGCTGCACCCCTTCTCAGAGGCCGCGAATTTGGCTCGTGGCCAAGCACCTTTCGTTAGCGTGCTCGACTAAGGTACATGAACAAAATCAAAGTGTCAATAGCAATTTTCACTATTCTTTGTTTTGTACCGACTGTTTGTGCTGTGCAACCATTCAGGCTGACATTCCATTCAGTAGAACCGAGGTGGATATTACCTGTTTTGTGTAATCTCGTCTAGGGGTTCTGCAATTTTTTTTCCATATTTGGATCGTGAAAAAAACATCTCGAAATCGTCACGTTTTCCTGTGCTCTGTATTATAAAGGGGCGACAAAACACACACCATCTGGTATTCTCCGACTATACATATACCTAGTAAGCGAGGATCAGACATGAACGTAGTATTTCTCGGCCCTCCAGGAGCAGGAAAAGGGACCATTGCAACGTTGGCAAAAGATGAACTGAACATACCTCATATCTCCACCGGAGATCTGTTCAGAGCAGCCATCAAGAACGAGACGCCTCTCGGCAAACAGGTGAAGGAGATACTGGCCTCTGGCGAACTGGTGCCAGACAGCGTGACCGTTGAGATGGTCAAAGAGCGTTTTCTGGAAAAAGACACCGATGCCGGATTCATTCTCGACGGCTTTCCAAGAACGATTGTTCAGGCAGATGCACTGGCAGAGATGAAGAGCATAGATCATGTGGTGAACTTTCAACTCGACCGGGAACTTATCGTCAAAAGACTCTCCGGGCGTAGAGTATGCAAAAGCACCGGACGAATCTACCACGTCATCTACAACCCTCCAAAAGTCGATGGAATCGACGATGAAACCGGCGAACCGCTGATCCAGCGCGACGATGACAAGGAAGAGGCAATCCTCAACCGTCTGGAAGTGTATAACAGACAGACAGAACCACTCATTGCCTATTATAGGGACAAAGGTCTACTCCGAGACATCGATGCTAGTGGTAACCCTGAGTCGATTCTCAACAGCATGTTGAAGACCATTGGAGCTCGTTAAGCGAATTCCCTGCAATCTCGGGTGGTCGGATCCGGCCACCTGAGACGCACAACCGACCCTACTGATCTGTCAGAATGATGCTCCAGGATGAACCATCCCCCCTGCCCGTTTGGCGTTCAAGTATCTCGAGCATCTCGAAGAGCTCCGGCTCGAACACATGGAGCCGATAGGCGGCTAATCCCAGTTCATATGCCGCCTCGTATGATTCAATCTCGATCAGATAGCGCATGAGCCGAAAACGAGTATCGCTGTCCATGGGATCCAGTTCGACCACCCGCATCCAGCTTTCCACAGCTGTATCAGAGATGTTCCCAGCTGCAGCAACACCACCAAGAGCTTTTAGATAGGTCAGGTCATTCGATTCATGCTCTGCTGAGAGTCGCTGTAAGACGCTAGCCGATCGCGTCAGGTCTCCAGACTGAGCAAGCGCAATGGCAAAATTGTAGCGGAGTCGAGGTTCATCGGGATATCGGACAAGTGCGGACTCATAATGGAGTACAGCATCTGCATAGTTTCCACCATCATTGAACGGCTTCGCTTCGGCAATTATCTCATCAACCTGCCGCTCAGCTATATGTGCCATCGAACTACACGAGAACACCAGAGAGCAGACCATGCAGAGTACGAATATTCGTACGCACTTCACTCCAATCATAATACGGTTCTTTCTATCTCCCGCACCTGGTCCCGATATAAATCGGTGATGGTTGAACCATAGTCGGCCATCAACTGAATCATATTTCGTGGTGTATCGTGAGCATCGACCCCATTCAGTCGATCACCCGCATCGCCAAGCCCGGGGAGAATATAGGCCTTCTCATTTAGGATAGGATCCATCCAGAGGGTATAGACCTCGGCATTCTCGATCGCGCGAACCACGCGAAGTGCGCCTTTGAGTGCAGATATCACGGTAATGAACCTGATCGATCGAGGTTTGATTCCCTGCGATTCGATGTACTTCACAATGGTCACGAGTGAGCCACCGGTGGCATTCATGGGATCTGCGAAAATCAGATCCTTGCCTTCCAATTTCGAAAGGTCGAAGAATGAGCGGTCCAGATTAAGCAGGTAGTCCATGTTCTTCTCAACCTTCGTATCGTCCCGCTTGATGCTGAACAGCGCAAAGGGAGTCACATAGCCATTTGAACTGTACTCCTGAATCTCCTTGCTTATGATCATGGAGGGAAGGAGAGCTCCTCTCAGCATGACACACATGACAGAGTTCTCAATGAAATCATCAACATCTGGTATTTTGTGAACTGCATAGTTCCTCACAGGAAAGGTGACTGGTGTCTGCGTTATGATGCTCCGCTTCTTCGGTAGGGCCTTATCTGCATAGACATGGGAGAACAGGAGCTCATAGGCTCGTTGCACAAAGTAGAGAAACTCTGCCTGGCTGGTTTTTGGATCACGCAACTTCGCGATCAGGCGAGAAGCTGAACCATGTTGCACCTGGGGAGTCTCAAAGGAGTATACATGGATTCTTGGTTCGCGAGCGACGATCTCCTTCAGGTATCTCCCGACTCGTTCAAATACTGGAGTGAGCGCTACTTTTGCTTTTTCGCCCCGAGCTGGTTCACCACTTTCGATCTCCTTGAAAAGCTCAATGGCTTCGCCGTAGAGAACCTGAGCCCTCGATAGACTCTCTTTATCACTGTCGGTCAGATATCCATCAAGGTCCGTAGCATGCAGTACCACTGTATTCATTGTTCATTATCTCCGTAACACAAAGTTTTTGAGAAGTGTTTCGGGAATATAGTGTACCGTATGCGCCCACTTTGAGCAACTGTGATCATGCAATAAAAAAAATCGCACAAACCGTGCGATTTACGATGCGATACATCTCCAGGGGGAATTGAACCCCCGTTGCCGGGATGAAAACCCGGTGTCCTAACCACTAGACGATGGAGACTTGATAAACGCATAGTCTTGTACCATGGCACACAGAAATCGTCAAGTAGGTTTTCAGAATATCATGAAAATTCGGCACCAAACTCAGAGAGGCATCTCTCCTGCTCGCATCATGGATACAAAAAGAGCGGCGATCTGCGGATCGAACTGCGTTCCTGCACACCGCTCAATCTCACAGAGAGCTTCATCGATTTCCAACCCCTTTCGATAGGTTCGGTCGCTGGTCATCGCATCGAAAGCATCTGCTACGGCGATGATTCGAGCCTGAGTGGAGATCGATTCACCTTTCAACCCCCTCGGATACCCCTTCCCATCCCATCGCTCCTGATGTTCCAGAATGTAATCGGCAACTTCAGAAAAATCACTGACCGTCTCCAGTATGCGATACCCGGTCTCAGGATGACGTTGAATCTCAGCCCACTCCTCTTTATTCAGCGGCCCCTCCTTGTTCAACACACCCTCGGATACACCGATCTTTCCGATATCGTGCATAAGTCCAGCGATCCGCATTCTACTGATCTGTTCATCCGAAAGACCCAGTTTGCGTGCAATCTGTTCACAGAGTGCACTGACCCGTTTCGAGTGCATCGATTCCCGGCGGCTTTTCTCGAAGAGCGTGTTCATGATCAACTCAATAGATTTGCTCTTGGCACTCGTACTTTCGTAGATCTTATTCCGATAGAGAGCATCCTCTGCTCGCTTGAAAACCTCGGAGAACGGGTCGTCTCTTCGTGTCTTCGTTGCCGCCCCAAAAGACATCGAGAGTCTCAGTGGCCCAATGTCCATCTGAGCTATCGTCTGCTGCATACGAATGACGAACTGTTTGGTTTCCGTACAGGAAGATCTGGGAAGAAGTACAATAAACTCATCTCCACCGTACCGAGCAACAAGATCTCCAGGGCGAGCGGCCTCTCGAAATAGATCGGCGACCTTTATCAGCACTTCGTCTCCAGCCTTATGTCCAAACGAATCGTTGATGATCTTCAACCCATTGGTATCGGCCATCAGCACCGACACAGGAAGCATCTCATTCGCAGAGAACTTTGCAAGCTGTCTCTCAAGATATTGCCTGTTGTGAAGTCCGGTGAGATAATCATGCTCACCCATATAGCGAAGTTGCAACTCGTTGGTTTTCCGTTCAGTGATATCTTGACCTTGAACGATCGTGAATGCATCGGATGCATCCTGTTCCTGCAAGAGTGAGGCCCAACTCCATAGCACGATCCGTTCTGTGCCATCTGCATGGTGGAGCATCATCTCGAGTGAATCTGCCCGATCCTTCCCAAGCATATGATTCCAGAATACTACAGGGCTATCACCACCCTGCTTGGTCGGCAATGAGTTGTTTGCTGGAAAAAGTGCTCCAAAATGCCTCCCGCGCACATCTTGGAACGTTCGACCGGTAAGTTGCTCAAAAGCTCGATTGAAACGGGTGATATGACCTGTTCGGTCGAGAATCGCAATAGGTCCGTTCGCATTGGCAATGAGCAACTCGAGACGTTCATTCAGGAGCCGCAATTGCTGTTCCATCCGCTTCTGTTCTGTGATCACCTCGGTATATACGATCACACCTCCGATAGTCTCATCCGACTCATACCAAGGTCGGCACTCCCATCGAGTCCATTCCACCGACCCGTCTCCTCGTTCGAAGATATCGTTATCTGCACGTATGACCTCGCCGGCCAGCGCGCGCTGGTGTACCAATTTCCCCTTCTCAGGAATATCGGGAAATAGTTCGTAGTGATTTCTCCCGATCACCTCTGCTTCTTCGACCCCATACTCCTCCAGATATTTCTGGCTGACGTACAGGTAGTTCATATCTCGGTCATGGATGGCGACTCCACTGCTACTGTGCTCCACTCCATAATTCAGGAGATCCATCGTATGATGCACCTCCTGCTCCATGAGTTTTTGATCGGAGATATCGAGTATCAAACCTTCGAGTGCCTCAACCTCGCCAGACTGATCGAACAGCGGGATACCCTGTTCCCAGACCCATCGCCGTTCCCCGTCTGCACAGTTGATCCTATACGATAGTGTTACTCGCTGGCGACGCTGGACTCCGATTCGCCATGCTTCGAACAGTTGTTCCCGGAACTCCGGCTCGACGATCGAATTGTATGTGATATTTCGATTACCACAAAGGTCGTTCGGCGTGTATCCTGTCAGTTCAAGACACCCTTCCGATACGTACTCCATAGTCCAATCGTCGTCATACGCACACCGATACGCCATGCCAGGAAGATTGCCCAACAGAACCGATTTGCTCCTCTCACTCTCGGTGAGCAAGTGTTCGACTGCCTTCCTTTGATCGATATCGACCAAGGTTCCAGCCATGGTCACTATTCGGTCAGGATCATTGGAGACATATGATTGGATTCTCGAGGAGACTCAGAAATATTCACTCGTATGCTGTGATCGTAGCCGAAACTCGGTTGAAGTGGACGCCTGATTTCTTCTGGCAACTCGAAGAAAACTCTCTGAAACCCGCTCTATATCATCCGGGTGGACCAGAGATTTCCAGAATGACCGATTGAAGGCAATCTCGAGATCCGCTGAAAAACCTAATAGACGCCTGAAGGCATTGTTGACATAGAGATGCTGAGCATTTCCCCATGCAACCCAGATACCGACATTCACAGCATCGAGCACCTGAGCAATGTGAAAATTCGAATCGGAGCTATGATGAAACTCCATTGCCTGTGACATACACCCCGCCTTGCACCATACTTCCCTTTGCTCCCATACGAACCTCTGTCATACAGAACTCATGCGGGACAGCATAGGACACCGGAACCGATATGTCAAATTTTCTCAATACCCAAGCAGATACAAGGTGTGTTATCCCGGTCAATCCGTTCCAATCAACGCTACATGACACTCCTATAGATTTCTACAATTCGCTCACTGGTGAGTGGAATATAGGATACGAGCGGTTTTGTATTCTTGCTGGTCGTCATATCTGCAAGGAGAGCAAACTCGGAGGCATCGACTCCCAGTTCGCTCATGGTTCGAGGCATGCCGAGACTGGTGAAATAATCGCTCATCGCCTCGATACCCTCGAGCGCCGTCCGCTCAGGATGCTCATGATCCATCTCGATGTTCCACACGCGCTCGGCAAGTTGGGCGAACTTTCTGACATCGTAGGTATAGACGTACCGTGCCCAAGCTGGAAAGATCACAGCCAGACCAGCGCCATGTGTCACCTCATCGTGTAGGCCGGATACATCGTGCTCCATCATATGAGCAGGAAACGTCGATTGTTTCCCACACCCCGTTATTCCATTGTGCGAGAGGCTCGATGCCCACATGAGCGTTGCTCGGGCTTCATAGTTATTCGGATCCTGAATAGCAACTTTTCCCGCACGTTTCACGGAAACGAGTATTGCTTCGGCGATCCGATCTGTCAAATCAGTATCCGTATCCGGTGTGAAATAACGCTCGAGCGTGTGCATCATGGTATCTACGACTCCGCATGCAGTGTGATATGCATTCACCGTCATAGTGTATTCCGGGTTCTCAAAGGCGAAATCGGGTCTAAGCAGATCGCTGTTGAGTGCTCGTTTGAGTTTCAATTCCGGATTGGTGATAACATGTGAGTGACTCATCTCACTTCCGGCAGCCGATAGCGTAAGGACCACAGCTAAAGGAGTGCGCGCCACCGGTGCAGTACGACTCTCAATCATCTCCCAAGGATCCCTGTCGTGTGCCAATCCAATACCTATGCTCTTTGCAGAATCAATGACACTCCCTCCACCAACAGCAACGATCATATCAATCTGTGCTTTTTTCGCAAGGTCTATTCCTTGACGTACAAGACCGATTTTCGGGTTTGGTGATACACCACCAAGCTTGACATAGGAGACCCCCGCCTCTACGAGACTGTCGGTGACACGTTTGAGCAGACCGCTGGTGACCACTGAGCCCCCTCCATAGTGGATGAGCACTCTCTTATAGCCAGCCTCGGCGAGTGTTGCACCGACAGAGTGTTCAACGCCTCTACCGAACAGTACTTTCGTCGGTGTGTGATAACTGAAGTTCTGCATAATATTCCCCTATATCCTGAATTGTTTGAAAGGTCATATGAACCGTCTCTCGAATCAGCTTATCACACTCGTAAAGCGGTACGCCAGTATCGTTTCCCTTAATCACACTACAGATTGGTGAACCGAACCGCTCGCTCCACGTATTGTGGAAACTCTTGATCCAGTGGTAGGTGTCTTGTTTTGATGGAACAGCCGGGTCACCGGAACTCAGCAGGAACGAAAGTACCATGATAGCTCCACTGAGAGCTCCACACGTACCATCGTTACCTCCCATGCCACTACCGAACCCTTCAGAAATCCTATAGAGCACTGTACGATCCACCCCTATTTCAGATGAAAAGGTGCACGCTACAGTTTGTGCACAATTGTATCCGCTCGTGCGAAGGTTTTCTGCAATTTCCATGTAATCAGACTCTCTGTGCCCCATACTATGCTCCTTGAA
>CAYYOL010000070.1:0-6747 GCA_964473245.1 uncultured Spirochaetaceae bacterium
CTAACCGATTTTCTTGGTATCCGCCGAATCCTCTGCCCTGAGCAGGACATTCAGACCATGTTTCTCGAAGATTTCCTGTGCCTCTCTCAGCGACTCGACCGATGGTTCGGGTGTCTTGAGCAACGAGTAGTGCAGCCCCAACTCCTTCCACTTGAACTCACCCATCTTATGAAATGGCAGCAGTTCGACCTGCTCGATACAATGATACGGGGCAAGGTGAGTAGCCAATCGGGACAGGTGTTCATGCTGCAATGTCCACCCGGGTACAAGTACGTGGCGAAGCCATACGCGCTTGCCAATCTGTTCAAGATAGTCAAGCGTGGAGAGTGTCTCTTTATTTCCGCGACCGGTCAGACTCCAACACATCTGATCGTCGATACTCTTGATATCGAGCAGCACCATATCCACTGCATCGAGCACTCGTCTGGATCGATCAAGCGGGACACTCCCTGCCGTATCCAAGGCGGTATGGAGACCGGCGGCACGAGCTCGATCGATGATATCCTTGGTGAACTCGGGTTGCAGCAACGGCTCTCCACCACTGATGGTCACTCCTCCGCTCCGTATGAAGGATCGATACGCGAGAGCATCGGCCACTAGGTCTGCCGAATCGGCTTCACTGCCACAAGTGATCTGCCAAGAGTCGGGATTATGACAGTATTTACACCTGAGTGCACACCCTTGCAGAAACACGATATACCTGATGCCGGGACCATCCACTGTACCGAAGGTCTCGATCGAATGAATACGTCCTGTAACTCCCATGCTATCCTCCTAGAGTACCTCGTGGAATGTTCTATGAATGACATCGAGCTGCTGTTCTCGGGTGAGCTTGATGAAGTTCACTGCGTAGCCACTCACTCGGATGGTGAGCTGTGGATAGAGTTCCGGATGCTCCATTGCATCCAGGAGTACCTCCCGATCCAAGACGTTCACATTGATATGGTGTCCAGTTTCGTGAAAGTATCCATCGAGAAGACTCACCAGATTCTCCGCCTGCTGCGTTCTGCTCTTTCCCAATGCACCAGGTACGATACTGAACGTATAGGAGATCCCATCCTCTGCTTCATCGTAGGGAATTGCAGTAACGCTCTTCATGCTTGCGACACACCCACGACTATCTCGACCGTGCATGGGATTCGCTCCGGGGGCAAAAGGCTCTCCCCGCTTCCTCCCATCGGGAGTCGATCCGGTCTTCTTTCCATAGACTACATTGCTGGTGATTGTGAGCACAGAGAGTGTCGGCACACTGTTTCTGTAGCTATGGTGACTTCGGAACTTCCGCATGAAACTCTCGACGATTTCGACTGCAATACTGTCGACCTCCTCGATATTGTTTCCATAGGCAGGGAAAGTCCCCTCGATCTCGAAATCGACTATGAGATTTCGTTCATCTCTGACAGGCTTCACTTTTGCGTACTTTATTGCACTGAGACTGTCTGCAACGACACTCAGTCCTGCGATACCTCCTGCCATGGTTCTCACAATCTGCTCATCGTGTAGCGCCATTTCGACTCTCTCATAGCAATACTTGTCGTGCATATAGTGGATTATGTTCAGCGTATCCATGTAGAGCTTTGAGAGCCAGTCGCACATCGTGTCGAACTTTCTTTTCACCTCATCATAGTCGAGATACCCATCCCCTACGGGTGCGAGTTCTGGTCCGACCTGGCTTCCATCGATCTCGTCCCGTCCACCATTCAATGCATAGAGAAGAGCCTTCGCCAAGTTCACCCGAGCTCCGAAGAACTGCATCTGCTTCCCTATGGTCATGGCAGAGACACAGCAGGCAATACCATAGTCATCGCCATATTTCGGTCTCATCAGATCGTCGTTCTCGTACTGGATCGAAGAGGTTTCAATAGAGAGTGCTGCACAGTAGCGCTTGAATGCTTCTGGGAGTCGCTCGCTCCACAAGACAGTGAGGTTCGGCTCTGGAGCGGGCCCGAGGTTTGTAAGCGAATGGAGAAACCGGTAACTCATCTTGGTAACCATATGTCTTCCATCTGAAGCCATACCTCCAATGGTCTCAGTGACCCAAGTAGGATCCCCACTGAACAGCTCATCGTATGCAGGTGTTCTGAGGAACCGGACTATTCTGAGTTTCATAACGAAGTGGTCGACCAGCTCCTGTATCTCGGCTTCACTGAAGCGTCCCGCTGCCAGATCCTTCTCAGCATAGATATCGAGGAAGGTCGAAACTCTCCCCAGACTCATCGCTGCTCCGTTCTGCTCCTTCACTGCTGATAGGTAGGCGAGATAGAGCCACTGCATCGCCTCATGGGTATCTGATGCAGGACGGGAGATATCGAAGCCGTACGAGGCTCCCATCTCGGTCAATTCATGCAATGCGCGAATCTGTTCGCTGATCTCTTCCCGCTCCCTGATAAAAGCTTCATCCATGACATCGGTACGTAACCGCTGCTTTGCCACTTCTTTCAACCTGATCAGCTCCGCTGTCCCAAAGAGCGGTACTCTTCGGTAGTCTCCGATTATTCGGCCACGGCCATAGCTATCGGGAAGACCAGTGATCACACCACTATGTCTTGCCCGCTTCATCTCATCGGTATAGGCGTCAAAGACACCATCGTTATGTGTCTTTCGGTAGGTGAAGATATCCTGCACTCTCTCAGGAACCTCTCGCCCATAGGCTTTGAGTTCAGTATGGATAAGTCTGATGCCGCCAAATGGCATGATAGCACGCTTCAAAGGCTCATCGGTCTGTAATCCGACTATCGTTTCCAGATTCTTGTCGATGTATCCCGGACCGTGGCTGGTAATCGTACTGATCGTCTCACTGTCGATATCGTACATGCCGCCCCGTTCGCGTTCGACCGAGAGCAGCTTCTTCAGCTTCTCCCACAACAGAACGGTTCTCTGTGTTGGCTCCGAAAGAAATGACTCATCACCATTGTACGGTGTATAGTGGGAAATGATATAGTTTCTTGTATCCATGTTCTGTTCTCCTGTTGTCCACAGGTGTACCACAGAGAAAAAACAATTACTGTGATTCAAATCACACCCCATCTCGATCAGGAGGTAGCCCAATCTGCTTGCATCTAGTATCTTGTTTTTGGAGGGAAGCATGAAGACAAGTCCCCTATCGTGTGCATGCCTGAACGATCTCTGTCTCAGCAAGGTCCCACTCTTCGCGAGTCTGGATCACGAGATTCTGGCCACTATCACGACACAGATGCAGCACAAGTCGTACCAGAAAGGAGAGACCATCGTCCGTGAAGGTGAACATCCTCTCGGTTTCACCGTCATTCAGAGCGGTAGCGCAAAGGCCTACCGGATGACCAGCGATGGTCGTGAGCAGATTCTCTATATCTTTCCAACACACGACTATTTCGGAGCACGGTTTCTGTTCACCGAGGATGCAGTGCCCTACTCGGTCGAAGCTCTTGAGGAGACTCAGGTCTGTATCCTCTCCAAAGGACAACTCATGGAACTGCTGGCAGATCATCCTGCAGTAGCTTTGGAACTCATAGAGGCTATGGCACATCGCATGAGACGACTTGAGCTCATTGTGCAGAGCATGGGGGGACGAAATGCCGAAATGCGTATAGCATCCATGCTTCTCGAATTCATGGATACGTATGGAAGGCAGACAGCCAACGGTGTCGAAGTGGTGCTCCCGCTCAGTCGCGAAGGGCTTGCGAACTATCTTGGTATGGCACGGGAGACGTTGAGCAGGAAACTCACACAGCTTGAGGATGATGGGATCATCTCATTCATCGATAGCAGACGCATGATCGTGGAGCACAAAGAGCTGCTTCTGGAGCTTT
Organism: uncultured Spirochaetaceae bacterium; assembly: GCA_964473245.1. GTDB lineage: Bacteria > Spirochaetota > Spirochaetia > Sphaerochaetales > Sphaerochaetaceae > CAYZJV01. The sequence goes on from CAYYOL010000070.1 coordinate 3,789, forward strand.
CGGTCCTCGGTGAACAGTGATCGGTTGTATCAGCGATAGAGTAGCGCCATCACGATAATCATGAGTACCGAGACCACGGTATCGAGTGAGAGTGTGTTCGATACATAGTCCATGTTTTCCCTATCATCCTGCTTCATGAATATCGAGATCACGAACGGTGGTGGGGTGAGGAACATGACCATCATGGCGTATCGGTACATGGGAGCCATTCCCAAAAGTCGATCGACGATGAAGGTGTTCAGAATGAGCACCAGGACAAGCGAGACGACCTTGCGGACAACGATCGTTTTGAGCGAGCGAGCGAGGCCTTCACTTCTAAACGAAATACCATAGCCTATGGTGATCGTGATAAGCGGAACCGTAAGCCCACCGAGCATATCCACAAACTCTCCCAGACTCTCCAGAAGTGGCCCGACCGTTACCATGGGTTTCACCGCACTGGCAACCAGTCCGGCAAATATGGCAATGATCACAGGACTCGATATGAACTGTCTCAGCAGTGTTTTCGGGTCGCTCGCATCTCCTCTGACTCGAATGAGGAGTGCCATGAGTACAAAGAAAACAAACAGCACCTGCCCCAGATCGACCAAAGCGATCTTTCCCAGATGCTCCTGCCCATAGAGACCGAGGAAGAGGGCATACCCAAGCATGCCCATCTCGAAGCCACCCATCATGAGCGAAAAATAGGGAGATTGCACTTTCACTGGACGGGCCAAGGCTCTTCCTACCAACACCATAAGGCCGCACGAGAGGAACACAAGAACCACCAGCACCAAGTACCTGGCTTCAATCTCGATCGAGGAGAAAGCCTGAAACAACAGTGCTGGCAGTGCAAGGTTGGAGACGAGCTTCTTCATCTCCGCAACGGATTGCAGTGAGAAGAAGCGGATTCTGTTCAGCAGATACCCGACCACAAATAGGACAAGCACAGGAAGGACTGATAGGAATGTATCAAGCATACTGCTAAACCATCTCTAGAATGTGTTCGTGATATAGTACTCGAGCTGTCCGATCTGGAATGCACGGTCAGCGAGCACAGCTTTCACAACGTCGCCGATTGAGATGATTCCCACAACAGCGTCGTTGTCGACAACGGGAAGGTGACGAAAACGACCGGTGGTCATGAGCTGAAGACACTCATCGAGGCTCTGGTGCGGCTTCACATAGGTGACACCCTTGGTCATGACATCGGAAACGGGGATTGCAGTGGAGAACTCGATTCGGCCTGCGAGATGTTTGACTACGTCCCGCTCCGAAAGGATTCCCTTTATAGCTCCATCTTCTCCAAGAACCAGAATCGCTCCGATTCTATGCTGGGTGAGCTTCAAAATGGCTTGAGCCAAGGTATCTGTTGGGAGAACCGTTACGACTTCACTCCCCTTTTGATCCAAAATCGATCTCACTGTACTCATACGCACCTCCTCTTTACATGCGACTGATATGTTACTTCCCGATGTTACCGCGATGGTGTGTTTTTCGCAAGTGGATTCGGCGGGTTTCCCCGTTTTACGTCTGATGAAGCACCATTTGTATCACATAAGATACTACGACAACCGCTGTTGAGACGATGAGTCCGAGCATCATGGGGCGAAGCCCCGATCTGAGCAGTTGTCGGGCATCGGTTCTCAATCCGATTGCACCGAGAGCCATGACCATGCAGAACTTCCCGATCGATGCAATGATCTGTGTGAGCTCTTCATTGAACGCACCGACACTCTGCAGGAGCACGACTCCGAGAAATGCCAGGATGAACCAGGGAAAGACCGCTCGTAGGGAGAATGGTATGTGCTGTTCATGAGCAGTGGCGCTCCGCGTGGATCTAACTTGAATTATGGAGTAGATCAGCACAACTGGCACTATCGAGAGTGTTCGTGTGAGTTTCACCACAATGGCGAAGTTTCCCGCAGCCTCACTGAATGCGTAGCCTGCAGCAACGACCGAAGAAGTGTCGTTCACTGCGGTCCCTGTCCACAATCCGAATCCGAGGTCGCTCATCTGCAGAGCCCGCCCCATGAGAGGAAAGAGCACCACCATAAGAATATCGAACAGAAAGGTTGCCGAAAGCGCATAGGCTATATCCTGATTCTCTGCTTTGATGACCGGTGCGATGGCCGCGATCGCAGAGCCTCCACAGATTCCCGTTCCTGCGCTGATCAAGGCAGTCTGTCTCCAGGGGATTCCGAGCAGTCGTCCAACAAGGTATCCACCACCGAAGGCTGTCGCCAATGTGAATGCCATGACCACGAGCGAGATGGCTCCCACTTGTACCACCTGCTGAATGCTCAGTGTCACACCCATGCCGATGATCGCCATTTTCAGTAGTCTCTTTCCTGTGAAGGTGATTCCTTCCCGTACTGACGGGATGAGTCGGACGATCGGATGGAGTGTCATACCGATGAGCAAGGCGAACACCCCGCCGCTGACAATGTCATGTGGTAGGAGTGAACTCAGAAAGAGTCCTGCAAGTGCGACCAATGTAGCTGCTGCGAGGCCGGGAATATATCGTATTGTCGAGTGCATGAAGCGATAATACTGTTTTTGTTCCACAATTTCAAATGATACAGGGAGCATTTGGAACACTTTGTTCTCAGCGCAATAATATCTTTATCCACCCAGTCTCGCTTTATGCTCGCACCTATCGTCTCGACCTCGGCTTTTCAATGCTTCTCAGGCACAATGTTGGCTAAGACCATGCTGCCAGAGGTTTTCAAGTTTTAATCTTTTAGTTTCTGACACTATTTTTTCCTTTTTTTACATAAACATCATAACCTTTTCCATTTTCACCTGTTTCCTGTTGTGAAATATCAAAGGGCGCCATACAATACCGATGCAGGTATTAGTACCTTCAGGAGGAATAAAATGCATAAAAAGACATTGTTCGTGGTTCTGGTTCTACTGGTAGCAATGACTGTCTCAGTCTCCGCCGCCAGCGCAGGGAGTATCGGGTTCGTAAACTACG
>CAYYOL010000071.1:0-6471 GCA_964473245.1 uncultured Spirochaetaceae bacterium
CTTACCGCTGCTACCTTCCGGTCCTGACGGGGTTGGGCGAAGAGCGATAGCACAGAATCTACCATCAACACCAAGGGGGAATGAAACGGAGAGAGAGGGATTCGAACCCTCGGAGCCCGGTTAGAGCTCACACCCCTTCCAAGGGTGCACCTTCGACCACTCGGACATCTCTCCAAGGTCATGATACGTACACATACTCTACTAACGGAGAGAGGGGGATTCGAACCCCCGGTACCGTCAAACGGTACAACGGATTTCGAATCCGTCTCCTTCGACCTCTCGGACATCTCTCCCAGCGAACCACGCCACATGTAGCCAAGAGGATTCGAACCTCCGACCTCCAGATCCGCAATCTGATGCTCTATCCAGCTGAGCTATGGCTACGAAACATATCATTCACTCGCAAAAAACCAAAAAAACGGAGAGGGGGGGATTCGAACCCCCGGTACCGTTACCAGTACAACTCCTTAGCAGGGAGCCCGATTCGGCCGCTCTCGCACCTCTCCAGGGAACTACCGACAGGTAGTAGATAGTACCTGACCGGAAAATCCATATAGCGGAGAGAGAGGGATTCGAACCCCCGGAGACTCGCGCCTCAACGGTTTTCAAGACCGCCTCCTTCGACCGCTCGGACATCTCTCCAATCAGGATTCACACTATAGCGACGGGGCCTCTGTTTGTCAAGTAAACCACCGAAAACGGTCCCTTTTCTTTATACAGGGAGGCAATAGATTGTACTCTCGAACTTGACAGAATCCATTGCCCTGTCCAATATGGAGGGGAGGAAGATCATGGCAAAAGTAAGAATGGAGAAATTGCAGGCAGCACGTATGGCAAAAGAGGCGCTAGCCACAGTCGCGGATCTCATCGATCGTCACGGCAGTCGACTCACCGGGAGCGAAGCATGCACCCGGACGGCTGAGGAACTGGCAGACAGTCTGGAGAGCTATTGCGACACAGTTGAACGCGAATCATTCACGCTCCATCCCGATGCTTTTCTCGGGTGGATCCGGATCCTAGTGCTCCTCTACCCGATAGCGCTGTTCTTTCTCCTTGTCTCTTTCCCCCTTTTAGGATTTTTGATAGCCGCAGGTGGCCTTGTCATCATGATATTTGAGTTCTTTCTCTATAGAGAGGTGATCGACCGATGGTATCCTGAAAAGACTGGACTGAATGTATATGGGATACTCGAGCCCGAAGGAGCGGTGCACCATACCGTAGTGTACAGTGGACATCATGATAGCGCGCGGGTGTTCAACTTCTTCACCGATAAACCACACCTCTATCTCATGCGAGTGGGTACAGGACTGGGCGCCTATCTACTACTTACAGTCGTCTCTCTTCTGCAAGTGTTCAGAGAACTCTTCTCTGGAGGACTCTTCTCGTTCAATCTCCCTTCACCACTCTTTTTGCTATTCGGTGTACTTCTGCTCGCAGCCACTCCCTGGGTGATGAAACTCTGGCATTTTGCTGGGAAGGAGGGGACTCCTGGTGCTGGGGACAATCTGGCAGCATCGGTCCTTGGTGTCCAACTTGCACGCTACTTCAAGCAGAGTGCTGTACACGGGAACGCACTACGACACACACGTCTTGTGTGTGCCAGTTTCGATGGTGAGGAAGCTGGTCTTCGAGGAGCGAGAGCTTTCTTTACTCGACACAAGGATAACGAGGCGGTTCTTGCTGGGAAGGTCCATCACTTCAACGTCGACTGTCCATACGATCCGAAGCACCTCTTCTTCCTTACCAGTGATATCAATGGAAGTGTAAAACTCTCTCAGGAGATGGCGACAAACTGTGTCGGAATCGCCAAATCGATGGGGTTCGAAGCATTCAGCCAACCGATTGCGTTTCTCACCGGTGGGACCGATGCCGCAGAGTCGGCGAAACATGGTTTCGAGTCGATCTCGCTTATGGCAATGCCGTGGGACAACAAGGAGCGATCAAGCGTGTACCACACTCCTCAGGATCTTCCCGAAGCAATCGATCCACAAGCCCTCGAAGAGGCACTGAGCATTGCAATCAGGTATATAGAACAGGTGGACACTCACGACCATTGAGTTTCGTCCGATCTGCGAATCTGAGCCTTCCCTGCACTCAGATCGGTCACCGTAGAGACCACAGTATCGACATGGATCACCGGCAGAGAGCATACGAGGGTAACCTCTGTCGCAAAATCCTCGGTACATTGTGCACTGACATCGGCTAGCAGGTTGCGAACCTGTTCGTACAGGTCGTAACCGATGATAATGGTGAGCGAAGTCTTTTCAATGAGCTCCTCGGTCTTCAAATGCTCAAGCACTGCTTTTGCAGCATCTCCATAGGCCTTTACCAGTCCTCCTGTTCCCAGAAGGGTGCCGCCGAAATACCGAACAACCATGACCAGGATATTCGTGATGCCACTGCCCTTCAGGATTTCCAAGACGGGTCTTCCGGCAGTATTCTTCGGTTCATGGTCATCGCTCATGCTGAACTGAGTTCCCTGGTCGCCCAATACGGCTGCGTGAACCACATGGTTTGCTTGAGGATGGAGCGCTCTGGTCACGGCAATCCGTTGTTTCACTGCTTCGGCATCGGCAATCGGTTCTGCTATGGCAATGAATCGGGATCGTTTCACCTCAATCTCTGCTGAGTTCGACTTCACGGGTATGAACATGCTTTATCGTAACACGTCTACCACCGATGAAAAAAGATGTTGTCCTCGTTTCTTGGGACCAATTCAGCCAATTTCAAAGCTGCCTTCTCTACAGAGGCGAAGGCATCCGGTGTAACTGCGAGTGCGTCTGTATCGAGCAATGCAACGATTTGCTCTTTCGTTCTCGCTCCGGTAAGGATCATGTCCACCGGTTGCATTCGAGCCCAGAGAAGTGCCACTGCAGAAGGAGGCAGATCAAGCACGGCCGATGTCTGGTCAATTTGGTCAAGGAGGGCATGGAATGCAGCGCGGTAAGGTTCGTCGAAGCAGTAGAGCCCTCTTCTGAAATCGGAATGAGCGAAGTCTTCCTGCTCACGACGGTTCCCGCCCAGAATACCGAGACCGAGCGGACTATACCCGACTATTGATATGCTGTGTTCAGAACACACCTGCGAGATATCTCGGAGACTTTTGGTCCAGAGTAGCGAAACTGGTATCTGACAGTATCGTATGTTCGAATGCCGAAGAGCCAACCGAATGAGGTCTTCGGGAAAATTGCTCACACCGAGGTGATGAAACAGCCCCAACGTGTTCAGTCGCTGGAGCTCCTTCAAGTAGGGGACAAGGTCTTTTGATGAATCTGGCCAATGAATGTAGAGAATATCTATATAGGTGGTACAGAGTCGACGAAGTGAGACTCTTACCAGTTGTTCAAGGTCGGAAACGTTCCGAGGAAGGCGGATTTTCGTGGCGATTGCGTACGAAGATCTGGGCAATTCATGAGAGAATCGCCTCAATTGCTGCCCGACGATCTGCTCCGAGGCCCCTTTTCCGTAGTTCTGAGCTGTATCGAAGTGGCGTATGCCACCCCGAATGGCTGCATGGATCGTTCGGATCGAGTCGCTTCTTTGCTGTGTTCGCCAGAGACCTCCCCCAAAGGCCCAGCACCCGAGCCCCAAAGGGGCTGGCTGGCACTTCTCTCCGGTCATGTGATTTCCCGTTCGACCTCTTCGACTCTGTGGCTGAGCATCCGCTCTCCATCGAAAATGAATCGTCCTACGAACTGCTTCCCTTCAAGTGCGAGAGGAATCCACAGCGGGTCATCTTCCCACATACGATCGTACGGAATCTCCGAGACAGGGACCCAGAAAGGATCGGCTTCATCTGTCGGATGGATCTCTCCAGAGTGCTCGTATGAGAAGAATACATGTCCTCGCATGGCAAGACCGTCGGTGAACTGAAACTCGAGAAGTCCTCGATACTCGACAGATGGCACCTCCACGCCAGTCTCCTCGGTTATCTCTCTCATGGCCGCTTCGCTTGCCGTTTCATCGTCCTCGATATGGCCGCCAGGAGCGTTGACAAGCCCTTTTCCGAGACCGGTTTTCTTATGTATGAGGAGAACAGAATCTCCATCGAACAGGTAACAGAGAACAGCAGTCTCTGTCGGTTCCCAGCTATCCCAATCGATCTCATCGACGGAGCGTGCATCGGCATCGGTTGCGAGTGGTATCTCCTCCATCTCCTCTGCCTCCTCCGTTTTCGTCTCGGTCGGTTGTGCCTCCGGGTGTTCTGCGGCATAACAGGTTTCACAGAGGTTGTCGTCATAGTTGATAGTCGCTGTGAGGGGCAGTTGTGCCCCACAACTCACACAGTGGGTCTTGAACACCAGGATCCGCTGTCTGAAGGGGACTGCGGCGAGCACGGTGAGAGCGAGGGCCGGAACGGCTAACCAGTGTGGCCAACCCCTACTGAGGATGATTACGATGAATATCTGCCAGAGCATGGCATACGAGGCGATTATCAGGGTAGCGGAACGCTTTCTGTAACTACGGGGAGCGAATTTTCGTTGGTAGAGATTCACCACGAGAATCGCAACGAGAAACCAGAGGTAATTATCGGCTATTGTTTCGAGTATCATGGTGTTGACAGTAGCCTGCACATGGGGAAAAATCAAGGCCATAGTTGCACCACGCCGCGGAATGAAGTACTCTTGAGAAATCCGGAACAGAGGAGGATACGATGATGATGAAACCCGAGGAGCTTGCCCCGTATATAGATCATACACTGCTCGCTACGAACGCCACCGAAGAGAAGATCGTGCAGTTGTGTCAGGAGGCAAAGCAGTATATATTCGCCTCTGTTTGCGTGAATAGTTGCTGGACAGCCACGTGTGCTCAGGAACTGAAGGAGAGTCCAGTCAAAGTCTGCACGGTTGTAGGCTTCCCTCTTGGTGCAATGAAGAGCGAGAGCAAAGCCTTCGAAGCGAAGCAGGCAATCGCCGATGGAGCCACGGAGATCGATATGGTCATAAATGTCGGGTGGCTTAAGGAGGGGCGACACGATGCTGTCGAAGCGGATATCCGAATGGTGAAAGAGGCGTGTGGTTCGCACATCTTGAAGGTGATCATCGAGACCTGTCTTCTGTCCGATGAGGAGAAGCGAACTGCATGTCGTCTTTCGGTAGCAGCTGGTGCCGATTTCGTAAAGACCTCGACCGGGTTCTCCACTGGAGGAGCTACCGAGCAGGATGTCGCGCTCATGCGAGAAGAGGTTGGCGAATCGGTGGGAGTGAAAGCTTCAGGAGGTGTGAGGAGCTTCGAGACTGCTGTTGCTATGATCTCGTCTGGAGCCAGTAGGCTAGGGACTAGTAGTGGTATCGCGATCGTGCAAGGGGCTGCCTCGCATGCCGCGTACTGAGCAACAGGATAAACTGCCCGACGATTTTCTGAAGAGTCTCGGGTTTCCCACGATCACGGTGCATGAGACGTTCACTCATTTCGATTTCACCCTTCCTGGAAGACGGGTGCTCGTCATAGGGCCGATGGGTTCGGGAAAGACCGAATTTTCCGCCCGCGTCTGGAGAGATGCGGCTATAGCACAGAAGAAGAGCGATGTGATTCGACGTCTCACCAGTACGGGAAAAGTAGACAGAAGAAAGGTATTCTTTATCCGATCCGAGATCGACGGTGAGCGTTTTCAGGAATATCCAGTCGATGCGCTCGCATATAGGAATGGGTATATTCGGTGCGGTGAGAACATTGCGCGAATCCGCGATTCGTTCGGTCTGGAAAAGGTTCTGGCGGACAACCCCGAAGTGGGAACGTTCATTATCGATGAAGCCTCTTTTTTCGACGAGAGAATCGCCTACGTGGTGAGAAACCATAGTATCGAACGGGGGATTCTCTTCATTTTTCCCACACTCATTCTCAATTTCCGGCGTGATATCTTCAACTCGACTGCGAGACTGATGCTCGATATTGCAACCGATGTCATTCCGCTCACAGCCTACTGCGAGCACCCGGATTGTATGAAGGATGCGTTCTACACCTATCGGTACTATCGAGTCGATGGGCAGGAGTGTCCGGCACTCTATTTCGATCCTCTGATCATCGTTGGTGGAGATACTCAGAAAGAGGATCCGCTGAGTCCGAACTACTGCAGTCGGTGTGACGAACACCACTACCTTCCAGCGAAGGAGTACACCTTCTTTCATCTGAAGCCACTTGGTGAACGGGCGTCTCGAGGAGATATCGATCCTCTGCGAGACGAGATGCGTGCACTGAATCGAAACCTGCAAGAATCGGCACTCTACAACCATATGGAACAACGGTACGGGGATCGTGCCGATGCCCATATCTTTATGAATGCCCTCAAGCCCGGGTGCCTTGCGGAGAAGGCTCTCATGTACCTGTTCTGTGAACAGAACCTCCTCGCAGAGGATCTTCTGGTCAGGCTTGCCTACGAACTTGAGCTCGACCGGACCTACATGACCAAGGTTCTGAGCGACAACCTTCGCCCGGTCTCTTTCGACCAGCCACTACTCTCTGTCATGGACT
>CAYYOL010000072.1:0-6246 GCA_964473245.1 uncultured Spirochaetaceae bacterium
ATCAGCTTCATGCGGTGGTGCTTCACCTTTCTCACCACCTTCAACATTGCCATGATGATCATCATCCTCAGCTTCCATCTCAGCAGATTCTTTCCCCTGCCCCAGTATGTCCACACCCTCTTCCGATTCGGTCTCTACCTGGGAGTGATACTCCTCTTCAGACGGTTCCTGCTTCCATTGTATCGATCGATGGTCGACAACTGGCCGGTATTCTCCATCCTGGTCGTCGTCATCTTCCTCAATCTATCGTATTTCTTCCTTGTGACGAACGATATTCACACTACCCTGATCACCTTCAGATGGCCTCAGCTGCTTCTGGTCCTACTCTCCGCAGCTACCTATGGTACTGTCTTCTACTTCTTGAAGAAGTTCGCGGCCATGCACGAATTGGAGGTGGAGAACCTGAAGATCCAGAGAGAGACGGGGCGCCTGCATGCGGTACGATTGCAACTGGAGCAGTATGCCAACTACGATATGCTGACAGGACTTCCCAACAGAAGATGCTTCTTCGAACAGCTGGGAAGAACCGTCTCTGCCTGTGAAAGCAGTGGCAATATATTCGTCCTGTTCTATATCGACCTGGATGGCTTCAAGGATATCAACGACACTGCCGGACATCAGATCGGAGATGAGATTCTCAAAGTGGTGGGAACGCGGCTGCTCCACGCTATCCGGGAGACAGACTTCGTGGCACGACTCGGTGGAGACGAATTCGCCGTGATCGTTCATGCAATCGATGATATGAGCACTGCACAGGAGATGGCAGAAAGAATGCACCAGCGGCTACGGGAAGTTATTCTGTTGGATACGGTCGCGTATACCATCGACTCTTGCATCGGCATCGCATCCTATCCCGACTCCGGCAGAGATGGCGAGACGCTGGTGAGAAATGCCGACTCGGCGATGTATGAGATCAAGCGAAAAGGGAAAGGGGGAATCGGATCCTTCATGACCGGTCAGCAAACGAGCGGTCTCTGATCCACCAGAGCTTCCAGAAGCAGAGGGAGAATCTCACGAAGAGCGCTCATCGGTGAGCTCCCCGGCGATATTGGTCTCGAACAGTCTTCGAACCGTCTCCGGTTCATCCGGGTATTTGCTGAGCAGATAGTCGAGCTTCATGATCGCCGTCTCCAAGGTCATATCCATGCAACTCAGAACTCCGAGATCGCGAATTTTCCGTGCACTCTCATAGACATGCAGAGCAACCCTTCCATGCTGACACTGGGTGGTCACTGCCACGAGTTTCCCTTGGTGTATCGCACTGGTGATGAACGGAAGCAACCCGGAACCGTTCTCTATGCTCATGTTCCCTGCTCCGTAGGCAACGAGCACGATGGCCTTGGATGCATCTGCCAGGAGACAATCGAGAAACTCCCGATGCAGGCCGGGATACAGATGGACCACACTCACCAAAGGACTCAGGTGGCAGAACGGTTGAAAAGAGAGAGCCTCCAGAGCCGGGTTCTTCACATCGTACAAATTGAAAGTGATATTCATCCCAGCCTCCCCGAGCATGGGGAAATTGGGGCTATCGAATGCCTCGAACTTCCACGTGGAGACCTTGGTGGTGCGATTGCCTCGAAGCAACTTGTTTCCGAAGAAGATGGCAATCTCCGTTAACCCGCTCATGGCGATCTCGACCGAATTGATGAGATTGCTCCGTGCATCGGTACGAATCTGCATGAAAGGACGTTGGGAACCGGTGAACACCACCGGCTTGCCCAGACCGAGAAGCATGAACGATAACGCCGATGCGGAGTATGCCATGGTGTCGGTTCCATGAATGACGATGAATCCATCGTAACGATCACGACTCCCTGCAATCACGGAGGCAAGTTGATTGATGTGATCGACAGTCAACTCGGCACTATCCTGAACGAAGGGAACCACCGTATGCACCGTCGCCAATTGAGACAGTTCGGGAACCGCTGCCGCCAGATCATTCTGTGAACTCGGTTCCCACAAACCCGACTTCTCGAGCATACCGAATGTCCCACCGGTATGGACGATGAGGATGCGTTTCAGCAATGACAGACCTCCCTCCACTTCGTACCAACACTATAGCATAGGCAGGCAGGCCATCGCCAGAAAGAAACGGAGGTACTACGGTCGAGACATCATGTCGTGCAGTCCGCCACCATTCTCCACATCGGTAAATCCGAGCTGCCGTAGGATACGCATCCCATAGCTGGAGCGGGCACCAGAGGCACAGTAGACAATGATCTTCCGCCCCTTTTCATCAAACTCCTGAGCCCATTGGGAGAGACCGTCGAGTCCCACGTTGATCGCTCCCGGGTACGCTCCCATAGCGAACTCCATGGGGGTTCTGACATCAAGGATAACGGGACCATCACCTGCAAGAGAACCAGCTTCCGGTTCTGCCTGATCAGATGCGTCGCTATCTGCCTTCCCCTGCTCGAGATCTTCGATCGACTTCCGTTCTACCGGGAAAAGACCCACTTTCAGGTACTCATATCCTATCGCTCTGGCATACCGCTCGAGACTGATGTACCCACCACTGAGATTGTACACTTCATCAAAGCCCGAGCCTCTGAGCATTCTCAGTACCACATGGCCCTTCTGTCCATCGTCACTGATCAAGAGAATCGCATGCCCTTGCGGGATATGCTTCAGATTGTCTCTGAGCACATTCTGACTCAGATTGTTGGTACCAGGCAAGTTTGCCTTTGCAAAACTGATCGGATCACGTAGATCGATGACGACTGGTTCGTTCTCCAAGATGAACTTCTCCACATGCTGAGCCAATACAGAGTCACTGAACCCATTCTGCTGGTTCACAGCCGTGAACGCCACCATATTCACCGGTCCGTTGGGGGAGTTGAATGGAGGGGCATACGCGAGATCGAGCTCCTCGAGATCCTCTATCGTCAGATCACCGGCAATGGCTGTCGCCATGACATCCAACCGCTTGTCCACACCGATTCGACCAGCGCTCTGGGCTCCGAGAACCTTCATGGTCTTACGATCCCAGATGACCATCAGACTCACCCGCTTCGATCCAGGGTAATAGGCGGTGTGACTGTTCTTATGAACGACCACCGCATCGGCATCGAAACCGGCCTCCTTTGCTGCCTTGAGACTCATTCCGGTCGAACCTGCCACTGCACCGAACACTTTCACGATGGAGGTACCTGACACCCCCTTGTATCGGCGAGAGCCACCGAGTGCATTCTCACCCACGATCCTCCCCTGTCTATTCGCTGGACCAGCTAACGGCATGCGGACACTCTTTCCGAGTACCTGATGTCGTATCTCGACCATATCCCCGGCAGCGAAGATCGCAGGATCGCTGGTGCGCATGTTCGCGTCGACCTGTAGTCCACCCGAAGATCCAAGCTCAAGTCCGGCATCCTTTGCGATCTGCAGCGTAGGGCGGACCCCGACCGAGAGCAGAACGAAGTCGGCTTCGACCTTCGACCCATCATCCAGAAGCACATGCGACTGCTCTATCGCTTTCAACGACTTGCCCAACTTGAGCGTCACACCGTAATCCTGTAACTCCTTCGTGATGAAACCGGCAAACTCTCCCTCGAGATTAGGCATCACCTGCTTAGCCATCTCAACGAGTGTAACATCCATGCCTCTCTTGGTCAGAGCTTCGACCATCTCGAGACCGATGAACCCTCCTCCAACGACCACAGCCTTCTTCGGATTCCTCTCATTGATATAGATGTCGATCTTATCCATATCCTCCAGTGTCCACAACTGAAACACATGATTCTTATCGACTCCAGGAAGCGGAGGAACCACTGGCTTTCCTCCCTGTGCGAGAATGAGCGCATCGTAGGGGAACTCCCGCACCTTTCCCGTCTGTGTGTTGCGTGCTTTGACCCGCTTCTTCTTCCGGTCTATCTCCATCGCTTCTGTATTGGTATGAACCGTAACTCGGTACTGGTCGTGGAATGTCTCCGGACTGGACAAGATCAAAGACGATCGATAGTCGATATCTCTACCCAAATAGTACGGTAGTCCGCAGTTTGCAAATGATACATCCGCTCCTGCCTCCAAAAGGGTGATTTTCACTTTGTTGTCAAGCCGTCGTGCCCGAGCCGCTGCAGTCGCTCCGGCTGCAACTCCACCAATAATTACCAGTTCTTTCATTATATTCTCCTGTTTCGTGTACGTTCGAATATATAAGGGGAACCCTGTTTCGGGTCAAGGCGACCGGCGGGACACTCATCAGGAAGCATAGGGGAGCTTCACAAGTACGAAAACACTCATTTCTTTTTAATGTAACATATTACATACATCTCTTCAAACCGCATAGCTGCATAGAAGCATGTGATTAAGTCACCAAGATTCTCCACTCCAACCTTGTCAGATCACCTCGATTTCCACTTGATACGAAAAATCTTGAATCCCTGCCGAATACCCTCTACCATGTACGCTACCATTTTCCGAGGGAGATACACCGTACCGTGGAACGAACTGAAAAACATCTGTATGCCGTCATGACGACAATACTCTGCACCATGGCATTGACTGGAATCGTGGTCGATGGGCCATCGGAAACCATGCAAGGGTTTCTCACACTACAGACACACGCAGGAAGACTCATAAACGACTTCACCACAGTCGGAGTCGGCGCAGCGCTTCTGAACTCCGCCTTGGTAGGAGCTATCGGCCTCGTATTGGTCTACTTCGTGGAGGTCAGTCTCTCCGGCCCGACCATCGCGGCAATCTTCACACTCGCTGGATTCGGATTCTTTGGCAAGACACCGTTGAACTGTCTCCCTATTATCGCAGGAGTCTGGATTGCCGCCAGAGTAGCCCACAAAAGTCTCGGTTCCTACAGCCTGATCGCGTTGTTCGGCACAGCTCTCGGCCCGTTGGTCACCTATCTCATGTTCGACATGGGACTTTCGCTTCCGCTCTCCGTTCCTTTGGGACTCACAGCAGGTCTCCTCGTGGGAGTGTTCCTCCCAGCAGTCGCCGGCTCCATGCTGCAACTTCATCAGGGATACAATCTCTACAACGTCGGTTTCACCTGTGGTTTCATCGGTCTATTCGCCTCTAGCCTCCTTCTGGCAACAGATAGCATGGCATCTCTGACCATTGTCTGGAGCACTACCTATCACCCAGTGCTTATGCTCCTCATACCAGTTATCTCTCTCTTTCTTATCGCATCAGGAGTTGTGTCAGAGGGATTTGAACAGATACGCAAAACCTTCTCCGAATTCTCCAAGATCCAGAGACTCTCGGGAAGACTGCCTACCGACTTCTTCGACCAGAGCAACGCTGGGGGGACACTTTTGAACATGGGTCTGCTCGGCCTTGCCTCGTGGTCATACGTATGGGTAACCGGAGCTCCATTCAATGGTCCGGTACTGGGGGGAATCTTCACGATCATCGGCTTCGGGTGCTTTGGAAAATCCCTGAAGAACACCTGGCCGATCGTATTGGGAGCGGTCTCTGCAACGCTCTTGTTCGGTAAGGATCTGACAGCCCCAGGCCCGATACTCGCTGCACTATTCTGTACGACGCTGGCACCCATCGCCGGACAATTCGGGATGATCGCTGGCTTCATCGCTGGATTCATCCACCTGTTCATGGTCGAGACCACTGCGGCCTGGCATGGTGGGCTCGATCTGTATAACAATGGTTTTGCCGGTGGACTCACCGCGAGTCTTCTCATTGCGATACTACAGTGGTACAAGACGAATAGACCTATGGAGGATTTCAGACAATGAAGCGAAAAGAATTCCTTGGCCGGTTGATTGGAGAACTCACCCACTTCATGTTGGAGGGTAATCCTCTTCGCATGGTCGTCTCCCTGCACCAGGAGGAAGATGGTGCCCATATCAGCATCTTCGATGACAGGCCCAGACCCGATGACGAACTGAAACGGATACGCAGCTCTCTCAACCCGAAGTCTCACCGCCCGGAACTCGCTGAATACTATGGTACCATGGCAGGACACGACATGGCTTGGGACGCTCGTTTGAAACTCATCGGATGGCAGATCAAGCATGCAAGTGTGGAGAATACCGATGACGGACTGAGAATTGACCTCTGGTTGGGAAGCGATGCATTCAACCCTGCAAACTTCACGCTGCACGAGAAACAGTAGGGTAAGTAGATCCAGAAGGAACGACTGGTAATTTCTAAGCGACAACTAGTGGTTGGACACTATTGGATAATCCCTTGCGCTCGCCTCTGGACGCATTGCCCAGACATCTGATACTTTTTCCGAGTTGAAGGGGAGAGCATCGTGCAGGCTGTGCA
>CAYYOL010000073.1:0-6233 GCA_964473245.1 uncultured Spirochaetaceae bacterium
AGAGCGACTATTCGTCGTAATAGCCTACCTTCCGAAGGCAACGGTCCAAGCCGCAATCGGTTCAGCTCCTCTTATTGCCATGCAGGGAAGAGGCATGGCGACGGGCCCCGGCGAGACGATACTTGCCGTCGCGGTCATGAGCATCGTTCTCACTGCCCCGACAGGGTCATGGGCAGTCGCCTGGGCTGGGAATCGGTTTCTCACACGCGAAGAACACCCTCAACCAGAAGGAGAAATATGAAAGCGGTGCTTTCATTGCCGCCACTCACTGGAGCCTACGCATCCTCAATGATTCGGTCCGGATTGAGAACCTGATCCTGATCAGCAAAGATACAAGCACTGAACTGATCTGGTGCGTACTCGAACAGTTCGTGAGTACAGGTACTGCACTGATCGGTCACGAAAGGACAACGCGGAATGAAACGACACCCATCGGGCAGATTGATCTGGTCGGGGACTTCATCATCGATAAGAATCCGTTGCTTCTGATGATCGGGATCGGCTACTGGCACTGCGGCGAGAAGCACCTTAGTGTACGGGTGTTGTGGATGTTCGAGGACAACATCCACCGGACCCTCCTCAACGATCTTCCCTAGGTACATGACTGCTATGCGATCACACAGATATTTGATGGTCGAAAGATCGTGTGACACATACAGCATGGTCAGCCCCATCTCGTCGCGCAACCTTCTGAGCAGATTCAGAATGTCTGCACGAATTGAGACGTCCAGCATGGAGACCGGTTCGTCGGCTACAAGGAATTTCGGCTCAAGAACGATACCTCGTGCAATGGCTACCCGTTGTCGCTGACCACCGGAGAGTTCATGGGGAAAGCTGTACAGGAAATGTTCAGGTGGTTTGAGTTCAGCGATATCCAATGCTTGAACCACCTTCCGGTAGATCTCTTTCTTGTCTTTCAGTCCATGAATCCGGAGGGGTTCTGCGATGGTCTCGAACACATTGAACCTTGGATTGAGCGTTTCGTAGGGATCCTGGAAGATCATCTGGATCTCTTTGCGGAAATGGAGACGATCCTCTCTGGTATCGGCATCGAATGGGTGACCATCGAAAATGATCTCGCCATCGCTTTTATCCTGCAGCCGAACGATGATCTCACCAGTAGTGGTCTTACCCGAACCGCTTTCTCCAGCGAGACCGAGTATTTCACCCTTTCGAATCTCAAGATTGATATCATCCACAGCTCTGACGAATGTGGTCTCTTTATTGAACAGCTCGGTGAATTTTTTCCGAACCGGATAATATTTTTTCAAATGGTTTATCTTGACCAGAGGTTTTTCAGACATGCAATTGACCTCCCCGCTCATGAAGTTCCTGAATGAGACGATTTCTGACGGACTCCCAGGTCTCGTTCTTCTTAGCCAGCACTCTGAATTCATCAACCTTCTCGGTAAAGTGGCATGCCACACGATGACCCGGAGCAACCTCCCTCAACTCGGGAGCCTCCTTCGCACAGATTGGCTGAGCGAACGGACACCGGTCTCTGAATCGACAACCCTGAGGAGGATCGATCAGGTTGGGAGGTGATCCTGGTATGGAGATGAGCTGCTCGGTCATCTCAGTGATCGATGGGAATGCATTCTGCAACCCTAACGAATAGGGGTGGAATGGCGTATGGAAGAACTGCTCGGTCGATGAGTGCTCAAGTACCTTACCACCGTACATGACCATGATCGAATCGCAGATTTCACCAACGACTGAGATGTCGTGAGTAATGAATATCATGGAGCTGTTGATCTCCTTCTGGATCTTCAGGATCCGCTGGAGAATACGATCTTGGACCACGACATCGAGTGCCGTAGTCGGTTCATCGGCGATGATGAGTGCCGGCTTCAACGAGAGCGCCATAGCGATGACTGCACGCTGTTTCATGCCTCCACTCATCTGGTGAGGATAGCTGCGCAATCGCTTCTCCTCAAGGCCAACGAGAGAGAAGACTTGCACAGCACGTTCGTACGCCTCTTTTTTACTGAAGTTGGTATGCGTGAGAATCCCCTCGATCAGCTGATCTCCGATGGTGTACACCGGATTGAGTGCATTCATCGCACTCTGACTGATCATGGCAATCTCCTTCAACCGAACGCGTCTTACAGCATCCTTGCTCAAACCCACCAGTTCACGATCTTTGAGTCTAATGGACCCAGCAGAGATGCGGCCGTTCTTGGGCAGCAATTGCATCATGCCCTTGGCGATGGTGGTCTTTCCACACCCGCTCTCCCCAACGACTCCCAGACTCTGTCCTTCTTCGAGTTGGAACGAGACTCCATCTACAGCTTTGAGTCCACCACCACCCACAGTATAGGTGATCTCCAAATCGGTTACATCTAAAAATGCCATACACGTTACCTCTTGCGGAGGCGTGGATCAACGACAGCCTCCAATGAACGGGCCACAAAGAAGATTGAGACCAGCAGGAGTACAATGGCCAACCCGGGAGGAACTGTCCACCACCAAGCGACACGCGAGTATCCTGAAACAAAATTGATATGGAGAATTTGTCCCCAACTTGTCAGATTCGGATCTCCAAAGCCCAAGAATGCAATGCTGGCTTCGGCCATGATTGCCCAGTTCACCATGAATGCCATCTCAAGCAGCACCAGAGGGACCACATTCGGAAGAATGTATTTGAACATGATCCGCTTGTGTCCCGCCCCGGCGACTCGAGCTGCTTTGATGTACGGTCGCTTGGAGATGGAGAGCACCTGAGAACGGACAATACGAGCTACAGTACGCCAGGAGAGGAGAGACACGGCTAGTATCACATTCCAGATGCTTGGCTTCAGCACTGCCGCCAAAACGATGACGAAAGGGATGAATGGAATCGCATAGAAGAAGTCGACTATCCGCATAAGCACGGTATCTACGATCCCTCCAAAATAGCCCGAGATGATTCCGAGCACAGATCCGACGAAGGTGACCAACAATGCAGCAAGGAAGCCTACGAGCAACGCCGTACGCGTCCCAAGGATCACTTGGCTGAAAATATCTCTCCCCACATCGGTGGTGCCGAATGGATGCGCCGCAGAGGGTGATTCGAGACGCTTGATCTGCCGATCTTCAGTATAGTGTCGGTCTCGTGGTCCATGCGGAGCCAGCGACTCACTGAAGATGCCGACGAATATGAAGAATATCAGCAAGACAACGCCGAACAGAGCTAACTTGTCGCTTTTCAGGTTGTTGAGAAACAAAGCAAAAAAACTTTGACTGTTCCGGCGATTATGGGCACTCTTCTTTTTCGTAGGACCGCTTTGCACCGGGGTCTCTGTATGTTTCGTATCCATAGTAGTCATAGGCTCCTAATAGGTAATTCGAGGATCAAGGAATGCGTACAACACATCTGCAATGAGGTTCATGACCATCACCAATGTCGAGAGAATGATGAAGCTTCCTTGAGCCAACGGATAGTCACTCCTGGTGACTGCCTGTACGATCTCCCTTCCGAGTCCAGGCCAACTGAACACTACCTCAATAAGCACCTGTCCGCCGATGGCGGAGCCGATGAACAGGGCACCTGCAGTCACAACCGGAAGCAGGGCGTTTCTCGCTGCATGATGATACAGTACCGTCCGATCACGGAGACCTTTGGCATGTGCCATCTCGATATAGTCTTCGCTCAGCACTTCGAGCATGCTGTTACGCATGATCAGCATCGGTGTCGCGAGAAAGTAGAGTCCCGCTGTGATCGCAGGGAGTACGAGGTGTTTCAGGAAGTCGAGATTGAGAAAGATCTCTCGGAACGATGTCCCCTCATATCCGGTGGTTCGCATACCCTGAGCAGGAAACCACCGCAGATTTACAGCAAACAACAGTATCACCATGAGTCCTACCCAGAAGGTGGGAGCTGAACGGAAGATGAGGCTGAACGTAATTCCAGCCGACTCCAGTTTTGA
The DNA here is from genome assembly GCA_964473245.1 of uncultured Spirochaetaceae bacterium. Lineage (GTDB taxonomy): Bacteria > Spirochaetota > Spirochaetia > Sphaerochaetales > Sphaerochaetaceae > CAYZJV01. The sequence goes on from CAYYOL010000073.1 coordinate 3,909, forward strand.
CCCGCGTCGCCAGGCCATCCACGCTCCTCCGAATATTCCGATCACATAAGCAAATATCATTGCCGTGAACATGAGTATCAGAGTAGCGGGAAGACGGTCTTGTATGACCTCCAGAACAGGACGCGTGTAGAAGTATGATGAGCCGAAATCGAGTCGTACGAGATCCTTCATGAAAATGGTGTACTGAGTCCAGAGACTCTCATGCAATCCATACCGTTCCAACAGTGCCTGTCGTGCCTCTCGAGGGATCGAGGGGTCCACCATAGAAGCGGTGGGATCGCCCGGCATGGTCCTGAACAGCAGGAAGATCATACTGGACACCAGCAGGATCATGAGCAGAATTATGAGTGTTCGGCGGAGAATGTATGCTAACACTTACTACCTTCCTTTATCGGTTCGACAGCGAAGCACACGAGAGGAACCCGCCGAAACAGGTTCCTCAGTGTACCTCACAGAGACTTTGTCTATTTAGGCATTCTCATGCGACCCTGAGAGTCCCAAGTGAATCCTGCATCGACCAGAATCTGGCGAGCCTTCTCTGGATCGTACGTATCGTAGATCGGTACTTCAGGATTATGCCAGAACTCATTAGCTGCGTTGATCACCAAACCACCGCCACCTCTGGAGCCGTAACCATCGAGGAGTACATCGAGTGCGTAGTCGTAGTCGACCAAGTGTGCAACTGCAATACGGAAGTCCTTGTTGTTGAACGGAGGACGGAAGTTGTTCATACCAATGTAGAAGAATCCGATATCGGGAGCTTCTGTGATCTCGAGGTGAGAATATCGGCCACCTTCGTTGTCCTTGATCTGGTTGATATGGGCTGGGATCAGGTCATAGGAGACCATATCGACAACCTGCAACTGCAGATCAGAGAGAATTCCCTCGGGAGATGCATAGATCTTGAAGATATATCCATCGATCTTTACGGGATAGAAATAGTCGTTGAATTTGTTAGCAACAAGCTCTTCACCGTTTCTGAACCGGACGAACTCGAAAGGTCCGCTTCCCACAGGATGCTCATTGTTGTACTGAGTGACATCGCCAACATTACTCCAGATATGCATGGGCAATATAGGAATCTGAGTAAGGGTGGTTGTGATGAAAGGCGCGTAGGCGTTCTTCAGGTTGAAACGGATGACAGAGTCGCCAATGAGCTCGATCGAATCGATTGGCTCGACGAATGCTGCAAAGTAGCTGTCCTGCTGTGCCATGAAGGCTTCGTAGGAGTACTTGACATCTGCAGTGGTGACTGGAGTCCCGTCGTGGAAGTTCATACCACCCCGGAGCGTAACATCGATAGTGGTATCATCGACGATTTCCCAACCAGTTGCGGCCCAAGGAGTAGGAGTCACATCGACCGAAAGGCGTACGAGCTTATCGTAGATCAATCGGAGGTTTCTCCAGTCATATACACTCCGTGCCATGAATGGGTTGAGGTTCGTGATGTTCACGTTGCTTGCAACTACCGGTACTCGACGATCTGTCAATGGTTCCATGACCATAGGTGACCATTCGTTGAAGAGTCCCTCTCCAGACATGTTCTCAAGGTTCGTGAACCGTTCCTTGTTATAGGTCTGTACGTTGGCACGGGAATAGGTTGTGACACGGGAGACGTCCTCTGCAAGAATTCTCTGGGCTTCCCAGACGATTTCTCGCCGTGTGTCCACGTCCATCTCACTCCGCTGTGCATCTGCAAGTGCATCGAAATCGGGATTGATGTACCGCTCAGTGTTGTTTCCGCCTGGATTCGCATTTGCCGAGTGGTTGATCGAATAGATGAACATGTCGGGATCGAGTCGTTCTACACGACCTGACCAACCGATAGTATAGGCATCGTAGTCCATCTCTTCACCATAGATGACATCGAGCAGGACTGCGAAGTCTGTAGGCTGAGCTGTAATGTTGACTCCCAGTTTCCCGAGTTCTTCAGCCAATTCCTGAGACATCTCGTAGTTGACGAGATTGGCTTCGGGAAGTGAGCTAAGAATGACCAGGTCTGGAACCAGCGGTCCATGGTCAGTGGAATCTACTTCCTGACGGCCTCCTGCAAATAGCATCGAGGCTGCTACAAGCATGCCGATCACGAGTAGCATTGTGAGTTTTTTTCTTTTCATAAGAAATCCTCCTTCTTCGAAAAGTGGATAAAATGGAGAGCGAAAGTTGAGCAACCAGCGCTTATTCCAAAAATTATAAGTTGGTATATTACATCATAATTCTATGAATTACAACAAGTTTACTCTAAAGAGAGTCAGGATATGTTATATGAAGTAGTCATAACCAACTGGAAAGCAAGTGATTACATGGTCCGAAAACAGAATAATA
>CAYYOL010000074.1:0-3682 GCA_964473245.1 uncultured Spirochaetaceae bacterium
GCAGTCATCTGCCCCTGGTACGTAGAGTAGCAAAGCGCAGCACGAATACCCTTGAACTTGTTCGCCACAATCGACATACCGATACCCGTAGAGCAGATGAGTATGCCTCGGTCTGCCTCCCCCTGCAACACAGCACGACACACCTGTGCAGCATAATGTGGGTACCGGACAATCTCAGTCGAATGCGATCCGACATCGATCACATCCACACCCCGCTCATCCAGATAGGCAGAGATCGCCTGTTTCAACAGAAACCCACCATGGTCATTTCCTATACACACACGCAACCTCTGCATATACCCTACCGCTCCCCTACCACACGATTTTTCAGCACACCAATACCAGCGATATGTACCTCGACAACATCGCCCGGTTTCATAGGCCCGATACCCGACGGCGTACCGGTAATGATCACATCCTGCGGATAGAGCGTCATAACCTGGGAAATGTAGCTCACCAGAAAAGCCGGCTTGAAAATCAAATTGCGTGTATTCGAAGACTGCACCACCCTCCCCTGCAGCTTCGTAGTGATATCCACCTGGTCAGGATCGATCTCATCGGTTATCACAGGACCGAGCGGACAAAACGTATCAAACGACTTGGAGACCGTCCACTGCCCCTTCGGTGGCTGTAGATCACGGGCGGTCACATCGTTAGCACAAGTATACCCGAGAATATACTCATGAGCGGCCTCCTCGGAGACCTTACTCGCCTGCTTGCCAATGACGATCGCAAGCTCGCCCTCGTAGTCGACACGCCCAGAGAGCGCCGGATGCACAACGGCATCGCCCGGTCCAATAACAGTTCCAGACGGCTTCATGAAGATAATCGGAGAGTCGGGAATCGGCAGATCGCACTCCAAAGCATGGTCTCGGTAGTTCAGACCGATACACACCACCTTTGAAGGCTCACACGGAGCACAGAGTTGCACAGCATCCACCTGATAGCTAACCGAAGTCTCAGCATACGCAGTAAACGGTGAACCCTCAAGCAGGACAACACGATCATGTTTCACCAAGGCGAATCTGGGCTCATCTTGGTAGAGAAAACGGACGAATTTCATGGGCAGCTCCACTGTTTTTAGCCCATACTGTGAGAGTTCTGAACGAAGTTGTCAAGAACTTGCTGACACAGCAGCCCCTACTCACCCTGATTTCGGTAATGCCGCCTCGTATCGAGGGCGCTATTGTCCTCATAGACCACAATACGAGCCTTGCCCTGCGCCTTAGCCCGATAGAGAGCCTCATCCACACGATCCATCATCGTGTTCTCCCCGATACCCGGTTCCCAGACAGCCAGCCCAATACTCACCGTAAGATTCTTACCCGAATCGGTCTTGTGCCGCAACTCCGAGACTGCACGAAGAATCCGCTCGGCGATCCTGTAAGCCTGCACCTCGGTACAATCGGGAAGCAGAATAATGAACTCATCGCCCCCATAGCGGGAGCAGACATCGGTTGCCCGGGTATTGTGCTTGATCGCATTGGCAATATCGACCAGCACCGTATCCCCATATGCATGACCACGCGAGTCATTGATCTCCTTGAACCAATCCACATCGAGCATGAGCAGACAGAACGGATGCCGCTCTGCAGCCCCAGAGTAAACCAGCGCATGCAGACGCCTGTTGTAGTATCGCCTAGAAGCAAGACCGGTCAAGTAGTCTGTAAAGGAGGCCTTGTGGATCACTCGCATGGCATGAGCCATACCGACTGAGGTGAGGACGATCAGCGCAAAGAAACTCAAGAACACAATGGTGTTCATCCGCTTCGTCAACGACTGCAAGCTCTCAGCCGAGAAATCGACACCCACCAGACCGAGCACTGTATGATCAGCGGGATCGATTATCGGGGCATAGGCGGTTATGTACGCACCCCAGACGGGATCCTCGATCAACTTTGTGACCGCATGGACTCCCTGGATGAACGCATCTCGCTCCACAGCTTGCATGGCGTCTGTCTCACCGATAGGAGAAAATTTTGGGTGCTCAGGGTCCGTTCCATCGAACACATAGGCTACAGTCTGTGAATCGATCCACTTCTCGGTTAAAATGAAATCGGCCTCGGTCTCCTCCTGTATCCGCTTCAAAAGCGCATTCATCTGTTCATAGTAGTAACGATCGTAGGACTCCCGCTCGTAGTCATCTACTTGCACGAGCGAACTGTAGGAGTCTATGTCCTGACTTATCACCACTTCTGCATTCGCAGCAATGATGGCGGCTCTGGTTTGCAACTCGCTTAAGATCGCATTTCTATAACTCATGGTTATTACAGTGGCAGGAATTGCCATAAGTAGTGAGATGAGCAGCAAGCTGAAAACCAGTTTCACGATCTGTGGGTTGCGCCTCATGATACCCCCAGCGACAGACTTGGTTCATTGTGCCACGATATTCTTTATTTTTAAAGGGATTTTAAAACTCAACCAGGGTAGATTGCCACATTTCCTCGTTCACCTGCCCTGCAGGCCCTTGGAATGCAGGTTTGAGTCAAAATGGCTACAGGGACCTCCTCGTTCGTATGCGTTTAAAGGCCATTCAGGGCAGGCTGTATACTCTGAGCCTGTGTATTATTTGCCTTTGTATATACTGCCCCACCCTTCAGAATGTAGCTACAATGCAGGTGAACGAGGAAGTTCGTACACCATAATCCACGCTGTAGTGCAGCCTAGACACCTAGCATGCATATCGGTGTGGATATGTGGCAATCTACCCTGGTTGAGTAGTAAACTGTTACACGCAGGGTTGAGCTTTTTCTAGGTGTATAGCATGCTGCCTCTGGCGCTCAACATCGTGTATACTCTGAGCGGAGGTCCATATGAAGAGAGTTCAGATAGCCGTACTCGTGGTACATCTCATAGTCGGAGTCGGAGCATTAGCCGGTGGTCTCGCGGCAATACTCGACCCGATCGAACCGCTCGGCTCACCAGTTTCGCTTCTTGAGGGATCTCCCTTCTCCTCCTACCTCATACCCGGCCTTGTGCTGTTCACCCTCTTCGGCATTGGCAACATGATCGGAGCACTGCTGACCCTCCGAGCGCATCCGAAGCATGCCTACCTGCTGGGAGTCCTTGGCGGTGCCATGATGATCTGGATCGTCGTCCAGGTACTGGTTATCAAGGCCATCGTGTTTCTCCATATCCTCTTTTTCTGCATTGGCCTATTCCAGGTTGCCGTGCTCATGCACGACGAGTACCGAAGGCAACTGGACATACACCTTCTCCTTGGCAGATCAAGAAACAGCAAATTTGACAACCGGTAGCCAAGTGGCGCTCAACGAGGAGTCGAAACGACACGATTTCGCCCCTCCTCCTTGGCACGATAGAGGTTCTGATCGACCAGCTTGAACAGCTCATTCGCCGATTCGGTCGTTTGCACATATGCTACACCGAAACTCGCAGTGATATGAATTTCGTGTGCAAAATCTGTAGAGGCTATACGCTGGCGAAGCTCCTCGGCTAGGAGCACACCATCTCGCTCGGTGAAGATCAGAAACTCCTCGCCATCCCACCGAAAACCGATCTCCTCTGGTGTAAGGCTCCCCAGAACCAGGGATGCAAGCTCCCTGAGCACCTGATCTCCCACCTGGTGTCCATACTCATCGTTGATCTGCTTGAACCGATCAAGATCGAACAGGATCGCCGAGGTATAGGAAAAGGAAGAGGGAGGCCAGTTGTTTCCGTGGTT
>CAYYOL010000074.1:3782-5764 GCA_964473245.1 uncultured Spirochaetaceae bacterium
CCGTAGAGGATAGCCAGATAGATGGTAGGTATGCTGTACAAGGTCCCCTCGAACCAGATGATCCGCGTAAGTGCCACTATCATAGCAACGAATGGGGGAACCAGCTCCATAATCGAAGCAGGCAGTGCCGATATTCTATGTACACGACGCTTCACGGGAAGCAGAGGAGGAAGACGAAGAAAAACAGCCCTGCACTCAGCAGATAGATCAGTTGTGTCCGGCTCCCATGGCTGCTCACCAGTAGCCCGTATAGCAGCTGCTCCACGGCAAGGATTCCAGAAACGATCATCGAGGCGTGAATATTTCTCATGGTTTTCCCAAGTACCGGCTGTGTCGCATCCATGATAGGCGATTATACCAGAATGTAGGACAATTATGCTATAAGAACCGTCTCGACCTGCCACCGTAGATCATGGGAGCACACCGGTATGCTGCAAAACGCTCGAAGTATAGGAGAGGATACACCAAACTCGCTTTCACAACCGGTCGGAATCGGCTATGATACGCATCCATGAACGAAGCGATCCACCCTCCACTGAAAAAGGACCAAGCCACCGTGTTCACCCACATTATCCTGACCCTCGTGGTCTCCAGCTGGGGTGTGAACAATATTGTCATGAAGATAGGTTTCACCTATCTCACTGCTCCACAGTTCAGTGGTATTCGACTCCTCATGGTACTGCCATTCATGTTGTTTCTCGCTTTCTGCATGCCGAATCGGATTCCATTCGAAAAGCAGGACTTCTGGCGTATCGTACTGGTTGGTGTGTTCGGACTTGGTATTTTCCAGATATTCTTCCCGATCGGTATCGATCGAACCAGTGCGCCAGTAGGAGGCATCCTCATAGCGACCATGCCGATACAGGTGGCGCTCATCGCCGTGCTGTTTCGCCTTGAGCGACTCACTTGGCGAGCGGTGATCGGAATCGTGTTCACTGTGGTCGGGATTCTCCTTCTTTCGCTCTCCTCTTCGAATTCGGCTGTCGAGTCGAAATCGTCGATCATGGGAATTTTGTTCGTGGTATTTGCCGAGACCGGCTATGCTATCAACACGACCTTCCTCCGACCGTATATGAAGAAGTATCCTCCACTACAGGTCACCGGCCTCGCTATGGCTGTCTCGGTGATTCTGTTTTTGGCGGTGTTCTCTCCTCAGATACTTGCATTGCAATGGAGCGCCCTCCCTGCCACTGTCTGGGTCACTACTGCGTATTCGGGTCTTATCGCATTTTTGCTTTCTAATATCCTGTGGAATCTCTCCATACGAAAGATCGGCAGTACTCCGGTAGCCGTGTATGGGAATCTGCCACCGGTTGTTGTCATGGTTCTCAGTGCGATTATTTTCAAGGATATTATGACGCCCGTGCAGATGGTGGGGGCTCTGGTCATACTCTCTGGGGTAGTATTAGTAAATAAAACTCAACCAGGGTAGATTGCCACATTTCCTCGTTCACCTGCCCTGAAGGCCCTTACAATGCAGGTTTGAGTCGAAATGGCTACAGGAGCCTCCTCGTTCGTATGCGTTTAAAGGCCATTCAGGGCGGGCTGCATTCTCTGAGCCTGTTTATTATTTGCCTTTGTATATACTGCCCCCTTCAGAATGTACCTGGAATACAGGTGAACGAGGAGGTTCGTACACCATAATCCACGCTATAGTGCATGCTAGACACCTAGGATGCATATCGGTGTGGATATGTGGCAATCTACCCTGGTTGAGTGGTAAACTGTTACACGCAGGATTGAGCTTTTTCTAGGTGCACAGCACGCTGCCCCAGACGCTCATAGGAGTAATTCGTGAAACAGGATGTCCTTGAATTCTACAAAGCTCTTGACCGATCACTCTTCATCGATAACGAAAACCGGCAATTTGCCGATCTCGATACGCCCCTCCCCATAGGCTATGGTCAGACCATCAGTCAACCAAGCCTAGTTGCCATGATGACCGATGAGCTCGATCTCAACGACCGTTGCACGGTCCTCGA
>CAYYOL010000075.1:0-2682 GCA_964473245.1 uncultured Spirochaetaceae bacterium
CCATGGATTGCGAATACCGATAATTGGGGATTCGACTCAATCGATCTGCAGGCGAGGTCTCTAGAAGAGTCGGTGGCAATCGATACGTTTGCACTCTCTGCTCCTCTTATGGATGCTACGGGTAAGGCCGAGTTGCCTAGGGATGGTGAGGGACCGCTCGCACTCTCAATGGATATTCAGGAGCTGAACAGCGATGTCAGAGCCGAGCTGGCTCCCATTGCCCAGTTCATGGGTCAACAGATTCCCGAGGGAAGTTTCTCCTTCGAGTTCGATTGGTCAGGAGTGGGAATGCCAGCTTTCACCCTTCGTTGACAAGGGAGGAGGGAGACAGCATACTTGTACACCGAGACGTAACCAAAATATGTTGCGTTGGTTTATAACACAGTGAAAACGGGCATGGTGGGTATACATGGATTCTGAGAAAGATTATTCACAGTTTCTCATAAAGTTGGCTGTCGATAGTGTGATCATTTTGATTTCATGGTTCGGCTCCTATTTTCTTCGATTCTACATAATTCCCGGTGGTGTTGGAGAGCCTCTGCACCTGTTTGCCCCCATGGCGGTTCTCGTATTGGGATTGTTCCTCTACTTTCTCAACCACAACAAGCTCTATCGCGTTGGTCCAAGCCTGACTTGGCAGAGTGAAGTCCAATTGCTCCTATTCAGTTCAGTGCAGGTGTTTTTGACGCTCACTGTGATACTCTACTATCTGTACGGGAAACGGGTGAGCCGACTCACCATTGCGGTATTCATGGTGCTCGTCTCCATTCTTCTGATAATCGAGCGAGGGATCATCAACAGGCATCTTTTGAAGTTGCGTCTCTCCGGGAAGCGGGTTAAGCGGGTGTTGCTGATTGGCTATGGAGAGGGTCTCAACCGGTATATCGAAGAGGTGTCGAATAGGCCTGAGTACGGTATGTATATCGTGGGTCAATATGAGACAAATGGACATAGCGATTCCAGGTTTCCCCAATTCGACGGTTCTCTCGAGGATGTATTGGAGACAGCGAAGCCACAGGTACTGGTTATCGGCTATCCTTCGGACTCTCGCGATCTAGAGAAACAGATGATAAGCCGGTGTTACGATCTCATACAGCGGGTTGTGGTGATACCGGATCTTCCCTACTCAATGATCGGGAGCAAGATTGTCGACTTTCATACTATTCCGGTCATGCAACTCAACGATGTCTCCATTACATTCTTCCAACGCTTTGGTAAACGGGTGTACGACTTTCTTCTCACGCTAGTGGGGACGATCCTTATCAGCCCACTGTTGCTCGTGCTCGCCCTGTTGGTGAAGCTCACCAGTCCTGGTCCAGTGCTCTACAAACAGAAGAGGGTGACTGAGAATGGACGAGTGTTCACCATGCTCAAATTCCGCTCCATGTCGGACCGTCCGCTCCATGAGGAAGATGGCAAGTGGACGACCAAGGACGATCCTAGAATAACACCCTTTGGGAAATTCATTCGCAGAACCAGTCTCGATGAATTACCACAGCTTTTCAATGTGCTGAAAGGTGATATGAGTCTTATCGGTCCGAGACCGGAGCGCCCCGAACTGGTACGTCGTTTTGTGAAGGAGATCCCAGGCTACCAGTTGCGACACAAGGTGAAGTCGGGGATTACCGGATGGGCACAGGTGAATGGGTTTCGAGGCGACACCTCGCTTGTCGGTAGGATAGAGTATGATCTGTCTTATATAAAGAATTGGAGTTTCCTCTTGGATTTTAAGATTTTTATTCTTACCTTTGCGAAAGGTTTTATCAACAAGAATGCGTATTAGAGACGGTAAGGAGTTGTGTGTGATACATAGATTGAGAGTGTATGCTTTAGTAATTTTACTCGCAAGTATGGTGTTTTCACTTTCTGCCGCTACCATAGCTGAGGCGGTCCCCTCGCTCACCGAGGAGCAGGTGCAACAGTTGCTCCTCGGTGATATGGTGCGTGGAAGGTCCTACAATGAGGATGTTCGGCTTCTGGTTCCCCAAGACTCCATAGCAGCTGCGCACCTGAAGAGTGCTCTGGAGAAACCCGACAGTTTTTCGGTGGTCTCGCTCATCTTCGTTCCCTATCCGGACTCTATGCAGGAGATGAGTTCACAGGAACGACAGGTGGAGATATTCAATACCATGCGTTCCATCTCCACTCAGGAGGGGATCACCTATATCAGTCACCGTGCGGGAAACAAGCCGAAGGTGCTGATAGAGAAGTCCTGGTATCTGGAGACTCCGAGAAGTCGTAGCGGCATACCCGATCCTGTTTCTACTTTCGTGCCACGGACAGCTGAGTATTATGTCTTCCAGCGCGATTCGAGTTTTGGAAGCAATGTCTACAGTCATACATACGAGACGACCGATTCGGAGATATTTGTGAAGGTGAAGAACCTGGAGACTATGCGTGTCTTCAGTATTTTCAAGGCTGTGGACAAGGAGATGCTTGAAATTGCCATGTCTACCACGTTGCTGGACGAAGGTCTCCTGCTCAGCGCCATGGCAACCATCGAGGGACGAGATCCTCAGATTCGTGTGCTGGGCATCACCGTGGATCTTCCCAGTGCCTTCACACGCCGAACTACCGCGCTCGGTGAGTGGTTCGTCGATCAGCTGCATCGTTAGATTTGGTATATTCTTGGCTATAGAGGTCTATCGCAACCGATACATCGTGGTAGCTGTGTGCATGGTC
>CAYYOL010000075.1:2782-5672 GCA_964473245.1 uncultured Spirochaetaceae bacterium
TGGTGTATCGCCTCGGATCTAGGCACATAGCCGGTTACGGTGATATTGGAAGCGGTGAGCTCAGAGCTGAGCGGACCGTCTCCCACCCACAGAAAAGGGACATCCGGTAAGCTCTTTGCGATGGTATTGAAGAGTTGAGGGTTCTTCTGTGGTGCGATTCTTCCTGTGGTGACTACACAGTTTGTTGGCTCTTCGGTTATCGTATCGAACAGTGAGGTATCGATGAAGTTGTTGATCACCATCGTATCTGAGGTAATTTTTAGAGCTTCGATCCGCTCACCTTCAGATACTGCCACTATGGTTGCCCGTTTATATCGGTCTGCCAGGATTTCGAGGGTAAGGAAGATTCTCCGTTTCGTTGCACCAACATCGGTACGGAGGAATGAGAATCCATGGGGGCTGTAGAGCAATCTTTTGGAGAACGATCCCTTTGCAGCCAACCTGCCTAACACGCCGGCTTTTGAGGAGTGCAGATGAATCGTGTCGGGTTCAAATGTACGAATCGCTTCTCGTATGGCGCCTACAGCACGCCTGTATGTTTTCAAAGACCCCATGGGAATATATTGCAACGAAATATGTAGCTGTGCAAAATCCTCTTCGTATGTCTTGGGTGAATCTGGCCGAAGCGAGTGGAGAATGCGTACGGTGAATGCTTCGGGATCGAGATTGCAGGCAATGTCTCGCACGATTGCATAGACTCCTGTGGAGAAGCTCTCTACTACGTAAAGCAACTTGGTTTTCCGAGGGGTTGTGTGCTGAGTTTCCATGAAGACAGTATAACGTGAAAATCGACTTCTGTACATGATTACTCGCAATTCATAGTTTCGGTTATTGACTATGAGAAAAAGAATTAGTATTATCTGGTGATGTCGGTTCTGGAGTATTCTGTAACAATCTTGCACAGTTGCTTGTTTACTGATTGACTTGCTTCCATGAATCAAGCATAGGAGAGTTGATGCAATTTGAAACTTGTTAGATATATACTCATGGCACTGCTCCTGCTTTTGGTCCCACTGTTCTCGATTGCAGCGGAGGCTCAGCAGGATCTCTACCATATAATCGCTTATTACTCATTCGATATCAAAGGTTCCTCAAGCGAGCGAATCATTCGTGATATGATTGTCCCTCCCGCTGGGGATGCCCCTTATACCTCCGTTGAATCGATGGTACGAGCTCTAGATGAAAAGCGGTCTAAATTGAACAATATGCGTGTGTTCGAAGAAGTTTCGTACACCTATGAGGCAGTGCATGCCGACGATGTGGCTATTCGCTACAGAGTGAAGTTCTACATAGACGATGCATTTTCGTTCATTGCCATTCCCTATCCAAAATATGACTCGAACTATGGTTTCCGTGTTGGGGTGAAAGCCTACGACAAGAATCTGTTCGGCTCTTTTGCCGATTTGTATTTCGTGGTGAATGCAACGCAGATTGCAAACAGTTGGGAAGATTGGGAGTGGTTCTCCGAGTTGACCATCAAGAACATCCCAGCTGGGGAAAGCTCGATAAACCTCGGGGGTGAGCTCGAAGCCATTCAAGAGGCAGGGGAACTCAGGGATCTCATATATTCCGGCTATATCGATTGGACGGGAATTCCTCTAGCGCAGACTACCTTCGACTTTCATGTGGATATCGATGAAAATGAAGAAACTGAAAATGCATTTGACAAATTGCTCACGACAAGCGTGCAGTGGAATGATCTGCCATGGTTCAATTCTGCACTTCGTGTGCGCCCTGCATTCCAGTTCAGGCAGGATGGCGATTTCGAGCTCTGGGAGATCGACAATGCATCGTTTCACTCCTCGGTAGATCCGATTTTGATCAACGGAGAGGAGTATGTGTTTGACAATACCATCAAGTTGAAGTTCCCTCACGAATATGTTCAGTTCACAACTTCGCTTACCTTGGCAGATGCCGCAATCTTCGGTATGCCGATCTCATTCTGGGTCTCTTCGGATAACTATTTCCATATGGGGCGACAGGAGTTTTATGATAACACCTACGCTATCGGTACTTCGTTGGGCTTCTCGCTTCCGTTCTCAATTTCCTATTTGGGTTCCTATTCGGTCTCACTCCGCGATGGATTCGACCTTACTACCACGGCAACCAATCACGTACCAGTTTTTTCCACTACACAGAGTATCTCGTTTGGTCGTATCAATTGGGTTGGAAATTTTCGGAAAGGAGTTCGTGGAGTCTTCTGGGGTAAAGCCGATTATGCTCTGTTCTCTCGAGATCTGCAGAACAGCGACTACTTAACCTACGCAGTGCAAGGTGAGTTGACAGCTCATGCGACGCTGGGGCGCAGAATCGGGTTGAGCACCCAAGCGATGGGATTCTACTCGCATGTCCCCTCGTTCGATTGGTATGAGGATCAATCCTTTCCCGAGTTCTTGCCGAACAGGAGCAAAAGTGCCTCTGAAGCTCTGCGGGGAATTCTGGATAGAACCTTCGACTCCACAGTTGGTGAATTCGATCATCAGAAACTGGGAGCGGTGGCCAACTTCGATGCGACTCTCATGTTCATCAAGTTCAAGGGCTTCGCCGAAGGGTTTATGAGTGCGTTCATGGATATTGGTGTGTTCACCCCGACGGTGGACACTGGATCTGGATCGAACACCGTGACACAAGATGATCTCATTATGTTCAAGACCGTCGGTGTGGAAGGGTACGGGATCATGGACAAGTTCCCCTCCTATCCAATTAGAGGCTCGCTCGGTTTCAATCTGGACGATGTTATCAGCCACTTCAAAGGTGATATCGCGTTCTCGGATATCGAGTTCGAGCTCACCATCGGGATGGGGTTGCATTACTAGAAAATCCGCAGAGAATACTCGGCCCCAATCAACAGTTGAGTATCTGTGGAATACTGATTTGCATGCCAGCGGTT
>CAYYOL010000076.1:0-5591 GCA_964473245.1 uncultured Spirochaetaceae bacterium
AGTCGCATGGGATCGATGCGTGTTCCCAGCAGTATCAGGGCATGGGATTGATCGAGGTTCTCTGCATCGCGAGCGAAGAATGCTGCTGCACGATTTTCGGTGACCATCTTTCGCATGTGTTCAGCGATCGCGCTTCGTGTTTTTTCATCGACAAGTGCGGCAACAAGGGTGTCTTTACCTCGTGCCTTTGGTGCTGTACGTGCTGCAGTGAGCATGCGGTGTGCAACTTCTTCGGCAAGTGTACCGGCCATGTCAGTATCGAAATGTATGCTCATGGGATCCTCCTGTAGGGTAGGTAGTATAGCATAAAGTAAATTGTGCATCATGTGTCAATCGTCTTGGAGGAACACCTCCTGTGTGGTAATCTTGTTCGTGGAACGTTTGGTATCCATGAAAAGGAGAATTTCGTCATATGAGAAATGCGGTTCGTGAGGTAGTCGGCACTATTTTCAATATGGGAGAGATGGATTTTTTTAGAATCGTCTTCTCCATCATCCTGTCTGTTTTGATCTCGCTTATTATCAGCCAAGTCTACAAGCATACCCATAGAGGAATGAATTATGAGCTTTCCTTCATGAGTACGCTCGTACTGCTTGCGCCAATCGTTACACTGGTCATGCTGTTTATTCGTGGGGATCTGGTTCTTAGCCTTGGATTGATCGGCTCACTTTCTATCATCAGATTCCGTACGCCAATCAAAGATACGCGTGACATGGTGTTCCTGTTCTGGACGATTGCTGTTGGCTTAGGTGCGGGTACCTATAACTGGATGGTGGTGATCATTTCCAGTTTTATCATGGTGCCCCTTGTGTTTTTCCTGTACTTCGTACGGTATGGTCGCGCTTCTCATGTGGATTTTGTATTAGTGATCGCTGGAGATACTAGTTGTATTCCCAGTACTATCGACACGGTAATTCGACGATATTCGAAGAATGCCAAAGTCCGCTCTCATGAGATTCAGAATGGCATCCGTGAGATAGTCTATGAGATTAGTATTTCACAGATCAAAGCCAGTACTGCGACGGCCATGGTCGACGAAGTAAATCATCTCGATGGGATCAACCGAACGTCTCTGTTGGCTCCGCAGTTGAACTTACCTGTATAATATGTTGAACAATCTGGAGACAGCCTATCGGCAGAAACAGGATGAAGCGGGTAGGTTTGAGTTCAAATACCGCATCTCATTTCATGAGTATCTGAATGTGCGAAATTCATTGCTTCCGTATATGCGTATGGACCATTTTACAAATAGAACTGAACATCACCGATATTTTGTGAGGAGTCTGTATTTTGAGACGCCCTCTTTTCAGGTCTACAAGGAAAAACTCAGCGGGGATATGAACAGAGTCAAGCTTCGACTACGCACGTATGAAGAGCACCTAGCCGAGGCTTCAGCGGTGCGGGTCGAATTGAAGGTCAGAAGAGGCGAAACTCTCGCAAAATATCATACCTTCATTTCGATTGAAGCCTATGAGCAATTTATGACTTCGGGTCATTGGGGGATCACTGACGATCAAGTTCTGATCGAATTTGATCGATACCGATACATCAAGGCATTTCGACCGGCAGTGTTGGTCGATTATCTGCGAGAGGGGTACGAATCTCGGGGAGACGAAGGTGTTCGTATCACGTTCGATCATCTGGTTCGGAGTGCACATGAGAAGACACTGTTTCCAGATCGACCATTTTTTCGGGTACACCATCCGAATGAGGTGGTTCTGGAGATCAAGTGCAGAGACTATTCGGTGCCTTGGTTGAAGCGAATCATACACAACAATGGTCTCAAGTTGGTTGCGAACAGTAAGTTCACGCAAGCGATAGAGGCCTCGAGGCATGATCAGTATTACCCAGATGGCGTTGTGATTGTGAGGTAGCGTATGTGGAGAAAACTAGGTGTGTTCCTCGCTATCATGATGGTATTCGTACTGCTGCTGTTTTTAATCCCTATTGTTGATAGTTGGGGTGTGCATTTTGCCGATCCCCGATTGGAATCTGCTGTGAAGGTAGGACTGGGTAAACGCGATGCACATTATATCTGGGTTTCACGCTCCGAGTTGGCGAAGATTCACCACTTAGACATATCCGGACGGAATATTCAGTCACTTGAGGGAATAGAGCTGCTCACGAAACTGGTGACACTCGATGCTTCGCATAACATGATCGAAAGTGTTGCACCACTTGCCAAGCTTCCGAATCTGAAAGGATTAAACCTTGCAAGCAATGGGTTTTCGAGCTTGGATGAAATCAATTTCGAATCCATCTCGCATCTACCTCTAGTCGAATTAGATTTGAGTAACAATGGATATTGGCCTCTTGGAGAATCATTGCGTATGCTTTCTGACGTGTCGTCAATTCTGCAATTTTCAGGTCTCAAGCGATTAACGCTTGATGGGCTCCCCCTTGATGATGTTCAGTTTCTCTCCAAATTCAGCAATCTGAAGGAACTCTCTCTGGAAGGTGTACCTCTGGAGGATATTTCATTTGTGAAAGAGTTGTACCAACTAGAAGAACTAAATCTTCGATCGACGAATGTTCGCGATCTTTCGCCAGTGAAGCATCTATCCGATTTACGCTATCTCAATCTCCATTCATGCACACACATAGAGAACCTCCAGTCCTTGGCTACACTACGAAAACTCGAGACACTGATCATTGCCAACGTCGATCTTTCCCAGGATTCTGAAGTTCTTGCTGAGCTCGACTCATTGCATCGTTTAAATGTACGGAATACAGGTATCGAGGATCTCGAATTCCTTCGCGGTGTGGATTTTACTTCACTGGAAGAGCTCGACATTCGAATGAATCCTTTTCCGGCTCCTACAGCATTCCATGACCCCTTTCAAGTCATACGCGAACACTGGAATCGGATACCTATCAAGTATCCGGCTGTATTACAACCCTTTGATGTTCCAACGCCAAAGTTCTCTCATGATGGGGGTATACATGCTGTTCCATTCTTCTTGACTTTAGAAGCGGTAGAAGGGAAAGTTGTGTACTACACCATCGATGGGTCGGATCCGAATCCCGACAATGTGATGAGTGATGAGACCTGGCAGCGACTTCCAAGAGAGACCCGAGAACGAACCTTCATATATACTGAACCAATAAATCTGGAAAATCTGATTAATCTCCCAAACGATATCTCTTTGATTAATACTGGTCTTCCTGGTCTGATATCCGGGGACTTCGGTTATGTTGAGCCTACTTTGCCTGTTGTGAAGATTGCTGTAGTCAAAGCTGCTATTTGGGATGGCGAATACCTGTCTCCCGTGATAACGAATTCTTACGTTTTCGAATCGGAACGAGTTTTCGGTAGGTTGCCTGTCGTAAGTATTACTACAGCTCGATCCAATCTGTTTGATCATCGGTATGGGATTCATATCCCAGGAGCTGTGCATGAGGCGGTGGGAGGTACAACGGGAAACTATTCTTTACGTGGGAGTAGTTCCAGCAGGCCGGCCTATTTTGAATTCATTGAGAGTCGCAGAGATACAACATTTGAATATCCTGTATCGATTCGCATACATGGTTCCTGGACAAGACAACATCCTCAAAAATCAATCCGATTATTGTTCAATGAAGATACAAACAATACACCAATCGCATATGATTTCTTTGAACAGAGGGATAATATTTTCCATAGTTCCTTAATTCTAAGAAATGGAGGGAGCGATGTGGGGGAGGGCATGATGCGTGATGTAGTCTCCCAAGAATTATATCGGCACATGCGATTCGATATGCAGGATTATATTCCTGTTGAAGGGTATGTGAATGGAGAATTCTGGGGACTTTTTAATCTGAGAGAGAGGCAGGATGAGTTTTACTTTCAGAACAAATATGACGTATCACCTGAGAAAGTTACAAAGCTAGAAGACAATGCTCTGATCTCATTTGGAAACTCTTATGCTGCTCAACAGTTCATTTCACTGGCGAACACCGCAGATGCCATGACGCTGGATACATTAGATGAGTATATGGATGTCACGAATTTTTTGACATATAATATTCTCCAACTTTACTCTGCAAATACCGATTGGCCTCACAATAACATTGCCTTCTGGAGGTATGAAGGAGATGATAAGTCGGTATCGAGGAGTCCGCTCGACGGAAGATGGCGATGGATACTGTTCGATCATGACCACTCCTTTGGATTCGTCCAAGGTCCAGAATTTGATATGATTTCCTATATGCTGACTGAAGATAGAACTAAGTATGCATTAAACAGAAGTCTGCTAGTGAATCTCTTGAGTCATGAAACTCTGAAGAACTACTTCTTACAGAGTCTAGCTATGCACTTGAATTCTACCTTCGATCGTAGACGTGTGATTGAAGTGATTACTCGGCATGCAGATGCGATCAGACACGTAATTCCCTTGCAGTACGAGCGGTGGGGATGGCCAACCGAGGAGCAGTGGAATACCGAAGTGGCAATTATGATCGACTACGCCGAAAAGAGACCAGAGCATATTCGTTCTCACATCATAGAATTTTTTGCCGATGTGGAAGGCTTATCGACGTTGACTTTTACGGGGTTGGATGAACGAGAAGATATACTCATTGAATCGATTCCTCTCTCCTCGAAAACGCCAGGGGTGGAAATACATGACGGTTACTGGAGTGGAGATTTTTTCAGTGGTATACCGATTACCATCACTTCGGAGAAGGGAGCGATTGGTAAGTTCGAGGTGATATCTCCCTCCAATTGTGAATGGGGGATAGTAACGATTGTATCTCCATCCACTGCTGAATTGGTATTGAATCCTAACACCAATGTTACTGTGAAAGTAAATTAAAATGGAGATACCGTTCTACCTAGGTTTCATGCTATAGTTTTTCCATGGCAAGAAATGGAAAGAGAAAGGGGCGGGGATGTCTGATCACCCTCGTGGTGCTAATCGTACTAGGTGCTGCTGTGTGGTTCATCGGCATGCCGATTGTGAACAATCAGGCAGCAAGCTATGTGGATTCGGCAATTCAAGATGCTTTGCAGTCTCCGGGTTCTCCGCCACTGCAGTACAGCGCTATTGCCATCGATACTACGAAAGGTCAGGTTACGATGTCCACTCTGGATATGCCACTCGAAGAGGGCGCGTCGGTCCGGGCAGGTAAAGTGACACTTCATGTCGAACCGTCAGAGCTAGTTTCGTTCGCTCTCGGTAGATCCAGCGGTATCTCACGTGCGAAGGTGGATATGGAGCAGTTGCAGTTCACCTCTGCTGAAACTGCGGTTCAAGCCGAGCATGCAACGGTTCAGATTCGCGGAACCATCGATCTGAACAGGCCGGAGGATTCGGTGATTCGCGAGGCGCAAATCACAGCAGTGAAAGCTCACTTTGTCGATCCCGAATCTCCAGTTGCGTTCTCCGCCGATTCACTCGAGTTGGATATTTCGGGCAAGCTCACCATGCAGACCTTGGAGAAGGATTTTTCTGGCATCCTCGATGATATCGCTTATATTGATCTGAAAGCATCCGGTGGTGCCCTTCTGCCAGATGAGCAGACAATGGCTCAACTTGGCATGTTCACGATGGTCTCCCCATGGATTGCGAATACCGATAATTGGGGATTCGACTCAATCGATCTGCAGGCGA
>CAYYOL010000077.1:0-5508 GCA_964473245.1 uncultured Spirochaetaceae bacterium
GAGCGAGAGACGGGATTTGAACCCGCGACATCCACCTTGGCAAGGTGGAGCTCTACCACTGAGCTACTCTCGCAAACTGCTGCCACATCTTACAGACTTCCGCATTCAAGGTCAAGTGCGAGAGGAGGGATTTGAACCCTCACACCTACGGTACTAGATCCTAAGTCTAGCGTGTCTGCCAGTTCCACCACTCTCGCAGTGGCATACATTCGTGTCACGAATGTCGATGCTTTATCATGAGCCGCAAAGGGATCGAACCTTTGACCCGCAGATTAAGAGTCTGCTGCTCTACCAGCTGAGCTAGCGGCCCATACAATGTAAAAAAACAACTATGCGTCCGGCAGGATTCGAACCTGCGACCTACGGATTCGAAGTCCGGAACTCTATCCAGCTGAGCTACGAACGCATCTTACCACAATTAGTGTAGCTGAGCTGCACTAGGGTGGATGACGGGGCTCGAACCCGCAACAACCAGATCCACAATCTGGTGCTCTACCATTGAACTACATCCACCAAGAATACTTTGCAGTCCGGTTACACCAGCGCAAATCAACGTACGATAATCTGCCTGATAACGCGTGTTTTGTCAAGTGAAACCAGGATAACTTATGGAAAAAAAACGGTCATCTCCATTAATCAGTTGTTCCAGAACGTTTTCTTACGGTGATCACGGCTATCGTCTGCTTCCAGGTGACTTCCCGATTCTCGAGGGTCTGGGTGATTCGTCGAACCACCTGTTCTGCATCCCATGTCTCTCCGTTCGCCTCCCATGCCGGGATATAGCTCTGGGCAATCCACCGACGCAAAGCCTCATGATGGAGCATACGCTGTTCTGTGCCAGGTAATTCACTGGTAGTGATCTCGTAACCTACGCGAGGAAAGATTTCGAGTAGTTCATCGAAGCCCCAAGAAGTCGCAGAATTCCCCATGGCCCCATACAGATGTGCCTCTGCCGACTCTAGTGCCGAAATGGTCTCATCTTCCTGTGCGAAATGCGAAAGTCGAGAACCGAGAGAGGGTATGGTTTCAGCTGTGATGAACGTACCATGCTCGGAGAGTCGCTGTAGTATCGGGTGAACCAGGTCGCGTTGCTGCTGAAGTCGTGTGAATATGTTACGTCCGACTATGTGTTCGAACTGCAGTTCCGGGTCGAGTCTCTCCAGTAGTTCCGCGATCGTCTTGCAGTGTAGTTGAGGTCTCTCCAGCGAGTCGAGCGTTTTTGCGTAGTGTTGCATGTGGCTCACGTGTGCGTTATCTGAACTCTGAGCTACGACAAGACCCTCGGGTACCCTGCGAAATGCTTCCCAGACGAAAAGCCCATGTCCGGCGTTGAGAACGAGGACTCGATCGTGCCGACGAATGTCTAGCAGATTGAACACCGAATCACGCATGCGACTGAGCAGGATGCCACGGTCACCTATCGTACGTTGAGCCCATTGTTCCCGCATCGAATCGTCGGGAGAGTAGGTGAGGTTCCCTGCATGAGTATCTGGAACCACCGATTCGAGCTGACTTTCCCGTCTCTTCAGAACCTCATCACGAATCTTCTCTTCGTATCCCATATGTGAAGGATGATAGAAGACCTTTCCTTGCAGCGCTCCAGGGAGATACTGTTGTGGCACCCAATGGTTATGATAGGCATGCGGATAGAGGTATCCCTCTCCATGACCGAACCCCTTCTTATCTCTGTTGCCATCTTTCAGATGATTGGGGACATCGATATTCTGCTCCTCCTCAATTGCTTTCAGTGCATCGAAGAAAGCCATGGTGGTATTGGACTTGGGTGCTGTAGCAAGGTAGAGAGCGGCGTGAGTGAGGTGAAAACGTCCTTCGGGAAGACCGATACGTTCGAAGGCAGCTGCGTCGGCCTCCACCACCATGATCGCCTGGGGATCTGCCATACCGATATCTTCACAGGCACTTATGAGCATCCGCCGGAAAATGAACTTCGGATCCTCTCCTGCGCGTACCATCCTGGCCATCCAATAGAGTGCGGCATCTGGATCGCTCCCTCGAATCGACTTGATGAATGCGCTGATAATATCGAAGTGATAATCGCCCTCTTTGTCATACAGCACGACTTTTCGTTGGATGCTCTCCTCTGCTGCCTCTTTTGATATGGTAATGGTGGACCCTTCGACTGGGGGAAATCGGTCTCCACTTGTCTCCACTGCCAGTTCAAGCGCATTCAGCAGGGAGCGGGCATCACCGTTGGCGATATCGACCAGATGTTCCAGTGCTCCCGGTTCGAGCTCCACGCTCCACATTCCGTATCCTCTCTCACGGTCCTGCATTGCCTGGTGTGCGATCTGGAAGAGCTCAGTAGGTCCCAGCGGTAAAAGTTGAAAGATACGTGAGCGGCTGACCAATGCTGAGTTAACTTCGAAGTAGGGATTTTCCGTGGTGGCTCCGACGAGGATGCATGTTCCATTTTCGACCCAGGGAAGCAGAGCATCCTGCTGGCTCTTGTTCCACCGGTGCACTTCGTCTACGAAGAGTATCGTCCGTTTCTGATAATGTGCTAACCGATTCTTCGCTTCTTCGATCTCGTAGCGAAGCTCCTTCACTCCAGAGAGTACTGCATTGAGCGTACTGAAATGACTCTTTGTGGTGTTCGCGATGACTCGAGCGAGGGTGGTCTTGCCAGTTCCCGGTGGTCCGTACAGGATGATCGATGAGAGCTGGTCGGCTTGAATTGCCCGTCGCAAGAGGCGTCCGGTTCCCACAATGTGGTCCTGACCGACATATTCATCGAGCGTACGGGGGCGCATCCGATAGGCGAGTGGTTGGTGCTCATGTCCTGTCTGTTGGGTGAAGAGGTCCATGGCGCGATTATACGCTGTTGCCGGTCGCGAGACAACCATGGAGATAAGATGATAGTGGGTGACGAAACACGTCAGAGTGTCGAGAAAAGTATGATCCGTGGATCCTCATAGGCTGGGGCCATAGTGCGAACCAGCGCCTCCTGAGTGGTCATCTGATGTATCAAGTGTCGAATGATCGCGATGGTGATGGTTTGTACAGGAGCGGTCTCAATAAGCGGTATAGGGGGGGCGTCGGGATCCTGGTGTAACAGGTTTTTTCCCTTTGCATGGGTGTTGTAGGTCTGAGTGAGTGCTTCCCAGGCAGCCAAGGTCCGCTCGCCGGCAGAACCTGAAAACTCTGTTTCGATCCACGATTCCAGTTCAGCAGATACGTGCGTGGCGAACAGTCGGGTGACTGCATCGGAATCCCCTTCCACGATGGCGAAGGGGTCTTCGACTGCGAATGTAGGTTGTATCTCCTGTTCGAAGAATTGCGGAACTTGCTGTGCGATTGCTGCAACGAAATCGGATGCCTCGAGCATGTAGGAGTTGAGCAGTCTTCGTATCCCGGGAATCTCCTGTACGAGACGGATCATGCGATCGGCCTCTTGTGGGACTAGATCAGATGTCGAAGCCGACCACTGCCCTTCATCTTTGAATGAGTCGCTAGCTGCCGAGAGGATAAGCGACATCATCTCCAATACAGCCTCCCTGGCAAAAGCAAGTTCTTCGTCTGTCCGTTCCACCACGGTTGTCGATTGACAGCCGATCATAGCTGAGCAGAGAAGAACGAGTGTGAGCACTAACCATATCGATCTGCCTAGGAATCTGTTGTCTGCTTTCATACAGAGACTATAGCATGGTGCTATAGGTGAGAGAATACCCGACTTAACGGGGATTTCGCATACCAGCTTCTCTGGTATTCGTGATCTACCGAGTTGACGCTCGTCGTCAAACATGTGAAATTAGAGAGAGAACCGATTTGGAGGTGATGATATGACCGATCAACGTGCACAGGTGTTATCACAGGTAAAGAACCGTGAACGGAGTATTCTAAAGAATGTATATCTCTGGATGACCGCAGGTCTGGCCATGACCGGTGTGGTTGCATACTTGGTGGCTACCAATGAGACACTGCTCAGGCTGTTCCTCGGTAGCGGCACGAGTTTCCTGCTCATAATCATTGCCCAGTTCGCGCTGGTGATCTTCCTCACTGCACGATTGCAGAAGATGACCAGTACTACGGCAATAGCCTCGTTCATCGGGTATTCCATGCTCACTGGTATAACTCTTTCGGTCATCTTCTACGCATATAGTGGGTTAGTCATCTCTCGTGCGTTCTTCACGACGGCGGCAGCATTCGGTGGTATGAGCGTCTATGGGATGACTACCAAGAGAGATCTTGATGGTATTGGTCACTATCTTATCATGGGGCTCTGGGGAATCATCATAGCCTCGCTGATCAACATGTTCCTTGGGAGCGAGAATATCTACTACATAATATCCATCATCGGTGTTCTGGTTTTTCTCGGACTCACTGCTTGGGATACGCAGAAGATCCGGAGAATGAACGATGCCTATGGTTCGTCCATGGACGAGGAGACCTATATCAAGCTCTCAATCATCGGAGCACTCATTCTGTATTTAGATTTCATCAACATATTCCTCTTTCTACTGAGAATATTTGGAAGAAACAATCGCTGATAGGGAGACATACATGAACCAAGCACTCGATATTCTACTGCAAAGGCGATCCGTACGTGCCTTTGCCCCCGAACAGATCACAGACGATGCAGTCAAGACGCTGGTTGACGCCGGGTTGCACGCTGCGACTGCCATGAATCGTCAGAGCTGGCACCTCACGGTAGTGCAGGATAAGCGATTGCTCGAATCGATCAGCGGTGTCGTAGCCTCTGTGCTCATCGAATCTGGTGTGCCGTCACTGATCGAGCGTGGACGCAGTGATGACTTCAGCGTTTTTCATCACGCTCCTACGGTAATCTTCGTCTCATCCGATGGTACGCACTATTCCAATGCAGACTGTGCGAATGCCTGTCAGAATATCTGTCTTGCTGCGGCTGCTCTCGGGCTTGGTTCCTGTTATATCGGTTCGTTCGTCCAAGCTTTTGAACAACCTGCAGGTGGGGCTCTATTGCACCGATTCGAATTGCCTGAAGGGTATCGCCCCGTGTTTGCTGTAGCTGTTGGTATGGCTCGTGGTGATCAGCCGCTTGGAGAGGCCAGCAGAGACTGGAAGGTGAGTTTCATCCGTTAAGAAGTATACCATCGTAACTAGGACATAAAAAAAGGGGGTATTGCCTTGAGCAGTGCCCCCGTCTTATTTCTCGGTGTCTTACAGTGCGGTGACTGACAGCCAGGTTGCATCTTCTACCTGCGAGACCCCTACATGAGCCGAAGGAACGTTCGAGCTGAGAAGAACCTCTCCGCCATCACTGACCATCACTGTGGTTTTCTGAGGGATGTAAGCATGAATGGTCAATGTCTCACTGGCAACCACTCGAGCTCCGAGAGAAGAGACTCCAAGAACTGCAAGTAAAAAAACTAATGAGATCACTTTTTTCATTGCACTGCTCTTCAGCATCTCTTCCTCCAGGGAGCCGATACACCTCGACTCTGTTTACATGGCTAATATACTGGGAAAGAGTAGCGATGTCAACATTTAATTATTTACTATAAAAGGAAT
>CAYYOL010000078.1:0-5069 GCA_964473245.1 uncultured Spirochaetaceae bacterium
TCCCGATCAGTATTCCTTCCGCCTCGTCGATCATCGTCGTTTCGTCGTGGTCTGCGATCTCTATCTGAAGAGCGATCTTCGCGACGTGGTCGCTTTTCTTCACTCTTTTCTGCCGGTGGGGTCACCGGTGCGGCAGTCTCTCCCGGGTGTCTTCGCTCATAGCGCCGTTGTTTTGCATTCTTTTTCTCTTCATCCGGATTATCATCTTCCGAACTCAGGATATCGTCTTCATCCCAATCGAGCACGAACACATCATCTTCTTCATCAGCTTCGAACAGCCTGGAATCACCTTGATCCGTACTATCCTGAACATCCACCAGAGGCTTCACAGCCTCCACAGCTGCCTCGATCACACTCTCTGCGACGGGCTTCTTTTCAGTGACCTCTTGCTCCAGAGGCATCTGCACATCTTCTTTCTTCTCCAAAATCCAACTCCTTAGAGAACTCTTCTTCACGGAGAACCCGGGGGCCGCGATATCCCTCGTGATCTCTCGTATTTCATAACCGTGGACCTTCCGTTTTTCAAAACGGAAACCACCAAGATTCGTGGAAAACAATAACTTTCCACCAGTAACCAATAATCCGTTGAGGAGTTGAATGAAGTAGATGTAGTCTCTTCGTACATCGAAGTCATGCTCCATTTTCCTGCTGTTGGAAAAACTCGGCGGGTCGAACACGATTATGTCGAACTTCCGTCGGTCTTTCACAGCGTTCCGAATATACTCTGCAGCATCTTGGGAAACACAGGGATACGCACCCCCTGAAAATCCATTCGCGGCTAGATTCTGTTCACACCATTGTGTGTATGTTGATGATAGGTCGACCGAGGTGACCGATCTGGCACCCCCGGCAGCGGCATAGACGCTGAATGATCCCGTGTACGAGAACAGGTTCAGCACCTCGAGCCCTGCGCTCACCTCTCTGAGCGACTGTCTTGCAAACATTTGATCGAGAAACAACCCAGTATCGATTCGCTTGGTCAGATCGACCAAGAAGGAGAGACCATTCTCCTGCACCGTGACAGTGATCGACTGATCATCTTGCACATCGTGCTGCTCCTTACCCTGTCGCTTCTCTCTTCTATGGTAGATCACCCGGTTCGGTTCAATATAGACCATCCGTGAGACTATGTCACAGATCTCTTCGATATCCTCTTCCGGTATAGAGGTATCGCTGTAGTCGGTGATTCGGGC
Organism: uncultured Spirochaetaceae bacterium; assembly: GCA_964473245.1. Lineage (GTDB taxonomy): Bacteria > Spirochaetota > Spirochaetia > Sphaerochaetales > Sphaerochaetaceae > CAYZJV01. The sequence goes on from CAYYOL010000078.1 coordinate 1,194, forward strand.
ATACGGTCCGTAGAGATCCACGGTCACCGGAATGTCGGAAAGGTTGCGATCGTACACACGCATGGCATCCGTATTGCTCGTAAGCATGATGCGTCTCATCTGCAGCGCATTGCGCTTCAATAGTTTACCAAAATCCTTCGCTACGTATTCGTTCATTACCTTCCGATTGCCTTTCATCGCGGGAGTATATATGATAAAGTAAAAAAAAGATAGAGAGAGGAAAGTCAATGGAAGACGATGCGAAACAATTCATCGAAGCCCTTGAGGCCCGATTCGGTGGCCCTGTCGGGTACCGCACCTACAGTACATGGTTTGCATCGGATCAGGGGACAGTTAGAGAGTTCGGTGTCTTCATCTATGAGATAGACGGCGTCTTCCACTTTGAAGATTTCGAGAGGAAGCCCTCCATGTTCGGGTTTTCAATGAAACCGCGAAAGAATCAGCCTCCCTATGTGAAGTTTGAAGGAAGTTTCCTACCTGAGCACATTGAACGGATCGAGACCGTGACGAAATCGAGTGCACAATCGGTGGCGCAAGGACTCAGACAGCCACAGGCCGTTGCTCCTGCGAGTATGCTCCAAAAGATTTTCAGTCCACTGGTAACCCAGGTGGTCTTGACCGGTGGTACTACCTATTTTTTTGAACTGATCAACCAGAAAGAATTTATCCAGGCACTCAAGGAGGAGACCGATGGGCGCATTCAAGGCGTATGATATTCGTGGTATTTACAACAAGGACTTCGATAAGCAGTTCGTATATAAAGTGGGCTATTTTCTCCCCTCCCTGTTAGAATCCGATCACGTAGTCGTTGGGCGCGATGTCCGTACTACGAGCGATGAGATCTATGAATATCTGTGTAAGGGAATCAATGACAGTGGGGCCGATGTCTGGAATATCGGTCATGCCACGACTCCCATGGTCTATTATGCAACGGTGCATCTTGCCGCCGACGCATCGGTCCAGATAACTGCGAGTCATAATCCGGCAATCTACAACGGCCTGAAGATATCGAGAACCAGAGCCCTCCCTGTGGGTGAAAACTCTGGACTCAAGGACCTAGAACAACTGGTCCTGCATGGAACGATCACCAAGTCGAAGAAACCGGGAAAGGTGATCGACAAACCGGTCAAGGATGCGTATCTCGACTTTCTCCGCTCCTACGTGCCCGACCTGAGTGGAGTGAATGTAAGTATCGACCTCTCCCATGGCATGGCGAACCTTTTGGTAAAGGATCTGCTTGGCCCTGATCACCACTATCTGTACGATCATTTTGACGGCACCTTCCCTGCTCATGAACCGAACCCTCTGGAGGAAGAGAACTGCGCAGACATCAAAGCTGCCGTACTGGAAAACCATAGCGATCTCGGGATCATCTTCGATGGCGATGCGGATCGGGTCATGTTCATCGATGAGCAGGGGAAATTCATTCAACCAGATTATATTACCGCGGTAATCGGTGCATACTTTCTCGAGCAGGAGAAGGGGAATGTACTCCAGGATATCCGCACCAGTCGATCGACGACCGAATATCTGGAGAAACTGGGAGCTCGAGTGACTACCTGGAAAGTCGGACACGCATACGCAAAGGTCAAACTCAGGGATATTGAAGGCATATTCGGCGGCGAACTTGCCGGTCACTACTACTTTAGAGATTTCTATAACTGTGACTCGGGAATTCTCGCAGCACTGATTGTACTCCAGGTGGTCGCGAAACTCCGATCTGAGGGGAAGACTTTCTCGGAACTCATGCAGACTATCGTGACCTATGCAAACAGTGGAGAGCGAAACTTCAAACTCGAACAGAAAGATGCAGCCATGGCTGCACTATATGAGAAATATGCTGTCGAACAAGATCCGCTACTGGTGCTCGATTTCGATGGATACCGAATAGAGTTCGCCGACTGGTGGTTCAATGTTCGAAAATCCAACACTGAGCCCTATCTTAGGCTCGTGGCGGAGGCAAAGACCCAAGAGCAGCTACAGGAGAAGGTCGAAGAGATCTCTGCGATCATCAGAAGTTTCTCATAGACTATCCAAATGCATGCAAGGAGAGAATCAATGAAAGTCCTACTGTGTGGAGGTGCCGGTTACATAGGCACGCATGTGGCCCTCGAATTTCTGAAACAGGGAGATACTGTCGGTATTCTCGATGACTTTTCGAGTGGGCTTCACGAGAACGTAGACGCTCGTACACACCTCTACGAAGGTAGCATCCTCGATAAAGAGGTGTTAGATCGCGCGCTGCGAGACTCTTGGGACGTCGTGATTCACCTTGCCGCATTCAAGGCTGCAGGAGAGTCGATGCTCGATCCAGCAAAATATGCGGTGAACAATATCAGCGGCTCATTGCTTATGCTTGCTGCGTGCATAGAGTACGGTGTAGATAAGTTCATTCTCTCTTCGTCTGCTGCAGTCTATGGAGAACCACAATACCTACCGATCGACGAGAAGCACCCTACCCAACCCGAAAACTATTATGGATACACCAAATTGGCAATCGAGGAAAACCTTGCCTGGTTCTCAAAGCTCAAAGGACTCTCGTATGTATCTCTACGATACTTCAACGCTGCAGGGTACGACCCCTCGGGGGCTATGCTCGGTCTCGAAAGGAACCCTGCGAACCTCATTCCTGTGGTTATGGAGGTTGCCAGCGGCATGCGGAAAGAGATGCAGGTATTTGGCAACGATTATCCTACTGAAGATGGGACTGGAGTTCGCGACTATGTACATGTAACCGATCTGGCGATCGCTCATGTGCTGGCTGCCGATTATCTGATGGCTGGTAAAGAATCTCTGGTGGTCAACCTTGGTAGCGAACAGGGTCTGAGCGTACAGGAGATCATCGATTCAGCCCGGAAGATCACAGGCTCCGCCATCGCCACCAATGTGGTCGACAGGCGCCTTGGAGACCCCGCTAAACTCGTTGCCTCTTCTGCGTTGGCAAAGGATCGACTCGGTTGGGAACCCCGGCTCAGTTCAGTCGATTCCATCATCGAAACCACATGGAGGGTCTATGAGGCCACTCGGGGGAAAAACGGGTGAACCTACTGAAACGTATTGACATGAACAGGGGAATCCGGTAGATTACCCATTGTTCGCACAATGTGTGGAAACATTCCCCTGTAGCTCAGTCGGTAGAGCAGGTGGCTGTTAACCACCCTGTCGGCGGTTCAAGTCCGTCCGGGGGAGCTTAAGCAATTCCTTTTATTAAAAGGAGTTGCTTTTTATTTGGCTCAACTCATTTTGGTTCATGCCCGAACCTTGTGTGACAGGAAGGACCTGTTCTTTGGATTTTTTCTGTTTCTTACCTTTGTGGTGGACAGTGTTTCTTGAGGTAAGCCCCTGTACTTCGTGGCTTTCAGTCCCACCGATACCAACAGACACACATTTTCCGAGCTTGTCGAAATGATGCAGTCTTGATGCCAAGGGGGGGCCATCTATCTGATAGATTCAAATTCCCTGATCACACCGAAGAATTCATACTATCCGTTCGACATCGCACCAAGATTCTGGAAGACTATGGTTGAGAAAATACAAAAGGGGTTCCTAGCAATCCTGAATCTTGTGAAGCAAGAAATCCTGAAGCCAAATGGAAAAGGTTTCTCCATCTGGTAGACCGAATCGAGTCTGCAGCCATGTGAATGGCTGGATCTTGTTCATCTGTCAAGATCCTCGCTTCGTCCTAGAAAGCTCAAACAATACCTTTTATTATAAGGATTTGACTTTTCATTTTCTCTCTGCAGGAACCTGAAGACATTTCACCCTGCAACTCTTCCTTTCAGTAATATATCATGCTGAATTGCGCCCATTCCTTTCGAGCAGGTGTTTGCCCTGCTCGCGATTCATGATAGTTTGGACCTATGGTACTACAAGACA
>CAYYOL010000079.1:0-4828 GCA_964473245.1 uncultured Spirochaetaceae bacterium
CTCGATCGAGAAGGAGATATCGGTGAGTACGGGGTGCCTCACATCGAAGGCACAGGCGAGCTGTTCCAGTTCAAGTATACTACTCATCGGTAGCAGCTTCCTCCAGTTGCTCTTCGGCCAGATATGTACGTACCCGGTTCGCGAACATATTCCCCAGAAGGATCACGGCAACCAGTTTCACCAGATCTCCAGGGAGGAACGGTATGAGACCCACAGCGAAAGCCTGAGGCCACGAGAGGTTCAGAACGAACTTCATGATCGGCAGTCCGATCGCGTAGAGCACCAAAGTCCCTGATACTGCTCCCGCGATCATCCACAGCAACTGTCGTCTGGTCACCTGCTCATCTGCACTGCGACTTGTCCCTCTGAATCCGATATCGGTACAGAATCCTGCGAGGGGTGCAGCGACCAGCCAGCTGATGAGAAACCCTCCGGTCGGTCCTGCGAAGTGGGCGAATCCTCCGACACCACCACTGAATACCGGCAGTCCGATAGCTCCCAGGGCCAGATAGACGGCGACCGATGTTGCGGCGAGTTTGCTACCGCAGAGCATGCCCACCAGAAGCACAAAGGCAGTCTGGAGCGTGACCGGTACCGGTCCGACTGGAATAGCTACATAGGCTCCGGCTACAAGGAGTGCCGCAAAGAGTGCGGTCAGAATAGTACGTCGTAAGTTCATGTAATCCTCCTTTCGGTCTCTATACCACATATGGCGGAATATTGTAAACATAAATGTGCTTGATTGTTTACAATTACCTCCATTCTGGGTACACTGCCGATATGACGACACGGCATAGAGTACTGGCATTGCTCGAACAGCATAAAGGCGAATTCATCTCGGGAGAGCGGATCGCTGAGGATCTGCACATGAGCAGAGCGGCGATCTGGCGAGCAGTTCGTGAGCTGCGGGAGCGCGGATACGATATCGAGGCCTCGACTCGTGTGGGCTACCGGCTGGCACTCGCCAGCGACAAACTCTCAGCTGAGGGGATCCGGTCCGCACTCGATTGGCCTGAACCGGTAGCGATTCACTACTTCGACTCCGTCGATTCGACTAACAAGATTGCGAAGCAGATGGCACTCGAAGGAGCTCCGCATGGAACGGTCGTGGTCGCCGGAGCCCAACAGGGAGGTCGTGGTAGACTCGGCCGATCGTTCTTCTCTCCGGAAGGTAGTGGCCTCTATATGAGTGTCGTGATGCGTCTGGACCTGCCGAGTTCACTCGCTCTGCGCATTACCTGCGCCGCTGCCGTCTCCGTATGTGTGGCAGTCGAGAGCCTCGGAAGCGATCCTGCAAGCATCAAGTGGGTCAATGATATCTACATGCGGGGGAAAAAGGTGTGCGGCATTCTCACCGAGGGGGCAAGCGGGTTCGAAAGTGGAAGGATCGAGAGCGTGATCGTGGGTATCGGGGTGAACTTCTCTCCGCCACAAGGCGGGTTTCCTTCAGAGCTCTCCTCCATTGCAACGGCGATCTTCCCCGACGAAGTCCCCTCCGGAGTCTCGCGAAATCGGTTGTGTGCCACGATCATGCGCGAGTTGTTGACATCGGCTTCTCGTATCGACTCACCGGAGCTCATGGGATTGTACCGAAGTCGGAGCGCGGTAATCGGAAAACCGGTCCGAGTTTTCCAAGGGGGGCAATCATACGATGCCACTGTGGGAGGGATTGCCGACGATGGTGCCTTGCTCGTTCGGACAGCAGACAATGCGATGCACACACTGAGTTCCGGGGAGATCTCGATCCGACCTGCGACAGGGTCGTTCTGAAGCATTCGTCTTGGGAAAAATAGCGGGTAGGGGTTGACATGTTCGCTGTTGAAAGGGTATAAACGTGAACGTTGCGCCGCTTTAGCTCAGTTGGTAGAGCAAAGGACTGAAAATCCTTGTGTCCTCGGTTCAATTCCGAGAGGCGGCAGAAAAGGCCAGTGTCGAATCGTTCGATACTGGCCTTTTCAGTTCTCCTTGCTCCTTCTCCCTGAGGAGGGTACACTGCATCTATGGATCTGATCGAACGCTCTTCACGAAACATCCAGGAAGCCATCAACTACGAGACACTGGTCTGCGCCACCAGACGTGCCGAGTCCTATGTAGAGCCGTTGTTCGAAGAGGTCGGGACAGTCATCCCGATGATGAATCCCATGACCGTACACCCGAATACCTATGCAGACGCATTCGGTCTCGATCCACGTGAACTGCTCGAGGTCCACTCGCGGGTAAAAGCGCAGTTCCTTCGCCTCGAAGCTTCCGATCTGGTACTCAAACGTGGCGATGATGCCTATCCAGACTGGGTTGCCGAGGTACGAGGCTCTCCTCGCTTCCTCTATGCGCGTGGCGATATCTCCCTGCTCGATCGTAAGTGCGTCTGTGTCGTGGGAACCCGGAGCCCGAGTACAGAGGGAAAAGAGTATACGAAGCAGACGGTGCAGGCGCTCATCTCGCATAATGTGGTCATTGTATCCGGGCTCGCTCTCGGTATCGATGGCATCGCTCACATCTCCACGCTTGCCCTCGGGGGACAGACGGTGGCGGTGATCGGAACGCCGCTTACCGAGGTCTATCCAGCCGAACACCGGGACTTGCAGAGGATGATTGGCGAACGGGGGCTGGTCATCACCCGTTTCAGCCCGGCCACGCAGACACAGAAGTGGCACTTTCTCGTGAGAAATCAGCTCATGAGTTCCCTCGGATCGGGTTCTGTCGTGATTGAGGATCGTGATGGAGGGGGCGCGGTGAAGCAGGCTCACTACGCACTCGAGCAGGATCGTTGTGTCGTGTTGTTCCAGCATGTGGTCGACAACCGTTCTCTGCTCTGGCCACGTCGGTTCTCGCTCAAGTCGGGGGTGCTCGTAGTCAAGAAGGCCGAACATATTCATGCACGACTTTTTTCAAAGGCCCGAACGCCATCCCGACCGACCGACGAAAAGCGTGCTCCGGACCAGTTATCGCTCTTCGACTTCTCTTGACACTCCACACCTTGATGCATAGTATTCAACCCTATGAAAGCACATGAACTACGCGACAAGTACATAGCATTTTTTGTGTCCAAGGACCATGTCCAGATCTCTGGTGCGTCCCTCATCCCTGAGAACGACCCCACGGTCCTGTTCACCACTGCGGGCATGCACCCACTGGTACCCTACATACTGGGTCAGGAGCACCCTGCAGGTACACGGTTGGTAGACTACCAGAAGTGTATCCGAACCGGTGATATCGATGCGGTAGGAGATCCTCACCATCTCACTTTCTTCGAGATGCTCGGGAACTGGTCTCTCGGCGACTACTACAAGGAAGAGGCCATTCGGTATAGCTACGAGTTCCTCACCGAGTGGCTCGGTATCGATCCGGAGAAGCTCAGTGTCACTGTATTCGCCGGAGATGACGATGTCCCTCGAGACGACGAGTCTGCTGCGGTGTGGAAGAGCCTCGGTATTCCAAGCGAACGCATCTTTTACCTGCCTCGAAAGGATAACTGGTGGGGTCCTGCCGGAGAGGCCGGCCCTTGTGGACCCGATTCGGAGATGTTCATAGATACGGGAAGAGATGCATGTGGTCCCGATTGCCGACCAGGGTGTTCCTGCGGCAAGTACTTTGAGATCTGGAACGATGTCTTCATGGGGTACCGTAAGACGCTCGAGGGTGATTACCTTCCCTTGGATCGCAAATGTGTCGATACCGGTATGGGTATCGAACGGACGATCGCCGTACTACAGGGGAAGACCTCGGTGTACGAGACTGAGGTCTTCACTCCCATCATCGCCAAGATCGAGCAACTGGGCCATGTCTCCTACGGGCAGCAGGAGGATCGGGATATCTCGATTCGGATCATTGCAGACCATGTCAGAACCAGTGCATTCATCCTCGGAGACCAGCGCGGGGTGAAGCCGTCCAATGTCGGACAGGGGTATATCCTGCGCAGACTCATTCGACGAGCGGTCAGACATGGGAGGAAGCTTGGTATCGAGGGGAAGTTCCTCGCTGCACTCGCTTCCGGCGTGGTCGAAATGTACGCAGACGCTTATCCTGAGATGGGGCGAAACCGTGAATTCATCCTCACCGAACTCGGCCTGGAAGAGGAGAAGTTCTCGACCACACTACAGAAGGGCGAGCATGAGTTTGCGAAGATGCTCCCGAACCTCATGAAGGGCAAGAGCAGAGAGATCAATGGTCGTATCGCATTCAAGCTCTATGACACGTACGGATTCCCGATCGAGTTGACCGAGGAGCTTGCAGCAGAGCACGGTTTCACCGTGGATATCGCGGGGTTTACCAAGGCTTTCGAGAAGCACCAAGAGGTCTCCAGAGCCGGGGCCGAGCACCAGTTCAAGGGGGGGCTTGCAGATCACAGTGAGTTGACCACCGCTCTGCATACGGCGACCCACCTGTTGCATCAGGCGCTTCGGACGGTACTTGGCGATCATGTAGGGCAGAAGGGTTCGAACATAACTCCCGAGCGGTTGCGGTTCGACTTCACCCATGGAGCTCCCATGACCAAAGAGGAGCTCCAGCAGGTCGAGGATATCGTGAACGGTGTCATTGAGCGGGATCTGCCGGTCTCGTTCGAGACGATGACGGTCGAAGATGCAAAAGCTCAGGGGGCAATCGCCTTTTTCGATAGCAAATACGGCGAGCAGGTCAAGGTCTACAGTGTAGGCGACTTCTCCAAGGAGGTCTGCGGCGGTCCTCACGTAGAGCACACCGGCTCTATGGGCCACTTCAAGATCAAGAAGGAGCAGTCCTCCTCAGCTGGAGTACGCCGAATCAAGGCTGTGCTGGAGAGATAGCACGACACAGCAACCCAGACACCCCCGTAGAGACCTCCTGCGGG
>CAYYOL010000080.1:0-4714 GCA_964473245.1 uncultured Spirochaetaceae bacterium
TGGGCTTTCCCATGATTCCTAATCCGATAAATCCAATCTTCATGTCTATACTCCTAAAAAAATAATTACCTGACCATACAAGGTTTCTTACTGTCGAATTTCCAATCGGGAATAAGATACTGCATTCCTACAGCATCATTTCTAGCTCCGAAAGGAAGCTTTTTGTATACTTCGTGAGCTTTCATGACCGCATCCATATTGATATCGACACCAAGTCCAGGAGCATCCGAAACATGGATAACTCCATCTTTAATCTGGTGAGGATTTTTTGTGATGTACTGACCATCCTGCCATATCCAGTGAGTATCCATCGCCGTAATATTCCCTGGAGCGGCTGCTGCACAATGTGCGAAAATAGCTAGGGAGATATCAAAGTGGTTGTTCGAATGAGAACCCCAGGTAAGGCCCCAATCATTGAGAACCTGCGCTATCCGAACCGATCCGCTCATTGTCCAAAAATGGGGGTCAGCAAGAATGATATCGACTGCCTTTTGCCCTGCTGCATGGTAGAATTGTCTCCAATCCGTCGCGATCATATTTGTAGCAGTCGGAATACCGGTTCGCATTTTAAACTCCGACATGGTCTCTCTTCCAGAGTAACCTGCCTCCGTGCCACATGGATCTTCAGCATAAGTAAGACTGCTCCCTTTACATAACTCGACTGCCTCATTCAACTTCCATGCACCGTTTGGATCGATATTGATCCGCGCATCTGGGAAACGGGAAGCGAGTGCTTCCACTGCCTCCATTTCCTTTGCACCTTCCAATACTCCACCTTTCAACTTGTAGTCCTTAAATCCGTAATACTCCTTCAAAGCTTGAGCCTGCTCGACGATTGCATGGCTATCCATAGCCTTCGTCCGTCTAACCCGGAACCAGGGATTGTCACTATTACTCTCATCAATGTAGGGAAGATCGGTCTTATTCTTGTCAGCCTGATAGAACAAATAACCAAGGACTACAACATCTTCTCTTTGCCTACCATCTCCGAGGAGTTCACAGACGGGCATGTTGAGGAACTTTCCCCAGAGGTCGAGCAAGGCGCTCTCTACGGCCGTTTCGGAATGTACGACATCCTTCAAGTTCGCCAAAGAGAGGTTTTGCAACCCTTCACTATTGCGAGAACGATTATTATGCCTATCAGTAAGCGTTTTGAGAATCGATCGATACTCGCTGATCTGCCGACCTACGACAAAAGGTACCGACTCCTCAAGAGCTTGTGTGATTGCCTCTCCACCATGTACCTCTCCAAGCCCGGTGTTACCCGATGAATCCTTCAATATCACAATATTCCGTGTAAAGAACGGAGCATGAGCCCCACTCAGCGAAAGCAACATGCTGTCGTTTCCAGCTACAGGAATCACCAACATTTCAGTTACTACAGGAAATGTCTCTTTTTTACCCATCTTCAAGCTCCTTTCGCTCGTTTCGCTGAGCGATACTGTTTGTATAATGTCGTTGCAAGGGATAGCAAAGTGAGAATAAGGAACATGCTACTGATTGGTCGAGTAAACACTTCCCAAAAATTACCGTTGGAATACTCCAATCCACGTCGCAAATTGGTCTCCAATGCACCCTCAAGAATGAAACCTAAAATAAATGGAGGTACTGGGATCTTGAATCGAGACATCAGCAAACCGATGACACCAAATAGCAACAAGCCCCACATATCGAAGACTCTATTGCCCAAAGCATATGCTCCGATGCTACAGAGTACAACAATCAAAGGTACTAGGATATGGGTGGGAACCTTGAGGATTTTAACGAACATTCGCATTCCTGCCCACATCAAGATTGCCACAAATACAGTCGCAAGGAGCATGGATCCGAAGATATTATAGATCAAATCTCCATTCTGTTGGAAAAGGAGTGGCCCAGGCACCATACCGTGGAGCATGAATCCTCCAAGAAGGATTGCAGTTGCTCCATCTCCAGGGATTCCAAGGGTGAGTAGTGGAATCATAGCTCCGCCGATTGAGGCGTTGTTACTTGACTCGGATGCAATGATACCATCGGGAATCCCGGTTCCGTATTTTTCAGGATGCTTGCTCGCATTTTTTGATACCGAATATGCAATGATATTGCTTGTCGAGCCACCGATACCTGGAAGGATACCTATTCCAAGCCCTACAAGAGAACTACGAATGAGATTGATCCAGTTTCCTTTGAGATCCTTAGCCGAGAACCCCAGTCCTTTCATCTTGTAACTGAGCACCTTGACCGGCGGACGTTTGGATGATGCGGCTGATAACACTTCACTAATCGCATACAGTCCAACAAGAACCACCAAAAGGTGGAACCCACTTGTGAGCTGCAGGCTTCCAAAAGTATACCGTCTTGCGCTATCGATAGGAGAGAGTCCGATCGTAGCGAACATCATTCCGAACAAAGCACTCAGCAAACCCTTTACGATTGACTTTCCGGTAAGTGCGGAAATCAGGGTCAGAGCAAAGAATGTAACCGTAAAATATTCCCATGGTCCGAATTTCAATGTAAGAAGGGCTAAAGTCGGTGAAAGCAGTGTCATCACAGCCACCCCAATTAATGTTCCTACCAAAGAAGCAAAAACACCTAATCCGAGTGCTTTTCCGGCCAATCCATTCTTAGCCATCGGGGCACCCTCGAAGGTGGTAGCGATCGAAGCAGGTGTTCCCGGAATATTGAGAAGGATCGCCGAGATCAAACCGCCCGATGTCCCCCCGATATATATGGCGGTAAGCATCGATAGCCCGACATTGCTTGCCATCACATAGGTTACAGGTAGAAACATCGATAGGCCGGCTACAACAGTGAGACCAGGTAGGGCTCCGAAAATGATTCCTACCATCACCCCGAGGAAAACCATCCCTATACTCATTGGATCGGCGAAGACCGCCGCATAACCAGATAGTATCAATTCAAACATATAACTCTTCTCCTATCCTAGAATCCCTCTGGGAAGAAATAGCGAAAGATATTTCGTGAACACGAAATAGATGATTACCGATGCACCGATAGAAAAGAGGATGATGAAGATCCTCCACTTTTTCCTCTCTTCGTCTCTCACCAGCAAGAAGGATTCAGCCATCAGGAAAAATATACTTGAGAGTATAAAGCCCACCCGCTGATACGCAGCGATATAGATCATCAGGAACAACATCGAAAGAACGAGTTTCACCGGCACGACATTATCGATACGTTGGATGATCGTCCCTTTTGGAGGTTCGACACACGCAATTTCGTCTGGATCACACACTTCTTCTGTCTCATCACTAACTTGTTCGGATGAGACGATTTTCATTTTATGTTCTTTAACAAGGATCGAAATGATCTGAATCGACGACATAATCACTGTAAGAATCCCTATCAGGAGAGGAATTGAACGTGAATCAAGTCCTCTATTCCCGAACGGAGTAAATGTCGAAATAGTTGTTGTTCCGATCATATAGGCGACTGATAGAACCAAGAAGAAAATTCCCACTCCCAGTTCTTTTTTTGAATCACTGTTCATTTCAGTTATGCTCCTATTCGAAAGACATTGAACTGGCCTGAATTAGTTTCAGGCCAGTGATACGCACCTGACAAACGTCAGATATTACTTTACTTACCTTGAAGAACGTCACTGATTTCCATAAGCTCTTCACGCTCTGCATACCAGTGAGCTTTTGAGTCTTCAACACTCATCCATGTTGGTGCCTGGAAAACCTTCTCCATCTCTGCTCGGTACTCTGCGTTGTTGTTGATGACTTCGCCAACCGCATTGGAGAACTTCTCCACAATCGCCATGTCAGTCCCTTTCGGGAAAATCATTGTGTTCAGATAGTCATAACCTGCATTAACCCCAGATTCGCGAAGAGTCTTTACATTGGGAATCAAGTCGGAGCGGTCGTTACTTGCACTTGCGACAATCTTCAAAGTCCCATTGTCGACATAGTCCTTTATCTGGCTATAGTTGAGAGGAACGATATCTGCGTGTCCACCCAGAACCAACTGAAGTCTTTCACCGGAACCGCCTGAGGACACGATATTCAAATCTGCACCAGCATTCGTCAATCCAATTGCGATCCACATTGTGGAAGCACCGGTATTAGCAGTCAGTTTGACCTTACCTGGGTTCTTTTTGGAATAGGCAATAAGTTCTTCGGTATTGTTGAAAGGAGCACTGGAAAGTGAAACCAATACTTCAGGAGAAGCCTTGGAGAATACCGACCCTACTTCGAAATCCTGAATACCATAGTCAGCCATCCCTGCAGCTTCAGCAATACTCATGGAGAGCTGGTGCACCAAGATGGTATACCCGTCTGCTCTCGCATCCTTGACCTGAGCAGCACCGATTGTTCCGCCGCTTCCAGGAACGTTAGTGACAACAACAGGCTTGCCGAGTAAACTTGGGAGATATTTTGCAATGGCACGTGCATTGAAGTCCGAGTTACCACCAGCAGCAAATGGAACGATAAGATTGATTGCCTGTGACGGATACTTGTCTACAGTATCTGCTACAGAACCTTCTTCCTGTCCCTGCGCTCCTACAAATGAAAGTGCCAGGAAAAGGACCATAAGAAAAACGAGTAATTTCTTCATTTTTTCCTCCATGAAATAACCTACCGCTATGAGTAAGTGTTTTATTATAATACAACCAAGTCCATATGAATGAATTCAGTTGAATATTCGCTTCAAATTATCAACGCACCATGCAAGGGCGCTTGGGATCGAACTTCCAATTGGGAATCAGATA
>CAYYOL010000081.1:0-1257 GCA_964473245.1 uncultured Spirochaetaceae bacterium
CATTTCGATAGATCGTTCAGGCTCGCTCTCTTAGGAACTACTTGTATCAAAGAACATTAATATATTCTCATGTAATGTTTGTGTGGAAGAAATCGGACTTGACGAATCGGTGCATCCGTATATATCATAGTATATCTATAGATTATATATGCTATAACCATGGGAGGTTTGTATGGGGCCGATACTCTGGATTACACTTTTTCTTGTGCAACTGGTACTGCTGGTTGTGTTGAAACGGAAGTTTCATCTCCCCTTTTCAACGCGTGTAGCAGTCTCACTGCTCTTTGGAGCGATCTTCGGATTAGCTCTCTTCTTCTTCGCATCGCCTGAGGCGAATCAGTCGACGAGAAGTTGGTTGTCACTCATCGGATACGGTTATGTCGATCTGTTGAGAATGCTCATCATTCCTCTGGTGCCCACCAGCATAGTCGCAGGATTATTGAAACTGAGTAATACAGCCGAGCTGAAACAGATGGGATATCGAACGATTGGTATGTTCCTATTCACGGCTACCCTTGCTGGCATAATTGGACTGACCATCGCATCGATCTTTTCGGTAGGAACCGGGGTGGCGGTGACAGACCTCGCGACACGAGAGCCGAACACGGTAGGGAGCCTCTTCTCTCAATTCAGGAACTTCATACCAGCCAATATTGTACGTTCGGCAGCCGATATGAACATGATTCCTGTAGTGGTCTTCTCACTGTTCATAGGTGTCTCCGCAATTGGGGTTAAGACGAAAAAGCCCGAAGCGATCGTCCCCTTCCAAAATCTTCTTGAGAGCTTTCTAGAAATAGTCATGCATATGACCAGACTCGTTCTGAAGCTCACACCGTACGGAGTGCTCGGCCTCACGAGTTACTGGCTCAGCAGTACCGGCATGACCTTGCTCATTCAATTGGGATTATTCGTCGTTGCACTCATTGTTGCCTGTTTCATTCAACTCGCTGTGGTCTATGGAGGCTTGCTTGCATCGACAGTCAAGATCAACCCTATCCGATTCTACCGTGCAGCGAGCCCAGCACTGCTTCTGGCATTCTCGAGTCGTTCCAGCCTCGGTTCACTGACTATGACGATCAGCACTATGACCGAACGGCTTAAGGTGAATTCCCGAGTAGCCAACTTCGTGGGTCCGCTCGGAGCAGTTATGAACATGGATGCCTGTGGAGGTATCTTCCCAGCTATGGTATCTGTATTCGCGGCTAATGCATTTGGCATCGACCTAACCGTTACCCAGTATGTACTCATTGTGGTGGT
>CAYYOL010000081.1:1357-4686 GCA_964473245.1 uncultured Spirochaetaceae bacterium
TTGAACTCCCCTTACCTTTGTTCGGTTATGTACCGATTACTTTCCGAGTACTGCCTGAGCTGCAGCCAACCGAGCAACCGGCACTCTGAATGGAGAACAGGATACATAGTCCAGTCCTACCTTCTGACAGAATGCGATAGTCTTCGGATCGCCACCATGCTCACCACAGATACCCAACTTGATCTTCGGATTAACCTTTCGTCCTAGATCGGCAGCCATCTGTACGAGCTTGCCAACCCCTTCAATATCGATGGTTGCAAACGGATCGTACTCGTAGAACTGCTTATCCGTATCGGTGACATAGGGTCCGAGGAAGCTCGCCGAATCATCACGGGAGAAACCACAGGTCATCTGAGTCAAATCGTTCGTGCCAAAGCTGAAGAATTCTGCAGACTTCGCAATCTCATCTGCTGTAATAGCTGCACGTGGAACCTCGATCATGGTTCCCAACTTGTAGGCTACTGTCTTTCCTCGTTCAGAGAATACCTTCTCAATGGTCTGTTCAGCATGCTTCTTGGTGTATTCATACTCTTTGTAGTGACCAACGAGTGGAATCATGATCTCAGGATGTACGTCGATGCCCTTCTCTGCCACATTCAGAGCCGCTTCGATAATCGCTCTCACCTGCATGTGCAGGATTTCAGGATAGACAACGGCTAGACGACAACCGCGGAAACCAAGCATGGGGTTGAACTCATGCAGCTGTGCAGTCTTCTGAGCGATCTCCTCCACCGGTATACCGAGCTGAAGCGCCATCTCGTGCCGACTCGTATGATCGTTGGGGAGGAACTCGTGCAACGGCGGATCAAGCAATCTGATCGTTGCAGGAAGACCATTCAGTTCTGCGAAGATCTCCTCGAAGTCCTCTCTCTGCATAGGAAGCAACTCGGCTAGAGCCTTTTCTCGTTCAACCTTGTTGTTCGCAAGGATCATCTTTCTCACGCTGATAATACGCTGGCCACCGAAGAACATGTGCTCGGTTCGGCACAGACCAATACCCTCTGCACCCAACTGTACTGCCATATGAGTATCAGTCGGAGTATCTGCATTGGTGCGAACTCGAAGTTTACGAATCTCATCAACATAGCTCATGAATTTGTTGTAGTCCTGAAAGAGAATCGAATCCTCAGGCTTCATGACACCGTTGAGCACCTGAACGATCTCAGAGGGTTTCACCTGGATGTGACCGAAATAGACCTGTCCAGTGAATCCATCAAGTGAGATGAAATCTCCCTCCTTCACCTTCTGTCCATTCACGCTCATGGTCCCGGCCTTGTAGTTGATAACAATATCACCAGCTCCGGATACACAGGGAACTCCCATGCCTCGTGCCACAACAGCAGCATGGCTAGTCATTCCACCACGTGTGGTGAGTACACCCTTTGCTACTGCCATGCCTCCGATATCCTCGGGGCTTGTCTCTACACGGGCGAGGATAACCTCCTTGCCCTGAGCAGCCATCTCCTCAGCTTTGTCAGCCGAGAAATAGACTTGACCGCACGCTCCACCTGGACTGGCATTCAATCCCTTGGTGACTTCGGTCAAATTCTGCTTTTCAATGTCGTCGCTATCAAGAACTGGAGCGAAAAGCTTGTTAAACTCACCTGCCGGTACACGTGCTACGGCAGTCTCCTTGGAAATCAACCCTTCATCGACCATCTCGACTTGAGAACGGAGCCAACTGAAAATAGTTCGCTTTCCGTTCCTTGTCTGAAGCATGTACAGATTTCCTTCCTGTATAGTGAATTCAATATCCTGCATATCCTTGTAATGTTTTTCGAGAAGATCTCGGATATCGACAAGCTGGTTGTAGACCGTTTCGTTTACATCGCGAAGTGTATCGATGGACAATGGTGTACGGATACCTGCAACGACATCCTCTCCCTGAGCGTTCATAAGATACTCGCCATAGAACTTGTTCTCACCGGTGGAGGGATCCCGTGTAAAAGCTACACCGGTTCCACTGGTGTTCCCCATGTTTCCGAAAACCATGGATTGCACGTTGACCGCAGTTCCCAACAGACCACGAATATCATTCATCTGTCTATATTTGATTGCCCTCTCGTTGTTCCAGGAACCGAACACTGCATTGATTGACTTGAACAACTGATCAATTGGATCGGTTGGAAAATCCTCGCCAATCGTCCTCTTATACAACGCTCGGTAGCGAGAGATAACCTCTTTCAGATCCTCCACATCGAGATCTGTATCCAGTTCTCTGTTTCGCTCACTCTTGACCGACTCGAGTGCTTCTTCAAATTCGTGGTGAGGTACACCCATGACCACATCGCCAAACATCTGCATGAATCGTCGGTAACTGTCCCAAGCGAAACGTTCGTTGTTCGTCTTCTTCGCAAGGGCTTTAGCCGAATCGGGATTCATACCAAGATTCAGCACGGTATCCATCATACCGGGCATGGATTGAGCAGCTCCAGAACGTACAGAGACAAGCAGGGGGTTCTCGCTGTCGCCGAGTTTTGCTCCCATCACCTTCTCCAGATGCGCCAAGTGTTCGAGCACCTCCTCGCGAAGGCTCTCCGGATATGAACTGTCGTGTGCACTATAGTAGGCACAAGCTTCGGTGCTGATAGTGAAACCGGGAGGCACCGGCAATCCGATCGAAGTCATATCGGCCAGATTCGCTCCTTTTCCTCCGAGTAGCTCCTTCATAGAGGCAGCACCTTCAGCCTTGCCCTCTCCAAAAAAATACACGTACTTTGTCTTGTCTTTTGACATCTATAAAAACCCCCTTAACTTCCTTTTTTATAATAAATTCACGATATATCAATTTATATGAGAAAACCCTCCCTGTCAATGCAAGGAGGGTTTCGTCGGCACTACGCCGTATATGATTCAAGCGCTTTTAGACGCGCTGGTTGCTTCATCCGTTCCAAGGCTTTTTTCTCTATCTGACGAATTCTCTCCTTGGTGAGATTGTAGAGTTCGCCGATCTCTTTAAGCGACATGGGAATCGCACCATTCAAGCCGAAACGCATCTCAATGATATCACGCTCCTTCTCACTCAAGGTCTGCAGTGCTACGTTGATATCATCTTTCAACGACTTCTCCATGAGAATATCGTCTGCTGATCGATAGTCGTCCTCGATGAAATCGCCGACTGTCGAATTGGAGGGCTCTCCATAGACCGGAGCATCGAGACTTACCATCTCCCGACTGATCGAAAGGAGATCTCCTACCAGTTTGGGATCCATATTCATGGCCTCGCCAAGCTCCTCGAGCGTGGGCTCTTCTCCGCTCTCGTGCATGAGCTTTCTCTGCGCCTTCTGAATCTGAACCAACTCGTTCGCTCTGTTGAGCGGAAGTCGCAC
>CAYYOL010000082.1:0-4592 GCA_964473245.1 uncultured Spirochaetaceae bacterium
ACACTGTTGAACAAAAGATTTCCGTTTCTCTGGTTGAACATCTACAGCGACTTAGAGTCGCCGTAGATTTTATTGCACCCTCTGTCTAGTGAGCGATCAAGACGATTGCATCGTGAGCTTCGAGCACCATGGATCCTGCAACCGGCATGCCATTGTTGGTCTCTGGATCCAACGCGCCTGCTATCCGTCTGATCTCAGTTCGTCCAATGGAACCCCTGATTGCCTGATATGAGATGGGCTGTGGCTCATCGGTTGCATTCACCAGGACTATGCCGTTCTCAAAATCGCGCCTGAACACGCCGGAATCGGCTTCAATGATCTGAAGATTCTGTATCTCTACGACCCCATTCTTGCCCACATCGAGTCGATAGGTCACTTCACTCTTCGGTTCAACGGTCGTATGGAATCGTGCGTGTCCGGAACTCCCCTTCAGCAAGGCAGGGATATCGTAGTAGTCTCGCCATTCGCCGTTCAACGAGACATTGACAACCGGTACATTGGACAACGTCTCACGGATGAACCAGTCGAATTCCACGATATATTGTCTAGCCTCGGATGAGGTGTTCTTACTCCTGTGGAGCGTCTTTGTCTTACTTCTCTTATTGCCCAAGAGAAGAGACTCACTCTTTTCCACTTTCACCGTACTATTGCTCACGACTTCCTGTGCAGGGCCAAGTGGCATGCCCAACCACCCCTTTCCAGTCAGTTCCTGCGTGCTTCTCCCATCGCTATCTACAAGCATCTCATCGAAAAAGTAGGGAGCACTTCTAGAATCTACCAGATCGTATTCATAGAAGGCATCGGTCAGTAGCGCACTGCCAATGGCGAATCGCTGAAACTTAACATCCTGCTCATCCGCCACTTGCTTCGACTCTGGAGGAATCCTGTCGGGAAACAGAGGAACGGCTTGAAGGACCGTGACAACCGGAGCAACATACTGCTTCGCAATATCCCAACAGGTATACACATTCCAGCACCATTGAGCTTCGCTGAACTTCTCAGGATCGTTCTGCAGATACCAAGAGAGGTTGAATCGAGGGACAACTGCTCCATTCACCAGTGGTGCGATAGTATAGTCGAAACTCGGTGTAGCAAGGATGAGTTCATGGTAGCCGACTCGTGTACGCAACGCTCTGAGCATGGTCAACGAGGCAGATGCCGTCATCTCGTGAGTCCAGATCAGTGTCTCATCCTTCTTGCCGTTCAGGTTGTAATCAGCATCGATCTTCGTCAGGCTATACGCCTTCGGTATGCTGTGGTGAGTCCTGGTCTTGAACTGATCCAAACTGACTCCTTCCCAGAGCCCATCTCGGACCTGCAAATCCATGACTACATCTACCCAATAGTCCCTGTATTGTTCACCTACCCGACTCGTTGGGCAGAATGGGCTCACGTTCAGCAGTGCTTCATAGAAGCCATCTCCTTCATTGAGTATATTACCCTTCACGGTTCTCAGGAACCATCGATCGTCGATTCCACGAATAAAACCGACCTCTGCCGTGGCGAGTTTGTTGGTGAACTGTGAAGGCATCCATTCATCGATTCCCACATGGTGAGTCGGAACGGTCGGAACCAGCACGATGTCCGGATTGAGCTCTCTCATCCGCATGGAGAATCCAGGATCGTTGGTGCTGTAGATCTGATGCAAATCAACTACGATATCGTTGTATGCGAGCATGCGTTCCAGCTCTCCGATCGGCAAGAGCGGTTTGTCACTGACGACTGAGCCGCTCCCATCATGAGCGACCCATTCACCGAATGAAGTGAAGATATTCCCCAATCGTGGATAGGAAGCGTTTACCAATGACTGCACCGGACTTTCATCGAGCATGCGTTCGACCGGCTGCATGAAGGATATCTGGAGATTGGCAATCTCCACCTGCACCCCTTCTGGAATATCCATTTCCAACCGATACGGCAGATCTGCGGAACCTGTCTTGCAACCACCAACATACCGGCCTTCCAGTGCTTGATAGCCGGAGAGGCACACGGCAGCTCGATCCTCACTGGTATTATCGGCATTCACCAATCGGATGTACCCGATGTACTCATTCGCGTCTCTGTTCTCGTGGAGTTTCCAGTCGAATTGCATGAGAACGATGGTATCCTTTGGGAGCACCAAGTGATTCGGATTCGATGAGATGCGTGCAAATCCGGTGAGGTACGCACTATAGACGGCATTCGGTAGTGTGCTGGTATCCACATGGTACGTACCCTCCATCTGGACCGACGGCCCGTGCCAAGCCGTGGTGTTGAGCCCAGTCTCCTCTGCAACGATCGTGCCACTGCCTAAGTTGGTGATCACAATGTCCGTAATAGCAATGGATCCCTTGCTCACGATATTCATGAGTAACTGGTAATCGGGATAGTTCTTCAGGTGATAGATCATCGAAGCTTCTCCCTCCACTCCTGCAGGTTCACGAATGAATATGCTCTGGTCCACCCAGTCGTTTCGATTAGCTCCTGAATCAGAATAGAAAATCACCTCGAACCCCTCATCAGGTGTTTCGAGCACTCGATAGGAGAAGGTCAACTTATACACGCCTCTGGGTTTGAGCTTGATGACTTTCGGATCCGTCGTGTAGTACTGAAGATACTTCTGTTCTCCCTGAGAAGAGCCTACAATCCACCGGTCATCTGGTTCTGTCGGGAATGTCCCCACTGGACCTACGCGGAATCCCTTTGCAGGGCCACGCTGAATTGTTGAGAAGTCCTCGACTCCTACGACGATGCTCGTGTGCCAATACCCGATGGCTTGATCGGGAATCGACAGAGGAGAGCTCTCCAACTCGCTGAACGAGGGAGAGTACATGAGTTCCAAGCTGGGTTCTTGTTGTGTGTGAGTACACGCGATTACAAGCAGTAACAGCAACAGGACAACACCAGCGACAAGTGGGCGTGTGCCCCAAGTCCGATGGTCGTCCATTTCCTTACTCCTTTTGAATAGTAGACATAAAGTCTTTACTTTTTTATCTACCCAAATCACTGTTTAGTCAAGAGTTATTTTATTATTCTACATCGGAGGGATTTTGGTGTCATCTGAGCAAGGCTGGATGGTAGAGTGGATACCGTTCTGCCTGATAGCATCGGTAACCTACAAACGAATCCGGATCGGAATCCTCAATGGTGATTCGAAGGACCTCCTGTGCTGGAGACTCTCCAGTGACTTCAACGATTCGAGCTGAGATCTTCATGTCGTTCAATCTGGAATTATCGAAATCGAACAGTTCCACCGGTTCACCAGTGAGATCCCTGGTAATACCTCCAAATGAGATGAGTCGATTCCCGTTCTCCAAGTAGTTTGCATCGCCGATGAATGGAGTGAAGGTCTCGGAACCCAACTCACGACCATACTCCCATACTTGCCGAACTTCCATGAGATGCTCATCTATCTCGAACTCCACAGCCCGAGAATAGTTCTCCTTAGGATCCACGGGCTCTGTGTACGAACGTTCGTTGCCGTTGTCATAGATCAATACTCGGTACGGGTTGTCCGGATTCACCATAGGGGCGTGTTGTCCCCACTGCCAGCTGAACTCCGTTCCCACTGGATGCAGAAGCTTCTCGTTCAACGGGTACTCCCAGTGTGCATGGTTTCCGAGAATCCACGTAGGAGTTCCTGTGTCTGCATCTACTTTCACCACTGCACTCTGGTCGCGGCCAGATACGATGAATGAGTCGTCATGCGGCCTATAGTCTATGCCATTGAGATGGAGCCAGTCGGCTACTTCAAGATTCCGTGGCTGTGGTGGTCGTTCAGGATCGAGAATCAATCTAAAATCCCAACCTCGCAGAAGTGCACCGGAATCACCGTCGACCTCGACCACACCATCTTCAAACGAGCCTGGGGCTGTGCTGAGTACCAGAAAATTTCCGTTGTCCATGAAAGCGACATCATGGTGGATTCCCGACGGAACCACCGCTCGTGTAGCTACATGGTTTCCCAGCATATCAATCTCTTTGAGGGTGTTGCCTTCTTGAATCAGAAGATTTCCGTTATCCAACTGTTTCATGACATGACCGATATCCTCTGTATAGTACCAGCGAACATTCCCAAAGGCATCCACCACAGTGGGAAGTGGAGTGAAGCTCATCTCATGGTCATAGTGTCCGAGATGGAGAAAGGTCATTCCAGGAGCGATAGCATGCTCAATGAAACGATTCACGACGATTTCGGGATAGATTTCGGGTAATCGATCGGTTCGTATGTTCACCGTTCTTTCATGCTGCTGCCCATCCTGTGTCGTCGCAGTGATCACAACAGTATTGTTTCTATCTGCATATAGTCCGAGAATTGGTATATCGTGTTCATGCTGATACGGTTCGAATGAGACTACGATATCGTCGTCGTTCATCCCCTCGATCCGTAGTGATATCTGTACCTCTTCTCTACTGTGAATCGTGGCACGGGCACTGAGCGGAGCAAGATGGGAAAGCGAGACAGTAACGGAAAAAGGACGAGAGAGTCTGTAACCCACTAAGGATCCCACGACTGCTAGCGCAACCGCAATCAAGATGATGATGTATTTTCTTTGTACCAAGGTCCTTTGTAACATGAGAACAACCTTACTAGGCAATGGAGAAATGTTCCA
>CAYYOL010000083.1:0-4371 GCA_964473245.1 uncultured Spirochaetaceae bacterium
CTCGATTGGGCGACTGAGGAGATCGAGCAAGTCTGGATCAAACACCGGGCTCGTGTCGGCTATACGACAGCTACTATCCACACTATCAAGAACGCTCAGATCCTGTTCGATCGCGTCGGACAATTCTCTCGAATCCAAAAGCAGGTAGCAACCCCCTACCCGTCAGAGTTGGTACAATCCATCATCTCCAAGAACTACCCGCTCTTGCGATCTAAGTTGATGGCCTCCTATCATGAACAACTAGAGAAAGCTCTCAAACGTCGAGACATGGTGAGCCAAGCTCACAGGAGCGCTGCACTGCTTGCAAGCTATTTCGATATCCTGTTTGCGCTCAACAGACAGACTCACCCAGGAGAGAAACAACTGGTGAAATGGGCGGTCAAGAGCTGCTCCAAACTTCCGGTCGATTTTGAAACCGATATACAGCATCTAGTCTCACACATCGGAACTCCCGCGCTTCTAGAATCCGTATCCCACCTCCTAGATCACCTCGATGCCTTGCTCGATGAGCATCATATACAACAGTAGCCCGGAAAAACCGGGCTACAGATCATCGAGATATTTTTGCACATGAACCAAGGTACTTAGATGAGCTTCTTTCGCACGATACTCGTGATTATCTCACCAAACAGCACCACGACGATTATCGAAAAGAGCACCATGGAGACATCTCTCCAACGGAACAAGTCGATAGCGACTTGGAACAACATGCCGATACCACCGGCACCTACCATACCCAACACCGTCGACTCGCGGATATTGATATCCCAACGTAGTATCGCAACGGCCCAGAATGTAGGCAGTACCTGAGGAACGATTGCATAGCTGATAATATGGCCTCTCGAAGACCCAGCTGCCTGAAGGGCCTCTATCGGACCCCAGTCCATCTCCTCGATACTCTCACCAATCAGTTTTCCTAAGAATCCGATTGCCCTGAACGTCACAGCGAAGACGCCAGCCATTGGCCCCGGCCCAAGAATCGCCACGAACAGAAGCGCCCAGATCAACGTGTCGATCGATCTCGAAGAGACAATGATCACACGAGCGATCGCAAGGGTGATCTTGTTCGGCGATACATTGCTTGCACCGAGGTAGGCAACCGGCAACGAAATAAGAACTGCAAACACCGTACCGATTGTGGCGATGTTTATGGTCTCTATCAATGCAGGAATGATCTGCGGCAATGCACCCGGATTGGGTGGAATCATTCGCCTGATCATATCCTGAATCTCAACAGGAGCCGACCATACCCATGGCCAGAAGATGTCGATGGAACTTAACGTCCAGTAGAGGATCACTGCGACTGCCAAGTAGGCAAAATAGCGAAACAATCTCTGTTTTCGTGTATATCGTTCCCATCGGTATGACTCTTTTCCTAACTCTTTCAGCGGGCCTGATGTCAACGAACTCATTTAGTAAACCTCCTCAGTTTTCCGCTTATAGCTTCTACGACGAGAATGACGGCAATCATGACCAACAGTATCGCAGAAGCGGTACCGTAGTCGTATCTACCGAACGCAGAGTTCAATGTGTTACCGATACCTCCAGCTCCTACAAGACCAATCACAGCCGAAGCTCGCAGGTTGATATCGAACTGATACATGGTAAGCCCGATCAGTCGTGGCAAAATCTGAGGAAACACTGCATACACCAAAATGGTGAAATACCCTGCCCCAGTTGATTTGATCGCCTCGATCTGACCAAATTTGATCTCCTCGATCGCTTCGGCAATCAATTTTCCGACAAATCCAATCGTATAGATGATGAGAGTGAGCACGCCTGCAAAAGCACCGAATCCAACGGCTTTCACGAACAGCACACCAAGAACGATCGGATGGAGACTTCTCGAAACGATGATTACCGCACGCCCAAGTACATAGACAGGAAGAATGGAGATATTCTTAGCGGCCATGAAACCGAATGGGATACTTAATAGCACACCTGCAGCAGTTGCAACCACAGTGATCTGAATACTCTCGATGAATCCAGTCACAATGAGTGGTCCTCTTGCAGCGAAATTCGGTGGGATCGCACTGGAGAATATCTGCATGGCACGGGGAATTCCACGCATGACACGCTGAATATCGAGACTCAACGTACTGAATGCATAGAAAAGATAGACGAAAACGGCGAGGTACAAACCATAACGAATCCATGGATTTTGTATGAAACTCGGCTTCTTCCACTTATAGTGACCTGTATCGGAAATAGGCTGTTCCTGTTTCATCATCTTGACGACTCCGTTACGTGTTCCTGCTGCTCCTTGAGCTCAGCCTTTCCAGTATAGATATGCTCAAGCTGGTCGTTGGTGAGCTCGTCCGGTTTTCCATCGAATACCATGACACCACCTCGGAGTCCGACAATGCGCGAGGCGTAGTGTTTCGCCTGGGCAACGTTGTGGAGGTTGATGAGCACAGGAAGATCCATCTCTTCGGCCAAATTGGCTATGAGCTCCATGATCAGTTCCGAAGTCTTCGGGTCGAGCGATGCAGTAGGCTCATCTGCAAGAAGAATACTGGGGTTCTGCATTAGCGCTCGAGCTGCTCCCACTCTCTGGCGTTCACCACCGGAGAGTTCGTCACACCGCTTGTTTATATACTGCGACAAACCTACTCGCTTGAGCATCTGATACGCATGATCGACATCATCTGCGGGGAATTTTCTGAAAACTCCTTGGAGGAGAGATACGTAGCCCAATCTACCAGAGAGCACATTCTCCATCACAGTTAATCGATCCACAAGATTATACCCTTGAAAGATCATACCAATCTGTCGCCGAGCATGTTGCAACTGTTTTCCACGCAACTTCAACAGATCGACTCCATCAAGCAGTATCTCTCCGGAATCTGCAGTGACAAGCCGGTTGATACACCGGAGCATCGTACTCTTGCCAGCGCCTGAAGAACCGATGATAGCAGTGAGCTTCTTGTCTCCTGTCGAAAAATTCAAACCTTTCAATACACGCTCACCAGTACCATAGCTTTTTACCAAATTCTTAATTTCAAGCATATTTCCTCACTTGTATTACACTCAGTAAAACCGGTGCCTTGAACGACACCGGTTTTGTTGTACAAACAGAAATCTTCAAAGCTAATCCTACAGGCCTTCGAAGGTGTATTCTATCTCATTCATCTCATTGATCTTTCTGATCTGTGACCACTGATCGAGATAGGTGATTTCAATGAATCCATCAACGGCAAACTCTTCGCCAAGTGGAGTCCCGGCAAACGGGAAGGTGAAGAATGCTTCTTTGATCTTCGCCACGAGGTCGGGATGCAAGTTATGTGCATGACCATAGGAGGTGGTAGGGAACGGCTCGGTCTCGAAGATGATTCTGACATCCTTCGGATCGAAAAGGCCTCGTTCAGCCATTCTGTCGACGACCTCAGAGGCTACCGGTGCTGCATCGTAGTCCTTTGCAACGACACCAAGAGCGGAGTTTTCATGACTGCCGGAGAACTCGATTTTATAGTCGACTCCTGGAGTCACACCAAAATCGGGGAACAGTGCAGAAGGGGCCATGTTACCGGAATTGGACGTCGGACTAGTATGGGCAACTCGCTTCCCTTTTATATCTGCCAACTCATACAAATCGCTGTCTGCGTGCACATAGACTTGGAGGGTATATCCGAACTGACCATCGGCGCCACCCATGATTGCAAAGGGAACGTATCCGGCGAGGTTCACAGCAAACGGTGTCGGTCCAGTGCTGATGCCTGCGATATGGAGACGACCTGCGCGCATGGCTTCAACTTGAGCGGCATACGAATCTACAGAAAAGAATCTCACATTCTTACCAGTGACTTCGGCAAGGTGGTCCAAAAACGGCTGCCAAATATCCTGATAAACTGCCGGATCCTCTACAGGAGTATAGGCAAAGATCAGCGTATCGGGATCCAACCACTTGCTCTGATCCTTCGGCGGATCTGCAACCAGATCGAAATCCTCATCGCAATAGAGCGAGTCTAGGAGACCTCGATTCGAACACGGTTCTTCAACGACAGTAGCCTCTTTCTGCCCAGCGGCAAAAGCGAATGTTGTGACAAGAATCAGCAACATGGATACGATGAACACTTTTTTCATTTGTTACTCCTTTTTTTTCGAGAAATATTGCAAACTTCCAACACCATTTTCATCCACTCGAATCACGCTATCGAGGGGTTTCGGATGATGTATGGATATCTGACATATCAGCTAGGATTTTAGTATGGATTCACCCTAGAATCAAGGAAAACAGCCCAGTAATATGTGAGAAATGTGTTAGAACGATTTAAGTGGATTATACTGAAACGTGTACAAAGTTTGTTCGTCCACCTCATTTCGATAGATCGTTCAGGCTCGCTCTCTTAGGAACTACTTGTATCAAAGAAC
>CAYYOL010000084.1:0-4052 GCA_964473245.1 uncultured Spirochaetaceae bacterium
GCATCATCTTTCGTACCGCACTCGAAGATCGTTTGCTGCACAGCGAGCTTTCCGGGTACGAAAGCTATGCGCAGCGTGTTCGTTACAGACTGCTCCCTCCAATCTGGTGACGATATCAGCTCACCACTCTCGGTGCACTAGCAAGAACAGGGAATTTCCCTCTCCAAATCGAATCCAAGAGAGAATCCTACCATACGTGTTATTATTTATGTAGTTTTCTAGAATATTAGACTTTAGATTGAACCGACGCGCAACTTCATTCTCGTCTTTCTGATTCATATACCTAAAAACCCTACTGACATCTCCTATTGTAAGGAGATTGATTTTACCCATATTGGGATTTCTCCAGTCGCATCACTGAGATCCCTCGGCGGAGCTAAATAACTGAAAAGCAACCTCGACTTCCTCATTCAGATTTGATCTTTCAATCAGTATTACCTGCATACGGACAACCTGTCACGCTTTCATCTCTACCAGCACCAAAGATGAGTCTATCTCAGAATGTCCAGGAAATGCCGATTGTCGGTCCCGAGAGGAGGTGTAGCATCCACACAAGACCAGCGATGGGAGTTAAATCATCCTCAGGATCCGTCTCGTAATCATGGAACATACGCAACGGCACAAGAAGATCCATGCTCAGCTCCATACTCTTTTTTGGGAACTTCCATGCGTACTGGAGCGCAGGGCCCACTGTCACGGAGTAGTGATCATACTCCCGGTCCATATAACACAGTGCTCCCACCCCTCCGTAGATTGCATGGTTCTTCCAAGGTGTGAACTTAGCAGTGAGTACCGCTTTGTGTACTATGGTGATGCTCTCTAGGTCCAGGAACACTCCTTGGGTCAGCACACTGTCCAGATACGAGAGAAGAAAGAAATGAGTACCGATCTCGGCACGGATCTCTCTGTACTCATATCCCGCATTGAGCCCCAATGAGAGCATCGGGGTGATCTCTGTTCCCACAGAGATCGCTGCCGAAAGGAGTTGAGAACTCATCAAAAATATGATCACAAGTGCGTATACGAGCTTTCTGCATCTTCTGAGAGAACAAATCATTATCGAACTCCCGTTCCTCACATGCCACGAATAACCACATTCTGACATACAGAGCCGGTGCGTGCAAGATATTCCGGGATAGGACTTGTTTCGCAAATAACCTGCAATAGAGTAGTGAATCGCTCACTATCAGGACCTTCAGCATACCGGTACAGCTTTCTTGAACGACAACTTTTACGAGGGCATCCCTTTCCGCTTACCATTATTTTTATTATCTATGAGAAACATGGTCTTTTATCTTCCTTCAATTTCCCTGTCTTAATCCATCAAGATACATTTTGAAAAGGTTGTTTATACAGAAGCTGGCACGATAGTGAAAGACTGCCAAGATGCTATTCTGTATAAAAATAATGGATTGTGATCTATTTTTATTGAGGTGAGATGTATATGCAAATTTCTGACAAACATGTGGTAAGTATGAACTACACACTGAAAGATGACCAAGGGACTGTACTCGATACTTCGGAGAACAGAGACCCTCTTCAGTTCATTGTCGGTGCAGGAATGATTATTCCAGGGCTCGAAAAAGAGTTGCATGGGAAAGAGAAGGGAGAGAAGGTATCTGTGACAGTACAACCCAAGGAAGCCTACGGCGAGTATGATGCCACCCAGATGGTCACCGTCTCCAAGAGCCAGTTCCAGGAAGGAACTGAAATCAAAATGGGAATGCAGGTCCAAGCACAAAGCCCAGACGGCGGAGTCCATATTTTGACAGTTAAAGAAGTCAAGGATGACGAAGTTACTCTGGATGCAAACCATCCGCTAGCTGGCCAGACCCTTCATTTCGATGTCCAGATCGACGACGTTCGAGAAGCAACCGACGAAGAGTTGGAGCACGGTCACATTCACTAATGGCATATCAACTGGCTTTTCCGTCTCATGATGGAAAAGCCACGTGCACGAGACCGTCGGAAACAAGGGAAACTCTCTGTCTGACGGTCTTGAATCGGTCTAACTCACTGGAGTAGACGTTCTTGCTGCTACCGTGTCGTAGTATGCAAGACTAGGCATGATCTAGACATCATCTTCCCAGATAGCCACCATCGACGGGCAGCATGACTCCGCAGACAAAATCCGACGCATCACTTGCAAGAAAGACTGCAGCTCCTGCCATATCCTCTGGTCTACCCCAACGACGCGCTGGAATCCTCTGGGTTATCTGGGTAACTCGATCTGCATCCTCGACTATGCCAGAATTTATTGGCGTGTCCATATACCCCGGAGCTATACAGTTTACGTTCACACCAAGAGCGGAGAGTTCATTCGACATGGTCTTTGTCAGTTGTACAATACCGCCCTTCGCTGCGCAGTAGGCTACCGTGTTCACGCCAGCTGAAACCGAGTTCACCGAAGCAATATTGATGATCTTACCTTTCCCTGCCTCCACCATGATACGTGCTGCCCATTGTGCAAGGTCGAACACTGCCGTCAGGTTCATCTCAAGCACAGCATCCCAATCCTGCATGGGAAACTCAAGTACTGAGTGTCGCCGCTGTATCCCTGCATTGTTCACCAAGACATCGATCTTGCCTCCGAGCATCTGCTCAATCGTCTGCTTCAGCTGGTCTCGTTCGCTTCGATCAAGGAGGTCTCCACACAGACTATCGACATGAAGCCCTTCACTCAGGAGCTCGGTTGCTCGCTCTTTGACCAGAGGATTCACATCGACCATAAGTACTGCAGCTCCTGCTTCAGCGAGTCCCTTGGCCATCCCCAATCCGAGTCCCTGACAAGCTCCGGTCACCACAGCTTGTCTCCCGGTCAGATCGAATGGATTCCTTTTCATAGCGACACCCCTTTGAAATTGAATGAGAGAAGCGGATTCCAGCCATCATTGATGAACTGATCTATGGTGCGATTACAGCTTCCATAAGTAATGAACTCTTCTTCGACCATCCCACCCACCTCGTACGCTCTCTGAAACTCTCGGAGCGTCAATAGTCGTTCGATCACATCCTCTGATACAGGCTCATCAATCTGTGCTTTGAATGGCTCTTTTACAGCAATGAGTTCCTTTTGAATCTTGGGTGCAATGGACATGATCATGGAGGCTCCAGAGAGTGCTTGGATATGGTATGCTCCCCTGCTCCCTGCAGGCATGAGCTTTGTGTCGTATCCACGTTCTGTAAAGAGCTTGTATGCGCGTTTCATGCAGGCTGTACCAGCCTGGCGGATATCGGTTTCGGTGACGACCGATTCCTGATCCTGTGCCACATCTCTGAGATAGTCATCCAGTCGTCCTACCATGAGTACAGCAATAGAGAGCGCTTTGGGAATTCCGGCCTTTCGAGCACGATCCTTTCCCCGTTCTGCCGCTTCTGCCACGGCAAGGACTTGTGGTACGGTAAAACTCACTGTAGCAGCAACAGGGATCCCGAGAGCGACACACTCCTCGTAGACCCGAATTCCAGCTTTCGTTGCAGGAAGTTTGATCACGATATTCGGAGACCATGAAGCGTAGATCTTCGCCTGTTCAAGCATGTAGACGTAGTCTCCACACTTGTTTGGGTTCGTCTGGGCACAGACATACCCCTCTTTGGCGAAGACTTCGGCGAAATAGCCAGTCACTGCTCGCATGAGATCGAGGACTTTCTCATCTCCCTCACATTGAGCAGGGTCCAATAGAACTCGACTTGCCCAGAGTGCGGAATCGGAGTGAAGTGCATTGTTGATAAGAAAAGGGTTTGTGGTCATGCCAACGGCTCCCCACGCACGAGCCTGCTGTTGTTCGGCGATATCCGCTGAATCATGCCACCATGTCGTCTCGGTTTCCTGAGCCAACCACTGAAGATAGTTCATAGCGTCCTCATTACAAACTTCTGAGCCAATATAGTACTACCCGTATTGGCTCACATAGGTTTCATTCGTATTCTTCGGAAAATGAGAACTGGTCACAATGACGTTCAAACTCTCCTATACTGCTTTATTTACGTACCTCGATCTTTGCGAGCTTTTCGTACCACTGAATCAGGCCACCATGATCATCGGACCCATT
>CAYYOL010000085.1:0-3970 GCA_964473245.1 uncultured Spirochaetaceae bacterium
TGGTCTGAGAATGGAGACAAGGCGTACATTCATGCTGCGTTTCTAACAGCAGAAGGGAGGAATACATGAAAAAAGTCTTGTTTGTCCTGGTGATCTTGTTGATGATGGGTTCGACGCTTCTGTTCGCCGCTGAACCGAGGGAGGGAATCAGAGCAGGATTGGTCACTGGACTGCCATTCCAGATAGGCGTGATTGGCGAGTATGACTTCGGTCCGGCGAGTGCTCACGTATCGATGGGTTATGCAGGCTCATTCTTGATCCGTATGGGTGGTGATTACCATTTCCCGAAACCATTCGTGCATTCGGATTGGGGTCTTGATCTCTACCTGAGTGTTGGCGGACATCTTGATATCTTCGTCGCCGGGGGAGCGTTCATTGCTCTCGGTATTCCAGTGACTTGGTCTTGGTATCCCGATAGCCTTCCGATGAAGGTGTTCGTGAAAGCAGGACCCGAAATATATCTGTCAGGATGGGGTGGAGTTGATTTCAATGGTTCCATTGGAGCCATGTACCAGTTCTGATCGGTTCTTCCTATCCGATACCCCATACATCCATACTTGGTCAATCCATGGCGGTCTTCTCGACCGCCAGTTGGCCGCATGCTCCGTTCACACCACGTCCACGGCTGAACCGGCGTGTGTAGGGGACCCCTAGTAGATCGAGTTCACGCGTGAAGGCATCGATCTCACGCTTGGAGGGCGTCTCCCAATCCAACTCGGCAGCGGGGTTCCATGGAATCAAGTTCACCATGACCTCGAGTCCACGAATAAAATGGGCGAGCTTTTTTGCCGATTCGGGATCCGTATTCTGGTTGTGGAGCATGACATATTCGAGCGTGAATCGTTTGCCCGAAACATGTTGGAAACGAAATAGTGCCTTTTTTAGCTCATCCAGAGGATAAGCGTTGTTCACCGGCATGATATCACTTCTCAGTGCATCGTCGGCGGTGACCAGCGAGACGGCGAGCTTCACCGGCAGGTTCAGTTCGGCGAGCTGGAGAATGCCCGGAACCAGCCCACAGGTGCTTATGGTGATCCGTCTCAAACCGATATCGAACCCCTCAGGGTCATGCAGGTAGGTGATCGACTGGATCACCTCGGTGAAGTTCGCCATCGGCTCTCCCATCCCCATGTACACGATATGGGAGGTATCGGGAGCAATGGCACGGAGATGGACGAACTGTTCTATGATCTCGAACGCCTTGAGATTCCGCACCAAACCCATAGTTCCCGTTCTGCAGAATCGACACCCCATGGCACAACCGACCTGACTGGAGAGACAGGCGGTCTTCCGCCCATCTCTATCGGTAAGCAGCACACACTCCACAATCGCACCATCGTGCAGTTTGATTGCGAGCTTGGTCGCTCCGGTGGAATCGGTCTGTGTATCGACTACCTCACTCGAAGCAAGGACGGGCATGGCATCACCAAGCTCCTCTCTGAGTTGCTTCGACAGATCGGTCATCTGGGAGAATTCGGATGCCCCACGGGTAAGCCAGCGATAGATCTGCTTTCCCTGATAGGCACGTTCAAGGCCGAGGGCCCCAAGAATTTCATTCGGTCTCATACCATAGAGGCTCTTCGGCATCCTTCTCTGTTCACTCATCAACGCGACTCCTTCCAGCCAGTCTATGCGAACATGGCGATAATAGCCAGTAGCACACCGGTGATACCCTCACCTCCGAGGAAGCCGCTGGAGACGAGCCCGGTGCGGTCAGCCACCTTGGCCACCCGCTCTTTCCCGACCACCCGCTTTATGATCATAAGAGAGAGCGCACCAAAACCCATGATCATGGAGATATTGATCGGTAGATAGATACCGAGTCCCAGAGTAGCGGCAGGCACTGAGAGGACGTACAGGGCTATGCCGACGACCGCTCCGATCAGGAAAGCCGGTACATGACCGAGCCCTCCGACCATGGCGGTAACGGCTCGAGCCTGGGGTGCAGGAAGTAGTTCCGAACCGAAACCACCGAAGGAGTCCTTCAGCACGAACAGCGCAACGACAGCGACGACAGAACCGACAACACCGCCGATTCCCTCGGCTATGATCTGCCCGGAGGGTCTGGTTCCCACCAGATACCCCGATTTCAGGTCATTCATCATATCTCCGGTGAGGCCACAGGCGACCGCAGTCACTCCGGCTATGGAGAACGCTGCGATCGTCGATGGATTCCAGACGATCTGTATTGCAAGAAGCACCAGAATACCGAAGATCTCCATAGGGTTGATCCCGGTCTGTCCGGTGAGCATCGCGGCAAGCTGTGTCGTGAGATAGATTCCTAATATCGTGAACACCGCTTGAAGGAACGATATCTCGGATCCGGCGGTGAGCAGCACCAGTACGCCAACGATCAGACTCACAGCGATCCAACGGAGATTGCCTGTAGGGAGACTGAATACCGATGCAGGAGACTTTCTCCGACTCTCCTGCTGGGTCTGATCGGTGAACTGTCGGATCTTCTGCCACGCAGTCTTCACCAGAATACCGATTCCTGTTCCTACCATGAGGCCGATTCCCAGGTTCTGTCTGAACAGGTCGGCAGCGGCCATGTCCGAAAAGAGTCCCGATACGATTCCCACAGGGGTGAGCAGCAGGTAGCCGAACAGTGCACCACCAAGCCAGACAAGGCTGAGAACGGGACCGATGATGGCTCCGATTCCGGCTGCCATGGGCGATACCCAGATCGATACTGCAGGAATCACTGCAGTTCCCGTAAAGAGGACCAGCACCGCGGGGATGATTGGAATGCCGTCTCTGAATATGGTGAACACGGCACTCGCGGCCATACAGGTGAACAGGAGTGCTGCCCCTTTCCCCTTCGAGGTACTCGCGATCAGGGTATTGTACGCTGCCTGTCCCATAGGATAGGGCAACTGTTCTTCCACGATGTAACGTTGTCTGGCGATGATCGTGAAGAGTGTCCCCAGAAGTGCTCCTGATAGGGTGATGATGAAGATCGATGCCGGACTCACGCTCGCTTCGGCACTGAGCATCCATATACCAGGTAGCGTGAACGCTATGCCTCCGGCCACCATGGCTCCCGAGCTCATCATGGTGTGTGTCACGTTGATCTCCTGCAGCGATGCGTTGTTGAATCGGCGGAGAATGGCCATGCTCACCACGGTCACGAAGACCGTAGGCCAAGGAAGCGCTCCCATGCGAAGTGCCACGTAGAGCGAACTGCTGGTAATGACCACCAGTCCTAGAATACCGATAACTATACCCCTGAAAGTCAATTGTCTGTCCAGCTCACCTTGTTTCATAGCTATCCTCCTCGTGTGAGAGGAATCATAGCAGATTGACGATTATTGGTTAAGTGTTCAGAAAGTCTCCTCTCTGTAACCTTTTTTCGGGTATATATGTCTTTATTCCATATATGTGGTAGCTTGTAGCGCAATATTGCAGTATTATGCATATAGTAAAACTATTCGGGAGGCATTCCCAAAAGGAGAGAAACGTATGAAGAAAGTATTATTGGTCATCGCTCTTGTGCTGATCATCGCTATTCCGTTGTCTGCAGCGAACTATTCGAAGACTAACGGTGTGGGAGTTGGACTTACACTTGGGTATCCTACAGGACTCACCATGCGATATGGTATGGACGATTTTAGAGTTCTCGGTAACCTGACCTGGAACTTCGGTAAGGGCTTCTACCTCGATGCCGGTGCCTTGTATGACCTCACCGAAGTACAGCTTGGAGACTTCCCCATCTATATCAGTGGTGGTGCTCTCCTTGGATTGGGCATAAACGAAAACAGCTTCCAGCTCTCGGCGAATGGTATCGTGGGAGCTTCCTACTATCTGGAAGAGTATCCTGTCGAAGTCTTCCTCAATCTCGCTCCTGGTTGGACGCTCGTAGGAAATAAAGGGTTCAGCTTCAAGGGTGGTTTCGGCGCTCTCTGGTACTTCGACTAATCGAAGGGTCAGTCGACGAACGACTATGCAGGTCACGGTGGATATCCTCTGC
>CAYYOL010000086.1:0-3861 GCA_964473245.1 uncultured Spirochaetaceae bacterium
GCAAGAAGACCCAAGACCCCTGCCGTGTTGGCTCAGGTTGAGGGAGTCGTTAGATTCGGTTCGGTTGTGAAGGGCAAACGGGTTATCATGATTGAGGATGATTATGGTGCCGAGTACAAACACACGGTTCCCATGAGCAAGCATATGTTGGTTCGAGATGGAGACCGAGTGGAGGCTGCCGAACGTTTGTGTGACGGTCCTGTCGATCCGCACGATATCCTGGATATTCTTGGAGAGAATGCACTGCAGTCGTTCCTGCTCGATGAAGTTCAGGAGGTCTATCGACTACAGGGTGTTGATATCAATGACAAGCACCTTGGTGTCGTGGTGAGACAAATGCTTCGAAAGGTTGAGATTATCCGGGTCGGAGATACGGGATTCATTCACGGACAGCAGGTCGACAAGTACCGTTTCCATGAGGAGAATGCGCGAGTCATCGCTGAAGGTGGACAGCCTGCCGATGCAAGACCGATGCTTCTTGGTATTACCAGAGCTTCGCTGAGCATCGACTCGTTCATAAGCGCTGCATCCTTCCAGGAGACGACCAAGGTCTTGACAAATGCTGCGATAGCTGGTAGTAGAGACGTGTTGCGCGGACTCAAGGAGAATGTCATCATCGGACATCTCATTCCTGCGGGTACTGGTATGAAACGATACCGGAACATTCGTGTGAAGGATGAGAATCCGATCGATCTTGGAGAAAAAGTCCAATCCCTTATGGGTTCCCGCAAGGTGGGAATGTTCGAGGACGAAGAAGAATTCGAATCGGACGAGTTGGAAGAAATGATATCCGAAGGTGAAACCTC
This sequence comes from uncultured Spirochaetaceae bacterium, assembly GCA_964473245.1. Taxonomy (GTDB): domain Bacteria; phylum Spirochaetota; class Spirochaetia; order Sphaerochaetales; family Sphaerochaetaceae; genus CAYZJV01. The sequence continues at coordinate 807 of CAYYOL010000086.1, forward strand.
CGAAGATGAAGGGGATGAGGATTGAGTTCCTCGTCTTCTCATCCGAATGAATGAAAGGTTTTACATGCTGACTTTGGAGATGAGCATACATGTGGGACAGCGGTAGGCTGTCCCCCGGCACCCCACTATGGGAGTTGCCACAGAAGAAGAGAAAAGGGAGTGTGTCGAAAGATGCCAACTATTAACCAATTGATACGAAAAGGTCGAACGACAGCTGTCCATAAGACCAAATCTCCTGCGTTGCAGGGGTGCCCGCAGAAGCGTGGTGTTTGTACGAGAGTCATGACTGTTACACCCAAGAAGCCGAACTCAGCTTTGAGAAAGGTTGCAAGGGTACGTCTCTCCAACGGAATCGAAGTCACCGCATATATTCCCGGTGTCGGTCACAATCTGCAGGAGCACTCGGTTGTTCTCATGCGTGGTGGAAGAGTCAAGGACCTTCCTGGTGTTCGATATCACATTGTGCGTGGTGCCAAGGATACACTTGGGGTCAATGATCGGAAGAGAAGTCGTTCCAAGTACGGCACGAAGAAGCCAAAGGCTTGATGGAGGTAGAAAATGGCGAGAAGAACAGTTGCCCCAGTTAGAGAAATTCTACCCGATGCCGTATACAACAGTGTGCTCGTGGAGAAGTTCATTCGCAGAATGATGGTGGATGGCAAGAAGTCGACCAGTACGAAGATTTTCTATGATGCGCTTGCGGTCGTCGGAGAAAAGAGTGGCGAGAATCCGCTTGAGATGTTTGTCAAGGCACTTGAGAATGTGAAGCCGATGGTCGAGGTGAAATCCCGACGTGTTGGTGGAGCTACATATCAGGTTCCTGTGGAGATCAAGGACAATCGTCGAGAGGCGCTCTCAATGCGCTGGCTTATCACCGCAGCACGAGCGAGAAACGGGAAATCGATGAGTGAAAAGCTTTCCGCTGAACTGCTCGATGCAGTTGCCAACACAGGTGCAGCCTTCAAGAAGAAGGAAGACACCCACAGAATGGCAGAAGCGAACAAGGCGTTTTCGTCTCACAATCGCTAAATCGATTCGAAGCTTCTACAGGACGCCATATCGTGTGGCGTCCTAATTGATTTTATGGGAATGGTATACTTTTCTTGGTAAAGTGTTGACACAAATTACCAAACCCTCTATATTGACGAAGGTGTCCTTTGCGCGGGAATCTGTGCAAAAGGGCCAGTATCGAGCCAAACCGATCGTCCGGTTATGATATATGGGTGATAAGGTGGTTCCAGTCTGCAGAATTTTTTGAAATCTGTACTATGTCGGTAGGCGTGAATTTGACCTGTCGACCTCTGGATCCTCCCTTTCATTCATGTATGTAATCCACTAGTCAGTTTGTCTCATTATTGAAAAAGGTAAAGGCGTCTTGCCTTTATGGAGCATGATACAAATATTTTTGTGACTAGGAATGTCACAAGGAGGATCTGATGGCTAAAGAGAAATTCAACAGAACAAAGCCACACGTAAATGTAGGCACCATCGGTCACGTTGACCATGGCAAGACCACCCTCACCGCTGCGATCACCATGTATTGCGGACGCAACAGCGGCGACAAGGTTATGAAGTACGACGAGATCGATAACGCGCCAGAAGAGAAGGCGAGAGGAATCACGATCAACACTCGTCACGTCGAGTATCAGACAGCTGCTCGGCACTATGCACACGTTGACTGTCCGGGACACGCAGACTACATCAAGAACATGATTACTGGTGCTGCACAGATGGATGGTGCGATTATCGTTGTGGCAGCAACCGACGGTGCTATGGCACAGACCAAGGAGCACATCTTGCTCGCTCGTCAGGTTGGTGTACCTGCAATCATCGTCTTTATTAACAAGACTGACCAGGTTGACGATCCCGATCTCATTGAGTTGGTTGAAGAAGAGATGCGTGATCTGCTTAACTCCTACCAGTTCGATGGTGACAACGCCCCTATTATCAAGGGTTCTGCATTCGAAGCTATGGAGCAGAATGACAATCCTGAGAAGACACAGTGCATCCAGGATCTCCTCGATGCTATGGATTCCTACATCCCACTCCCAGAGCGTGCTGTAGACCTTCCTTTCCTTATGCCGATTGAGGATATCTTCTCCATCTCCGGTCGTGGTACCGTTGTTACGGGAAGAATCGAGCGTGGTATTCTCCACGTGAACGATCCTGTCTCCATCGTCGGAATCAAGGAGACCAAGGATACTGTCTGTACTGGTGTTGAGATGTTCAACAAGCTGCTCGACGAAGGTCAGGCTGGTGATAACGTTGGTGCATTGCTCAGAGGTGTCGACAAGAAAGAGGTTGTTCGTGGACAGGTTCTCGCGAAGCCAAAGTCGATCACTCCTCACGCAAAGTTCAAGGGCACTGTATACGTACTCAGCAAGGAAGAGGGTGGTCGTCACTCACCGTTCTTTGCAGGATACCGACCACAGTTCTACTTCAGAACTACCGATATCACTGGAACTGTTAACCTTCCCGAAGGTAAGCAGATGGTGCTTCCCGGCGACAATACTGAGATCGAGGTCGAATTGATCCACCCGGTCGCAATGGATAAGGGATTGAGATTCGCCATCCGAGAAGGCGGTAAAACCGTTGCTTCGGGACAGGTCATCGATATCGTCGAATAATTATGACTACTTGTCTTGCCCGCACAATAAGATTGCGGGCAAGGCCCGTTTTTTGGAGGAATGATGGCTAAGGATAGAATTCGGGTACGGCTGAGGGGTTTTGACATTGAGCTCGTAGAGCAGAGCGCTAAGGCTATCGTGCAGACAGTTGTGAAGGCTGGTGCCAAAGTCTCTGGCCCCGTACCTCTCCCGACTCGTATCAACAAATATACTGTTCTCAGATCGCCCCATGTGAATAAGAAATCGCGCGAACAGTTCGAAATGCGTACACACAAAAGGCTGATTGACATTCTTGACCCTACATCAAAAGTCATGGATGCCCTCATGAAGCTTGAGCTTCCTGCTGGCGTGGATGTAGAGATTAAACAGTAATAGTTGAGGTAAGAGATGTTAGGGCTTATCGGAAAAAAAATAGGAATGACACAGGT
>CAYYOL010000087.1:0-3669 GCA_964473245.1 uncultured Spirochaetaceae bacterium
GCCCGACGAAACCGATGTATGTCGGGCAGACTCTGGAAGATGGAACACTTGTCGATGACTTCGTCGATTGCTTCGGTCTTCGTTCTGGAAACCAAATGGCAGATCACCGAATCAAAATCGAATAGTGCACTCACACAGACTCCTTTGAGGATGCGAGATAGGCATTCATCGCCTGAGCAGCGCGCCGTCCCTGTCCCATGGCGAGAATAACCGTCGCCGCTCCGAGTACGATGTCCCCACCGGCATAGACTCCCTGCATGGAAGTTGCGCAAGTCTCTTCATCGACCACGATATTCCCCCATCTATTCACTTCAAGCCCTTTGGTCGTCCGCTCAATGAGGGGGTTCGATGCATTACCGATCGCAACGATGACCGTGTCGAATTCGTGTAGCGCTTCTGTTCCTGGAATCTCGATCGGTCTCCGTCTTCCCGAAGCATCGGGCTCACCGAGTTCACAGGTTATCAACTCGACATGACTCACACGCCCCGTCTCATCTCCGACAATCCGTAGCGGAGCATGGAGGTAGAGGAACTTGACCCCCTCCTCTTCAGCGTGGATGACCTCCTCCCTTCTCGCCGGCATCTCCTCAGCGGTTCGACGATAGACGATAGTGACTTCGTCTGCTCCGAGTCGCAAGGCAGTTCTCGCTGCATCCATAGCCACATTCCCACCACCGAACACAGCGACTCTCTTCGAACCATACAGCGGTGTGCCTGCAACGTTCCGCTCATAGGCACGCATGAGATTGCTTCGGGTGAGGTACTCGTTTGCGCTGAATACGCCGATGAGATTCTCCCCGTCTATCCTGAGGAATTTAGGCAGTCCTGCTCCGGTTCCAAGAAAGAGCGCATCGAAGCCCTCCCGCTCCATGAGATCCTGCAGTTTGGCGGTACGACCGACGAGGAAGTTATGCTCTATCTTCACCCCCATATCGATCAGTGCATCGAGCTCTTCCTGCACGATACGTTTGGGCAGTCGGAATTCGGGGATTCCGTAGACCAGCACGCCACCAGCTTTGTGAAGGGCCTCGAACATGACAACCTCATGTCCTGCACGGCGGAGGTCTGCTGCGGCAGTCATGCTTGCCGGTCCACTGCCGACGACTCCTACACGTTTACCGGTAGGTGCACCGACCACCGGATTCTCGCGACTTCCGGTAGCCGATTCCCAGTCTGCGACATACCTCTCGATACGACCGATGTTCACCGCCTTGTCGATACTCTTGAGCGACTTACCGACCGTACACGTGAGTTGGCACTGAGACTCCTGCGGACAGACTCTGCCGCAGATGGCGGGGAGCATCGAGCTTTGTTTGATCACCGCGACCGAGCCTGCGAAATCGCCCTCGGCAGCTTTGGCTATGAAACGGGGAATATCGATTCCTACGGGGCAGCCGGCGATGCAGGGTGCATTCTTGCACTGCAGACACCGCAATGCCTCTACCTTGACCTGTGCCTCGGTGTAGCCGATGGCGACCTCTTCCATGTTCCCGACACGTACGGAAGGGTCTTGCGATGGCATGTCTTGCGGTGGAATGGCCAATCGCTCCTTCACCTTCAACGCTCTCTGCTGATACTGTTCGAGCAATTCTCTGGCCTGCTGGTCCAGCTCTTTCTCATGCATGTGCGCCATTATGCCTCACCCTCCTTGATGTTCAATCCAATATGACAACGGTGGTGAGCCTCCTGCTCCTGCGGTCGATAGGTGCCCAATCGCAACAACAGGTTGTCCCAATCTACGGCGAATGCGTCGAATTCGGGACCATCGACACAGACGAATTTCGTCTCGCCATCTATACTCACCCGACAACCGCCGCACATGCCGGTTCCATCGATCATGATGGTGTTCAACGAGACGACAGTAGGAATCGCGAATGGGCGCGTCGTTTCGGTACAGAACTTCATCATGATCGGCGGTCCGATCGCTACGACCAGGTCCGGTTTCCAGTTCTCACACAACTCTTTCAACGGTTCGGTGACCAGAGCTTTCCGGCCGTAGCTACCGTCATCGGTACAGACGACCAGTTCATCTGCGATGGCTTGCATCTCGTCTTCGAGAATCACTAGGTCCTTGTTACGAGCTCCAATGACGATCTTCACCTCATTGCCAGCCTGTTTCATGGCTTGAGCGATCGGATGCATGGGTGCTACGCCGACTCCGCCACCGACACAGACGACTTTGCCGTACCGCTCGATATGGGTCGGTTTTCCCAGTGGTCCGAGTACATTTTCGATCGCATCTCCCGCTTCGAGTGTGGCGAGTCTATGGGTCGCTTCTCCGACGGCTTGGAATACGAGGGTGATCGACCCCTCTTGAGCATCGGCATCTGCAATGGTGAGCGGGATACGCTCGGCATAGTCACCACCTTGCTGCACTATGACGAATTGTCCAGCTTTCCGTTCACGAGCAATGTTCGGAGCCTCGATACGGACGCGGAACACTTCAGTTGATAGTTTTTGTTTCTCCAGAATGGTAAACATGCAGACCTCCTACCCACCATGGGCGTGCAAGGACACCGCTGGAAGCGGCTACTTCGTTTCTACCGTACCAGATGCGGCCATTTTGGGCAATTACTGCTCATGATATAATCTTCATTGATAGTTTGCCCGTTTATGGTACACTTTCTGTGGACACGATTCCGAGAAGGAGGTGCCGTATGCACTACTACCTGATGGTCTCTCCGAGTGAGGCGTTGGTCGCATCGATGCTCGATAGCGCAGAGTTCGGAGCCTATATGGCCACTGGGGAGCACAAGACTGCTTCCGAGCAACTGATATTCGCAGAGTTGACCGGGGAGTTCGGTGATGAGTTCGACTGGGACTACGCACGAAGAGCGTGTAAGCCTCATGCCGATGGGACGCCGAAGCATTCGGTCTATCTGAGTGTCTACCGGGTCCTTGAACGTGTTCCGCTCATCTATCTCGGTAAGCTGTATCTCGTGACTCGGGATGGCAGGAGTCTCGAGCTCAGCCAGATGCCGTATCGAGAATCGTTCGACTGGCGTGGTTATGCGCTCTACAAGGAGCTGTGCCCGGTGACTCCTCTGGTCGCAAGCAGTCTTCCGCCGGAGCCATTCTCTCGCTATCTCCTCGATTCCACGAACCATATTTCCGTTCCAGCTATTGTATTTGCCGATGTAAACATCATAGACTTGGACGATCTTGAGCACACGGGGAATGTCGGTGGCATGTATGACCGTGAGGGTCGTGAACATGTGAAGATGTGTTTCGAAGAGATCCGGAAGCATCCGGGCAAACGTTCGAAAACCATCGACCGTTCTGCGAGTATCCGGTTCACCTACCAGAGTATCGGGGAGGGGATCTTCTTCGCCCGACACAAGGAGGGGTTCGTATTCTACCGCATGCCCACGCGTGATGAGATCCGAAAGAACCACTACGAGTGGGGTCGTTCGGCAAACTTCTATTGAAATGTACAAGGAGAGAACAGACGATGATCAAACATGCAAGTGAGATGCTCTATCAAGAACGCCAGATGCGCGGTGGCAATGGTCTAGCGCAGACACTCGATTTCCTCAAGCCCGAGGAGATGAAACACTGTCGGCTTTTCAGTACCATCACCCTTAGGCAGGGGACCTCGATCGGGGAGCACAATCACGAGAACGAGACCGAGTACTACTGGATCATCAGTGGCGAGGGTGTGGTCACCGA
>CAYYOL010000088.1:0-3586 GCA_964473245.1 uncultured Spirochaetaceae bacterium
ACGAGAACGAGACCGAGTACTACTGGATCATCAGTGGCGAGGGTGTGGTCACCGAGGCCGATGGTGAGAAGTTGGTGAAGGCAGGAGATCTCGTGATCACCGGCGATGGTGCAAGTCACGCGATTCGAAACGATGCCAGTGAGCCTCTCGTGTTTCTTGCCCTGATCATTCTAGACTGATTCACCTCGAGTCACTGAGTGGAGCCGGCTGCTTTGGTCGGCTCTAGTTGTCGGATGGTCCGGTGATAGATTCTATGATAGAAGAAGGCACTCATGGTGATCGATGCAATCTCGGAGACCATGAATGCGAACCATACGGCATCCAGTCCGCCGATCAATGAGAGGATATACGCAGCGGGAAGGAGGAAGATGAGCTGTCTGGTGATGGACATGAGCAGGCTGTAGATCCCCTTGCCCATTGCCTGGAACGAGGAGCTCAGGATGATCGCCACTCCGGCAAGCGGGAAGTGGATGCTGATGATTCTCAGGGCTCTGCTTCCGATGTCCATCATATCGGGAGAGGCGTCGAACATCTTCAAGAGGACCTGGGGGAACACCTGGAACATCGCTAGTCCACAGAGCATGATCGATACCGATATCATGACGGCGAACCGGATGGTTCCGGTTATCCGTTGCCGGTTCCGTGCGCCGTAGTTGTATGCCACGATCGAGATCATGGCGGTGGCGAGTCCGAACACCGGCATGAATATGAAGCTCTGGAGTTTGAAGTAGACGCCGAATACGGCCACTGCGGTGGCGCTGAAGGTGATCAGGATAGTGTTCAAACCTATGGTCATGACCGAACCGATGGACTGCATGACGATTGCAGGAAGTCCCACTTGATAGATCTCTTTGATGATCGTCCAGCTCGGTCGGAATCGTCGAAACGAGAAGGTGAGATCGCGTGTCTTCCTGAGCATGAAGAAGAGTGCGAGTCCCATTGCCGACATCTGCCCGATGATGGTTGCGACCGCAGCTCCGGCGACTCCCATGCGCGGCATACCGAACAGGCCAAAGATAAGAATGGGATCGAGTATGATGTTGATGATCGCTCCCGATGCCTGGGTGATCATGGGGTGGATCGTATCCCCAGTCCCTTGCATGATCCGTTCACAGACGAACTGTCCGAATATCCCCAGAGAGAGGGTGGTACAGATGAGCATGTAGATCTGTCCCATGGCTAGTATTTCGCTATCCTGGGTGAACCACTGGAAGAAGAATGGGGTAAGCAGTGCACCGACGATGGCGAATCCGATCCAGATCACCACAGCAAGAAACAGGCCCTGCATGGCGACTGCGGATGCCTCTTGGGGCTTCTGCTGTCCGAGCCGTCTGGAGAGGAGAGCGTTCACCCCGATACTGGTTCCGACACCCATGGAGATCATGAGTATCTGAATGGGGAACGCTAGCGAGACGGCGGTGAGCGCATGCTCGCCGATTCGGGCGATGAATATGGAGTCGACGACATTGTAGAGGGCCTGCACCATCATGGAGAGCATAATGGGCAAGCCCATGGAGACCAGAAGAGAGCCGACAGGTTTCACTCCCATCTTGTTCTGGCGCACCGTATTCGAGACGCTGTTTTGCATGAGAGCAATCTACCACCAAGTGTGCTTGTACCACAACCCCATGAACAGGCACCCCCGGAGTACGAGGGTGCCGACTTATGTGCTCGTGTCGAGTTATACGGTGAATGGTACGATGAGATTCGGGTCGAGCACACGGAATGTGAACGATTCTGTGATAAAGAGCGTCACTTCCTTCGTGTCGTGTGTCTCGTATCCGATGGCGAAATCCTGCCCGATAGTGAGTTCCAGATTCTCATCGTCGAACGGAAGCAGGTATGCACCATCTATGGCTAGGCTGTGAATTACTTTGCCGCCGATGAGTCTCTCGATTCTCTCCATAAGTGGAAGTCCCTGCACTTCCTTGTTGAGTGCAAGCCAGCCCTTCGTTCCGACTACGAGTGAACAGGGGCCCTGTGCATGACTCGATCTGAGTGTGACCAGTGCAATGCTGACCGACTCCATGATGGAAGATCCATCTTTTCCGAAGACCACTGGTTTGTGTGCTGCAGCCTCTGCAAGACCGACGATACCTCCGGACTTGAAACCTTCATAGATCGCCTTCTCTTCGAAGTCTGCGATTTTCTCTGCTGCTGCGTCGAGCGAGTCGAGGTCGATGTCCTTTGCTCCTCGGTTCAGGTTGTCCATCTCCCACCGGTTGAGGGTGAATCGGACTCGGGCTTCACTGAGTGGAGCAACCCGATAGACGCCGGCTTTCACGTCGCCGGTCTCTTCCACTAGGTCGAGTCTCCCTTCGGGGACTGCTGTATAGTTCCAACCCTTCGGTCCTTCCACGTGGATCACTTTCCGTGCACTGAGTCGAGACTTCAGAATCTCTGCTGCTCGGCTCTCCACTTCTTCCCAGACATGGGTGGACAGGGGTGCGAGTTCTCTTTTCAAGATATCCATAGGTAATCTCCTTATTGTTCTGCTTACGACTTCATGTCACCGATCGAGAGGGATGATCCACCCGAGGATGACGATGCTCCGCCCTCCTCCACTTCGATCAGGGAACCGGAGGTGAACAGGTAGTCTCGTAGTTCGTCGTCCCATTTGTCCATGTTTCTGCGAAGCCACTCGATGGTCATGGCTGCGTGTTCGATCTCTTCGTCGCGATTGTGTGCCATGATCTCTTTCAGTGCCTGGTCTTTCGATGTTGCTACGCGTTGGTTGTACCAGTCGACTGCTTCGAGTTCTTCGCGAAGACTGGTGATGGCGCGTGATATCTCTCGCGTCTTCTCGTCTAATGCATCATACGGTTCTGAATATGCCATAGTTCCTCCTCATTGATAGGTTCATGAATGTTTCTATTCGTTGCCCTTGTCTTAAGTATACCAAAGTGCTGGGCTGCAGACCAGTGTCAGTTCTGGATTATGGGTCAATATGCACCACGACCGCCATTTCTGGCGGCCATGTGCGGGGTGGATGTACCGTTTTCTCTACTTTTTGAGTTTCACTTCAATCTTCTTCGGTTGCTTTGCGGGAACTTTTGGAATGGTGATAGTCAGTACGCCATTCTTGAATTCGCCTTCGATGTGGTCCTCGTCGATACCTTCCGGAAGGGTGAAGCTTCGCTCGAAGCCTCTGCAGGTCCTTTCACGAATAAGGTAGTTCGGTTCAGCCTTGTCGTTCTTGGTTTCAGTTTCCGCTTCGCATACGGAAGAGATCTTGAGTACGTGTTTGTCGATATGCACGTCTACATCCTTCTCGTCGAAACCGGGCAACTCTGCCTCTACGAAGTAGGCTTTCTCATTCTCCCAGACGTCCACTGCTGGTGTTTTGGTCGATGGGACTCCCCAGTTGTTCCACAGGCTGTTGAACAGGGTGTCGAAGTCACGAGCCATGCTCACCGAATTTGGGTTTCTGTTCACGATGTATTTCATAATTACACCTCCGTAATATATTTTGCTTTTTCGTCCGTTTTCCTGGACACTTACATACATGCAACAAGCGTGCCAACTTTTCATTTCATGTTGTAGCCTATTATCTGTATTCTGTTATTTCCTTTTTGTGCATATGTTT
>CAYYOL010000089.1:0-3527 GCA_964473245.1 uncultured Spirochaetaceae bacterium
CTTGTCTCATCCGTCCGGCTCAGGTATGCTTCCTTCATGAACACCAGCACGATACAGCGAACTATCTCAAATCTATGCGTCTTCTGTGGCTCATCGGCAGGAAATGATACGGCGTACACCGATGCAGCAAAGGCTCTCGCCTGCGAGATGGCAACACGATCCATTCACCTAGTCTATGGCGGAGGTGGTGCCGGCATCATGGGAACTCTCGCCTCGGCACTACGAGACACCGGGGTAAGAGTGACCGGAATCATTCCCGAACGGTTATACGAGATGGTCAAACATTTGGATCACACCGAGGATGAACTGGTGGTTGTGCACACGATGCATGAACGGAAAGCAGCTATGTACGATCGTTCGGATGCGTTTGTTGCACTTCCAGGGGGCATTGGGACCTTGGAGGAACTCATGGAGGCGCTCACTTGGTTGCAGCTCGGCTATCATGCAAAACCGATTGGAATTCTGAACAGTAATGGATTTTTCGATTCGCTTATCTCACTACTGAGACGGATGGTGGATGATGGGTTTCTCGGTCACCGTGTGTTCGGCACGCTAGTGGTGGAAAAGAACCCCGCTGTGCTTCTCGACCGGCTGGCGGAAGTCGAACTCGTCATACCACAGAAGATTGTTCGGTAGTGACGATTCATAGTATACTGAGAGTATGAAAAGAACCTATAGAATCAGAGATTTACTGTTCATCATAGGAGGCTCCCTGGTCACAGCGGTCGGCGTGGCTGGGTTTATCACACCTGCACGACTGGCAGGAGGAGGTGTGAGTGGATTATCGGTCATTCTCTACCATCTGTGGAACCTTGATGTTGGAACTTCGATCTTTCTACTCAGTGTTCCTCTATTCATTGCAGGGATTCGTATCTTCGGTACTCGGTATGGATTTATATCCCTGCTTGGCACGATACTTCTGGCGCTGTTCACATCGCTATTCGGTCTGATCATCGGCTTTGAAGGATTTCTTCCCTACACCGACTCGGTCGACACACTCCTCTCAGCAGTGTTCGGTGGATTCCTGAGTGGCTTCGGGATGGGACTCGTGCTGAAAGGGGGAGCAAACACTGGAGGGACAGACATAGCGGCACAGATTGTGAGCAAGTACACTCCCATACCAACCGGTAGTGCACTGTTCCTTGTCGATGGGCTGGTGATCGTTGCAGGTGGGTTTGCCTTCGGCCTCGAAAGCGCACTCTTTGCTACGATTGCACTCTATGTGACCAGTGTCTCCATTAACTTCGTCCTCCTGAATATGGGAACTCGGTATGCGAAGACAGCCCTCATCGTAAGTTATCACCATGAAGCTATCGCTAAACGTATCATCTCGGATCTTGGACACGGAGGTACGCTGATACACGGGAAAGGAATCTATTCGCAACAGGATAGGCCGGTGCTCATGACAGTCATTCCGAACCAGAAGATCACGCAACTCAACATGATCGTGAAAGAAGAGGATCCGGAAGCTTTCATGATCATCGAAGAGGCGTTCGAGGTACTCGGGGAGGGCTTCTCTCCCATGGAAAAACGGTAATCAAGCCACCTTGTTGAAAGGCCACACCCTCAAGGATGCGGCCTTCACTGCACACATGGATTGTCGGCTCTCAATATTTCCAGAGCTTCTCGGGATATACGCGAGCTTCGATCTTTCGAGCTAATTCATCCTTAACGATCTGTCGGTCCTCCTGATAGGTCATGCCGAACCATCGTTCATTGGTGGTGTAGAACCGCATGTTACCGATTCCTTCATTCACCATGACGCTAGCACCTTCGGGGAGGTAGCACTCCTCCTTCTCGGTCGTTATGGCGTCTTTGATAAAATCGTCGAAATACTGTTGATAGAAGTCGATCGCAGCTGGTGAGAACCCGAAATAGTTCATGGAGACCCATTCATTTCCGGTAAGCTCTCGATCCTCACCATCGATCGAACTGATGATCTTGTCCCCTTGGTGGAAAATCTTCTTGTTCTCCCGCATGGAGACCAGATACCCATCATCCACCGTGCAAATTGCACGAGAGACCGAACCACTTTTACTGGTGGTGTTCTTCAGTACATATCCGACCATGGCATGTTCGGGAGAGTCGTTGTCGATTGAAGCAAGATGGCCTCCCATGATCTGGTAGGCTTCGCGACCATAATAGTCGTCGCTATTTATCACACAGAAAGGTGCATCCAGCGTATCTTTGGCACTCAGCACCGCATGTACGGTCCCCCAAGGTTTCTTTCTACCTGCGGAAGCCTTCACCTGTTCTGGTGTAAGCAGCGTGTCGAGCTCCTGGAATACATAGGTTGCATCGCAATTTGCTGCAATGCGATCGAAAATGCGGGCCCGAAAGTCTTTTTCTATGTCTTTTCTGATAATGAACACAACCTTACCGAATCCACTTTGCAATGCATCGTAGGTTGAATAATCGAGGAGTGCTTCGTTATGCAGCCCCACCCCATCAATCTGTTTGACTCCGCCATATCGGCTCCCCATACCTGCGGCCATGACCAATAGAATTGGCTTCATTTGGACCTCCTGCACTAATGTTCTGGATTTCAGTATAGCATAAAGTGCTTACAAGCACTACAGAACGTGGTATGGGAATGAATGGTATGCAAGCTGGGCTTTCGTTGCCGGTAGACGCTCGGTTATTAGTCTGCAGATACTTCCACTGCTACCGATGCCTCGTACGCACCGAAGGTGAATCCCTGTAGATTGAACCCCTCTTCGACTGTGGGGAATGTCACCAGGATATTCCCACGCTCTTCGATCCTACTCCCATCGCGTATACCAATGGCTTTCTGAATTGCCTGGAACGCATCGTCGGTGATTCGTACCTGATTACCCTGATTGACGACACTGATTTTGAACGGGATGGGAGGAGGATTGCTCCCTCCGGTAGCATTCACACTGCGAAACGCAAAGACGTTCTCGCCGAGCGAGGTTGAAAAGGCAGGTGCAAGTCTCAACTGATAGGCTACATCGGGACTATTGGAGAAGAATTCATAGGAGGCGACCTGGTGTGTTGTTCCGGCCATTTCCTGGTTCAGGATAAACGATATCCGTTCTTGAATCTCCAGGGTGAACGACTCCTGCAACTCAATGTGACCTTGCATGGGAATCGTTTCACTGTAAAGGCTTCGCTGAGCCGAGAGCACGGTGATCGAGCAGAAGATCAGTATCATGCAAATCAGAACTCTTCTCATCACGATCCCTCCTTGATGCTCACGTCACATGCGATACTTGTATGGTAATAAAACAAGAAAGTGATGTCAAGAGATATCGATTATCTTAGAGACTGGATTTTGTTGAAATCATGCAAAATCTTATATTATATTATTTTAATATTTTTCACACACGATCATCTTATGACACAAATCGGTAATTTTGTATCAGATTTGCCGCATCCATGACAGAAGACCTTCAGAACTCCGCTCTGCGTCTATTGACAAGCGTGACTGCAATCCATAGCATACAATGCATTGGATGCGTAGCTCAGCTGGATAGAGCGCTGCCCTCCGGAGGCAGAGGTCGTGG
>CAYYOL010000090.1:0-3279 GCA_964473245.1 uncultured Spirochaetaceae bacterium
GCCGAACCATTTCGGCTCCCAGACCACCGGCTCCTCCGGTTACGAGAATTACTTTATCGGAAACATTCACTTGTCCCCTCCTTCATCTTCACTTGTATTCATTTCCGCCATACTCATGGCTCTTCGTACTTTGCTTGCCTTGAAACCACTATAGAGAATCCAAACGATAGCAACCATGAGCACGATACCGACCGGTCGGCCAAGCAGCGGAATCAGAGAGCCCTGACCTTGCATGAGCGCCTGACGGAAGGCAATATCTGCCGTAGGCCCGAGAATGATACCCAGCACTAATGGTGCCATGGGATATTCGAGCTTGCGGAGAATATATCCGAGGATACCGAAGATAAACATGACGCGGATATCGAAACTGTTCACGTTACCCGCATACGCACCAATAACGGTGAGAGGTACGATAATCGGCATAAGAATCTTTCGGTTGATCTTGAGAATCTTCACCATGGGTTTTGCCAGCAACAAACCGAAGACCAACATGGAGGTGGTGGCGATGAAGAGTGTTACAGCTGTCAGATACAAGAAATCCGGAGATTCGATTGCGAGCATGGGTCCGGGCTTCACTCCGTGCAACCAGATGGCAGCAAGGAACATAGCCGCAGGGGGAGAGCCGGGAATTGCCAAGGTAAGCAAGGGGATCATCGATCCACCAATACAGGCGTTGTTCGCCGTTTCAGCCGAAGCAAGACCTTCATAACTCCCTTTACCGAATAGGTGCCCCCGTTTACTTCTTCGTTTACCGACATCGTACGATACCCATGCTGCGATATCTTCACCAGCTCCAGGAACTGCACCGATTCCACAACCGATGAGCCCCGAGCGAGCTGCCGTCGAAATGATATCTTTCACCATGCTCTTTTTTGGGAACACCGTTCCAAGCTGACTTTCGATCGAGTATGGAGTATCTTCCTGCAGTACACTGAGTATTTCGGAGATACCGAATACACCAATCAGCGCAGGAATAAGCGAGATACCGGCCATGAGGTTATAGCTTCCATAGGTGAATCGAGGGAACGCGTAGACCGCATCGAGCCCGATCATAGCGGTAAAGAATCCGAGGAATCCGACGATCCAACCTTTCAGAGGCGTGCTCTGGGTCGAGAGATTTCCACAGATCATAATGCCGAACACCGATATGAGGAAATACTCCCACTGTCCGAACTTCAATGCGATTCTGTAGAGAAATGGTGTCAAGAACACGAACACGATGATCGAGATGACTGTTCCGATAAACGATGCAATGACTCCCACGCCAATTGCCTGACCACCATGGCCTTGTTTCGCCAGGACGAACCCGTCGAGTGCGGTTGCCGCTGCCGATGGGGTTCCAGGGATATTGATCATGATCGCCGAATAACAACCTCCCATCACCGCTCCTACGTATACACCAAGGAGAAATGCCACTGCAACCGAGAGTTGCATGGAATAGGTAAGGTTGATCAGAAGAGCTAGGGCCATGGTTGCGGTGAGCCCTGGAACTGCTCCCACCACAATACCGGCCACAGTAGCTATGATCGTTACAAACACTTGCGGATAGCTGAACGCTTGAATGAACGCGCCTCCGAACAAGGAAAACTGCTGTGATACTGCTTCAAACATAGAGACTCCTACCTTTATGGAAGAGGAATTTTAAATACGTACTGGAATACAGCACTGATGAGAATTGCTGCTATCACCGATATGATGATATTTTTCACCAATGTCGTCGACTTGAGATAGAGAAAAGTCACGAACAAATAGAGAACGGTGGCAATGGCGAAATGAACTCGCCCAATAAGGCCATAGATATATACGACCATGAAAAATGATAATATCACGACACGCTTGGTCTGGGGGTTGAGGAATTTCTCTTTCAGACTTTCGAGTCGAAAACTCTGCTTCGCTGCCTCAACACTTCCACCCTTCAGTGCTCCAATGAGCATGAGTATGCCAAATGCGATGAAGATAAATCCGAGAATGAATGGGAAGAAGCCCGGTGCATCCAAGAAGCTGTTGAACACCTTCATACCTAGCGCTTCGATGATGAGAAAGATTCCGAATCCTATCAGTAGAACACCCATGACAAGATCGGCTGCTGTGGTTTTTACTTTTTGGTCCATGCAACTATCCTTTTGATAGACTTCGGGAGATGGGGAAAACCCCATCACCCGAATGAATCCGCATCAAGTATGATTACTTGATCTGAGATTTCATCTGATCCCAGTCGAAATCGGCGAGTTTGGGAATGCCGACTGCTTCGGGGCTCACAGATGTCGAACCGACATTGTGGAGAGTCCATGCATAACCGGAGTCCTGCACAGCGAGGAAGCGATCTGCCTCTTCTCCAACATAGGCGGCAACTACCAGTCCCTGCTCTCTTGCATACTCAACAATGTCCGGCTGCTCCATGGTCCAGAGGAATGCCTCGGTAAGACCTTCGAGAATGTGTTCCGGAGTATCCCGAGGAATCATGATCGGCCAGGTCTCGGAGAGTGAAGGAATGTTTTCCGAATTTTCCTGAACTTCGAGAATCGAGGGGATGTCCATGCCAAAGTCGGTGTAGTTCTTAGTATCGGTAATTGCCAGAGCACGAAGCTGACCAGCTTTCACGAAGTCGATGAGGGAAGAGAACGTACCCATTGCGATTTCTGCATCACCTGCGATCACGTTGATTCCAGCCTGCCGACATGAGCCAGCGGTCATGTAGTTGGGACTCTGCACGCCAGCGATGTCACGAATTGCTTCGAAGAGCACGTGAGGACCAACACCGAATCCGCTGATCGCGAAGTTGGCTTTCTTGCTGTTGAGAAGTTCCATAGCCTCTTCATAGGTCTGAATCGGAGAATCGGCACGAACAACGAGTGCAGCAGCACCCATGTAGGGGTGGAACGATGCCCAGTCTGCCCAGTAGGTGTCACTTGTTCCCATTACGCGGAAGCCCGAAAATGCACCACTACCGGTACCGAACATGCTGTACCCATCGTGTGGTCTGGTATACATAACAGTGTTCGCTGCAACAGCAGAAGAAGCGCCTTCCTGGTTCACCACGTTGATGGTTTCGCCAAGGTATTCAGCCATTTTTGCAATAATGGGACGAACTGCTGTGTCAGTTCCACCACCAGCGCCAAACCCGATATACATGACTGGCTGAGTTCTCGGCCACAACTTTGTGCTGGCAGTTTCAGCTCCACCCTGTGCGAACAGAGAGGACATGGTGAGCAACAGTACGAGAAGTACCACTAGAATCTTGTTTTTCTTCATAACAAAACTCTCCTTTTCTATTTTTTA
>CAYYOL010000091.1:0-3168 GCA_964473245.1 uncultured Spirochaetaceae bacterium
ATCAGCCATTCATTGATATGCTTCGCAACAATTTGGTTGTTCAAATCCGACATGATGAAGTGCGTGTTCCCTAGAATACCGATTTCAGGTAGGTGCACAACCGTCACATCACCTCCATAGCTGTTCACAAGCTCTGCCCACTGCCTTGCAGATGCCAATGAGCGTCTCCAGAATTCTTGTGAGGGTACATCCGTTTCTTCTGCAGGTATGTAATCCCCATAATAGACTATGATGGGAATACGGGTCAGTTTCATGAATTCATCCATCGAAACCCGTCCATACGATTGCGCTGGATCGGAATCCGGATCCAGGGGGAAGGCGAACCCTCCTGGTTCGATGGCGACAACAGCCTCAACCTTCTCATTTGCGATTGCCGTTTGCCAACCGGTCATACCGCTGGCCGAATGTGTGAACAGGATTCCTCCATCCAAACGGTCGAAAATCTCCGACATCGCCGTGACGGTTGCGTTTCTTTCAGCCGTGGTACCGGTATCGGGAACCATCATGCGGAAGAATTGGTCAAGCGATTCTGCATCCTGTGGAAATTGCACACCCTCGTTAAATTCAGGCCAGAGGCCGATGCGGAATTGGGTGAACCAAGTCTGGTCATCGGGAGTTGCAGGGATTTGCCCGGCACCGGTAACCTGTCCGGCTTCACCTCGGCCTGGCTGGTCCACGAGATAGACGCTGTGGCCTTCACGCAAAAAGATATCAGAAAAGCCTTCCCTTCCGTCAGCTGTCATCTGCCAACTCCGTCGTGACTGGCCATATCCGTGGAGAAACACCATCGGATGATCGTTGGCATCAACGGGAATCTGATAGAGGACATCCGCGTGGTCTCCATGCCGGGTCTGCCCACCCTGAGGGACCACCCACGGCTGCATCGGATCATACGTCCCCTCACTGGTCACAACCGTTCCCCCGGCTGAGAAGTTGCCTTGTTCCTGGATATATAAGATATCCGAATCCCCGTTTGCAGTTGTGGCGATGTTCCCTTCAGTAGTACTGCAGGATACAAACATCCCAACAGTAATTACTGCCAACACGAAAATCGTGATACGTTTCTTCATAAGAATTTCTCCTTTCATACAAATATGGTCATCCTGATCTGAATACCGAATCAATCAATACGTCGTTCCGAGAGAAACTTAACCATCGCCGGATCCTGGTGATCAAAGAAGAGGCCCTTGCCTTGATCGAGACCCTTGATGGCATCCATCTCACTTTCAGACAGGCTGAAGTCGAATATATCGAAATTTTGTGCAATCCTTTCTGGTTTCGTTGATTTGGGGATTGCAATGACTCCCCGTTGGATCAGCCAACGCAGAACCACCTGGGCAACCGATTTATGGTGATTTTCTCCGATTGAGGCCAGCAGTTCGTTGGAGAACAGGTTGTTCCTTCCCTCAGCAAACGGCCCCCACGATTCAATCTGCACCCCATTGGCAGCAAGGAACTCTGCACTCCCCTGCTGCTGGCAGAAAGGATGGGTCTCAACCTGATTGATTGCAGGCTTGATCTGAGAATGGACGATCAGGTCCATTACCCGGTAGTCTGGAAAATTGCTGACTCCGATGGCTCTGACCTTGCCTTCTTGGTACAGTTCCTCCATCGCCCTCCATGCTCCAAAGATATCTCCGTAGGGTTGATGGATCAGAAGCAGGTCAAGATAATCGAGTTGCAGTTTGGCGAGAGATTTCTCGAAAGCTTTCCGTGTCTTTTCGTACCCCACATCCTGAATCCAAATCTTGGTGGTGATGAAGAGCTCGGAACGGTCCACAGGACTTCGCTTGATGGCAATCCCCACCGCTTCCTCATTCCCATAGGATGCAGCTGTATCAATCAGCCTATATCCCACCCTGATTGCTTCAGCCACACTGTCTATGCATTCATTCTTGTCAGGGATCTGAAAGACCCCAAACCCAAGTACCGGCATCTGGATTCCATTGTTCAACGTTTTATATTCCATTTTGTTCTCCTACAAATACTACATCTATCTGTACGACAGGTGATCGATTTTTGCTGATATGCTTCCGGGACAGGAGGATCCCTACACTGGGGTTCGCTCCAGCTCCCATATTTTTTCTAGCCTAACGATATCAGATGGAAGGACGGAGAAATACAACATTCCTGCATTCATTTTGCCTAATCCTGCAAATACTCAGTGTAATAGGTTGAATTATTCAGCAAAACATATACTATTGGACCATATGACTGATGAACTATTGCATGCAAAGAATACATTGACCGAGCGGATTGAATATTGGACGGGAACCAAGGGGAATGCCAAGGACGCCATCCCGGGGCTGTGGATGTACAAGTACGAAGCTCCTTCGGCGCGAATACGAATCATCCAGCGACCGAGCATCTGTCTGATCGGCCAGGGCTCAAAGGAAGTATTGTTGGGTAAGGATTCGTTGGTATATGACAGGGATCACTACCTGGTCACCTCCCTGGATTTACCAGTTGTAGCCCAGATTCGGGATGCCAGTCCGGAAAGGCCGTATATGGGTCTGGCGTTTACCTTGGAACAGAAAGAGATTGCCAAACTCCTTGCCGAGGGCAGTCTCCCCATTCCTTCAAAACTACCAACACAACGCGCCATGAGCGTTGGACAGCTATCCTTGTCCTTGATCGATGCTTTTCTGCGACTAATCAACCTGCTGGAGGAACCAGTCTCCATACCCTTTCTAGCACCTTCAATCAAACGTGAAATACTCTATCGATTGATAACGAGTGATCAAGGATATCATGTACGTCAATTGAGCATGGCAGGCAGCCAGAGCTCCCAAATACATGGTGCGGTACAGTGGCTCAAGGATAATTACAACAAACCCGTCAAGATGGAAGAACTGGCCGAATTGTGCCACATGAGCCTTTCCTCTTTTCATCATCATTTCCATAACCTGACAGCCATGAGCCCCCTCCAATACCAGAAATGGTTCCGCCTTCAGGAAGCCCGCCGCTTAATGCTTGTTGATGATCTTGATGTAACCAGAGCAGCCTTTGAGGTTGGGTATGAGAGCTCCTCCCAGTTTTGCAGGGAGTATAGTCGTCAATTCGGGAACTCTCCTGCAAAAGACATCCGATTACTCAAGCAATCCGGTCCCATGGATGCATGATTCTTGTTATACACGAAAAATTCCGCAATGCAGCAGCTTTACAAAT
>CAYYOL010000092.1:0-3127 GCA_964473245.1 uncultured Spirochaetaceae bacterium
GAGAGACGGTTCTTGACAGTCTTTGCAGAAACGACCACTCTGTGTGGAGGAATCACCCCCAAGGAGAACAATAACACATGGAGACACTACGATCGATCATCGATGCATTCTTTCAGTTCAAAGCCTACGTGATGCTTCCGATTATCGTGTTGGTAATCGGAATACTGGTTCGCATGCGGCTGAAGGACGCGCTCATGTCATCGTTGCGACTTGCAGCGGGATTCGCAGGGATCTTTATCGCATTCGAGTTCTTCGTAGACAACATCAACCCGGCTGTTCAGACCCTCGTGCAGGTCCGAGGTCTGGATCTCCCGGTACTTGATGTTGGCTGGCCTCCACTGGCAGCAATCACCTGGGCTTCTCCCCTGGCACATATTTCCATACCACTGATCATAGGGATCAACATATTCATGCTCAGCACGAACCTCACCAAGACTATCTATATCGACATATGGAACTATTGGCACTTTGCCATGCTTGGTGCACTCATCCTGCATGTGAACCAGAGCATGCTCCTCGGCCTACTGGCAACAGCCCTTGTTGCGATCTATACAATCAAGATGGCAGACTGGACCGGACCTCTGGTACAGCGAGAGATGAATCTGGAAGGTATTACCCTCTCCCCACTTTCATCTGCAGGATTACTCCCCTATGCCCATGGCATGGACTGGCTCTATACCAAGATTCCAGGATTGCGGACCGTTGTCTACAATCCAAGTAATCGTGACAAGAAACCGTCGGTCTTCAGCGAACCCATGGTAATCGGTGTTATCGTGGGAATCGCCCTTGGTGTTGCCGCCGCCTATCCACTCAAAGAGATGCTTGAACTGAGTGTGCACATCGCGGCAGTCATGTTCATTCTACCAAAATGCGGCAACCTGATCGGAGAAGGTATGGGAGCCGTTTCATCATGGCTGCGGGATGCTATCAAAAAACGATTCCCAAAGAAGGATGGTCTGCTTATCGCCCTCGATGCTGGAGTCGTCATGCACAACCAGTCGATTCTCACCACAGGAATCATCCTCATGCCGATTGCGATTCTCATAGCATTGGTGCTGCCCGGAAACGGGACACTTCCACTGGGAGATTTGCCGGCTCTCATCTCTCAGGTCGCAGTCATTGTACTTGTCTCAAGAGGCAATGTATTCCGCGCTGTGCTCACAGGAATACCCCTGATCATAGGGTATCTCCTTATTGCCACAAGGCTGGCTCCAATGATCACATCGCTCGCCCATCATGTCGGGGCAACGGTTCCCGAGGGAGTTCTGATCACAGCGATGACCGATGGAGGCAACCCCATCCGATATTGGGGTCTCATGTTGTTCCAGGGAAATTTCGTCGCGCTGATCCTTATCCCCGTCATGGCTGCGCTCTTATTCCTGAGTCATCGCAGATACCGGGAACAGACGACTGGTTGACTCTTGTACAGAATGCTCACCCCTCCTCGATGTTCTGGTTTCGGAGTTGTTCTAGATATGTTATCATGACACCCGATTTCAAATGAGGAGGTTTTCATGAGCATTGCAACGTCCAATAAGCATGTGGTGGTGATCGGGGCGGGAATCGCAGGACTTTCCGCTGCGTCCTATCTCTTGAGAAACGGCTATCGAGTGACCATCATGGAACAGCACTCGTTACCCGGAGGGCTGTGCACTTCGTGGAAGAGAAAAGGGTATACCATCGACTACTGCATCCATTGGCTCATGGGAACAAAGGAGGGGACTGAGTTCTACCATTTGTGGGAGGAGCTTGATGCCTTCACCAATGCAGATGGCTCCAAGGTCCCGATAGTCAACTTCGATGATTTCACCACCATCACCCTGTCTTCTGGGGATACAATCACACTTTCAGGTAATTTAAAACATCTCAGGGAGGAACTCATGAGGGTCGGACCTGAGGATGAGCGGGAAATCGACTCTTTTTGCAAATCTCTGAAAAAAATGGGGGCAGCGACCGAGCATGACCATCTGGAGAGACTCAACCCTTTTTCACGCGCCAAAAGAGTTTTCGGTTCTATCGGACAATTTGTCATGGTGATCAAACACCTCAAATCAATGGAGGAGTTCGCTTCGCGATTCAAAAGTCCAAAACTACAGGAGTTGTTTCTCACGGAAATTCCCAAATCGTGGAGCCTGATAGCTCTTTCCATGGGTCTTTCTCAGCAGCCCTATAAGAGTGCCGGCTATACGGTAGGGGGGTCATTGAACATTGCACAGAATATCGAACGTCGAGTGCGATTGTTGGGTGGGAACATCCACTACGGTACACCAGTGAAACGAATCTTGGTGAGAGAGGGAGAGGCGACCGGGGTACTGCTGGATAACGGGAAATCCGTTGGTGCAGACCATGTAATCAGTGCGGCAGACGGCTATACGACGCTGTATCATCTGCTCGAAGGCGCTTATATCTCAAAGCCCTACAAAGAGGCATATGATCGGTACCCCCTTTTCCCCTCCAGTGTGCTCGTTGCATTAGGGATCGATGGAGATTACTCCCATCTTCCCCATACATCGTCACCCTACTTCGATTCACCTATCCAATTTCCCGATGGAACCAGTCACAATCGTTTCAACTTGAATGTGTACCATTACGATCCGACACTTTCCCCTCCAGGGAAGACACTGATCACCGTTCTCATGAATACCTGGGAAGGCGATAAATGGGAACTTTTGGCAACTGAAGAGCCTAAGCGGTACGAGGAGGAGAAGAGACGGATATCGGAGGAGGTGATCGACCGATTGGAACAGCTCATCGGCCCGATCTCCGATCGTATTGAGATGGTTGATACCTCCACACCACACTCGGTCATTCGGTACACTGGAAACTGGCAGGGAAGTTACGAGGGGTTTGCTCCGACCAGAGCTACACTCTCGAAGCGATTGCCGAAAACATTGCCGGGGCTACAGAACTTTTCCATGATCGGTCAGTGGACCACCCCTGGTGGAGGGCTCCCTACTGCTGCGAAGGATGGGCTTGATATCGCGAAGATGCTTTGCAAGAGAGATAAAAAGCGATTCACATCTTCGTTTGAGCAACAATGACTGTGTTGGGAACGTATCGGTGCTGGATTCATGGATAGTTCGGTAAGCGACTGAGGGGAGTCGAACCCCCGTCACGAGCTTGGGAA
>CAYYOL010000093.1:0-3085 GCA_964473245.1 uncultured Spirochaetaceae bacterium
ACATCTTGTTTGAACCTCCTGCTCCGATTGAACCTCCTGCTCCGATTGAAGAACCAATAACCACACAGCCAGTGGAGGAGAAGTCTGTACCAGTGAACTCCCCTGTGTCTGCTATCACTGAGCCAAGTGTCAGCCAAATACCGTACACAAAAACACCTCCGATATTCCCCTACTCCTAGAACATGCTCACTATCAAAGGATCCGTACCAACCACTCCTCCGGGGGTCGAAAACTCGGCATTCAGGCTGTTAATTGATACCAGCTCCACATTCTCGATCTCGATGCAAGGTAACTTCGATATCGACTATGTGCACCATATACAACGGATGAATGACAGCCTCGATATCGCTATCAACAACTCTTATTTTTTCACAGATAATAGTTTTACAACCGATTTCACGCTTGATGTCCGCTACAAGAACTGGTTGTTAGACATACAGGAAACCATACCGTTCTTCGTGCAAGGAGGAGTATCACCATATATTACGCCACCAAGTCCCACAACGAATCCACCTTTACCTACAGCTCGCGTGGAGACGCTAGAATTGTCGTGGGCTAATTCCACATTCGACACGACAGCACGAGTACAACCGTTCATTGGGGTGGGTATCGGACGTATGTACAATATTAACCATCTAGTCTCTGCCAGAATCATCCTCCGGAGCCTAGGACTTAGTACTTCAGATGAGATTGTACACGAAGCGCACGCATACTTGCGAAAGAGGAACAATACATGCATGCCATGAGTGGCGATTTCAGCGAGAATTACCGTCGTTACTACACAGATCTTCTGGATGCTTTAGGTATGGAAGGGAGATCTTTGGACCTTCTCTCACTCGATTATTCCCAGGTTTAAAGCTTCGATCAAGACAAGTTCGCATTCTCCATGAAATTGCAAACATGTCTGGACATAGGCGCAATCGCATTCAGTAACACATTCTATCTCATCTATAGTAATAGGTCGGGAAATGAAAATGATCTCGCATTCTGGGGCGGATCACATGTAATTGATTACACTGACAGATTGGTGCGAAAAGCCAAAATATTTTCTTCTGATCTGGCGTATTTGCAACTTGACCTTGGGGCACTGGATTCTGGAAGATAAGAATTTTCACGGTTAGGAGAAGAAAGAAACGAAATCACGGTGAAACAGCTATCTCAAATTACTTGAAATCCCCATTGCAGCTCATCCCATCAGCTAATCTGTAGCATGGCGCTCAACAGTTGGACCTGTAAAAACTTGTATGATCACTTTTTATAAAATATATGTACAAATCATAGATACTACGATATTATAATAATAATTCAGGAGATTATAGTATGGATAACATCTTTTCAGGACCAGTAACCGTTTTTCATGGATTTTTACTGCCCGAGAAGGCGATCCCTGCGGGGTATGCTGCTCTCATTGATGCATACCAACTTCCTGCACCCTTTCCTCGACTGAAAATAGCAATCGGCTTGAAGCATCGTATTGTAAAAAAGATGGGGTGGCACTTGCTGACACCAAGACATCAACCGGAAGAAACTCTCATAGGGCACCTTGAATTTGCTTTAAAATATGAAGGGCTTGACTTGTGTATATTGAAAAAATTGTTTGAGGTAATCGATAGAAAAACGATTGAAACCATCATTCAGGAGACGATTACTGGTTCATACAGCAGACGGATTTGGTTTCTCTATGAATGGCTCATGGGAACCTTTCTTGATATTCCAGATGTCAGGAAAGGCAATTACGTATTGGCTGTAAATCCCAAACAGCAGGTTACCATAGAGGGAGAAAATTCCAAAAGACACCGTGTTGTGAACAATCTTCCAGGAACTCCCGATTACTGTCCGTTGATCAAAATAACTGAAGAACTTGAAGAATTTCTCATGATGAACCTTAAACTTAAAGCTCGCCAAGTCATTGCAGATATCCCAAAGGATGTCATTACCCGTGCTGCAGCATTTCTGCTACTTAAAGATTCCAAAGCAAGTTTCTCCATAGAAAATGAGACACCTTCCCATGATAGGATTCAGCGATGGGGTAATGCGCTGAGAGAAGCAGGGAAAATACCTTTGAGTAAAGAGGAGCTGATACGTCTCCAACATATTGTGATAGGACCTAGAGGTTTTGTGAAAATAGGGTTCAGAGACGAAGGGGGCTTCATAGGCGAACATGATAGGGAAACAGGAACACCCATTGTTGAACATATAAGTGCTAGATATGATGATATTGACTCTTTGATTTCAGGACTTATTGCATATAATAAAAAAGTTGCCAAAGAAATCGATCCAGTCGTTGCCGCAGCTGCCATCGCCTTCGGGTTTGTGATTATCCATCCATTCTCTGATGGGAATGGAAGAATTCATCGATATCTCATCCATCATATTCTCGCAGAACATGGCTACAATCCTCCAGGAATGATATTTCCTATTTCAAGTGCAATGTTACTTCGAATAGAAGAATATGCATCCGTCCTAAAAGATTACTCACAAAGCATTCTCCCCTTCATTCAATGGGAACCTACAGAAGAACATAATGTACGTGTCCTGAATTCGACAATAGATTACTACCGATACTTTGATGCGACCCCCTATGCAAAGTTCCTATATCATTGTGTGCAGCAGACGATTGAACATGATCTCCCGGAAGAGACACGATTCCTCGTGAATTATGATCGCTTCAGAGAAACTGTACAGAATTCCGTTGAAATGCCTGATTCTACCGTCTTTCTCTTGTATAGTTTCATCTCACAGAATGAGGGGAAGCTATCAAAACGAGCACGTCAAAGGGAATTCCTACAGTTAACTGAAAAAGAAATTGAACACTTTGAAGCTATATACGATAGGCTCTTTAATGCCGGTACCATTGAGTAGTATCCGCATAATAGAGATAAAATTGATTTTCGACAGCCACCGTAAAACCTCCCTGTGTTTCGCTTGTGAAGAATACTTCTTCACATTTTTCTTCACAATGGGCAATTTCAGGTTTAGGGCTTTAAAATTAAAGGCAACCAATTTCTTATATCAGAAATGATTGCCTTATGGGCGCGATTGGGTTTGAACCAACGACTTCTACCGTGTGAAGGTAGCACTCTCC
>CAYYOL010000094.1:0-3056 GCA_964473245.1 uncultured Spirochaetaceae bacterium
CCTGACCTTTTGAATGCCATTCAAACGCTCTAGCCAACTGAGCTACACCCCCAAGGCATTGATAGCATACCGAGGGAACGGAGTTTAGTCAAGATTCTCCATGAGAAAGCAAGGCGGGGTGTTCTCCTCTTATGATAACAGACGGGTGCTTAAAATAACAAAATGTACAATTAATAACAAAAAATTATAAAAACCTATTGCATAACATACCCGTAAAACGGTACATTTCCTCCTGATAATACAACTTTGAGACAAAAGTGTGACATACCTGGAGGATATCATGGAGAAAATTAAGGTTGCGGTGGTTGGTGCAACAGGAGCCGTCGGTCAAGTGTTCATGTGGATGCTCGCAGATCATCCCTGGTTTGAAGTGGAGTATATCACGGCCTCGGCTGCACGGATAAATCAGAGCTACGGGAGATCCGTTCACTGGCTCCTGCCCTTCGAAATGCCACACAGCATCCGCTCCAGGAAGATCCTTGAGTTCAGTGCAGAACGGATGAAGGAACAGGGGGTGCAGATCGTCTTCTCCGCACTTCCAGCAAGCGTAGCCGCGGAGGCTGAGCCACAGCTTCGGGATATGGGGTTTTTCGTATTCTCCAATGCTTCTGCCATGCGTTATCACGACAATGTGCCAATTCTTATTCCTGAGACCAATCTCGATACACTGGCTCTTGTAGAGAAGCAGGGGTATCCGGAGCGAGGTTTTGTGGTCACGAACGCGAATTGTGTGACTACCGGCTTAGCGATGGCTCTTGCACCGCTCAAGCGGTTCGGAATCAAGGAGATTTCCCTGTGCACCTATCAGTCGGTCAGTGGCGCTGGTTATCCCGGACTCTCCTCATTCGATATCACCGACAACTGTATCCCCTATATTGCCGGGGAGGAGGAGAAGATCGAGAAGGAGATAAAGAAGATTCTCGACTTCGATCCAATTGTAGATGTCTATTCCGTACGTGTTCCGGTCATGTTCGGCCATCTTGAGGCGGCGTGGCTGACACTCGAACAGGATGTCTCGCTGGACCAGATTGTCGCGGCATGGGATGAGTTCAAAGAAGTTACAGATTTACCCTCGACACCGAGTCAACCAGTGCTGTATGATGACTCTAGTACATTTCCACAACCGAAATATGCTTTCTGGGGAGACCCCAAAGGTATGGAGGTGTACACTGGAAGATTGAAGAAGCGGGGGAATAGAATCGGCTTCATGCTCATGGTGAACAACTTGGTGAAAGGCTCCGCCGGCGGATCGATACAGAATGCCGAAGCCTTCGTAAAACGGTATGGGCTTCGCTGACTTTTTGGAACCTCGCAGTTTGTATAGGAGAGAAAATATGAAAAGGTTCTTGATTGTCGTACTGTTTGTAGCTTGCATTGTCTCTACTGTTTCGGCTGGACTCATCTCTTTTGGTGTTGGTGTGAATGCGCTGAACACCATCCCTACCGATGGAGAGAGTGTTGAAATCGGAACATTCGAAGACTGGAACTTTGGCACTGAGTTGCGACTCGGCGTGCTCTTCCTTGAAGCCACCGTGAACGGACGATTCACAGGAAGCGATCAGTTCAAGGGTGTGGTGACCGCAGGAACCTCAATGAGCCTGTTCGATCTGCTTCATGTGGGTGTCGGTGCAGGCCCCGCTCTAGGCCTCCAGCAGGATGGTGGTGAGATTGGTTGGTTCTACGTAGATTCTGATGGCTCGGAACGAGTCGCCGGTAACGATCTAGCGCAGGCGTTCAATAACGGACTCCTCCATTACCGTGCTCATGGAGATCTCAAACTTGGAAGGCTCTCTTTCGGAGTGACCTACGAAGTCCCTTCGTCTGGCTATACACTGGATAATAACAAGGTGCTGGACCTCGGTCCCGAATGGGACAAGGCTCTTGTCGGAGCCTCTGTGCTATTCTGGCTCTTCTGATACCACGGTGAGACAGTCTCGTACGGATACCCGATAGTATCTCCCATTCTGTTCGACTACCCAGTTGCCGCGCCTAGGACACCCTTTGCACGGCAGCTTAAGTGCGTCGTACCGGTAGCAGGCTCTACTTATGAACAGAGGTAAGGTGAATGGGCTGTGAGTTGCCATCGCATCCGATGCGACAGCAGGCCAATGCGTGGTATCCTGTTCCGCTCGCTCCACCCATCGATAGAGACCTACTGCGTGAGGGGCCTCTTCAAGGAATAACGAGACTGCCAATCGGTTCGTCATGTACAGATACACATCGGCGAAGCAAGCAGTTTCAGAGTGCTCTTTTGCCCAACTAAGCTGCCCGATATTGTTCAATCCGACACGGACCGGTATCGGAATGGAAGCAACGAGCGCGTTGAGGTCCTCGAAGAGCTCACCCTCAGAGAATGAGACCGGAGGAAGGGGAATATAGGCCACTCCACCGACTACCGAAAGTACCTCTTCTAGTTTTTGCCCCCGTGCGAGAGCCTTGTGTGCTACATGAACGTCCACCCATGGAATGAGTGAATTATCAGGAGGTGAAATACTGTTGCGCAACGGTAGGAGATCTCCCTTCTTTGCTTCAGCGTGCGTTGTAGGGTGTTCATCCACGCTGATCTTTTCATCCAGATAGTGGTTGAGCCACGAATACCAGGATCTACGAACATCCTTGAGCTGTGAGAGTGGAATGAACAACTCCTGTTCTCTCAGTGGTGTGTCCAGAACAATGTCGAGACTGCCAGCTGTAATCATCCCTTCTCCTGGTGTTGAGAACACCCGAGTCAGATTTGTTCGAACCTGCTGTTCCCGTTTTGCTCTCTGGATATCGAGATCGTAGGTCATAGGCGGTACATCCCTGACCCATCCAGGAAGACCATCTACCTTGAGTGTCAACGACCGGGCACCTACAGTTATCTGTAGATGTACCGGGTATCGAAAGCTGGAAAGACCCGATTCGCTCATGGTGGATAGTTTGAGATTATGGCGCGAAATACAGTAGATCGGGTCTCCTATGCTTAAAGACACCCCCTTGGGGATATCAAGTTGTACGTGCGTTCCTCTACTTGCCGCATAGATGGCTCTTCCCTCCATATCGCGTAATGTCTGGAG
>CAYYOL010000095.1:0-2836 GCA_964473245.1 uncultured Spirochaetaceae bacterium
CTGAAGGAAAGGAAGGGGAGCACCTCCTCGCCAAAGTTGTGTGCTCCCCAATAAAATAACATCGTACTGTATTGTGTCTTGAGCTTGGACAAATTGCAAGAGCTCGGTAAGGAATATCCCTGGGTAAAACCGTTGAAATGCCCGAGTTGTGGAGGCCGTAGGTTGTGGGGCCATGGGTATGTGTATCGGTATTTCCAAGAGGTTTCGATCGGGTTATGGATGAAACGATGGTATTGTCCTGAATGTGGACAAGTACATACCCTGCGACCAAATGGGTATCAGAGTAGGATCTTACACTCGTTGGAAACCATACGTACGAGCCTCCTGCATAAACTGCAACGAGGATTCTTCAAGGCCGTTGGCGCGAGCAGGCAAGTGCAGCAATACTGGTGGAAACAGCTGAAACGTTGGATTCATAGTAGGACCCTGCATAGGGATCGTCTGGTAATCGAAGAGCATATTCGCAGCAGTTATCATCTTCCTGTCAGTACCAGTGTAAGCAATCGTGTGATCAGCTATGCTGTTGATGAAGAGCAACCCTACCTGCCATTTGCACTGAGCACCAAAGTTCCCTTCGATTAGAGTGGAGAGCATTCTACATAGAAGGAGCACAGGCATGACAGAGAAAGAAAAAGAGCAAGTGGCAATCTTTCGCTTTGGGGTAATCTTCCCATTGCTGGAGAGTCAGAACCAACCGTGGGGAACCAAGAAGCGGTTATTACAGCAACTGTCCGAGCGGGAATGGGAGATTCCATTCAGTGAACGGACGCATATTAGTCGAGCCACTTTACTGAATTGGGTACAACGATACCGGCAGAATGGAGAACGTATTGAAGCGTTATTCCCTTCTGACCGTAGTGATTGCGGTCGCCAACGAAGTATTTCCGATGAGACTTTGGCAGCATTATTACAATTACGCAAAGAGTTACCGCGCCATACGATCAAGAAACTGGTCGAGGAGGCGTATCGGAGAAAGATCATCACCGGAGCCGACCACATCAAGCTGCCGACGGTCTACCGATTGTTCAAACTCCATCATCGTCAGACACTACAAAAACAAGAGGACATGCGTAAGTTCGAAGTGGAATTGAGCAACGACCTGTGGCAAGCGGACTGCCTACATGGTCCCAAGGTCAGCTACCAGAACAAATTGGTCAAGAGCTACCTGTTTGCCATTATTGATGATAAGAGTCGCCTCATCGTGGGCAGTGGATTCTACCTTGCAGAGACCGCACAATCGTTCATTGACTGTCTTTCCGATGCATTGCGCAGTAGAGGCGTGCCACGGGTGCTGTATGTCGATAACGGTAGCAGTTTCAGAAACCATCGATTACGCATAGGATGTGCGGCATTGCAGATTTCACTCCGATACGCGACAGCATACCGGCCAGTCGGGAAGGGGAAGATCGAGCGTTTCAACCGGACGGTACGGATGCAATTCTTACCCGACATCTCTGAAGGATTGTCACTTGAGGAACTGAATAAGCGTTGGCAGAAGTACCTCGGTGACCGCTACCACATCAGTCGTCACAGTAGTACCGGTCAAAGCCCTCTGCAACGGTACCTGGATGATTCACACCTGCTCAGAGGAGCTCCAGAAAAATTGCCCGATTATTTTAGGAGCCAAGAAGAACGCACGGTTTCCCATGATCGTACTATTCGTTTAGGGAACCGTCAGTACCAAGTTCCCATCGGTTTTGCCGGGCGCAAGGTGATCCTACGTTACGAGACACTCGATCGGGTCGAGCTGTTCTACGATAAGATTTCCTATGGCTTTCTTGCTGAAGTTCCCTTACGTGCGAACAGCCATGTGGGTCGTCATGAGCCGCAAGCAGCACGCATACCCACCGTCAGTGGATCGCTGTTCAATGGAGGTGAATGATGATGAAGGACATCCGTCATTTCTTTTCCCTCAAACGTGATCCATTCCCCTATGAGATTGACACAAAAGATCTGTACCATTTGCCTAGCCTCAAACCGATGCAAGATCGGATCGCCTTTGCCATTGCCATGCGCAGTTTCTCATTAGTCACCGGTGATGTGGGAGCAGGCAAATCCACGAGCCTGAGGTATGTGGTAGAGCACCTGGCAAAAGGTGAACACGAAGTATTGATGTTCACCGCTGGCAACTACACCATGGTCGAATTCCTCCGACAGATATTGCTCTGTTTTGGCATCGTGTCCAATTCCTACAAGATACCCTTGATGATGCGTCAGATCCAGGAGCAACTGCTGGAGCTCCATAGCAGGCATGTGGTTCCTGTATTGGTAATCGATGAAGCCCACATGATGCGTGATCAGATCTTTGCACAACTGCATCTGCTTACCCAATGGAAACTCGATAGTTCTCCCCTGGTCCCGACCATCCTCTGTGGGCAGGATACGTTGTTGGACAAGTTGATGAATCCTCAGGCTAGACCGTTGGCTTCTCGCATCATGGGTCGCAGCCATTTGGAGGCAATTCGCAAAGATGTCATGACTGAATACATCGCTCACCACATGGCGCTCGCGGGAGCCAAGACCTCGATATTCTCCGATGCAGCGATTACGGCAATTCACCAAGGCTCCGGAGGGTTACTCCGCAGGGCGAATTCCTTATGTAAGGGTGCGCTTCTTGCCGCTTCCATGGAGAAGGCCCAAGTCGTCGCTTCAGAACATGTGAGGTCTGCTTTGACTGAGTTGATCTAATGGGTAAGCAGGCTACTTGAACAGTAAATCTATGATGATAAGGATGTCTTCTGTATTACAAGGCATCCTTTTCTATTCGGCTAATCTTTCGTGATAATGTGTCTCACTCAATGTGATAATTTAGGTTATTTTATTTTGAAATTCAACA
>CAYYOL010000096.1:0-2756 GCA_964473245.1 uncultured Spirochaetaceae bacterium
TCTGGAGTAAGCTACTTTTCTTTTGGTGGGTAATGACAGTTTTCTATTTCCGAGTAATGAAGTCTTTCTGGGTAACAGTAAGGAACTTTTTTTCCCATACTTCAAGGAACTTTTTCTTATCCTTCCCAGGAAACGTCCCACAGGTCAATGCTTCAGCCGTTCCTCCTCCGGGTGTTTGATTCGATATGATTCGCCTCTCAACGAGAAGCATTTGGAATGATGAAGAATACGATCGAGCAGAGCTGTTGTTAGGACGGGATCTCCCATAACTTCTGCCCATTGGCCGATCTCTTTATTGGTCGTGAAGATTACCGATGTTTTTTCATACAGATCGCTCACAAGATTGAAGAAGTTGTTGGCCTGTTCCTTCTTGATCGGAGTGAAGCCGATCTCGTCTATGATGACAACATCAGCCTTCCTGATTCTCTTAAGGCGAAAACTAGCTGCTCGGCTACGCTGTGCCATGTCCATAATTTCCATCAGAGCGGTCATTCTTTCAAAACATACCGAATAACCACCATTGATGGCTTCGAGACCAAGACCTACAGCTAACATCGTTTTACCAATGCCGGGAGGGCCAAGAAGTAGGATGTTGACATGAGCATCAATCCAATTCAGATCTTTGAGTTCGTATATCTGTGTAGGAGTAATGCCGCCATCCAACTCGCGGGTGTCGAACTCGTCAATCGGTCGAGGGCCAGGAGGGAAATGAGCACCGGAAAGATTCCTTTTCCTATGCTTCTCATTTCTGACAGATAGTTCCTGCTCGATGAGAAGGTCAAGGAATCCTCTGTAGGTGAGTTTTCGCTCTTCTGCTGTATGAATGAGATCTGCGAACTGAGGCACGATATGTTTAAAGCCGACACTGGAGAGAGAGGCTTTCGTCTGAGCAATGGAAGATCTGTCATTCATAGGACTTCTCCTTCCGATTGGTTCACTTTCCTTGTGAAATAGCTCTGGTAAAAGTCCTGGTCTCGAACCTGCACGTTTACGGGCATGGTGAATACATTCGCATCGAATACCATTGAATCAGGAACAGTGGTTTCACTCATTTCTTTCTGTAGCCCTTCATATATTGCCTGAAACTGCGTAACCTTATAGCTATAGGTGCTGCAGCAACGTGCGAGCACGGTCTCCAGAAATTCCACCTCTGGATTTTTACCATCCAGGTATTTGAGAACGGCTCTCAGTTGTTCACCCTTATACCGGTCATTCTCCTTACACACACCGTTGATGAAATGGATCATGCTCGGGCAATGATAGCGCCTTAGGAGTGTCTGCCTGAGATCCTTCCACTTCTCAGAAGGTTTACGGAGGTCCTGTGGATGCATGAACAGGGTGTTCTTTACATGAGAAGGGGCGATGTCATGCTGCCTGATCAGCTTTGTTCCATCTTCGTTGTTGTATATTGAGAGCACGCCTCCGGCGGCTCGATAATAAATCGTTTTGAACCGATATTCTGGTGGGAAGGAGTAACGGTTGGTTTTGTAGCGAATCGTTCTTGTCTTGTTCCCTTCCACAGGCATCAATGTAGTGGATCCACCATAGGAAGAAGGAAGGTTCGGACGGAGAGTAGCCTTCTCTTCCTGTTCGAAATGTTCCATGGGAATACGATGAGTGGCACAGTTGAGACGCCTCGTATTCTTTCTTTTACACCAGGCTCCCAATCCGGCGATGAGTTTCTGGGAACTTCGGTCGAGTCTACTACTGAAGTAGTTTTTCTTGACGAAGCCCACTAGATTTTCTACAGATCCTTTAGATTCTGGATCTGCTTTCCGGCAAACGAATAGCTTCAGTTCCTGTTCTCTAAGAAACTCCTTGAACACCCGTGTTTCAACCACCTCTCCAAGGAATTCACTAGAAATTAGAGCCGAATCTTGATCGATGACAAGTTCTTCAAAACGACCACCGATGAAGATGAAGAACAGATAGAGAGAGCGACAGGTCTCTTCTGCGTTGAACCGATGATCCTGTCCTTGTACGAATAGGACTCTACTCCTTCTGACTCTAATGCAGATGAAATAGATTTGTTCTCCTCCATCGATACGTTGAACACCATAGTCCAGTTGAATCTGTTTTCCAGGAGGTGGGTCTTCCACGAAATTGTAGAGACGGCCTTGGATCTCTTTTTCCGGAACCTGTCCTGTCTTTCTCAGATAGGTGCAATAATTACGAAGAGTCTGCTCATTTCCCGGCAGGGCCTTCATCACTCCTGTGTCAACGAGTTCTTCTTCAAGAAGATCATACAGTGAACTGATAGTGAATTTCGCATTTTCCTTGTTCTCTGTCAAAGTTGCAAGAATGATTTCTTTGCATTGCGGTTCTTCAAATGCCTTGGGTTTCTCAAATGCACTTGTCAACTGAGCTGCAGATGGTGCATCATCCATCTTGTAGTACTTACGGATCGTCGGCGCTGACGGGGGTTTGAGGTTCATGTTGGTCAGTACCGTTGCGATGTCTGATTGAGCGATACCCTGTTTTTTCAATTCGATGATCTTTTTCACTACAATTGCCAGCTTCTGCATGGTTGCCATTGGCGACCTCCTGTTCGTGATAGATTTGCTTACTACCACTATACTAGGGGGTCCCATGGCTTTCCCTAACAATGTTGATTTGCTAGTGCCGATGGGTTTCGTTTCCTGGGCTTGAAGAAAAAGTTCCTTACTTCGTCTTTGAAAAACATTCTTACTGTTGGTTCGAAAAACTTGATTACTGCGTGATTGAAAAAACTCTTTACTGTGGTCTAGAAAACTTGC
>CAYYOL010000097.1:0-2628 GCA_964473245.1 uncultured Spirochaetaceae bacterium
ACCTAGCGGGCGCCTCAGCAATTGTTCTTGCGAGGTGCTCGTTGGTTGTGTATCATACAAGTGATAGGGGTTTGTAATGGTTACACTTACTACGCTTGTAGATAATCACGCCTCGGCCAATAGCGGTCTGGAATCCGAACATGGGTTCTCTTGCTTTGTGGAGGCCGGCTCTGTTCGGATATTATTCGATACCGGTAAGAGTGACGCCTTCATGAGGAACGCACAATCGCTTGGTGTCGATCTCTCTCGGATCAACCACATAGTCATCAGTCATGGCCACTACGACCATGGAGGAGGACTCCTCCCGCTTCTAGAGCGTTACTCGTACCAGTCACTCTCTCTCTGGACCGGAAAAGGATTCGAGTACCCTAAATA
The DNA here is from genome assembly GCA_964473245.1 of uncultured Spirochaetaceae bacterium. Classification (GTDB taxonomy): domain Bacteria; phylum Spirochaetota; class Spirochaetia; order Sphaerochaetales; family Sphaerochaetaceae; genus CAYZJV01. Next base: position 376 of record CAYYOL010000097.1, read on the forward strand.
CGCCGATGAGGCAGATGGAATGCGCTTTCTCGGTACGCAATTCAACACTAGCAATATAAATGATCATGGAATCATGTGGCATACGGTTTGTGGCGATACGGTCATGATTCACCCGGGTATCTGGCTCATCGGGAACTTCGATCAGATCCATCCAATAGAGAAGCCAAACCCGCGATTCGTCTTGGATCGCGGCTCCGGCAAGGTTCTGGATACTTTTGCCGATGAGATCGCGCTCGTTGTCGATACCCCGAAGGGGTTGCTCCTGCTCGTCGGTTGCTCACACCCCGGGATACTCAATATCGTCGATTCGGTCCGTTCACGCTTTTCCAAACCTATCTATGCCCTACTCGGGGGAATCCATCTGTATGATGCATCTCGAGAACGGCGCGATGCCGTCGTAAAGGACCTCTCCGAACGATCCATACCCAGATTGGGTGTATCACATTGCACAGGTGATGAAGCGGAAGCTCTCCTTGCCCAAGCGTGTCCCGGCTATTTCCAGAACATGGTGGGAACTGTCACAACCATAGAATGAAATCCTCGATCAGAGAATCGATCACCTCTTGCAAGTTGCGTAGGAATATGGTTCATTTCTCGTATGGAAACGAGTGAAATCAAGGCTATAGCCAAGAGAGTATGGGATACCGCTGCATATGAGATGGAGCGGATGGAGAAGGTCTACGACGAGCAGGTCTTCTGTGATATCGTACGAATGCTTGCGAACCATACAGGGCGGGTGGTCACCAGCGGGGTTGGAACCAGTGGAGTAGCTGCGCGTAAACTGGCACACTCTCTCTCCTGTATCGAGAGACCCTCCTGCTACCTGAATCCGGCAGATGCGGTACATGGAGCCATGGGGTTTGTACAGTCAGGCGATATAGTCTTCCTCCTCTCCAAAGGTGGAGGCACATCGGAAGTAGTTCAGCTTATCCCAGCCTTGAGACAGAAGCATGTCACTATCATTGCCGTCACAGAACGTCTGGACTCTCCTTTGGCTCAACAAAGTGATAGAGTGCTTCATGTGCAGGTGGAGCGAGAAGCAGATCCGTTCAACATGCTTGCAACTACGAGTATCTTGGCAGTCATTGCTATGTTCGATGCTCTGTGTATAGCCGTAATGGAGATGACGGGGTATACGAAAGATCAGTTCGCCGTGATTCATCCTGGTGGCGCAGTCGGAGAACGATTGCTTGGTAAAGAGAAGAGAGAGGAGCAGTGAGATGAGTGGAACGGATAAGCGTGTTATGACGAAGACTTTGCCATTTCTTGAGCAGGGAGTGGCTCAGATTGCCTATGTGGTGGAAGATCTGGATGCAACCGTGCAACAGTATCATACCATGTTCGGGATCGGTCCCTGGCATTTCTACACCTACGGAAAACCATTGCTGACAACTATGAAACGCTATGGGAAACCTGCTGAGTACCGTATGAGGGTCGCACTCTCCTATTTCGGGAACATGCGTATTGAACTCATTCAACATCTCGAAGGGGACACGGTCTATACCGACTTCATCAAGAAGCACGGCTATGGTATTCAGCATCTCGGTTTTCTCGTAGATGACATGGATACGGCTTTGAAACAGGCCCGCGAAGCAGGACTCGAAGTATCCATGGAGGGCGGGGGACATGGACCCGATGGCGATGGGTATTTTGCCTACCTGGAAACCGAAGATCTGTTTGGAACGACCCTCGAACTGATAGAAAGACCGAAGAGAAGGCATGATCCCGAGAAGATATTTCCCTCAGAAGAGTAATTGCCGATATAGATTGAGCAAAATAATCAACTTGTAAAGAACATGGAAAATTAAGATTGGCTTATATAATTCATAAAGAGAGTCGTATATATTGCCTGTAATGCAGAAGGATTTATAAATAATTATATAATAAGGAAATAGGTTCTACGCTCCTCAGAAAACACCTGTACACAGATTTTCTTTGTTGGAAAATGTAGAAAAAAAATTGTTGACAACTGATATGCGTTGATTTACCATTTATCTAGTTACATGCAATGGAGGGTACCATGACCTATAGACAATTGGTCGACACAGTGATTCAGGAAAATAAAACAGTCCTGGACAAGGTAGATTTGCAGGAGCTGGACGTGCTGATTGAAGAGATCGGAAAGGCAAAAACCATCCAGTTGTATGCGATGGGGAGAATGGCGCTCTCAGTACGAGGCTTCGCCATGCGATTGAAGCACATGGGATTCGACACGTACATCGTGTATGATACGACCACGCCCAGAATAGGCGA
>CAYYOL010000098.1:0-2604 GCA_964473245.1 uncultured Spirochaetaceae bacterium
TGCTTGCGGATGTATCTGATCGCCTGGGCGATCATGGTACCGTACTCGGCATCCTTGGAGGCGAACACGAGGTCGGTGAACTGGTGGAGAATCTTTGAAAGCCAGAGGGCCATCCCTTCGAGACTGTTGTAGTAGCCTACCTCGCGCTGGCACCGGTAGCTCATCTCGAGAATTTCATCCTCGGGTGCGCCACCTTGCACTGCTGCGCGGCTGAAGAGCGAGACCAGCTCGATCACTCTGAAGCGTATCCGGTCAATCGTATTGCCACTGACGAAGAAGATCATGCCGAGCAGCTCGTTCATCACCTCCTGTGCCATCTGGCGGTCCCCCCACCGGATGGCCTCCTGCAGACGTTCCTCCTGCTCTATGGGATAGCATCGAAGGCGGTCGATGGCGGTATCGCCCTCCTCCTTGATCTCCTGTATGTACTCGGAGAGTCGCGATTGCATCTGCATGATCTGGCGATTCTCCACCATTTGATGCTCTGCATACCCACTGGCCCACCCGGCACACATGCGCAGGACCTCGCTCAGGTTGTGCACCCGGGAAATCTCAAGGTGGGGCAGCTTCTTCAATTCCTGCTCGATTTTGACTCGTAGCTCATCAGTGGTGACAAGCGGGTCTTCCAGTGCTTCACCATCATCGAGGACCATCACCGGTCCTGCAATGATGGCGAACTCCATGCCTCCGTTCATGATGACCGGACTGACCCAGTAGAGCGTGGAGAAGAGACAGAAGTAGATATAGGAGCCGCCGAATCGTTCGGCGAGCATGGCGTTGTGCAGATGTGTCTGAAAGCACCGCTCTGCGCTCTTCGGATCGGTATCGTTCACCAGAGCGCACACGGTGCACTGCCTATCGTCCATACGGGCATGTATGACATCGAGGACCATGCAAGGAACTCCCGTTGCCCTGCTATAGTGGTCGGCAACCTCCTGCACTCCCTGTGGAATATCCGATTGGGTCGGCCTGGAACTTGTCACGCGCCCTCCTCGGAGAAGTACATATGATCCACGTACCGTTGTTGAAACTCCAGAGATGAGGAGAGCTCCAGATACCGGGTCTCCCTTCTCAGCCTTTCCACTTCCTCTGCGGCTGCGTGGTGCATGAGTACCGCCAATGCTCCTTTCCCTGCGGCATTGCCGACTGTCACGATCTTCTCGGTCGAAACCGACGGAAGCAGTCCGATTCGCTTCGCGTGGGCAATGTCTATGTAGGAACCAAAGCCTCCGGCTATCACCACCATATCGAGATCGTCGCTGCTCAAGCCTGCCTCTTTCAGCAGGACATCGGCCCCTGCGGCGATTGCCGCCTTGGCCAACTGCACCTCTCGTACATCACGACTGGTGAAAGAGACGGTATCGGTCAGCTTGAGTGCCTTGCCGTCGGGTGTGTCGATGAGCAGGCTATCGGCATCGGGGTGATCGCCCTGCATCGCCCCGGTGTCATCCACCAGCTGGATAGCAAGCAGCAGTGCCATTGCATCGATGATGGCAGAGCCACAGATTCCCCTGGCATTGCGACCAGCTATGGTGGTGTGGAGAATCGAGCCATCCTCTGATTGCCAGATGCGATCGATGGCGCCTGGTATGGCACCCATTCCTTGTCGGATGGAGGCCCCTTCGAATGCTGGCCCAGCAGCAGACGAACAGCTGTAGAGGGTCGATCCATCCCAGAGAACGATCTCCCCATTGGTGCCGATGTCTAGGTAGAGGACCACCTTCCCCGCTTCGATGATCTGTGAACTATAGAGACCGACGGTGATGTCCGACCCCACGTAGGCAGATACTGCTCCGGGAAGGATCAGGCGTGCCTGTGGTACGTAGCTGAAACCGAGCTCCTCTGCCGCCATGCTCCTGGGCTCCACGAATGCAGGGGTGAACGGTGCACAGGCGATTCCTGCCGGGTCCGCCCCTACCAGAAGATGGATCATGGTGGGATTGCCCACGGCAACGATCGAGGACAATGCCTCGCCTGCAATGTCGTGGTCTCTGAGGAGGCTTGCGATCATGGCATCGAGTTGCTTGACTATCTCGGTCTGTAGGAGGTGGAGGCCTTGATCGTGCTCGCTGGTGTACTGGATACGGCTGATGACGTCCCCGCCATAGGCGCGCTGGCTGTTCATGGCAGAGCGATGATCGAGCACCTGGTGGATATCGAGTCGGACGAGAAACACTACCACTGTCGTGGTCCCGATATCGATTGCACATCCGTAGGTGTTCTGTGCAAAGGTATCAGGTGCAATGCCGTCGACTACGTGCTGAGTCTCATAGGTGGCGACGACCTGCGCATCCTCTTCGGTGTTGAGCAGGTCGATGGTAAGTGTGGTGTGTGTATCTACGCGCATTCTGCAGGCTAGACGAAGCCCTGATGCCAGCTGATCGGGAGTGAGCAGTCGTCTTTCATCTTCGCAGACTGCGCCACTGTCTCCCTCGATAATCCGAACAAGACATTTGCCACAGAGGCCATTACCACCACAGGGACTGCTCATCTCCCCAATACCGTTGTCGGTGAGCACTTCGAGAAGTGTTCTGTCGGTTTCACAGGGGATGCGCACGGTCTTCGTCTGGGTCACTACGGTGAGAGTACCTTTTTCGCTCATAC
>CAYYOL010000099.1:0-2582 GCA_964473245.1 uncultured Spirochaetaceae bacterium
GAGGATTTAAGTCCGGGCGGGAAGGGAAGTATTCCTTAGGCATCGGCAAGCTCCAATGTAGAAGCGACATCCTGTCGCTTAATAGTAGAAGCGACATCTTGTCGCTTAGTATAAAACACACGTCTGGAAGACGTATCTACAGCAAAATCTACATCCTGTCGCTTAAAAAATAAAACGTACTCCCTAAGCATCAGCAAGCTCCATAGGACGTATCATGGATTCGATGAAATCTATCTCTTCCTGGCTGAGATTGTATTTCTTGTAGAGCTTTTCGTCGGTCCATGGCTCGCTAAAGTCTTGGATGGGGACGAAGCAAAAGCGGTCTTTAGTAATATTCTGAGTAAAGAGAATCGTTGAAACAAGAAAACGAGTAAATTTGGTTCTTAGGTAAGAAACTGTATTATCTGCAAAAGACTTATCATCATATGAGCCAACGATTAGATAGCTTTCTGTGCATACATACTTAGGAGCCAAAACTTCAATTCGAGAAAGTATTCTCCTCTTTCCCTCTTTGTCAGGCTGACCTCCATGATCATATGATGTCTTGGAAATAAGAACTTTCCATCTATCTATTACTTTTGCTTCATCTCTTACTTTCCTAGAGTCAATTGGACCCTGCCCACCGCTCCAAATAAGTATCAAATCACCATTCTTATCAGGCCTTGTTTTCGAATCTAATCCAAATGGCTGTCTGCTCGAAACTAAATCGTTCAAAAAAGCAGTCTCTTTTATTATTACCTTCTTGATGATGCTCACTGCAACATTATGTCTTACTAAGGTATCAAATTCATTGAGGGGGCGTTTTGATTTTTCTCTTATATTGTTGTGAATGTTCTCAATAGTGCAATCTCCATGATAATCTCGCTCCCATAGAAAGTAACATATACCGCCCGCTATATCAACTCCTGGGAACACTTTTGTGGAATCCGTGTAGTCAACAATGCAGCTCAATCTGGAGTCGTTTAGCATATTGCACCGAAACTCATCAAGCCCCTTACCGCCTGAGAACCAACGAGATGGGATTATCATGCACATATACCTAGGATTTAGTTTCTTTGCTTGTTCCACAAAGTGGTGATATATTGGCTTTGCACTTGCACCTGCTCCCCCATCACTCAATTGATAAGGCGGGTTTCCGATAATAACGTCAAATTTCATTTTGAATAAGTCCTCCGGATTTTCGATATGGATAAAGGAATAGGCATGGCTTTCCCGCTCTTCGCCGCGGTCATAGCCTTGTTCATTGGCTCCGCAGAAGAGGCAGCGTCCGTTTTGCCATGTGTGTTCGATGCGGGTGTAGTGGATGTTTCCGCTTTCGCTTTTGAACTGAGAGCAGACGGAGTATTTGCCATTGGCATGTTTGCTGCAGTATAGCGAGCGGCGGGAGAGCAGAGAGGTAAGCTCTGTGATGGCCAGGCCAAAAAGCTGTTTGGTAAAGATGTGGTCGATGCGGGTTTGGCGGTTTGGGAATTGGTTTTTCAGGCCTATGTCCAGGCGTTTGGCTATTTCGCGCAGGAATACTCCGGATTTGCAGGCGGGGTCCAGAAAGGTGCTGCTTTTGTCTCGGAATAGCTCTTGGGGCAAAAGATCCAGCATTTGGTTCACCAGCTCGGGCGGGGTGAAGACCTCGTCACTGCTCAGGTTTGCGATGCAGGATAGCACATCGGGATTGTAGTTGTTGTTTAGCATGGCTGCTCCGGGGTGCTAGGATCGATGGTAGACACGTCTTCTAGACGTGTGAGAGTAGAAGCTTCATCTTGAAGCTTGATTGTAGAAGCTTCATCTTGAAGCTTTATGGTGGACACGTATTCTAGACGTGTGTTTTCTTTCACGCGACAAGATGTCGCGTCTACATTCGTGGTTTCTTTCACGCGACAAGATGTCGCGTCTACATTAGCGTCCACATTAGCTACCTTGCCATCATGCTTTCTGATGTATTTCACTATGCCAAAAAACTGCTCTTCACTTCTTAAGATATGATCAAAGTATTCCTTTTGCCAGAAATGCCCGTTTGCTCCCCTGGCTTTGTTTATCGCGTTTGCAGTATAGGACTTGATCGATCTCAAAATATCATTAAGTTCATGATCTCCCAAGGGTTCAATGAGCAGATGCACATGATTGACCGCAACAGTGTATTCCCAAAGCCGATATCGAACATCATTGAAATATAGCAAAGCATCGATTACGATCTTCTTGTATTGTTTATTCGCCAGCAGGCACTCGCCATAATTCTGATCAAGCCAGTGTTCAATTTTACGGGTAAATAGTCTGTGGTATTCGGCGGATTGCTCATTTGTTCTGGGTTGAGGATGTTCGCGCAGCCACTGATCGCGTTCGCTGAGCCAATGATTGAGTTTGACTTGAGGGATGGAATCAATGGTGCGAAAAGTCACAAAGTAACATACTGTGGATTGCCGCCAATGAGGCAGATTGCCATTGTAAACGCCATGCTCTGCCTCTTTATCAAAGAAATTCATCTTGCTCTCCTGGGGATACGATAGTAGACACGTCTTCTAGACGTGTGAGAGTAGAAGCTTCATCTTGAAGCTTTATGGTGGACACGTATTCTAGACGTGTGTTTT
>CAYYOL010000100.1:0-2527 GCA_964473245.1 uncultured Spirochaetaceae bacterium
TGGCTTCGACGATAGGACCCAGCCATGCGACCGGAGCAAACCCTACCGCTCGACGGAGTAAACCCTGCCAGGCTTTTTGACTTGGCAGGGAGGACATTAAAATAATCAGGGTTTCCTTGAGTGTCTCACTCGCAGATCAGGGCCATCAAGATAGATGGGAAAAGACGCAGCTTGTATCCGTCCTAAGATTGCCTGCCCCAGCGCTACATTACCCAGAACCGTAGGCCAGTTTTCCGGTGGAAGCTGAGTGCACACGATGGTGGAAGTCGAATCGTATCGAAGCTCCATAAGTTCCAGCAGAATGTTAACCCATATCTTATCAGGTTGTTGGCATAACCATTCATCAATCAGCAACAGAGGGAATCTACTGTAGTAGAGCATTCGCTTCTCATACTTTAGCGTATCCGTTTTATTCAGACGGGCAAGTTCTCTCAAAAGAGGTGAAAACGAGATTACTTTTGTTCGATACCCATGTTCGCAAGCGTGCCGGGCAAGTGCTCGAGAAATGAATGTTTTCCCAGTCCCTGCCGCCCCGACGATGATGACATTAGAATGGGCAGCGATGTAATCACATGTGCTCAATCGCTCAATCAGAATCCTGTCGAGATTTCTTTCCGGACGATACTCGATTTCATTGAGATGAGCTATGGTATTGTGAAGCTTTGCACGTTTGAGAAGCCGGTCTGCGCGTGAAGATCTTCTTTTCTCTAATTCCACATGGGTTGCTTCCAGTAGTATCTCTATGAATGGGATATGCTGTTTCGATGGCGAGTTGAAGGCTTCAAGAAGAGACAGAGAGATGCCTTCAGCTCCTAACTTTTCGAAGTTTAGAACCAGTTGCTGTTCAGAGGGTCTCATTCTGCACCTCCTGCTTATGAACGCAATACAAAGCACTCAGGTTTTCATCCGATAACGACACTTCAGATCGAGGATCCAGTCTCTCAGGCGTTGCATCTTTAAGCGTTTTTGCAATCGCATTCACCGCTTTATAGGATCGCAATCCATTACTGTTAGCCTCTTTACAAGCCTGTTCCAGTATTGTTCCATACTTTTTCTCAAGATTAAGGATTCCGACACAGCTACGATAGGTCTGAACCTCATATTCTCTACTTACAAGTACGATAGAGATCATCTTTTCGGTTTCAGGACCAATTCTCCGCGCTCTGGTCAAAAAGTAATCTCTTGACCACAGCAGGTAGTCAGTATGTTTTTCATGAACATGCTCTGGAAGGGTGCTCTTCTGTCCCCTGAACTTACATCGCGGGTGCTCGGTGATGGCATGGCCTTTCTTGTCGTATATGAATACAGTATCGGTAGAAGCTTTTACGAACACCTCGCTTTTCACGAAACTTGGTGGTACGCTGTAGAAGGCTTTGGCGAATTCGATATGGTAGTCACGGCCGACTGTTGCTTTCACCCTCTCGAAAAGTTGAAAGGGTTTGGGAGGGAGAGGCAGCAGTTCCTGACGTTCCTGTTCATTGAACATCAGGAGGCGACTACCTTCCTTCTTTTTGAATGCTGCAGAGTTAAGCTGGTCCATACGATCCCAAACCTGAGTATTTATTTCGTCGATGGAGAAAAACTTCTGGTTCCGTAAAGCTGCGATAATCTGACGGGATGCATAACCAACAGAGCTTTCAACAACATTCTTATCTCTGGGAGCTCGTACTCTGGCAGGAACCACCACAGTGCCGTAATATTCGGCAAGCTCGATCATCGCGGTATTCAGTTCAGGTTCGTATTTGTCGGATGTGATGATCGCCGTCTTGAGATTGTCAGGTCTCAGGATAAGAGGAACTCCCTCAAAGAAAGAAAAGGCGTTAACAACTCCACGGATCCAGGACTGTAGTGTTTCATCGGCAAAAGCTTCCACATAGAAGTAACTGCTGAACGGTAACGCCGCAGTGAATAAATGGCAAGGAATGACATCATCAGTCAGTCTGTTACTCAGCAGTATTGCAGATCCCGACCAGTCGAGCTCGAGTACTTCACCAGGACGATGATCTTGGCGAAGACTGATATTTGCTTTTTGGGCATACTTGCGCAGCAATGCATTAAACTGACTGATACTGTAGGGTTTGAGCGATGCGCTCTTACACTGAATGAGATACTCGGTCCATAACAGACCATTGGTAACATGTGCCCTTTTCAGCTCCTTTATGATGTTTTTGAAGTCAGGGAGAAGATAGTCCGGATTTCTTACTCCCTGCTGAGAGTTGAGCAACAGCTCCCTTAATTCAGCGTTCGTTACATCTTCAGGGATTGGAAGTGTAATTTCACGTTCTTTTACCCGTTTGAGACAGAGAGACACGGCATCACGAGAGCATTGAAGACTCTTGGCAATGATGCGTTGACTGTATCCTGCACAGTGCATGCGCAGGATTTCCTTGTAATTGGTCATAGCGACCTCCTTGAATTTAGATGGCATGCAAAGCATGCATCCTTCAAGGATACTCTAGGCTTTATGAAAAAGGGTGGACTGATTTACTCCGTTTGATGGTCTGGTTTGCTCCGGTCAGGTGGTAGG